>CAYQCL010000082.1:0-2556 GCA_964416065.1 uncultured Oscillospiraceae bacterium | reverse complement strand
GATGATGTCCAGCGCGGTGCTGGAGCGCGGATGGCCGACATGCAGGCCGTTGCCGCTGGGATAGGGGAACTCGATCAGGCAGTAATACTTGGGCTTCTTGCTCGGGAACTCGGCGCGGAAGACGCCGCTTTCCTCCCAGCGCTTCTGCCACTTGGTCTCCAGCGCGGTGGTCGTGATGCTCTTCTCCAGCTTCTGGATGCCGATGTCCAGCCGACGCAGCGTCTCCTCTTTGCCCAGCAGGTACGCGATCTCGGTCGCGCCGCCGGGGGTGGAGGCAAGGCCGGAAAGGGCCGTGCGCACCGGCCACATCATCTGGCCGGTCTTGAGGCCGTTTTCGGCGGCCAGAGGCATGAGCGCGCCCTTGACGCTCTCCTCGGAGAAATCCTCAAGCCTGCTCAGCACCCCGCGCGCGAGCGTGAGCGCCTTCAGGGAGATGTCAAAATCGGTTTTCATCTTCTGATGACGGTAGAGGCTCAGGCTGTACTCGGGCAGCTCGGCCAGAAATTTGACCATGTCGGGCACGCGGTTAAAGACCTCGGTGCGGGTGTGCATCAGCTCGGCCAGGCGGCGGTAGTCGATGCCCTTGCCCGAAAGCACCTTGTCAAACCACGGGGTCACGCGATCGAGGTATTCCTCAAACGGCATGCGGGTGATGTATTCATGATTGAACCAGTCGAGCTTTTCGGTGTTGAAGATGGCGGGCGACTTGCTCAGGCCGCTTAAATCAAACGCCTCCACCAGCTCGTCCAGGGTGAAAAACTCGCGGTCGCCGTATTTCTTGACGTCGGGGCACCAGCCCAGCAGCGCGATGAAGTTGATGATTGCGTCCTTCACATAGCCCTGCGCGAGCAGATCCTCAAAGCTGGGATCGCCGTAGCGCTTGCTCAGCTTCCGGCTCGCGTCCTTCATGACGGGGCTTAGATGAATATAGGTGGGCTTTTCCCAGCCAAAGGCCTCGTACAGCAGGTTGTATTTGGGCGTGGAGCTCAGATACTCGGTGCCGCGCATCACGTGGGTGATGCCCATCAGGTGATCGTCAATGACGTTGGCGAAGTTATAGGTGGGCAGGCCGTCGGCCTTGATGAGGACGTTGTCGTCCAGCGTGTCGCAGGGAGCCTCGACATGGCCGTAGAGCGCGTCGTCAAAGCTGGCCACGCCGGTGGTGGGCACGTTCTGACGGATGACGAACGGCTCGCCGCTCTTCATGCGGCGAAGCGCCTCCTCCTTGGGGATGCTGAGGCAATGCTTGTCGTATTTCCATTGCTCTCCCTGCCTGGTGGCCGCGTCGCGGCGCTGAGCGAGCTCCTCCTTAGTGCAGAAGCACGGATAGGCGGCGCCCTTCTCAACTAGCTCCATGGCATAGGGCATATAGAGATCGCGGCGCTGGGTCTGAATATAGGGGCCGAATTCCCCGCCAACGTCGGGGCCTTCGTCATAAAGCAGACCGGCCTCGCGCATGCTTTGATAGATCAATTCCACCGCGCCCGGAACCTCGCGCTCCTGATCGGTATCCTCAATGCGCAGGATGAATTTGCCCCCGTTCTTCTTGGCGAACAGATAGGTATACAGAGCGGTGCGCAGGCCGCCCAGGTGGAGATAGCCGGTGGGGCTGGGTGCGAATCGGGTGCGAACGGTCATGGGGTGCCTCCTTAACTTGCCTTACGGAATTGAGAATGCGAAAAGATATCCAAAATTATATTATATCCATATTTGCGCTTTTGTCGATGCTTTTTTTCCAAAAGGAGGGATAGGGAGGAATGCCGGAAAGCCGCAGAAGATGCTGAAAACGGGCCATGCCGCCGCGCGGCATGGCCCGTTTCAGACTGCCTTCAAAGGGTGGTAAAGCATAGCTCAAGGGCGCAGACGAACCTTGCCTTCAGAAAAGGAAGCCAAGGGCACCCCTTTTTGGATAGGCGCTTAGGAGAACTGAACGCTGCCCATCGCGACATTCCTTCCTGTCACCTTGTCAAATAGCGTGATGCCGCCGCCGACGATATTGAGGCCGACCTCGGTGTCGATCGCGTAGTCAACGCTGCCGAACACGACGCTGGTGAGCATTTCGCCGCCGCATGACGCCTTGACGGTCGTCTCCATGCCGGTGGGCAAGGTTGAATAGATGGAGGCGGTAAGCGCGCCGTCCTCGCAGATAGGCAGGAATTCCGGACGCACGCCCAAAACGGCTTCGCCGCCAAGCCCTTCGATGGGCTTTGCGGCCGTGAAGACAGCTCTGTGCCCCACAAGCGAGAGCTCGGCCGTGCTTCCCTCCGCGCGGATCACCTGTACGGGGATGAAGTTGATCGTCGGGTTGCCCACGAATTCCGCCACAAACAGGTTGGCGGGGTTGTTGTAAATGGTCAGCGGCGGCGCGTATTGCTGCAATACGCCGTTGTCCATCAGGCAGACCTGCGTGGAAAGCGTCATGGCCTCGAGCTGATCATGGGTGACATAGACGAAGGTGCTGTTGGTGTCCGAGTGAAGGCGCTTCAGCTCCGTGCGCATTTCCTGACGGAGCTTGGCGTCCAGGTTGGACAGCGGCTCGTCCATGAACAGCACCTT
>CAYQCL010000081.1:0-3760 GCA_964416065.1 uncultured Oscillospiraceae bacterium | reverse complement strand
TACCACACTTAATGCAGCTGTTTCTCACAGTAAATGCAACACTTTCTCTACTGTTGCTTTTACTGTGGGAATTCACGGCGGAAAAGCCGAAACAAAACAGCGACCAGCCCTCAGCGATTCGCAAAGGGCCGGTCGAAAGAAATTCCGTTCATGTTCAGCAGCCGCTGACGCTCAATTCCCCCGCGTCGATGCTGGGACTGCCTATGCCGCCTGAGGGAAAAGCAAGATCATTTGCCAACTCGCGGACATTTTGAAGCAGCTCATAGAAGTTGTCCGCGACGGTGATCTGCTCGACAGCCTTGTCGCGCTTGCCGTTTTTAAATGTATACCCCTTGGAGAGCAGCGAAAAATCTCCGCTGATAGGATTCGCGCCCGCGTGCAGACCGCTTACCTCTGTAATGACAAGGCCTTCGCCTATCTCCCCCAGCAGCTCGTCAAAGCTCTTTTGCCCAGGTTTGAAATAAAAATTGGACGGAGCGACCTGTACAGAGGACGCATAGTCGGCCTTACTCGCGTTGCCGGTGGTTTGAACGCCATCCTTATGGGCTGTTTTAAGATTGTGCAGGAAAGTGCAAAACACTCCCTCCTCCACCACCGTATGCGCGCTGGAAGGTACGCCCTCAGCGTCGAAGGGACGGCTTTCCAGACCATCCTGCATTAGAGGATCGTCGATTATGGTCACACAGGGCGCGGCGATCTTCTGTCCAAGCCTGCCGTTTAAAAGGGACATACCCTTTTGCGCTACCTCAGCTGAGAAAATCCCACTAAAGGCGCTCATCAGATCCGTCATCGCCTCGTTAAAAAAGACCACACGGTATCTGCCAGAGGGCACGGGTGCCGCGTTAAGGCCCTCAACCGCGCGCCGCGCGGTCTCCGCGCCGATCCTGTCTGCATCCAGCCTGTCAAAACGGTGCGAGCAGATTCCATAATAGCCGGAAGAAACAAAGTCGCCGTCCTTCGCAGTTGCCTGTCCGAACATAGCGCAGTTGTCCTCGGTAAAGCTGCGGTTCAGGCCGTACGAATTGACGATGCGTACCGTATGGCGCTCCGTTTGGATCGCGTTATGCGCGGTCTTATCAATGTGAGAATCGCTCTCCTTGACCTTTCGCTCCATTTGAAGTACGCGCCCAATCTTTTCCTCCGGCGTCGCCTTCCACGCTTGCTCGTCTGTCAAAGCGATCTCAGGCGTTTTCTCTGCCCCGTCATAGAGGAATTCGGGATCGGTATTTTCGCTCAGCTTGGCGCTTTCAATCACGCCCTTAACCAGCTGCCCAATCGCCTCGTCATCGAAGGCCTCGGTGCTGGCATATCCCATTTTACCATGGAAAAGGCCGCGAAACCCCAATCCTCTTGTGGCGTTGCTCTTGTATTCAATGATTTCGCCCTCGGTGGTCATGGCGCTGAAGCTGTCACGCTCGACCACAAAGGCCTCGCACGCTTCAATTCCGGCGCCCTTTGCCGCCTTCAAAAGCTGCTCCAAAAAAGCTTGCATTTCTCTATCCTCCTTACGCGCGGCCGCCAACCGTCATGGCGGACACACGGATCATCGGCTCGCCCACATTGGTGGGAACGCTGCCACTCAAGCTTCCGCACATCCCCTGCGCCATGCGCATATCGCGTCCAACACGGTCAATGCGCATGAGTACCTCCGCTCCCTTGCCGATCAGGCTCGCTCCGCGCACAGGTGAAACAATCTTGCCATCCCTCACGAGATAGCCCTCCTCAACCGCAAAGTTAAACTCACCCGTGGCGGGATTAACTGAGCCGCCGCCCATCTTCGCCGCATAGAGCCCGTCTCCCATGGTGGAGATGATCTCGTCATTGTCGTCATCTCCGGAGGCGATGTAGGTGTTATGCATACGCGAGGTGGGCGCGTATGCATAGCTCTCCCTGCGCGCGCTGCCTGTCGGCGCCATACCCATACGCTTGCCGTTCAGACGATCGATCATGTAGTTTTTAAGAACCCCGTTTTCGATAAGCACCAGCTTCCTGACGGGAGTACCCTCATCGTCAACATTTTCGCTGCCCCACTCGTTGGACAGCGTGCCGTCATCCACGGCCGTCACGCAGGGCGCGGCGATCCGCTGCCCCAGCTTACCCGTAAACTCGCTCATTCCAAAAGCCACGCTAGTTGCCTCAAGGCTATGGCCACAGGCCTCATGGAAGATAACGCCGCCAAAGCCGTTGTCAATCGTGACGGGCATCACACCCGCAGGGCATTTCGGCGCGTGAAGCATCGTAACTGCGGTCTTAGCGGCTTTCTTGCCGGTTGCCGCCGGATCGATACGATTCAAGAACAGTTCAAAGCCCGCCAGCGCGCCGGGACCCTCAAAGGCCGTCTGGTTTTCCGTTCCATTGCTGGCGACCACCTGGCAGCCAAGGCGTGAATAAACCCTGCGATCCGTCACAAACAGACCGTCGCTGTTGCAAATAAGCACATCCTGCTCACTGTCTCGATAGAAACATACGACCTGAGCGATATCGTCGCCGACTTCTCGGGCCGCAGCGTTGGCGGCTCGAAGGATATTCGCCTTTCTCCGTGCGGCTGTCTGTGAGGGCAGCATCCGAACGGGATGAATATCCTTGATATTGGATGCCAGGAAGGATCGGGCGCTTAACGGCGCGTCTCGGTGTACCTTTACAGCCGAGGCTGCCTGCTTCGCGCAGCGCAGCAGCCCTTCACGGTCGGTGTCGTTCGTGTACGCGTAAACCGCGTTCAAGCCTACATACACCCGAATTCCCGCGCCATGGATACGGCCGGAGTTCACCGTTTCCAAACGGTTATTCTGAAGGGTCAGCACATTGTTGCGCCTGTCCTCCAAAAAAATCTCCGCAAAATCGCTGCCGCTTGAAAGCGCGGCGTCTAGCACATCACGTGCAATTGCTTGATCCAGCATAAGAAACCTCCTTTATTCTGCCGCCAAAATCACATCAAAGTCCGCATGAGCGAGATCCGTCGCGTGGAAAGACGCCTTGGAGTTTTTGGACGCGGAGCCCACGCCCAGCGCACGCATACCACCCGCAACCGCCGCTTCGATTCCCGCGTCGGCATCCTCTACGACAAGACAGTTCTTCGGCTCAAGCCCCAAAAGACTCGCCCCCAGCAGGAAGACCTCGGGATCAGGCTTGCTATGCTTGATATGATTGCCGTCCGCGATCGCGTCAAACGCCTTATCCAGTCCGATTTGCTTTAAAATGAAGGGCGTGTTTTTACTGGATGAACCGATAGCGATTTTCACCCCACGCTTCCTCAAAAGCGCAAGAGTATCCAACGCGCCGGGAAGAATATCCGCCTCCGTTAGGCTCCCAATCAGTTCCACATAATATGTATTCTTTCGCGTGGCCATCTCCAGCTTCTGTTCGTCCGTATAGTTCTTTTTCGCCCGCTCCAGAATGATCTCAAGGCTCTCCATCCGGTTCACACCGCGCAGGCGTTCATTGATCGTTCGATCAAAACAGATTCCTTCCTCATCCGCCATGCGCTTCCACGCAAGGTAATGGCAGTTATCCGTTGAAACGATCACTCCATCCAGGTCGAAGATCACGCCCAAAATTTTTTCGTTCATCATTCGCTCCATCCTTCTTTCAGCTTTCAATATTGGCATGCTTTGGTATTATACCATGAAAACCACTATCCGTACAGTAAAACAGCAATTCAGCGGCATCCTTGTGCAGCGGCACAAATCCACTCTCGTCAACCACAACGAGTTCGGTCTTCTTCAGCGTTCCGAGGAAATTGTTCAACATACCCTTTGCGTTT
>CAYQCL010000080.1:0-3807 GCA_964416065.1 uncultured Oscillospiraceae bacterium | reverse complement strand
GGTCTTCGCGACGGACGATCCGGAGCTTGTGCTGGTGGACTATAAGGACGACGCGACGGCCTTTAACGGCCTGAAGAAGGGGACCATTGCGGGCAAGGGCGCGATCAACAACCGCGTGACCAACCACCTGATGAAGCTTCTGGAAAAGGAGGGCGTACCGACGCATTTCGTTCAGGAGCTTTCCGAACGAGAGACGCTGGTCAAGCGCGTCAAGATCGTGCCGCTGGAGGTCATCGTGCGCAACATCGCCGCCGGAAGCCTTTCCAAGCGTCTGGGACTGCCGGAGGGCACGAAGCTTGGAAAGACCGTGCTTGAGTTCTGCTACAAGGACGACGAGCTGGGCGACCCGATGGTCAACCGCTATCACATCGCGGCCATGGGCTGGGCGACGGACGAGGAAATGGAGTTGATCAGCCGTTATAGCTTTCAGATAAACGACGTGCTGACCGCCTATCTCAAGGATCTGGGCATTGAGTTGATCGATTTCAAGCTCGAGTTTGGCAAGACATCTGACGGAACCATCGTGCTGGCCGACGAGATCAGCCCCGATACCTGCCGCTTCTGGGACAGTGCGACCCATGAGAAGCTGGATAAGGATCGCTTCCGCCGCGATCTGGGCAATGTCGAGGACGCCTACCACGAGATCATGAGGCGCCTGATGGGAGAATGAGCATGGATATGTTTGACAAGCCGCACGAGGAATGCGGCGTGTTCGGCATTTTTCTCAAGGATGGCAGGACGGGCGTGCTGCCTGCCGCCTACCATGCGCTTTACGCCCTTCAGCATCGCGGTCAGGAAAGCTGCGGCATCGCCGTCAACTGCGACGGCGTGATCGACTGCTATAAGGACGTGGGCCTGGTCAACGAGGTTTTTACCCGCGACGTGCTTGAAAAGCTGAGCGAGGGCAGCATGGCGGTCGGCCATTGCCGCTATGCCACCACCGGCACGCAGAACCGCAACAACGCCCAGCCGCTTCTGGTCAATCATCAGAAGGGCGCGATGGCGCTGTGCCACAACGGGAATCTCGTCAACGCGCGGGAGCTGCGCGAGGCTCTGGAGCTTAAGGGTGCAATTTTCCACACCACAAGCGATACCGAGGTCATTGCCTATATCATCACCCAGGAGAGGCTCAGGGCGGCCAGCATCGAAAATGCGGTACTTAAGGCCATGGAGCGCATCGAGGGCGCGTATTCCCTGGTGCTTATGAGTCCGCAGAAGCTCATCGCCGCGCGGGATCCGCACGGCTTCCGGCCGCTTTGCATGGGCGAGATAGACGGCAATATCGTCTTCGCAAGCGAAAGCTGCGCGCTCGACGCCATCGGAGCGACGTTTGTGCGCGATATCGAGCCTGGCGAGGTTGTGACGGTCTCCAACGAGGGCGTAACGAGCCTGCGCTGCCCACGCAAATGCCCCAGCTCCCTGTGCGTGTTTGAGTTCATCTATTTCGCCCGCCCCGACAGCGTGATCGACGGCAGCTCCGTCCATGTGGCCCGCATGCGCGCGGGCTCCTTCCTGGCGCTGGAGCATCCCGTGCAGGCGGACGTGGTCGTCGGCGTGCCGGACAGCGGCATCGACGCGGCCATAGGCTTTTCGCGCCAGAGCGGGATCCCCTATGGCATTGGGCTTATCAAAAACAAATACATCGGCCGCACGTTCATCCAGCCCACGCAGAGCGAACGGCAGAACAGCGTGCGCATCAAATTGAACGCCGTGCGTTCGACCGTGGAGGGAAAGCGCGTCGTGCTGATCGACGATTCGATCGTGCGCGGCACCACCTCGGCGCGTATCGTGGGGCTTCTGCGTGAGGCGGGGGCCAGGGAGGTGCATGTGCGCTTCTCCGCGCCGCCCTTCCGTCATCCGTGCTATTTCGGCACGGACATCGACTCGACTGATCACCTGATCGCCGCGCACCACACGGTGGAGGAGATTCGTGAGATCATCGGCGCGGACAGCTTGGGCTTCCTCAGCGTGGACGATTTGCCGAAGCTCGCGGATCATTCCTCCTGCGGCTTTTGCGGCGGCTGCTTCACGGGCCTCTATCCCGTGGCGCCACCAAAGGATACCAAAAAGCTGAAATTTGAACGCAGGCTGTCCGAAAGAAACGAAACGGAGGATGAAGCGCGATGAGGAGCGAGAGCGCAAGCTATAAGGCCGCGGGCGTGGACATCACGGCCGGCTACCGCGCCGTGGAATTGATGAAGAAGCATGTGGTGCGCACGATGCTTCCGGGCGTGCTGGATGGGATCGGGGGCTTCGGCGGCCTGTTCGAGATGGACATGACCCATATCCAGCGCCCCGTGCTTGTGAGCGGCACCGACGGCGTGGGCACTAAGCTCAAGCTGGCCTTCTTGATGGACAAGCACGACACCGTCGGCATCGACTGCGTGGCCATGTGTGTCAATGATATCATCTGCTGCGGCGCGAAGCCCCAGTTTTTCTTGGATTATGTGGCCGTGGGCAAAAATGTGCCCGAGAAGGTGGCGCAGATCGTAAGCGGCGTCGCCGAGGGCTGTGTGCAGGCGGGATGCGCGCTGGTGGGCGGCGAGACCGCCGAAATGCCCGGGTTCTATCCCGAGGACGAGTACGACCTTGCGGGCTTCAGCGTAGGCGTGGTGGATAAGAGCAAAATCCTGGATAAAAACACCATGGAGGAGGGTGACGTGCTCATCGCGCTGCCCTCCAGCGGCGTCCATTCCAACGGCTTCTCTTTGATCAGAAAGATTTTTCAGGTGGAAAAGGGCGGGCTTGAGAAGCACTATGACGAGCTGGCGGGGACGCTTGGCGAGGCGCTTCTGACTCCCACGCGCATTTATGTAAGGCCTGTTCTTGCGATGCTTCAGGCGGGCGTGCGCGTCCGCGCGATCAGCCACATCACCGGAGGCGGCTTTTACGAGAACATCCCGCGCTCGCTGGGCGAGGGAAAGTCGGCCTGTATCGAGCGCGCCGCGATACGCGTCCCTCCCATCTTCAGGCTCATTCAGGAGACGGGAGGGATTCCCGAGCGCGATATGTTCAACACCTTCAATATGGGCGTGGGTATGTGCCTGACCGTCGCGGCGGAGGACGTCGACTTGGCGCTGGACAGCTTGGATCGGGCGGGCGAGAGCGACGCGTATGTGCTGGGCGAGATTGCTCAGAGCGAAGGCGGGATCGAGCTATGCTGAGAATCGCGGTGCTGGTGAGCGGGGGCGGAACCAATTTGCAGGCGCTTCTCAACGCCCAACAAAGCGGCGAGCTCAAAAGCGGCGAGATCGCTTTGGTCGTGAGCAGCAAGGAAGGCGCGTATGCCCTTGAGCGCGCGCGAAAAGCGGGCGTGGAGACCGTCGTGCTCTTGCGCGAGGCGGATGAGACGCCCGAAAGCTATGGCGGGCGGCTCGTGGGGCTTCTGCGTGCGCATCATATTGAAATGGTGGTGCTGGCGGGCTTTATGCTTATTTTGGACGCCTGTGTCGTCAAGGCATATGAGGGGCGCATCCTTAACGTCCATCCCAGCCTGATCCCCGCGTTCTGCGGCGAGGGCTTTTATGGCCTGCGCGTACACCGCGCGGCGCTTGAGCGCGGCGTAAAGGTGACCGGCGCGACGGTTCACGTCGTCAATGAGATTCCCGACGGCGGGCCCATCCTCGCCCAAAAGGCGGTGGAGGTTCTGCCCGACGATACCCCCGAGACGCTTCAGTGCCGCGTGATGGAGCAGGCCGAGTGGATCCTGCTTCCGCGCGAAACCGAGCGTTTAGCCTGGAGACTGGAAGGAGAGAAAAAGTTTGAAACAATCCAAACAGGAAGATAAGGGAAACACGGCATAGCAAA
>CAYQCL010000079.1:0-3978 GCA_964416065.1 uncultured Oscillospiraceae bacterium | reverse complement strand
GGCGTGACACACAGTCACGCCGCCCTCTGCGGCAAATAGTTACTTGTCACTATTAGCCCTGAGTTTTCGGGGCTTTTTCTTGTTTATTAGCCCCTAATACCCTTTATTTTACCCTTTACAGCGTTGTACACCCTTTAACGGTACAAGCGTAACGGGATTGAATTCAATGTCAGTACCCTTTAGGCATGGGTATCGCCTTGATGAACACCTGCATTCTATCTGCACTGTCGCGTCGCATCGTTTCAGTAACGTATCCGTACTGGTCGAGCGTAAATGCCGCCGTATGGTGTCCGAGGTTCTTTTGAACGGTCTTGATGTCATCGCCGGAGTGAATAAGAGATCACGGCGTAGGTGTGACGAATGTCATGAAACCGGCAATGACTCCCCAACTCGTCGCGCAGATCAATGAAATCTTTTGTGATGGTGTCTGGAATTCTGTTGATCACAAAGTCGCTCTCGCGGAGCGGGGCAAGAAGCTTTTGGATAATGAACGGCGCAACCTTGATCTTGCGCTTGCTCTTAACCGTCTTGGTTGCTTCTCTGACAATCCATTTTCGTCCTTTACGATGGTGCGGCGAATCTGGATGGTGGATTTCTTTTCATGAATGTCCTCGTATTTGAGACCGCAGATTTCAGAACGTCTGCAACCACAGCATGAGACAATTGACCATTTCTTTCGCATAGCTTATATGGTTCTTACTTTAAATGGTTTTTCACACATTCATTTTAATCGAGGGTTGGGTAGTCTTCTGGCTCCTTTCCCTCGTTGCTTTTTTCATCTTTTTTCTATCGTATTTTGCAACGCGCCCCTGCCTTTTCGGTTGTATATCTCATCTGGCCCAAAGCCTATTTTTTCTCCCGTTCGATATAGAGGGGCCGCTTCTTGGTCTCCAGATAGGTCTTGCTCAGATACTGGCCCAGGATGCCCACGCAGAACAGCTGGATGCCGCCCAGGAGCAGAATGATGCAAATCGTTGCGGGAAAGCCCGCCACGGGGTCGCCCCAGACGAGGGTTTTGATGAAGAAGAACAGGATCAGCACGAACGCGACGACGCAGAACAGCACGCCCACGACCGACGCAAACGCCAAAGGCACGGTGGAAAAGCCGATGATGCCGTCGATGGAATACAAAAACAGCCTCCAAAACGACCATTTCGTCTGACCGGCCACACGCTCGATGTTTTCATATTCCAGCCATTTGGTCTTGAAGCCGACCCAGCTGAAGATGCCCTTGGAAAAGCGGCTGACCTCGCGCAGGCTCAGAATGGCGTCCACCATCTGGCGGGTCATCAATCGGAAGTCGCGCGCGCCGTCCACAATTTCGGTCTTGGAGATGCGGTTGATGAGGCGGTAAAACGCGCGGGCAAAGAAGCTGCGGATCTTGGGCTCGCCCTTGCGGGTAACGCGGCGGGTCGCCACGCAGTCGTAGCCCTCCTTTTCAATGCCCTCCAGCATTTCGGGCAGGAGCGACGGCGGATCCTGCAAATCCACGTCCATGATCGCGACATAATCGCCGGTTGCGTTTTCCATGCCGGCAAACATGGCGCTCTCCTTGCCGAAGTTGCGCGAAAAGCTGACATAGTGAACGCGTTCGTCCCGCTCGCTCAGCTCGCGGAAAATCGAAAGGGTTCCGTCGGTGCTTCCGTCATCTACAAAGACAAATTCAAACTCGACCGGCATATTCGCCGTCTCCCGAAGGAACGCCTCGTAAAACAAAGGCGCCGCCTCCTCCTCGTTCATGCAGGGAACGACTACGCTCAGCTTCTTCATTTGCAACGCCTCTTTCCTTTTTTGTCAGATATCCGTTTCCTCTCTGGCCGACAGGTAGGTTAAGGTATTCAAAATCAGCTCCTCGATGGGCGAGTAGGCGTCCTCGTCCAGACCGGCGTCGTAGAAATCCACCTCGCGCAGCCAGACCTCGTCCGTCATGGCGGCCATGACGCGCAGCGTCAGGTCGAATTCGTCCGCGTGCACCCGATAGGCGAGCAAGGCGTGCTCCACGCCCGCGAAGGTGAGCAGGCCGCAGCCATCATCAAGGGACTCGGCAAGGCCAAAGCTCTCCTCGATGCCCTGCCGAACGGGCTCCAGGAGCGCAAGAAAGGTGCGTGGCGTCATGCCCTGGAACAGGGAATCTCCTCGCAGTAAATTTCCGCCGCGAAACGCATATCCTCCGTCAGGATAAGGGTCGCGCGCTCATCCGTTACGTCCGCGAGGTAGCTGTCAAAGGCGGTTCCAGCCCCGTCGGGATTGGCCGCAACATAGCGTCCGCGCACGGCGGCAACCTCTGCCTCCGTGGAGAGGGCGGTCAGGATCGTGCAGTCTTGGGGAACCTCGAGGGTGAAATGTCCATCGGGATCGGCATAGGGAACGGAGGGGATGGACACGGAGGGCGACTCCCAGGATCCGTTCGCGTTCTCCGCCAAGCCTTCCCCGTTTGTCTCAAGCGAGAAGTCGAGGCTGTCAAGGAAGTCGTCCAGGTCGCTTCGGTCGCTTTGAAGCTCCGAGGCGGCCTCGTCATCAAAAAGGTAGATGGGATCGGCGGGCGCGACGGCCCAAATCTCCATAAGGTCGTTGCCGCGGCAGAACACCCTGCCTCGGGCATCCAAAAGCGCCATGCTTTCCTCGCCCACCACAATGGAGGTATCGACGCACAGCGCGTCATAGCCGTTAAAGGAGCGAACCGAGGCGCAGGCATCATCCGCGTCCACATAGACCGCCTCGCGCCCGATCTCCTCGGCGATGCGCGGCCAGAGCGCGAGCAGCTCCTCGGCGCTGAGACCCTGGGAAACCATCGTGCAGCTTATGCTGGCCATCGCGCGGCCATTGGGCATGCGTACCACATAAACGTCGGAAAAATCGTTGGCTGTGGTCATGAGCGAATACATCGCCTCCAGCCCCGTAGGCGCCTCAAGGCTGTCCGCGTCCGAAACCAGACAGACCTCCGCTCCCTGCGCGATCGTATAAGAGCAGATGGGATCATTGCTTTGGGCCAGCGCGGGAAGGGCGATCAGGCACAAGCCCACCGCGAGCCATACAAGCCTCTTCATTTCAAGCGGCCTCCCTTCAATACGGTCATGTCTGTATTGTACCATGCGCGCTTGATTTTGACAATCGGTTGACGCCAAACGCGGCTTCTGATATATTACCATACGTAAGGAGGAATGACGGATGCAGATCGCGCTTGTGGCGGATCTCCACGGCAACCGTCCCGCGACGGAGGCGCTGGAAAGGGACCTCGCTCTGCAAAAGCCCGACCGTGTTTGGTGCCTGGGTGATGTGGTGGGCAAGGGCCCCAGCAGCGATTATACCTTCGATTGGGCCTTTGCCAACTGCGAGGTCATCCTGGGCGGCAACTGGGATTATGGCGTAGCCAACCGGCAGTTTCCGGCGGATGGATTCTATCGGGAACAGCTGGGCGACGCGCGCCTTGAGCGTCTGCGCGACCTGCCCGTGGAGCGCGAGCTATGGCTGAGCGGGCGGCGCGTCCGGCTTTTCCACGGGCGGCCCGTGATGGAAAGTCTGGTTACAGCCCATATGGAGTCCTCGCGGATCGAGCCGTTTTTCTCGGACGGACAGGGCGGGCGCTACGATGTGGTCGGCCATGCCGACGCGCACCGCCAGAGCCTGCGCACGATGTCCCCCGGGGTCTTCTTCAACACCGGCAGCGTGGGCAACGCTCTGGGCGAGCCGAAATGCTGCTACGCCATTCTCAGCGGCGAGGAAGGGCGCGCGGACGCGCCGTTTGAGATCCGCCTCCGCCAGCTGGACTATGACCGCGCCCAAGCGGTGGAGGACGCGCGGAACGCGCCTCTGCTTCCTCGCGGCAACAGCTACATACGGGAAATCCTGACGGGAATTTACAGCCGCGTCTAAAAAACAAATCAGGGAAAAACGAAGGGCGCGTTGAAGTGGTAAACAAAAATTGGACACGATGATATAATCTATGTACATAAGAAATGTCATCCATAGACAAGCAGC
>CAYQCL010000078.1:0-4061 GCA_964416065.1 uncultured Oscillospiraceae bacterium | reverse complement strand
ATCATGGGCATGGATGAATTGAGCGACGAGGATAAGCTCATCGTGGCCCGCGCCCGCAAGGTGCAGCGCTTCTTAAGCCAGCCCTTCAGCGTGGCGGAGCAGTTCACCGGCATGGAGGGCAAGTACGTGCCTCTGAAGGAGACCATTCGCGGCTTCAAGGAGATTATCGAGGGCAAGCACGACGACCTGCCCGAAAGCGCGTTCCTTTTCGTCGGCACCATTGATGAGGCCGTCGCAAAGGCCAAAAAGGGTGAATAAGCATGGCGACGTTTCATTTGCAGATCGTAACGCCGGATCGCATGGTGTTTGACGGCCAGGCCGAAAAGATCATCGTGCGCACCGCGGGCGGCGACGTGTGTATCCTCGCGCGCCATATCGACTATGCCGCCCCACTGGGGATCGGCGAAGCGCGGGTGACGGACGCAGAGGGAAACACCCGTGTGGCGGCCTGTAGCGGCGGCATGCTGGGTGTGGCAAACGGCGAGGTGCGCGTCATGGCGACGACCTTTGAATGGGCCGAGGAAATCGACGCCGAGCGGGCTGCACGGGCACAGGAAGAGGCCCAGAGGCGTCTGGAGGCGCTCGACCGCTATGACAAGGACTTTGCCATTGCCGAGGCCAAGCTCAAGCGTGCCATTACGCGTATCCACGTCAAGGAGTAATCAGTGCGCAGAGAAAATCCCGTTCGGTTTCAGTCAGGAAATCGAATGGGATTTTCTCATCAAGAACGTATGAAAGGGCAAGCGAATGATTGAAACCAGGCTGCTCCATTATTTTCTAACCGTTGCCCGAGAACGGAATATCACCAATGCGGCGAAAGCCCTGCATATCACCCAGCCCACGCTGAGCCGCCAGATGACGCTTCTGGAGGAGGAGCTTGGCGCGAGGCTCTTCTCCCGGGACAGCCGTCCCCTTGCCCTGACGGATGAAGGCATTCTTCTCAGGCGCAGAGCCGAAGAAATTCTGGTGCTGGTTGACAGAGCCGAGGCCGAGGTCTCTGCCTGTGACGGGCAGGTCGAGGGCACAATCTCCGTCGGCTGCGGAGAGCTGGCATCCGTGCGTCTGCTGACGGAATGGATCGCGGACTTTCAGCGCCAGCATCCCTATGTAACCTTTGATGTCTATACGGCGACAGCGGATCTGATCCGTCAGCGCATGGAGGACGGCCTGACGGATGTCGGGCTGCTCTTGGAGCCCGTCGATACGGAACAATATGAATATATCCGTATGCCGGTGAAGGAGCGCTGGGCCGTTATTATGCCCTCTGGTGATCCCTTAGCCAAGCGGCCGTATGTGACGGCCGAGGAGCTGTGCGATGTTCCCATTATTATGCCCAGCCGCCAGAAGGTACGCAGTGAGGTGGAAAACTGGTTTGGAGAGGCCTATGGGAAGCTTAAGACAGCGGCGGTAAGCAATCTGGGCACCAACGCCTGCCTGCTGGTGCGGGCCGGTGTAGGCTATGCGCTCATGATCGAGGGTGGCATGCCGTTTTTGGATCAATCCGAGGTCTGCATGGTGCCGCTTTGTCCGGAGCTTGCCTCCAGCTCTGTGCTAGCATGGAAGCGGGAGCAGCCATTTTCAACCGCGAGCAGGCGATTTTTGGAATTTATTAAATGCCTTTCAAGCATGTAAAATGGTTATAAATTAAGTATTCGACATAAATCAAAAAAGGGCCTATACTAAGCGTATCAGGGAAAAGCATCTCTGATAGGCTTCTTTTTTGAAAAGGGTGATACGATGAATTCCAAAAGACTCTTTAGCGGACGTGACCTGAAGCGGCTGATTCTCCCGCTCATCCTGGAGCTCCTTTTCACGCTCCTTGTGGGCATGCTCGACTCCGTTATGGTCTCCAGCGTGGGCGAGGCGGCTGTTTCCGGCGTCTCCCTCATTGACACGGCTTTTCAGCTGCTGATCTATCTGTTCGCGGCCTTTGGAACCGGCGGCGCCGTGGTCGCGGGGCAATATCTGGGAGCTGGACGACGGGACGCGGCCCGGGATACCACGAACCAGCTGATCTGGTTTTCCGGCCTCAGCTCCCTGGCGGTAACGGCGCTTGTCTACGCCATCCGCAGTCTGCTTTTGGATCACGTATTCGGCGCCATTTCGCCGGAGGTTTATCAATATGCCAACCGATATCTGCTGGTGGCGGCGTTATCCATTCCGGCCATTTCGATCTATGAGGCCGGTTCCGCGATCTTTCGCACCATGGGAAACGCGAAGATCACTATGTACCTCTCCCTTGTAATGAACGCGGTCAATGTCTGTGGAAATGCCCTTCTCATCTATGGCGCGGGGCTTGGTACCGCGGGCGCGGCCGCCGCTACGGTCATTGCCAGGTATGTTTCCGCGATCCTGATGCTTCTGCTGCTCATGCGCAAAAAGCAGTCCCTGTATCTGAGCCGCTCCCTGCGCTTCCGCCCCAATGGCGAGCTGATCCGAAAAATTCTGCGCATCGGTGTGCCCAACGGCATCGAGAACGGTCTGTTCCAGGCCGGAAAGATCATCCTAGCAAGTCTAATCTCCACCTTCGGAACCTCCGCCATAACCGCAAACGCGATCTGCCAGGCGATCGCCAATATCCAAGTAATCCCAGGCTCCGCCATTTCCATGGCCGCTATTCCGGTCATTGCACGCTGCATCGGCGCGGGAGACGAAGCCCAGGCGCGCTCCTACAACCGTCTGCTTCTCGGCCTTACCTACGCGATCCTGTTTGTCTTCTGCGGCATCCTCTGGCTGGCACTGCCCCTGATCCTGAGCTGGTATCATCTCTCGGAGGAAACGGCGCTTCTGGTGAGACAGATGGTTTTGATTCATACCCTCGGCGCAGTGATCATCTGGCCTCTGACCTTCGTTCTTCCCTCCACCCTTCGGGCGGCAGGCGATGTGCGCTTCGCGATGGTAACATCCGTCGTCTCCATGTTTGTCTTCCGTCTTGGTGCGGCATACCTGTTCTCACTTTCTTTTGGTCTGGGCGTTCTGGGCGTCTGGGGCGCGATGCTGTGTGACTGGGGCTTTCGAGCGATCCTCTTCAGCGTACGCTGGCTGCGCGGAAATTGGCGAAATAAGGGCGTTGTCGCATACCCGCCCGCCTGAAATATCTCCAAGCTTCCACCGCTACCATCAGGAGCAGAGACCGATATCACAAAAAGAGCGGGAACGAAAGCTCACCTCCGTCCCCGTCTTTCTTGTGATTGATGCTTATTTGGTGCCGAAAAGGCGATCGCCCGCGTCGCCCAGGCCCGGGATAATATAGCCATGCTTGTTGAGCTTTTCATCACACGCGGCCACATAAATATTGACATCAGGATGATCCTTCTGAACGCGCTCAATTCCTTCGGGAGCGGCGATCAGATTGACCAAACGGATATGATGGCAATTGCGTTGCTTGAGGAACGAAATCGCTGCGGACGCGCTACCGCCTGTCGCAAGCATGGGATCGAGCACCAGAAGCTCGCGGCTTTCGCTGTCAGCGGGCAGCTTGCAATAATACTCCACTGGCTCAAGCGTCTCAGGATCGCGATACAGGCCGATATGGCCAATGCGCGCGGCCGGAATCAGCTTTGCCACGCCGTCCACCATACCAAGACCGGCGCGCAGGATGGGCACGATCCCAACCTTCTTGCCACTGAGCACCCTGGATTTCATCTTACAGATCGGTGTTTCGATTTCCACTTCCTCAGTTGGCAGATCACGAGTCACCTCGTAGACCATCAGCATGCTGATTTCCTCAAGCAGCTCGCGGAATTCCTTAGCGCCGGTTTTCTTGTCACGCATCAGGCTCAGTTTGTGCTGGATCAGCGGATGATCAAAGATGTATACCTTTCCCATGGAAAAGCCTCCTTAGTGTGCGAGAATCCTCGCTGAAATGATCAGTTGGCGCAGTCTGTGAGGGAAGTCTCCCTTTCGCCATTCTTTATCCATTATAGGAGAAAGCCCTTCTCATTGCAAGCCTCAAAGAGCGAATTTTGGAACCTATTTGACGCTCACGCGCTTATCTTGTGTTGATTTACAATAGAACGGTAACATCAAGGATAGAAAAACAGAGAGACAAGAGGCAGAAT
>CAYQCL010000077.1:0-4089 GCA_964416065.1 uncultured Oscillospiraceae bacterium | reverse complement strand
TTAAGTCTTCTATCTTCATGCCTTTAGTATATCATAGCTTTTTAATGCTGTCGCCCTGTTCCTTTAAAAGGTCGTGCTCTGTGGTCAGACACAGCTTGTAAAAAGGCCGTGGCACGGAATGCACCACGACCTCCATTTTATGCGATTTTCGCCGCGCTTACTTGGCGTATTCGGTGCTGCGGGTCTCGCGAATGACGTTGACCCTGATCTGGCCCGGATACTCCATCTCTTTCTCGATTCGCTTGGCGACCTCCTTGGCCAGCACGCGAATGCCCTCGTCGGTCACATCGTCGGGCTTGACCATAATGCGCACCTCGCGGCCGGACTGGATCGCGAAGCACTTTTCCACGCCTGTAAAGGAGTTGCCGATCTCCTCCAGCTTCTCAAGGCGTTTGATGTAGTTTTCCAGGCTCTCGCGGCGTGCGCCCGGGCGCGCGGCAGAGATGGCGTCGGCAGCCTGCACAAGCACGGCCTCGACGGTCTGGGGCTCGACGTCGTTATGATGCGCAAGAATCGCGTGAATGACGTCGGGGCTCTCATGGTACTTGCGGGCCAGCTCCGCGCCCAAGGTCACGTGCGTGCCCTCAGCCTCGTGATCGACACCCTTGCCGATATCATGCAGCAATCCGGCGCGCTTGGCCAAAGCCACGTCCGCGCCTAGCTCAGCGGCCATCATACCGGCCAGGTGGCTGACCTCGATGGAGTGCTTGAGCACATTCTGACCGTAGCTGGTGCGGTAGCGCAGACGACCCAGGATACGAACCAGCTCATGGTGGATGCCATGCTGCTGGGTCTCGAAGACGGCCTGCTCTCCCGCCTCACGGATCTGCTGGTCGACCTCCTTGCGGGCCTTCTCCACCATTTCCTCGATGCGGGCGGGATGGATGCGTCCGTCCATGATCAGGCGTTCGACAGCGATGCGCGCGATCTCGCGGCGCACGGGGTCAAAGGCGCTGACGATGACGGCCTCGGGCGTATCATCAATGATCAGATCGACGCCGGTGGCGGTCTCAAGGGCGCGGATATTGCGGCCCTCGCGGCCGATGATGCGCCCCTTCATTTCGTCGTTGGGCAGATTGATAACGGAAACGGTGGTCTCCGCCACATGATCGGCGGCGCACTTCTGGATGGCAAGCGCGATGATGTTGCGTGCCTTCTTTTCGCCCTCCTCGCGAGCGCGGGTCTCAATGTCGCGCACCATGGCTGCGGCGTCATGATAGGCGTCCTTCTGGATGCGGTTGATCAGCATCTGACGGGCCTCGTCCTGCGTCATGCCGGCGATACGCTCCATCTCCACAATCTGCTGCTGGCGATCGGCCTCGATGGCCTCCTGCTCCTTTTGCAGCTCCGTCTGTTTCTTGGAAAGGGCTTCCTCGCGGCTTTCCAAAGCGTCCTGCTTTTTGTCCAGCGTTTCCTCACGCTGGAGGATACGGCGCTCACTGCGCTGCACCTCGGCGCGGCGCTCCCGACACTCCCGATCCAGCTCGGTCTTTAAGCGAAGGACCTCTTCTTTGGCCTCAAGAATGGTCTCTTTCTTCTTTTCATCCGCCTTGCGCTGCGCGTCCTCAAGGAGGTTTTTCGCATATTCCTCGGTTCGGCCGATCTTCTTCTCACCGGCCTGCTTGCGATATTGATACCCGCCGGCCGCACCCAGCACGGCCGTCACAAGGGCGATCAGGATCGTCCAAAATACGTTCATGTCTCCTCTCCTTTCTTCCAAGAATCTGTTTTTCATTCCCATGGTTCGGCTCTCGGCTCAAAGGCAAAAAGCCGACAAGCAAAAGCTTGAGCGGCTAAGGCTGATTCGCTTTTTCGGTTGCGCACAGCCGTCCGTTCCGAGCCTTCGGAGCGGACAGACAGATGGGCGTACCTTGCCCTATAATGCCCTCGCGCCTGCGCGCGGGTAGCGCAAAACCAATGTCAATATACCCATAAAACGCGCGAGGCGTTTTCGTAAGCAAAACCCGAAAGGGGGCAAAGCCCGGGAATATATTCTGCAAAACAGCCAGGCATACGCATGAAGCGATTCGCCTTTTCAGCCGACCATCTTATTATAGACGCTTTCCGTAGCTCTGTCAAGGCAGCGTGGCAATTGCCCACGCGGGGAATGAGGGAAGAAAAAGGTCCAGAGCATGGCGAGGACACTTGGAAATGCTAAAATTGTTTCGCCTGCCCCTTCTCTCTTTTTTTCCAAGCGATTGCAGCCCAAGCAAAACGATATTGACGAACCATCCCATGCACCATTATAATAAGGGGTACGCTGCCATTTCAGGCAGCCTCCACCACCGAACAAGGAGAAGAAATATGAAGCTCTTTTTTCACCGCACTTTCCTGGTTCTAACGGTGCTGCTTCTCGCGCTTCAGCCGCTTTTGGCTCTGGCTGAGACGGCAGGGGAGACGGACATCACCTACACCGCCAGGGCGACCGTCGCGCTCAAGGTGCGCCGCGAGCCCAGCAAGGACGCCTTCGGCTGCGACAGCATCGCCAAGGACGCCTTTGTCTACATCATTGAACTGGGCGACGAATGGTGCAAGGTGCAGGCCAGCCGCAACGTAGGCTATGTCATGACCCAGTACCTGGACGGTATCAGGCCCTATACCGGCGTGCTGCCCACCGCCGAGGAGGAAGGCGAAGCCGCTACGGCCGACGAGTCCGCGCCCATCCCGGGCTTTGAAACCGACGAAAGCACGTTCCGCGAGGGCTATTACGCCTACGCCGTCAAAAACGCCGTCGTTTATCAGCAGCCGGACGAGCGCAGTCGCCGCGTCACCAGCGTGCCAATCTACAAGCAGCTCGTCGTCAGTGAAATC
The DNA here is from genome assembly GCA_964416065.1 of uncultured Oscillospiraceae bacterium. Lineage (GTDB taxonomy): Bacteria > Bacillota > Clostridia > Christensenellales > Aristaeellaceae > Limiplasma. The sequence continues at coordinate 1,278 of CAYQCL010000077.1, read as the reverse complement.
AGCGGCGACTGGAGCTTTGTGCGCTATAATGACAAGTACGGCTTCGTCCGAACGGACTCGCTGTTCAAATGGGATCGCATCGACCCCTATATCGGCGAGATCCCCGGGCTGGATATCTGGCCTAACCTAGCGTTTGTCAGCCACACCACCACCATCTACAGCATGGAGGACAACTCCGAGCTCAAGACCATCAACCCGGGCGCTGCCGTGTGCGTGGGCGAGATGGACGAGCTGGGCCGTTATCCCCTGCCCTACTGGCGCACCACCGGCTATATTATGGCCGAGGACATCGCGTATATCGTCCCTGTGACCGATTATCAGAGCGCCGAGTCCGGCGACCTTCTCAGCGTCATGACTACCTATTATGCCGTTGGCGTCTCAACGCTCATGTATCAGGGCCGCAACTGGAACATCCGCCTGGCCTCCACCATGATCAGCGGCACCGTGCTCCAGCCTGGGGAGGAATACAACCAGAATAAGACCATCGGTCCGTACAGCAAATCCACCGGCTACCACGAGGCCCCCATCATGAGCCAGACCGCCCTGTCCGGCTACGGCGGCGGCACCTGCCAGGTCAACACCACCTTCTACATCGCCACCATCCAGCTCCCTCTGCTCGTCACTCACCGCAAGGTGCATGCCGAGGTTGGCATCTACTACTGCAAAAAGGGCTTTGACGCGGCCGTGGGCGGCGGCGACATCAACCTGATCATGCAAAACACGCTTCCCTACGCCATCCGCTATCAGTTCTTCATCAGCGACGGCGTGCTCACCTGCTGCATCTATCGCGCGTAAAGGAGGATTACAATGCTGATTATCCGAGGCGGACGAATCCATGACGCCATTCATCCCGACCCCTATATCGCCGACCTTCTCATCGACGGCGGCAAGATCCTTTCCATCGGCGAAAATATCCGGGCTGAGGGCGCAGAGGAATACGACGCGTCCGGCCGCGAGGTCTATCCCGGCTTTGTGGAGGCGCACGGGCATATTGGCCTGCACGGCTCCGGCATCGGCTTCGAGGGGCAGGACTACAACGAAATGGGCGACATCGTCGCCTGCCAGCTGCGCGCGATCGACGCGATCGAGCCCAGCGACCCCGCGCTCAGGGAGGCACGCGAGGCGGGCGTGACGACGCTCTGCGTGGGTCCGGGCAGCGCCAACGTGCTGGGCGGCACCTTCGCGGTCATCAAGCCCGTGGGCAAGCGCGTGGACAAGATGTGCCTGAGAGCCGAGGCCGCCATGAAATGCGCCTTTGGCGAGAATCCCAAGCGCTGC
>CAYQCL010000076.1:0-4146 GCA_964416065.1 uncultured Oscillospiraceae bacterium | reverse complement strand
ATAAGAATATAGGGGTTATCGAGGACAGCCTCCATCTTCTCGGTATCGGTGACCATGTAGGCGCTGGCATAGCCACGGTCAAACTGCATGCCTTCCACGGTGGTCATCTCAGTCTTCATCGTCTTGCTCTCTTCTACAGTGATGACGCCGTCGTTGCCGACGGTCTCCATCGCTTCGGAGATCAGCTTTCCGATGGCCTCATCGCCGGCGGAAATGCTGGCAACCTGCGTGATGGCCTGCTTGCCGCTGATGGGCTGGCTGACCTCAGCCAAGCCTTTTACGGCCGCGTCGACGCCCGCCTCAAGGCCGCGCTTAAGCACCATGGGATTCGCGCCCGCGGCCAGATTGCGCAGACCTTCGCGGATGATCGCCTGAGCCAGCAGGGTCGCGGTGGTGGTGCCGTCACCCGCTACATCATTGGTCTTGGTGGCGACCTCCTTCACAAGCTGAGCGCCCATGTTTTCAAAGGGATCCTCCAGCTCGATTTCCTTGGCGATGGTCACACCATCGTTGGTGATGAGGGGCGAGCCGAATTTCTTATCCAGCACGACGTTGCGGCCCTTGGGGCCAAGGGTGATCTTAACAGTATCCGCTAGGGCGTTGACGCCCTTTTCAAGTGTGCGGCGAGCTTCCTCACCATATTTGAGTTGCTTTGCCATAATAATGCCTCCTTCTATACTTGAGCTGGTTATTCGACCGTAGCCAGAATATCGCTCTGGCGTACAATAATGAGCTGTTCGCCGTCAATCTTGACCTCGGTGCCGGCGTACTTGGAATAAATAACCTTTTCACCCACCTTCACGCTCATCACAACTTCCTTGCCATCCACCATTCCGCCGGGGCCGACAGCCAGCACCTTCGCCATCTGGGGCTTCTCTTTGGCAGTACCCGTAAGCAAAATGCCGCTCTTGGTGGTTTCTTCCGTCTCAACGTTCTTGATGACCACGCGGTCGCCTAAAGGCTTGACGTTCATGAATGTATCCTCCTGTCTTTAATATAAGTAGTTCCATATTGTTAGCACTCACGCTATTCGAGTGCTAACAACAGTCATACTATACGTTATTTCTTACCAACTGTCAACCCTTTTGCAAAATTTTTTTCATTTCGTATGGAAAGGCAGATGTGCATTTTTCGCCGGATGTGCTACAATAGCACCCGTTGAAAGGAGCGTGGTCTCATGAGCGCATCCGCCTCGGATCTGCTGTTAAAATGGTATGACTCCATCAGGCGCGACCTGCCGTGGCGTCATACGCGGGATCCATATCGAATTTGGCTATCCGAAATCATGCTCCAGCAGACCCGCACGGAGACCGTCAGGAGCTACTACTCCCGCTTCCTGTCTCTTTTTCCAACCGTGCTTGAGCTGGCTCAGGCTCCTGAGGAACAGGTGCTCAAGGCGTGGGAAGGACTGGGGTATTATAGCCGCGCGCGCAACCTGCATCAGGCGGCACGGGTCATCGCGGACGAGTATGGCGGCATTTTTCCCAATACCTATGAGGCCATTCTGAGACTGCCGGGCGTCGGGCCGTATACGGCGGGCGCGGTAGGCAGCATCGCGTTTGGACTGCGTGTTCCCGCGGTGGACGGAAATGTGTATCGTGTCGCCTCGCGCTTTTTCGGCGTTCGCGAGGATATAGGCATTCCACGTGTACAAAAGGAAATTTGGCGCCTTGTCCGCGACAGCATTCCATGGGAACGTACGGGCGATTACAATCAGGCGCTGATGGAGCTGGGAGCGACGCTCTGCTGCCCCAGAACGCCCGATTGCGCCCAATGTCCCTGGCGCAAGCGATGCGACGCGGCTCAGGAGGGGGACGCTGACATGTTACCCATTCACGAAAAAAAGCGTCCACCCAAACGGATGGACGTTGGCGTCTGCATGATCACCCACGGCGGCAGAGTGCTTGTGACTCGCCGTGGCGGACGCATGCTGGGCGGTCTTTATGTGTTCTGGCTGGTCGAAGACGAGACCAATCCGGATCGCCTTCTGCTCGTCCTGAACGAAAGCGGGCTGAGCTGTCGCTTTATGGGTGATTTGGGCGAAGCGCGCCATGTATTTACACACCGCATCTGGGACATGCGTCTTTTGCATTTTGAAATGGACGCGCTCCCTGTCGGCGGGCTGCCCCATGAGGCCCGTCTCGTCAGCCGTGAGGAGATGAACGCTCTGCCCTTTCCAAGCGCCATGAGGGCGGCAGTGGAAGCGGCGCGGGGGCTTCTTTAATCGCGCGTTTTGGGAAGACTTCTGAGAACGGCCATCAGGGCGGCATACAGAACGCCAGCCACTGGCCAGATGATCCAGCAGTTTTGCCAAGCGTCAATAGCCATGCCGCAAATCAGGAAGATTGCGGTAACGACCAGCCAATACGCCGCGCTCAGCCCGCCCCAGCGGCGTCTATTTTTCTTCGCGACACGGATATAATCCTCTTTTTCCAACAGCTTTTGCATGCTCTCCCAGCGGATGCCCGCACGGATGAAAAGCACGACTCCGATACCCGCCAGCACAAGCGTCAGACATAGCGAAGCCACCAAAAGCAGCGCGTTCTCCGTAAGAAAAACGGCAGCTATCAGGGGAACCGCCGAAAGAATGCACATGCACGCTCCCGCGATATTGGATCGCGCGTAGCCTGGGCGATAGTGCTCCTACCGCTCGGACACCATGCCTGACACTCCATATTCAATCTCAATCGGCTCCTTTTCCAAATAGAGGTAGGGGCTGGTCTTCATGCCGCAGGAGATAAACACGCCCACCGCAATCGCGACCATTATTAACAGGACGATGACGCCCACGCCGCAGGCGACCTTCTCAGAAACCAGTTGGCTGTCAGCCGCCACGGCCAAAAGCATCAGGCAGATGGGGGAGAGGATGCACAGAAGCGTCGCCCCGGCAATCCGATCCGCCGTATTTTCCTTTGCGTTGAGAAAGGCGTTGGCCTCTTCAAGGGAAACGCGCCTAGCGCCGCCCGTTTTCTCTTGCGCGGTGAATTCCTCCGTCTCCGTTTCATCCTTTAGAAGGTAATCCGTGCTTACGCCAAAAATTTGTGACAGCTTCACGACCCGCTCAAGGTCGGGAATCGCCTGCGCCCCTCCCACTTGGATACCGCCTGCCGGCTCACGTCCAGCTTTTCCGCCAGCTGCTCCTGTGACATCCCGCTTTTCCTGCGAAGCTGAATAAGCTTATCCGCAAAGATCATGCTTTCGTCCTCCGTTTCAGTCGCGTTAGCAATCGGTACGCTTCACAGCTTAGCCAAACGGACGTTTTCGTTCCAGCAGGTTCGCCTGTCTTTTTGTCAACCGGCGGTTGCGAATTCGTCGCTCTCGCCGGAGCCGCTCGTTTCCTCCTCAAGAAGGCTTCCGCAATGCGGGCACTTCACGGCTTCGTCGTGTACGCTTTCCCTACAATACGGGCACAGACGCGGCGCTTTCTTGGGCTCCTCATGCTTCGGAATCAGGCGGCTCATTCCCTTGACCACCATGAATACGCAAAAGGCGATGATGAGGAAATTGATAACCGCTTGCAAGAACGCGCCGTAGTTGAGCGTTCCCACGCCGACGGCCTGGGCGGCCTCGATCGAGGGATAGCTTTGCAGATCGAGCGCCACAAACAGGCCGCTAAGATTGATGCCGCCGGTGATCAGGCCGATCAGGGGCATGAGCATATCGTTTACAAGGGAGTTGACGATTGTCGAGAAGGCGCCGCCGATCATGACACCGGTCGCCAGCTCAAGGATGTTGCCCTTCGCGCAAAACTTCTTGAATTCCTGAAACAGCTTTTTCATGGGTATTCTCTCCTTTGCCTTTGTTTTGCCATAAGATCATACAAAATGGATGGAAAGCTGTCAAGTAGAGAAAATCGCGCATTGTCTTCCATCGGGAATCATGCTACAATAAAAAACGGATTTCAAATGAAGAAGGAGCGTTTTTTGATGGATCTCAAAGCCGAGGCGCTTGAAAAGCACTATGAGTGGGCGGGAAAGCTGGAGGTTACGCCCCGCACGCATGTCCATGACCGCAAGGCCCTTTCGCTTGCCTATACGCCGGGTGTAGCGGAGCCGTGCATGGTTATTCACGAGAATGTGGAGAAGTCCTTTGAGCTGACGAGGCGTCACAATCTGGTCGCCGTCATCACGGACGGCACGGCGGTGC
>CAYQCL010000075.1:0-4654 GCA_964416065.1 uncultured Oscillospiraceae bacterium | reverse complement strand
TGGCGCTGATCTCCTGCGGGGTGTAATCCTTACCGTCAATGGTGACCTTGTGCGCGGTGCCCATCTCGCGCTTAATGGAGATCACAGTGCGATCGGGGTTGGTCACGGCCTGACGCTTCGCGATCTGTCCCACCAGGCGCTCGCCGTCCTTGGTAAAAGCGACGACGGAAGGCGTGGTGCGCGCGCCCTCGGCGTTGGGGATAACGGTGGACTCGCCGCCCTCCATGACGGCGACGCAGCTATTGGTGGTACCCAAGTCAATACCGATGATCTTAGACATAATGTTTATCCTCCTCAAATTACTTGCGCCTGTGCGCAGATTTGGTTATGCTCCGATTGGTTCTATATGTAAAGCGGCAGCGCCGCCTGCTACGGGAAAGCGTTTATTCCGGCACGACCTTCACCATCGCGTGGCGAAGAACCACGCCGTCCATCTGGTAACCCTTTTGCAGCACCGCGCATACGCTTCCCGGCTCGCCATCGTCGGCCTCGCCCTGCATAACGGCGTTTTCCAGATTGGGATCAAACTTCTCGCCCAGGCGGTCAATCGGGGTGATGCCGCGCTTTTCAAACGCTTCGCACATCTGCCTCAGCACCATCTCCACGCCGCTTCTGAGCGACTCGTCGGGACTCGCGGTCGCGGCCGTGAGCGCCCTCTCAAGATTATCTATGACCGGCAGCAACGTCGTCGCGAAGGCGCGCGCGCCGTCGTCAAAGGCTTCCTTGCGGACGTTCTGGTTGCGGCGGCGGAAATTCTCAAAATCGGCCTGTACGCGCTGGGCCATGGCGAGATATTCCTCCTGCTTGGCCACCGCCTCGGCCAAGGCCGCGTCCTTCTCGGGGGGAGCCTCCTCCGTCTTTTCATCCGGGCGCCGCGCGTCGGCCTCCTGCATGGCCTCCTCGGCGCTGGCCGCCTCTACCTTCGCGTCGGCTTCGTCCGAAGCCACGGTCTCAACATCGGGCCTCTGTTCAACGTCCTGCATGTTATCTCCTCTTTGCTTTCTTTTCTTCTTTGCCATCTTCTCACTCCTCATCCTGCCCAAGCAGGTCAGAGAGCTGCTTTCCCATAGCGCTCAAAACGCTTAGTACTCGGCCATACTGCATGCGCGTGGGGCCGATCACGCCGATGGTGCCATGGGTGTTGTCGCTCAGGCGGTATGTGGCCGTAACCAGCGAGCAGTCCTGCAATTCGGGAATGCCCGTCTCTGGCCCGATCCGAACGGTGAACGCCATCTCACCATGGTTCTCCAGAAGCTTGATCAGCTTTTCCTTGGTTTCCAGCACGCTTAGGAAGCCCTTGGCCTTCTCCACATCGCTGTACTCGGGAAAATTCAGAATATTGCTGGTGCCGCCCAGCGCGAGCTTGGTCTTGGTGCCGTCGTTTTCGACCATATCCAGGAAGCCGGCTACGCCCTCCATCACTTCTTTGGCGCCCTGGATTTCCTCGAGCGCGCCGCCAAGCATGCGCTGTGCCTCGCTGAGCGTATGTCCGCCCAGCCGTTCGGTAAGCGTGCGGCTGATGGCATAGAGCGCGTCCGCGTCCAGATCGCCGCTCACGCGGATCACCGTATCGCGCATAATGCCGCCGTCGGTTACGATTACAAGCAGAGCGCTCTGTGAGCTGACCGGCACGAGCTGGATGTTGCGGATATGAAGCTCCGCTCCCTTAGGGCTCATGACCAGCGACGTATAATGCGTCAATCCCGAAATCACCTGGGCTGCGCGACCGATCACATCCTCCATCTGACGGGCGCGGGTCCCGAAATAGGTACGGACGCTTTCAGCATCGTCGGAGCGGATCACGCCGCTTTGAAGCAACTGATCCACATAGAGGCGATACGCCTTGGCGCTCGGCACCCTGCCCGCGCTAACATGTGGCTGATCGAGATAGCCAAGCTCCTCAAGGTCGCTCATCTCGTTGCGGATGGTGGCCGAGCTCAGGCCCATCTCATACTTCTTGGAAATGGTGCGGCTACCGACAGGGATGGCAGTCAGGATGTAGTCGTCAATGATCGCTTGCAGAATGCGGAATTTTCGCGCGTCCATCGGCATAGCTGCCACCTCCTTCTTTACTGTTAGCACTCAACTTGATCGAGTGCTAACACATGCATATCATATGCCAGCCTTCTCCATTTGTCAAGGGCTTTTTCAATTTTCTCACGCAAATTCAACATTTGTTCACAATCCGGAAAACAGACCGATTTTCAAGGTTGCGTCGCGGATGTTCGCGCGGTACAATGCCGGTAGGGGTGATATGATGAAATCCAGCCGCTTATTCCAGATCGTATACCGGCTTCTTCAGGACGGACGCCTTACCGCGCCGGAGCTGGCGACACAGTTGGAGGTCTCCAAGCGCACGATCTATCGCGATATCGATGTGCTGTGCGAGGCGGGCGTTCCCATCGCGACCGAGCAGGGCAAGGGCGGCGGCATCCGTCTGATGGAGGATTTCGTCTTCAGCAGGGCGCTGATGAGCGAGGCCGAGCAGGAGCAGCTTCTGCTCGCGGTAAAAAGCCTTTCCCCCATCACGCAGGAAAACGAGCTTGTCACCAAGCTGGGCGCGCTGTTTCAGCGAAGAGGCGCCAGTTGGCTGGAGGTGGACTTTACCCGCTGGGGTCAAGTTGGCAGGCCGGACAGGCGATTTGAGCTCATCAAAGCCGCCATCCTTGAAAAGCGTGTGCTTCGCTTCCAATATGCCGCCGCGAGCGGCGTAAGCGCGCGCAGCGTCAGACCGGCGCGTCTGAGCTATAAGTCCTCCGCGTGGTATTTGCAGGGCTTTTGTCTGGGGCGTCGAGATTGGCGGACCTTTAAGCTCACGCGCATGAGCGCGCTGGAGCTGACGGGCGAGCGCTTTGAGGAGGTTCTTTTCCCTCCGCCCATCGATATCGACGACGGCCCGCATGACTGGCCCGAGATCTGCCTCCGCTTCCCTCCGGCGGCGGCCTTTCGCGTCTATGACGAGTTTGAAAACGTCTCCCGAGAGCCGGACGGAAGCTTATTGGTCGTCACCCGTATGCCCTTGGGCGACGGCTGGCTTTATGGCTATCTTCTTTCCTTTGGCGGGGCCGCTGAGGTGCTGAGGCCGGAAAGTGTCCGGCGCGGCCTGGCCGAATGCGCCAAACGTACATGGGAACGATACGAAAAAAATTTCTCCGACATCGAAGACTTGTCGGAGGATGTCATGTTTTCTCCTGTATCCTATACCCATCCTCGCGAGGAAGACGAATATGGACAGGAGGCTATTCAAATGGAACAAAAATTCTGCCAGAGCTGCGGCATGCCCATGGGCAGCGCGCCCACCGACGAATTCAACGAGCTATACGGCCGTGAAAAGGACGGCTCGCTCAGCCAAGACTACTGCGCTTACTGCTACAAGGACGGCGCTTTCACCCGTGACTGCACAATGGAGGAAATGATCGACTTCTGCGTGCCCTTCATGGTTAAGAGCGATCCTGCCATGACGGAGGACAAGGCGCGGGAGATGATGCGTTCCTTTTTCCCCAAGCTCAAGCGCTGGGCCAAAGCATAATCAACGCGCCGCTATCGTGCCTCCTCTCATAGGGAGGCGCGGTAACGGCGCTCCTCGGCTTAACAGTTCCGAGGGCGAAGCGTTTCGAGGGATTGTTATACCCTGACGCGTCAAATGATGAGGATGGTGAAGAGCATGGACAGCTTGCAGGAGGTCGGCCGCGAGATCATGAGGTTTATGCGCAGCCAGTACCATCTCGATGAGGTCGGGAACGGAAAAAACGAATTGAAATTCAGGCAGGGAAAGAAGACCATCCTGACCCTCTATCTAGACGACGAGCGACTCACGTTTCTTCTGATCTTCGGAAAAAAGGAACGCGAATGTTTTGAAGCAAACCGACAGGATTTCTCGCAAGCCACACAGGATCGTTATGACAGCTCCAAAACCTATCATGATGGAAAATGGATGACGTTCAGCGTCAATCGCGCGGATCAGCTCACAGATATCAAAAAGCTGATCCAGATCAAAAAGAGGCCGAATCGCAAGCCTCTTCCAAAGGCGGGCGCGATATATGGCAAATGCGGTCACAGGTGCGATCTCTGCATTCATTTTAAAGGCTTATCAGAAGAACAGCGAGCGAAAATCCAGCCTTATCTGACGCACTTTTGGGAAGTAGACGACTGGAGCATGCGCTGCGGCGGATGCCCCGATCGCTACCGCAACGACGAACCGTGTTTTCCCCAGAAATGCGCGAATGAAAGGCAGCTGCGGTCATGCAGGGACTGCGACGAATATCCCTGCGCCAACGCGACGGTCGGTTTTCCGCGCATGGATGTTCATACGCGGGTCTATTCCGCCGAGGAGATCACTTGGGCGCTTTTGCCTTATGTCCCGTATGAAGTGGACACCTTCTAAACAGCAGCCGTCCCTTTCGAGGATATGAGGGACGGCTCTTTGATATCCAAAATTCAACTCTGGCTTTTCCAAGCGCTGAGCCAAGGCATAACCAACGCGTCGGCACCAAGTCTCCCCCGCGTATGGAGGCACGATACCGGCGCTCTCTCACGTAAGAAAAGTATCTATTTGTGAATCGAGGCGGGCTCATGGCCCGCCCTGCTCCGGCGTATCTATATATTACGAAACCACCACCACTTAAGGCATGTCTATATACGCTCTGCCTTGGGA
>CAYQCL010000074.1:0-5147 GCA_964416065.1 uncultured Oscillospiraceae bacterium | reverse complement strand
GTCTCTTTTGTTAAAATGAAGGCTCGCTCTTGTCATTCAAAGGGAAAACAGGTATACTGATAGGGATGAAGATGCGGATATCTTCAATGCTTCACGAATGAATAGGAGAACGCGATGAAAAAGATACTGATTACCGGCGCGGGTCCCGCCGGACTGACCGCGGCTTATGAGCTTTTGAAGCACGGATATGACGTCACCATTCTTGAAAAAAGCCAGACGATCGGCGGAATCTCTCAGACGGTGCGCTACCAGGGCAACCGCATGGACCTGGGCGGGCATCGGTTCTTCAGCAAGGATCAGCGCGTGATGGACTGGTGGGCGGAGATCATGCCTCTTCAGGGAGCGCCCTCCTATGACGACAAAACGCTGGGACGTGAGGTGCCCCTGGCTAAGGACGGCCCCGACCCTGAAAAAGAGGATCGCGTGATGCTGATTCGCAACCGCGTAAGCCGCATCTATTATCAGAAGCACTTTTTTGATTACCCCATCAGCCTGAAGTGGGATACGCTGAAAAACATGGGCTTCGGCACCACCATCGAGGTGGGGCTGAGCTTCCTGGCCGCGACGCTTCACAAGCGTCCCGACGACACTCTGGAGAATTACTACATCAACAGCTTTGGCAAGAAGCTGTACGGCATGTTCTTTGAGGGGTATACCGAAAAGCTCTGGGGCCGCCATCCCCGCGAGATCGACGCCAGCTGGGGCAAGCAGCGCACAAAGGAGCTCAGCGTCTTTGGCATTCTGAAGGACATGCTTTCCAAGGTTTTCATGACCAAGGAGCAGCGCGCCAGGCATGTGCAGACCTCCTTGATTGAGGAATTCCGCTATCCCAAGCTCGGCCCGGGCCAGCTATGGGAGACGGTCGCCGATGAAATCAGGGCCAGGGGCGGCAAAATCATCATGGGCGCGGAGACGCTGGGCCTGAATACGCGGGATGGCCGCGTCAGGAGCCTGCGCTATCGCGATGCCGAGGGCGAGCATGAGACGGAGGCCGACGCCTTCTTCTCCTCCATGCCGGTCAAGGAGCTGGTCGCGGGAATGAACGACGTGCCCGAGGACGTGGCGCGAGTGGCGGCGGGACTTCCCTACCGCGATTACGTGACCGTCGGCCTGCTTTTGGACAGGCTGAATTTGAAAAACGAGACGCGGCATAAGACGCTTGGAAACATCGTGCCCGACTGTTGGATCTATGTGCAGGACACCAATGTCAAGGTCGGACGCATCCAAATTTTCAACAACTGGTCACCCTACATGGTGGCTGATCCCGAGCACACGGTTTGGGTCGGATTGGAATATTTCTGCGACGAGGGCGATGATTTCTGGAACATGCCGGAGGATGAGCGCGTCGCGTTTGCGGCGGGGGAGCTGTGCACGATGGGTATCATCGACAGCCCCGATCAGGTGAAGATGAGCCATTGCGAGCGCGTGAAGAAGGCCTATCCCGCCTACTTTGACACCTATGATGAAATCGGCAAGGTGGTCGATTATCTCAACACCTTTGAAAATCTCTACTGCGTCGGCCGCAATGGCCAGCATCGCTATAACAACATGGATCATTCCATGGTCACGGCCTTTGAGGCGGTTGACAATCTCGTAAGCGGGAAGCGCTCCAAGGAGAACATCTGGAGCGTGAATACCGAGCAGGAGTACCACGAGGAAAAGAAGGGCTGAACCTAAAGCGTTCAGATACCAAGGAGGAACCTTTTCATTGCTTCGTTTGCTTTCCCGGGACGCGCGCCCCTTCGACGGGCGCGTCGCCGCCGCGCTGCTCCCCTATGATGGAGTGACGGCGCGGCTTTTGTACGCGCGTGGCATCACCAGCGCCGTTCAGGCGGACGCGTTTTTGCATCCTAGCCTTGAGCAGCTGCATGATCCCATGCGCCTGCACGGAATGACGGAGGCCGTCGCCATTCTTACAAAGGCGCGCGAGGAGCGCCTTCCCACCGTCGTGTATGGAGATTACGACGTGGACGGCATTTGCGCCTGCGCCCTGCTCACGCTCGCGCTGCGCCGCTTCGGCATCAACGCCCAGCCGCATACGCCGCTTCGCGAGGAGGGCTACGGCCTGAACGTGGAGGCGGTCAGGGAGCTGGCGCGGACGTATCGGGTGTTGGTGACGGTTGATCTGGGAATCACCAATCACGAGGAGGTGTGCCTGGCGCAGAGCCTCGGCATGAAGGTCATCGTGACGGACCACCATGGCCTTGCACTGGAAAAAAGCCCCGCCGACGCAGTCATGAATCCGCTTTTGGGCGACTACCCCTTCCGCAGGCTCTGCGGCACGGGCGTGGCGTTTAAGCTGGCGCAGGCGCTTCTGGGGCTGGATCAATGCAAGAAATACCTCGATCTGGCGGCACTGGCTACCGTGGCGGACATCGTCCCTCTGACGGACGAGAATCGCGTGCTGGTCTCCTTGGGGCTTAAGGTGATCGAGGAAAGAAAACGCGAGGGCATGCGGGCACTCCTGCGTGTGAGCGGCGATCCCTCGCACGTGGACAGCGGCGTTCTGGGCTATCGCCTGGGGCCGCGCCTGAACGCCGCGGGCCGTCTGGATGACGCGGGCAAGGGCGTGCGGCTGATGATGACGGAGGATCCCGCCGAGGCCGACGGCCTCGCCGACGAGCTGGATCAGCTCAACGCCCAGCGCAAGGCGACGGAGCGCCAGCTGATGAAGGAGGCGGAGGAAAAGGCTGCGGGCCATGACTTCATCCGCGACAAGGCACTGATCGTCTCGGGCATGGGCTGGCATGTGGGCGTTATCGGACTAGCGGCGGGACGGCTTTGTCAGAAGTATCATTGTCCGACCTGCGTTCTGAGCGAGCAGGACGGCCTTATGCACGGGAGCCTGCGTGGCATCCCGGGCGTGCATATCCACGAATGCCTGAAAACCTGCGACGATCTGCTCCTTCGCTACGGAGGGCATGAGCAGGCGGCGGGCGTGACGCTGGAAGCAAAAAACTATGAGGCGTTCTGCGAGCGGTTTCAGGCGGCGGTGGACCGGATGGACGAGGACAGCCTCGTGCCCGTGCAGGAATACGACGCGGAGGTCAGGCTCTCCGACCTGACGGACGAGCTGCTTGACGAGTTGCTGCTCATGGCCCCGTTCGGCTGTGACAACCCCGCACCGCTGCTTCTCGCGCGCGACGTCCGTCCCGAGGAGCGGAGGGCGGTGGGCGCGGATGGCGCGCATCTGAAGCTGACGCTCCGGCAGGGGAACCGCGTGATGGGCGGTATCGCCTTCTCGATGGGCCCCTTGGCCGTGACGCTGCCCGACCGCGTGGACGCGGTGTTCAGCCTGGGCCGCAATACCTTTCGCGGCGTAACCAGCCTGCAAATGGACGTCAAGGCTCTCATCCCTGTCAGGGGTGCGCGGGCGGAAAAAATGGCCGCGCCGGATGGGGAGCCGGAGCAGGCCGCGCTGCTGGGCGCGCTTGGAGACGCTTTTGCGCTTCAGGCAGGAAAACCGCCGTTGGATACAGAAGGTATACAGGATTGCGGCTGGGACGGGCTGACGCGGGCACTTCAGGCACGGGAACGGGGACATCTGTTTGTCGCCCATACGCATGAGACGGCGGGGCGCGTTCTCTCTTTGGCTGAACTGGACGTATGCGAGAACGCGCCGGACGACCCCCGTTGCTTCCCGACGCTGCTTACCGCCCCGATTCTTTCGCTCGTGGAGGGGCATTGGCGGCATGTTTGGCTGATGGATGGCGAGCTGTTTGAGGGGGAGGCGGCGCTATGGCGCGGCCGCCTTGGCGGGGCGGAGGTTCATGTGCTCGCGCCTTCTATAGCGCTTTCGGCGCTGGCGGGCGCGGTCGACGCGGGGGACGGGCGCTACCGTGCACTGTACAAGGCTCTGCGTCTGGCCGCTCATCAAACGTTAGGGCAGCTTTCCCAGGCGGCGGGCATGAGCGCGACGCAGGCCCGCGCGGGCCTTAGGGCGTTTGAGGAATTGGGGCTGATTCGGCTGAACCTGTCGCCCTTCCGTTATACCCTTTGCCCCGCGAAAAAATGCTCGCTTGGCGACAGCGCGACGCTGGGCGCGCTGCGGGCGCTTCAATCCAAACACGAAGGGGAGATGGGCGTATGAACGGGATGAAGGCGCGCAATATGCTGCTTTTGCATGGGACGCTTTTTCTATATGCGGTTGTAAGCGTGTTTGCCAAGCTGGCCGGTCTGCGCATGGCCGGAGGCGAGACGGGCGCGACGCTTTTGTTCCTCGGGCTGGAGGTGCTCACGCTGGCAGGTTATTCCATCCTGTGGCAGGTGACGCTGCGGCGCATGCCGTTGAGCTTTGCGTATGCGAACAAGGGCGTCTGCACGCTATGGACGGCACTGTTCGGTCTGCTGCTTTTCGGCGAAAGCCTGACATGGGGAAAGGCGCTGGGCATCGCAGTTGTGCTCATCGGAGTGGCACTCGTGGTGACGGATCATGAGTAGCGGTGTCGTTATTTATCTCATCACGCCGCTCATATCGGCGATCAGTCAGCTGATTTTGAAACGTACGGCGGACAACCCCAGGCTTACCGGCATCCGCGCCTATTTGAACGCTCCGGTAATTGCCGCCTATGCGTTGTTCTTCGGCTGCATGCTCTTGAACGTGGTGGCGCTTAAAACGCTGGATCTGACCGTGGCAAGCGTCCTGGAGGCCTCCGGCTACATTTATGTGATGACGCTGAGCTTCCTTTTTCTCAAGGAGAAGATCACGCCCCGACGCCTGATTGGCAACATCGTCATCATCGTTGGTATCGTACTCACGCTCACCCTCTGATGCCGCCATTCTTTAAGGAGGAATGATTATGGATACACCCAAAAAGATCATCTTTTCCGGCATTCAGCCCTCCGGCACGCTGACGCTGGGCAACTACATCGGCGCCCTGCGCAACTTCAAGCTTCTGGAGGACGAGTACCAGTGCATCTACTGCGTGGTGGACATGCACGCTATCACCGTCCGTCAGGATCCCGCCGCGCTGCGGCGGCGCTGCATCGAGCTGGCCGCGATCTATATTGCCTCCGGCCTCGATCCCAAGAAGAACATCATCTATTGTCAGAGCCATGTCTCCGGCCACGCGGAGCTGGCCTGGATCCTTAACTGCTTCACCTATATGGGCGAGCTTCAGCGCATGACCCAGTTCAAGGACAAGGCC
>CAYQCL010000073.1:0-5438 GCA_964416065.1 uncultured Oscillospiraceae bacterium | reverse complement strand
CACGGGCGTGGGCAAGACCGAGCTGGCCAAGGCGCTGGCGCAAAGCCTGTTTGATGACGAGAAGAACATGATCCGCATCGACATGAGCGAGTACATGGAGAAATTCTCCGTCAGCCGTCTGATCGGAGCGCCTCCGGGATACGTCGGCTACGAGGAGGGCGGACAGCTGACCGAGGCCGTGAGGCGCAAGCCTTACTGCGTCGTGCTTTTGGACGAGGTGGAGAAGGCGCATCCCGACGTGTTCAACATTCTGCTTCAGGTTCTCGACGACGGCCGCGTGACCGACAGCCAGGGCCGCACGGTGGACTTCAAGAACACCATCATCATCATGACCTCCAACTTGGGCAGCCAATACCTGCTGGACGG
This sequence comes from uncultured Oscillospiraceae bacterium, assembly GCA_964416065.1. GTDB lineage: Bacteria > Bacillota > Clostridia > Christensenellales > Aristaeellaceae > Limiplasma. The sequence continues at coordinate 5,072 of CAYQCL010000073.1, read as the reverse complement.
CATCGAGGACGGCCGCATCACGGACGAGGCGCGCGAGAGCGTCATGAAGCTGCTGCGTTCGCAGTTCCGCCCCGAATTCCTGAACCGCATTGACGACATTGTGTTCTACAAGCCGCTGGAGAAGGATGAGATCAGACAAATCGTGCGTCTGCTCTCGGCCCATCTGGCCCAGCGTCTCAGCGAGAAGCGCATCGAGCTTACCCTGACCGACGCAGCGGTGGACGCCATTGCCGACGCGGGCTTTGATCCCGTCTACGGTGCGCGCCCGCTCAAGCGCTACATGCAGAGCCATCTGGAAACGATGCTTGCCAGGAAGATTGTGGCCTCGGAGATCCTCCCCGGACAGAGGGTCGTGGTGGACGCCGACGCGGATGGAGGCTTGGTCGTGACCACCTCGGATGGGGAGCATATTGAGGGATAAAAATGCAAAAAAAGAGGGGTGCGGGGAATTTGATGATTCCCCGCACTCTTCTTTTCTTTATTCATTCCTTCCTCAGCCTGCCCTCCTCGCGCTCCCAAAGCCCATACTGGCTCTCGTTCTGAAGCGCGGAGAGCATCATCTCCTTGGCCGTGGGATAACGGCGGCAAAGCTCGTCCAGCAGCTCCTTCATTTCCTGGCGGCGCGTGTTGCCGTTGGCCGGACAGGGATTCTTCAGAACCGGCAGGTTCAGCTCCTTGCGCATGTGGATGATATGCTTTTCCGGAAGATAGACCATCGGCCGGATTACAGTCAGGTCGCTGCGGCTCATATAGGAGCAGGGATGGAACGTATGAAACCGGCCCTCAAAGAGCAGGCTCATCATCAGCGTTTCCAGCGCGTCCTCCCGATGATGCCCCAGCGCCAGCTTGTTCAGATCGAGCTCCTTGCACAGGTCGCACAGCGCCGCTCGCCGCATCTTGGCGCACAGCGCGCAGGGGTGACGCTCGTTGCGCTTCTCAAAAAGAATCTGATAAAACTGCGTGTGCCGGACGGTGATAGGGACGTCCAGCTCCGCGCACATGCGCTCGATCGCGCTCGTGTCCGGCTTTTCCTTGCCCGCCGTCAGCATCAGCGCGTGAATGGTGAAGTCATGGTGGCGGACGTAGCGGTACAGCGCCATGGCGTTGAGCAGCAGCAGGCTGTCCTTGCCGCCGCTGACGCCGATGCCGATTCGGTCGCCGGGTTCGATCATGTGGAAATACTCGTCCGCCCGACGTATACAGCCAAGCACTGTCTTCACGTCTATACCCCCATTCGGGGCGTCACGCCCACATAGACGGTGTCCGCCCGCGACGGGTAGGTATCGGTACTGACCTTCGTCCGCCCCGTCTCTACGCCGTCCACATACATGACCAGATAAGCGTCCACGACGTAGCCGTCGCGGCCCTTAATCGTTTTGGTCTCGTCCTCATAGGTCACATAGGTCGCGTCCTTGTCCTCCCGAATGACCGGCTCCTCGGGCTTCGGCAGCGTCTCCACTGTCTCGGCCACCAGCTGATACGTCGTGTTGCCCATGGATGGCCCGTAAATGCGCACCTCGCAGCTGAGCTGCTTCTTGGTCGAGCCGGTCACGACGTGCGCTGCAATGTAGATCGTCCCGCCGGATTCGTTGCGGAAGGTGAAGTCGATCTCATGCCCCTTGATGCTGTTGACGGTCGCGTCCTTGCCAAGCTCGGTGTAGCTGACGGCCATGGAGTGCGGTTCACGCTTCAGAATGGTCATTCCGCCCTGGATCGCCGCCAGATAGACCGTCGTGCTCGCCTGGCACACGCCGCCGCCGATGCCCCACTGCTCGCCTCCGTAGGCGTACTCCACCGCCGGCAGGTAGCCGTTTTCCAGCGTGCGCGCCCCCACAGTCGTGTTGAAGCTGAACTTTTCGCCGTTTTGCAGGCTCATGCCATTGATGTGGGAAAAGGCGATGCGTATGTTGTCGGTGCGGTCATTGGAGGAGGAGGAGGAGATCGGCGTCGTCGCACGGAAGCGAAGCGCAACCGTCTCCTGAATGTCGGCGGTGGTCACGCTGGGCGCGACTGCCTCCGGCGAGATCATTACCTCGCCGCTTTCCAGGCGCTGCACCAGATCGAGAATCTCCTCGCGCACTAAAGTCGTGTCCAGCCTGCGTCCCCAGACCTCCGGCTGGATGGTGAAGGGGTTGGCACTGTCGTCGGGATTGAAGGAGACGAGGTAGGCATCCTGCGGCGCACGGTAGGCGGCCGTTTCGAGGGAGGCGAGGATGCGGTCGATCTCCGTCGTGTCCGCGCTCTCCTGGGCACTGAAAAATTCGTTGGACATGCCCTTTGCGGCCTGAAGCTCCCTTTGCAGCTGGAAGATGTCTTTGCGGTTGTTTGCGTCCACGTCATGGCCGATGGCCCAGGCCTGCGCGAGCGCCGCCGACGGGTCAAACGAGATGCCCAGCGTCTGCGCCGTGATGTCCTGATATTCACCCGCACTGTTCTTGAGACGCACGTACCAGCTGTTCTGCTTCTGGTTGATCTGATCCCACACCCGCTGGCTGCCCTCGGCCCAGGTCATCCCGCTCAGATCGATGCCGTCCACGCTGACGTTGGGCGCAAAGACGTTGAGATAAGGCCGAACCTCGCTTTGCGTCATCCAGACATAGATGCCCACGCCCGCGCCTGCGATCAGGAGCAGCACCAGCAGGAGCTTGATAAACTGCCATTTGAGGCTGCGCTTTTTCCTCGGGGGACGCCCCGAGCCCCCACGCCTGGCCGTGCCCGCGCGGGTCTGGGAGCGCGAGGCCGTCGCGCGCCGCCCGCGGCCCGCCGACTGCGAGGGAGGCGGCGCGTACCAGTTGGAATTCGACGGTTGGTAGCCTTGGTTGTACATCGTGGCACCCCTTATCAAGCGTATTCTCAACGAAAAAAAGAATGGATACCGCGCGGATAGGAGGAAGCGTCTCTTACGTCCGACCGGCCAAGCGCCTCAGCCGCTTTCATGTCCGGCGGGAGGAAACGGCCTCGGCCAGCGCCAGGACATCCCGCTCGCGGTTGTGCCAGCCCGAGGGCAGACGGCCGATCTGTGCGCGGGTGTTTTCATCGCCATGGTAGTCGCTGCCGCCCGTGACCAGCAGGCCCTCGCGCCGCGCCAGCGCCTCCAGCCGTCTGGTCGCCTGGGCGCTCGCGGACGGGTGGAAGACCTCCAGCCCGCAAAGGCCCGCCGCCTTCCATTCCGCGATCAGCGCGCAAAGCGCCCCGTCTGTCAGACCCAGCTGCGTCGGATGCGCCAGAACCACGACCGCGCCCATCCTGTTCAGCGTTCGCACGGCGTCGCTTGTTGGCGGCGTCTGCCTGGGCACATAGGCGCATCGTCCCTCGCCCAGGTATTTTTCAAACGCCGCAGAAACCGTCCTGACCGCGCCAGCCCTGACCATCGCGCGCGCGATGTGCGCACGGCCCACGTTGGAGGCGTCCAGCGGCCGTGCCAGTGCCTCGGGGAGCGTCACGCCAGCCAACGAAAGCCGATGAACAATCTCCCGCGCCCGGCTCTGCCGATCCGATACGAGCTCGCTTAGGAAGGCCCTGAGCGGCTCGTTTTCATCATCTGCCAGATAGCACAGGAGATGCGTCCGTCCGCCTTCGCCCGTGCTTACCTCTACGCCTGATAGGATGTTAAGCCCGTGCTCCCGCGCGGCAAGACGCATCTCCCTCTGACCCGCGAGCGTATCGTGATCGCACAGGGCCACCCATTGAAGCCGCCTGGAGGCCGCCATCGCGCACAGCTCGGCGGGCGTTTTCAGCCCGTCGGAAAAAACGCTGTGCAGATGGAGGTCAATCCCGATTTCTGTCGTCCGGCTCGATGAACGCATTGTCGTCGTCATCGGGCTCCGAGGGAGCCTGCCAGCCGTGGACGGACGCGTCCGCCGCGCCGCCGTCCTCCTCCTCGCCGTCTCCGGCGGGAGCGAAGGAGGCGCTTCTTGCGCCGTCTGTCTCGGGCGAGGGCGTGGGGTCATCCTGCGCGTCCGCGCTGGGTGTGACCTTCTCGGCCTTGGTCAGCGGGGGAAGCGGCTCGCCGCGCATGATCGCTTCAAACTCGGAGCGGCTCAGCGTGTCGCGCTCAAGCAGCGCCTCGGCGGTCGCCGTCAGCTTGTCCATGTTGTCGCGAAGCAGGTCGCACGCGCGCCGATAGCACTCGTCCAAAAGCCGCTTGATCTCGGCGTCGACGGCGGCGGCGCTCTGCTCACTGTATTCGCGGCTCTGGCCGAACTCCATGCCCACGAAGACCTCCTGGTCGCTGCCCAGGTACATCGTGCCAATCTTGTCGCTCATGCCGAACTGCGTGACCATCTTGCGGCACAGCTCGGTCGCCCGCTTGATGTCGCTGGAGGCGCCGGTATAGATGTCGTCCAGCGAGACGCGCTCAGCGGCGTGACCGCCTAGCGCCATCGTGACCATGCCCAGCATGGCGGTGCGGCTATAGTTGTCGTTTTCCTCATTGGGAAGGCTGAGCGTATATCCGCCTGCCTGACCGCGCGGGACGATGGTGATCAGATGCACGTCGTCGCACTCGGGCAGGAGATTGGCGATGACCGCGTGGCCCGCCTCGTGATAAGCAGTGGTTTTCCTGTCGCGCGGGGTCACCTTGTGACTGCGCTTCTCGGGGCCCATCTGCACGCGGCTGACCGCGTCCACAAGATCCTGCTGGCCGATCTTCTTTTTCTTGCGGCGGACGGCCAGAATCGCGCTCTCGTTCATCACGTTTTCCAGATCCGCGCCGCTGGCGTAGGGCATGCGCTTGGCGATGTTTTCCAGATCGACGTCCTTGTCCAGCGCTTTGCCGCGGCTATGGACCTTCATAATCTCGACGCGTCCCTCCAGGTCGGGGTAGTTGACCGTCACCTGACGGTCGAAACGGCCCGGGCGCAGAAGCGCGGGGTCGAGGATGTCGCGGCGGTTGGTCGCTGCCATGACGATGACACCTTCGTTCATCGAGAAGCCGTCCATTTCGACCAGCAGCTGATTGAGCGTCTGCTCGCGCTCGTCGTGGCCGCCGCCCAGGCCCGCGCCGCGATGGCGGCCTACCGCGTCGATCTCGTCGATAAAGACAATGGAGGGCGCGGCCTTCTTGGCCTGTT
>CAYQCL010000072.1:2050-5555 GCA_964416065.1 uncultured Oscillospiraceae bacterium | reverse complement strand
ACCACGCGCCCCAATTCGTCGATTCTGCGCACTATTCCCGTTGCTCGCACGAATGTTGGCCTCCTTCTCATCTAGCTTTCTTTCGGCCTCCCTAGTATGTGGATGCCTTGGCGAATTATGCGCATGGCAGCGTTGGGAATGGCTGGGTGCATCAAGCAATGCGGCCTTGCTCCGCACGACGTTTGAAGTAAGGCCGCATTGCTCGCTATAAAGATCTTCCTGTTTCCGTTTTTACTGCAAAAATTAGTCCGTCTTAGATCATGCAGACATTCTCCGGTGTTCCCGCCAAATACGCTTCCAGATTTTTGAAGACGATTCTGGCCCTGCGGATCATCGCCTCCTCCGAAAGGAAGGCCACATGCGGCGTCAGAAGCGTGTTCTTGGCGTGAAGCAGCGGCTCGCTGTCGGGGATGGGCGGCTCGACGTGAAATACGTCGATACCGGCGCCGGCAATTTTTTCCTCATTGAGCGCGTCCGCCAGCGCGGCGTTATCCACGATGGGGCCGCGCGCGCAGTTGATAAACAGTGCGCTGGGCTTCATGAGGCCGATCAGTTCCGCCCCGATCATGCCTCGGGTTGAGACGTTTGAAGGCGTGTGCAGCGTCACGATATCGGACGTGCTCATGAGCTCCTCCAAGGAGACATACCGGATTCCCAGCGCCTCTACTTCGGGCTTCACCGTCGTCGAATACGCGATAACGCGTGCACCAAAGGCCTGGAACAGCTTGGCAACCATTACGCCGATCCGGCCGGTGCCAATCACGCCAACCGTGCGTCCGGCAATCTCCCTGCCGACAAGCCCGGCGCTCGTCCCTCCGCCGCGCACGGCGGCGCTCGCCGCCTCCATCTTCCTGAGCAGCGCGATGGTCATGCCGATCACCATCTCCGCCACGGTCTCGTTGGAGTAATTGGCCGCATTGCAGACCATAATGCCCTTTTCCCTGCACGCGTCAAGCCCCACGTGGTCAATACCCGTGAACGCAACATTCAGCATTCTGAGGCTGTCTGCGGCGCGAACGGCTTCCGCGGGATAGGGGGTGTTGGCAATCATCACCACTTCACATCCCATGCTCCGGCGCGCAAGCTCCTCCGGATCGGTTGTCTTCTGGTCATAATAGACGAAGGTGTGCCCTGCCTCACGGATCGGCGCGGCGAGCTCATCGATTAATGCCGCGTTTACGCCCAATGGCTCCAGCAGGCCGATTTTCATAAACCATCATCCTTTCAATTCAGTTCTTCCTTATTTCGCTGATTGCTCCGCGGCAAAAAGAGGTTCATGCCTCTGCCGCGATCCTCCCGGCCACATCGGCCAGATGCTCAACACCCAATCTCGGGCTCGTCAAAACAGGCTTTTCAATGTGTCCAAGCTCCTTTTCAAGCACAATCATACTGCCCTGAGCCAGCACCACGACATCGTTCTCCTCTGCCGCCCGCTCCACCGATTCAATCACCATGCGGTTGTGCGCCTGCACATCCCCCGTCTTCATCAGCAGCTCCATTGCACCGTCGACCAGATACGTCGTCAGCTCAATCTCCTTTCCGTTTTCCTTCGCCGTTCTGAGCAGGTTTCGGCTGCTGGGACCAACCGTCGTCTTCACCGTCGCCACCAGGCCCACCTTTCTGCCCAGCTCCGCCGCCCTGATCGCCATCCCCTTGTCGATGGAAACGATCGGGACGCCGATATGGCCTTGTGCCCACAGCGCAACCTCCCCGACCGACGAGCACTGGTTCAGGATGACGTCCGCGCCCATCTCCTCCGCAAAGCGGAAATACGTCAGCATCCTGTGCCGAACGTGCGGCGTCACCCCGCCGTTGGCCACCACCTCATCGATCAGGCTCGAATCGATGATTTCCTGAACGTGCGCCTCGGGGATGATTTCATGTATCAGCTTCTGAAGCACCCCGGAGGAAACCGCGCTCGTCTCCACAATGATGATCTTCATTTCTTTCATTCCTTTCTTCCGATTCGTTTAAGCCGTTTTGATGAATTTCCAGCGGACAAAACCAGACCTGCACTCCAGAGGCGCGGCCCACTGAAGCGCCGCTTCCCTTTCAAATCCCTCGCCGAACAGGTAATGGGCATCCGGCGCACACGTCTGATTTTCCACACAGAACGACGCTCTGTCCGGCGTGTAAACCACCGCGTAGGCAAATTCCTCTGACGTTTGCATCATCAGTGTCAGCCGGTCAAAGGCGATCTGCGCGGGATAGCCCGTGCGCAAAAAGTAAGCATCATTCAGGTTCATCTCCGCGATTTTTCCCGGCGTCCGCAAGTCTTTGGGCGGCACGGTGAGCCTGCCCGCGAATTCCCCGTCCGCGCCGCGCGCCATGACCGCGCAGCTGTCCACGCGCACGGTCGCCAGCTCGCCTGGATTCAGGAAAAACGGATGCAGCCCAAATCCATAGGGAAGCGGCCTGTCTCCCTCGTTGAGCACCTGATAGCGCCACAGGAGCTCGTCTCCGTCAAGCGATATGCACACCCTCAGCTCGTGCCGGATCGGGCATTCATCCTCCCGGATCTGCAGCCGCCCCTCTACGCTTCCTCCCGCCGGCGTCTGCTTGACGCCAACGACCTCAAAAGCGGCATTCCGCGCAAAGCCATGTCCTCTTCCGGGGCTCTCCAGCCCCTTTCCCCATCTGATCCGTCCATCCCGCACGCGGTTCGGCGTCGGATACAGGATGGAGATTCCGTATGTCTTTCCCGCCAGCTTTCTGCGCGGATCCGCGGCAACCAAACGCTCGCCAAACGCGCTGAGCTCGCAGACATTCATCCCGCACATCGGCGCAATCCCGCACGAAATCCTCCCGTTGGAGAGCCGGTACAGCGCCCCGTCCTCGAAGGTCCAATCCATCGTCAGCACCGCTGCCTCCGTTTTACAGCCTCACCACGTTGTTGGCGCGCGTCGTTTCGTTCAGTTCGTGTTCCGGATCAATCTCGAGCGTATACCCGGTAAGATCCGGAATGTCATACAGATTAAAGCTGATCTCGCGCCAGCGCGGCCATAGGTCCCTCGGCGCGGGCAGCGGCGGGCAGACGGCCGTTCGGACAATCCGTCCGCTCGGATCTTTGAGAACAACCGTCGCCGGCGGCGTATCCGCCGCGCCCAGCGAATGCACCTTAAATATCATGCCGTGCAAATAGCGCTTCACATCGTCCTTGCACAGCCCAAGATCATAGCGTTCGCTCTCGCTTTCTCCCGCTTCAATCAGCTCCATGTGAAGAATGCACGTCTCGCGCGCGGGCAGTTTCAGCTCCACAGGAACGGCTCGCTCAAAATTGAGCTCCTTTTCCCAGAGCATCTCATCTGCGGTATCCCGGTCCATGTGATCGATGCCCAAGCTGAATCTCCACCGACCGGGCACAATCTCCCCGCCGATCAGCGTAGCCTTCAGCTCGCTGTCGCTCAGATTGCACAAAATCAGCTTGACGCGGTCATCCAGCGCAATCGGCGACAGGATGCCGATCCTTTCATCGTCGTTTTCCCGTTCAAAGCGCCATGACACC
>CAYQCL010000072.1:0-2040 GCA_964416065.1 uncultured Oscillospiraceae bacterium | reverse complement strand
CCCGGTTTCTCGGGAAGACGGCCTTGAGGCGCTCATGTCCGATGCCCGCCAGGCGATCGTACTGGATACCGTCATAGTCAAACTTTACCCGATCGATCCACGGCGATCCCTGCGTGTTGAAATACTCGCGCACGCGCGCCAGATACAGCCATTCGTCATACTGCGCCTCCACCCGGTCCTTGTCGATATGGCTGGCGCTGTCCTCGTCGTAACGGTTCATCCGCGTGACATACGGATTGTCGATGCCCTTAAATTGCTCGCTGATCGCATCGTAATACCGCTCATCCTTTGTCAGCCAATAGGCAGGCAGCAGCAGATATAGGTCGCCGCGCCTCGTCTTGTCCAGCGGTTTTGAATCGGAATCATCCTCAAAGTTGATGTTGGAGTAAATGATCCCCTCCTCTTCGTGGTAATGAGCGATCAGGCCGTCCGCCAGCTCGATCAGCGCCTTTTTCAGCTCTGGGTTGCCATTGAATCGGGCCACATACCACGACGGCGCAAGCACCAGGCCGCTCAGGCCGCGCTGACCGCCCCACGGAGATTCCTCCGCCAGCTTTGATCCGGTAAAATAGGTGCTCCTGAAATGGCGGTGACCGGCCTTGTTGATGCCGGTGAGCCAGAACAGGCTGCGCGCGTTCTCCATCGCCCGTTCCAGATGCTTGGGGTTCGCAAAATCCGCTGTCAGGCACTGGGTCAGGGAGATCACGCCCTCCTCGGCGCTGTGCAGCTCATCCGTCTGAATGGAGCAAAGCCCGTTGGTAAACATCCCCTGCTCATAAAAGGTGTCCGTACAGCGCCGGAGCGAGTCCAAAACCTTCTCCGGGTTGCAGCCCATCAGAATCAGCCCCACCCAGAAGGACGTGTAATCCCCGTCATCCGATAGACCGCCGCCAAATTCTCCGTTTGAAATCTGCCTCTCGTCGATATACCAGTTGATCAAATACTTATATCTCTTGAGGAATTCGACCTGCTTGTAGGCCCATGCCGTCACTCCCTGCGGCGCGCGTTCCGGATGAAAGTCCGGTCTGTCCGGCGCCTTGCCGCCGTTGTCGTTCATCAGCAGGCGCCCGTTGCCCCATGCATAATACTTGCCGGGTACGTGCTCCGGCGCAACGCGCATCAGATCGTCGGCGTCCGCGCGATAACGGTTGAACATGTCATACACGGGTTGATTCGGTCTCTCCTCCACCATGTGTCCAAAGAGATCGCGAACCTGCGTAAAACGGTCGATCACGTGCTCCGCCTTTGCCTCCTGTGCCGGCTTGTACACCAGTGAAGCCTGCATGCGAGACGGCAGATCTTCCGGCAGGTCAAATCGGTCGCAGGCCACCGTGATCATCATGCAGCGATTTTCAGGCAGTATCCTGTCCCTCGTGTCCAGCCACACGGCATGGCTCTCAGCCGCGTCCGCGGCAAAGGTGAAATGCATCATGCAGCGTTCCTTCCACAGCGGGTCCCGGATTTCAATCGAGTAAACGATCTCTCCTCGCAGCGGCAGCGCAGGCAGCCTGAGCTCCACCCCATCAAGCCCCTCGCCTTCCTTCTGGTCATAGGGGATGATCATCTGGTAAAACGGATAGCCGTCAATCTGTTCTCTGCGCCGCGCCGTATCCCTTTCCTGTGCATGCGGCCTTCCGTACCAGATGTGCCTTTCGTATGGCTGATAGCGTCCCTTAATAAAGGAGACAAGCGCCTTTCCATCGTCCGGCAAATCGTCCCGCATACCGTCAAAGGCATATGTGACGCTTCGCACACCCTCGGGACGCTTCCCCTGACGGACCATCATCACGGAAAAATCGCCGATGGGCTCCTCCTGCTCGATATTGGTGAAGCGCAGCTTTCCCCCGCAGTGCGCGGCAATCGCGTGAACGCTGCGCTCCCTGCCCTTGCATCGGTCAAGGAGATGCTCCAGCACCGCGCCGGCGTCGTCCACAGCGTCCAATGATCCATGCGCGGAACCGCTGATCTCGATCCAGTTGTATGCCTCATCCGGCATCCGGAACGTGATCGCTTTGCCCGAAAGCGTATAGCAGTCCCAAT
>CAYQCL010000071.1:0-5578 GCA_964416065.1 uncultured Oscillospiraceae bacterium | reverse complement strand
GCTGTTCATATCCGTTGCATTGCTATTTGACTCGCTGTTTTGGCTTGTTCTTGGGTAATACTACCTAGTCGGCTTCATATGAAACAGCCGCAATATTTCCGTTAAGAACAGGGGTATCGTGTTCTTCCCACAGATATCCTGATAAAATTGGCAGACTTATATAGTACTTCTACTGATTATATTTTAGGGCATACAAATGGTCTAATGCTTCCAAAAATGGAATAATGTAGGATACAATGAGATTCTTTGTATTCACTGTGCGGTGAAATCCCCCTTGACAACCCTACCGCGCGGTGATATATTGTCCCTATCCCGAATGACGTGGGACGCGCCGCGCTATGCACGCATCTTCAGAGAACGCCGCCTTGGCTGTAAGCGGCGGATGCGGCAGGCTTCGGACACCACCCGCTGACGGCGACGCGCGGCGCGCGTTATAGCGCCACCAAACGAGCGTTGGCTTTTTGAAGCCTTCAAGCAGGGTGGAACCGCGAGCGAAAGCTTTTTCGTCCGCCCCCGCAGAAAATGTGGGGGCGGGCTTTTCGTCCCCAAGAAAAAGAAAGGAGGAAGCCTGTGAAACCAATTCGGGTGCTGGCCATTGTTTTGTATGATCTGATAGCCGTTCACCTGCCGGCCTCGAACGGGCGGTTCAGCTTCGGCGCGAGAAAGCTGCGCGCGTTTTGTGCGCGTCAGATGCTCGATAGCTGTGGAACCAATGTAAACGTGGAGCGCCACGCACGCTTTGGAAGGGGCGTTACGCTGGGCAGCCGTTCGGGAATTGGTATCAATGCCTCGATTGGCGAGCAGACACATATTGGTGACGACGTGATGATGGGGCCGGACTGTCAGATTTATACTTCGATGCATCGCTTTGACCGCACGGATATCCCCATGCGCGAACAGGGGTATACGCCCATACGGCCTGTGGTGATTGAGGATGACGTATGGATTGGCAGCCGCGTAACCATCATGCCTGGAGTGACGCTGGGCAGAGGCTGTGTGATCGGCGCGGGAGCGGTGGTTACGCATGACATACCGGCATGGGCTGTGGCGGGGGGGGGTCCCGCTAAAGTGATTAGGTACAGAAAACAGGAGAACATTGAAGCAAAGGAGAGAGAAACTCATGATCCTCACGATGTTTGACAAGCCCTATGAGGTGGCGGACAATTCCTCCGTCGGCGACCTCATCAAGGCGCAGATGCCCGACGATTTCAAGAAGTATCTCGCGGTGAAGCTGGAGGATGGGACGATGGTCGATTTGTTCCATCCTATCGCAGCTTCTCAGACCGTCACACCCGTCACCTTTGACGACCCCGAGGGGAGGAAGGTGTTCTTCCACTCGGCCAGCCACCTGATGGCGATGGCCGTCAAGCACCTGTTCCCCGACGCGAAGCTGGCCATCGGCCCCGCCATTGCGGATGGCTTCTACTATGATTTCGACACTGAAACGCCCTTCACGATGGAGGATCTGGCGAAGATCGAGAAGGAGATGCAGCATTGCGCGAAGAAGAGCATCCGTCCACGCCGCTATACCCTGCCCCGCGCCGAGGCCATTGCCTATATGCGCGGACGCGAGGAGCCCTATAAGGTGGAGCTGATTGAGGATCTGCCCGAGGACGAGGAGCTTTCCTTCTATGAAATGGGCGATTTTACCGACCTGTGCGTCGGCCCGCACCTGCCCAACCTCAGCTATATCAAGGCGTTTAAGCTCACCCATGTGGCGGGCGCGTATTGGCGCGGCGACGAGCACAATAAGATGCTCTGCCGCATCTATGCCACCGCCTTCCCCAACAAGGATCTGCTTCAGGAGCATCTGGACCGTATCGAGGAGGCCAAGAAGCGCGATCACCGCAAGCTGGGCCGCGAGCTGGATCTGTTCGATATCCGCGACGAGGGCCCGGGCTTCCCGTTCTTCTACCCCAAGGGCATGGTCCTGCGCAACATCCTGGAGGATTACTGGCGCGAGATCCATCGCAAGGCGGGCTATGAGGAAATCAAGACGCCCATGATGCTCAACCGCGGACTGTGGGAGCGCAGCGGCCATTGGGATCACTACAAGGAGAACATGTACACCACCAAGATCGACGAGACCGATTTTGCCATCAAGCCGATGAACTGCCCTGGCGGCATCCTCGTTTATCAGCGCAGGCTCTGGAGCTATCGCGACCTGCCCATCCGCTCCGGCGAGCTGGGCCTGGTGCACCGCCACGAGAAGAGCGGGACGCTGCACGGTCTCATGCGTGTGCGCTGCTTCACCCAGGACGACGCGCATATCTTTATGACTCCCGAGCAGATCAAGGACGAGATCAAGGGCGTGTATAACCTCATTAACGAGGTCTATACCCGCTTTGGCTTCCCCTACCATGTGGAGCTGTCCACCCGTCCCGAAAACTCCATCGGCACGGACGAGATGTGGGAGATGGCGACCAACGGCCTACAGGGCGCGCTGGACGAGCTGGGCGTCGATTATGTTATCAACGAGGGTGACGGCGCGTTCTACGGCCCCAAGATTGACTTCCACCTGACCGACTGCCTGGGCCGGACCTGGCAATGCGGTACCATCCAGCTGGACATGAACCTCCCTGAGCGCTTCGACCTGACCTACACCGGCGCGGATGGTGAGAAGCATCGTCCCGTGATGATTCATCGCGTGGTCTTCGGTTCCATCGAGCGCTTCATCGGCATTCTGGTCGAGCACTTCGGCGGCGCGTTCCCCACCTGGCTCGCTCCTGTGCAGGTGAAGGTGATGACGATCACCTCCCGCAGCGACGAGGCGGCGCATGAGGTTGCCAGCATGCTGGAGGACGCGGGCCTGCGTCCCGAGCTGGATCTCCGCAACGAGAAGATCGGCTTCAAGGTGCGCGAGGCGCAGATGATGAAGATCCCGTACATGTTCGTGCTGGGCGACCGCGAGGCGGAAAACCGCACCGTGACCATCCGCAACCGCAAGGGCGAAAACCTGGGAACGGTCTCCTTTGAGGAGGCCGTGGCGATGGTGAAGAAGCTCAACGACGAGCGCACGATTGAGTGACGGCACAGCGCCGCCGCTCAGAATATCAAAAAAGTGTGGGGTGCAGGGGACTCAGTCACCTGCTGGGGTTTGAGGCAAGGCCCCAAAGCCTTACGCCGCAGCGTTTTCCGAGCTAGAGACGCGTTAGCCCATCCGGGTCGACGCTGCGGCTCTTTGCATCAATATGGAGTTTGCCCTGACGCCCGCCGCGCCCCCACGGGGACGCGGCGAGCTCATCTATCCCTTTTTCAGCCCAGGCCGTCCGTATATTCAAGCCCAAGAACAGACAGGCTTCCGTCGTCTCCCACGCCAATATTCACCTGATAGACATGGTTGTCGCCGTCCGGCGTGTCTACCGTTTTGGCGTAGATCAGCACGGTGTAGACATCCCCGCCATCAAAGCGGCACACATCGCCTTCCTGATAGTAGGCGGTGAAATCCGCTTCAGACATTCCCGAAGCCTCCAGTGCGGCCTGCCTGTCAAGAGCGCGCGCCTCAAGGGCCTCCGAGGTCGAAATGCCGACTTTGGGAAGATACCGAACGCAGAGCAACACCTCACGGCTCCGAGAGCTAAAGGTCACAAGGTATTCGCCGCCGACGGGAATGTCATGATCCTGACTGATATCCGCGTCGGTAAGAGAGGAAAAGTAGAATTCCCATTCACTCTCATTATCCATGTAAACATAGTCTATGAAACGAGGATAGACGCCCATCGCGTCCAGCTCGCTTTCGGGGACGTTGTATTTCTCCATGATTGTCCGCTTCGCGAACGCCAGCGCTTCCTCATAGGATATATCATCCGCCCCTGGAAGGGAGGAGATGGTCAAGTCCTCCTTGCGTTTGAAGCCGGTTTGTTCGATATAATACCTTTCAAGCTCGACGAACTCTTGCTCGTCCAGGACATCGAAGTCTCCGGTCGCCACCATTTGGGCAAAAGAGACTTGCCAGACGGCGCGCATGTCCTCCTCCGTCATGGGCGTTCCGCGCGTTCCTCAGCCAGCGCCGCGGGGGCGGCCAGCGATAAAGAGAGGCTCAGCAAAACCATATACTTGAAAAGTTCTCTCATGCCATACTCCTTTCGGTTCGTTTGGAAGCACTTCCCTCTATTCTAACGAACGTGAGGGAGACAATTGTCCCATTTATGAGAAAAATAAAATGGGGCGCCCGCTACGCTACGACAGGAAGAAGCGCGGCGGACGCCCGCTGAAAGGCCCTGCATAAGCCCACAGGGAAGGACTTATGCACACGGTTTACTTGGCGAACGCGCCAAGGCTGGAAAACGGAAGCTTATTCGACGTCCTGAAGGGCGTCGTAGCCCTCCTCGCCGGTGCGCACCTTGACGACCTGCTCCACATCGTAGACGAAGATCTTGCCGTCGCCGATATGGCCGGTGTAAAGAGCGTTCTTCGCGGCCTCGATGACCGTGCGGACAGGGATCTTGCACACCACGATTTCGACCTCGATCTTCGGCAGGAGGCTGGTCTCCATCTCGACGCCGCGATAGTATTCGGGGCGGCCCTTCTGCATGCCGCAGCCCAAAACCTGCGTGACGGTCATGCCGGTGATGCCAATTTCATCCATGGCGGCCTTGAGGCGCTCGAACATACTCTGCTTGGTGACGATGGAGATCTTGCTCATCTTGACGCCGCCGCCGGTGGTGTAATCGGAGACGGAAACCGCCTCGTCCTTCGCGGCGGGATACTCAGGCAGCTTGACCGGCGCGCCGAGGGGAACCTCGCCGCCTACGGCGGTCATAAAGCCCGCGTAGGCGGACACAAGCCCATGCTCCTCGATATCCAGACCGGCGATCTCCTCCTCTGCGGACACCCGCAGGCCGACCGCCAGACGGATCAGGAGGAAGGTAATGACGATCATAACCGTCGTGTACGCGATGATCGCGAGCATGCCAACCAGCTGGATGCCCAGGAGCCTGAAGCCGCCGCCGTAGAACAGGCCGGCGCCCGCGATCTGATTGGCGCCGAAGTTGACGCCGTCGCCAAAGCCGCGCGCGAACGCGGGAGCGGTGGGAGTTGCGAAGAGACCGACGGCAATGGTGCCCCAGATACCGTTGAAGCAATGGACGGCCACGGCGCCCACGGGATCGTCGACGCGCAGCTTGTTGTCCAAAAGCCATACGGCAAAGACCACGAGCACGCCCGCGACCGCGCCGATGATGATTGAGCCGAGCGCGTCGGTCACATCGCACGGAGCGGTGATGGCGACCAGGCCCGCCAGCGAGGCGTTAAGACACATGGAGACGTCAGGCTTTCCGTACTTGACCCAGGTGACGATCATGCAGACGACCGTTGCCACGGAGGGCGCGATGGTCGTTGTGAGGAAGATGGAGCCAAGCTCGGCAACAGAGGTCGCGGCCGCGCCGTTGAAGCCGTACCAGCCCAGCCAGAGGATAAATACGCCCAGTGCGCCGATGGGAAGGTTATGGCCGGGGAAGGCGTTGACGCGGGTGATCTTGCCGTCCTTGTCCTTGGTGAACTTGCCGATACGGGGGCCAAGCATCTTCGCGCCGGTCAGCGCGCAGATGCCGCCGACCATGTGAATGCACGCGGAGCC
>CAYQCL010000070.1:0-5593 GCA_964416065.1 uncultured Oscillospiraceae bacterium | reverse complement strand
CGGGCAGAAATGAAAAAGCCCCGGCTCACCAGTGAGGTGATCGGGGCGTGGCTTCGTTCCTTCCGCCATGGAGATGTGAACGACGCCACCTTCCGGCAGCGTCTCGTTGATACATTCATCGCCAGGATCGAGGTCAGGAACGGCCAGGCGATGATATTCTATAACATAAAAGAAAATGGACCGCACTCGAAAGTTCGAGTACGGTCCGAATGGTGGAGGTGAGGGGAATTGAACCCCCGTCCGAAAGCACGCCTGCACAGCTTTCTTCGAGCGCAGCCATGGTTTTAGAATTCCCATCACTGCACGCCCCATGGCGGGCTTGCGGTTACGGTAGCTTCATTTTTACGGGCTATGCCTCAAAGCTTTGGCAGGCTCGTTCCCCACATCAATGACACCGTTAATCCGACCCGTGGGCGGTCAGAGACGGCGCGCGGCATTACGCCGCGAAAGCGAAATCGCTATTGTCAGTTATTGTTTTTCCCCGTTGATACGCGGTTCAGGGGCCGCGGCTCGCTTACCATGCCTTCATAAACTCCCGTCGAAACCAAAACACCCCCATGGACTGTTTAACCGAAAACGATACTATTCATTCATCTTCTGGCGAAAGACTCGCTCGATTTCCCTTTTGGCATCGCGTTCAGCGGCAGCGTCACGCTTGTCACGCAGATGCTTGCCCTTGCACAGGCCCAGCTCCAGCTTCATGCGTCCGTCCTTGAGATAGACCTTAAGCGGAATCAAGGTATACCCCTGACGGCTGACAAGGCCGCTTAACTTGCGAATTTCGCTTTTATGAAGCAAAAGCTTCTTAGGACGGAGCGGGTCGCTGTTGAAGACGCTCCCTTGTTCATAGGGACTGATGTGCATACCCTCGGCAAACACTTCATTCCCACAAATCAGGGCAAAGCTCTCCTTCAGATTTACCCGTCCCTGCCGCATGCTTTTGACCTCCGTGCCTTTCAGGCAAAGGCCGCATTCGTAGGTCTCTTCCACGAAATATTCGTGATATGCCTTCTTGTTCTGCGCGACGGGCTTGATTCCCTTCTGATGAGGCACGTAGAAACCTCCCTTCAGCCTTTTGCTTCAAAGGCAACTTTTATTATAGCATACCCGGCGCTATTGTCAACGACGGTTTTTGGAATCAGCGCAGTCAAAGGAGCACATGGGAACGGTGTTTTGAGCCCGCACCGCAATCATTCAGCGACACGGTTAGGCGGGCGCTGGTCACAAAGGAGGAAAAAGAAGTGAAGCGGATTGTTCCAAGGGTAGCGATCATCGCCGTGGTGTTGGTGATTGTCATGAGCGGGACCGTTCTGGCCGCAAACGGTGGAATTCTGGGATTCTTGCATACTGGACAGCTTGGAGAGATACAGATACAAAGCCGCAATGGATTCCCTATTATGACGAGGAGGACGTCCCCTTCCGCATTGAAGTGACCGAGGCCGTATGTGACGGCCAATCCGCTTATGTGCTGATGACCTATATCTCCGATGACGTCGCCTTGGTGATGGGCGGTGAGGCAGGGAAGGAAGCTCTGCCCTATCAGCGGGAGAGGGAGGCGTATAAACGGGTCATCGAGGTGGGGTCTGTGCTGAGAAGTGTGGAAACCAACGGCGTCACGCACGAAATATGGGATAATTGGCAATGGGAATACCTGTCCGCGCAGAGCTTTACCATGGACATTTCCATCATACTGTCCAATATTTCTGTGGGCGACGAGCTGATCATGCATATGACTGTCTGGTATATGGAGGATGGCAAGGAGGAAAAGGAACTGCCCTTTGACATCGTCATCTCGACTCAGCAGGCAAACACGGAGACCTATGGGGCGGTCAACCTTCCCGTCAAATTGGAGAACTATGTGGTCAAGGCGGCTACCGTCACCCGCACCGATATGGCATGCTATGTGACGCTTGAGGTAGAGGATGCCTATATGATCAAGCGGAGTACGACGCTTCCTTCATCGAAACGGAGAACGGCGAAATCAGTACGCTCACCCTGCCGCTCCACGGTTCCTATTGGTTCTATGTGCTGGGGAAAAACGGCGATCCTCTGCCCCCTTCAGCAGGGAAACTGGTATAGCCTCGAATTCGACAATGAGGAATGGGAACATATGCTGGTGAGCAAGACCGTTCCACCTTTGAAATCGGAAGCACGCTGACGCTGCTGCCCTACGACTCCCATGAGGCGATTATCTATAACCCGATTTATTTGAAACTTGAGAAGTAGGCCAATAAGAAAAAACAAAGCTCCCTCTCGTCTGCCATGTGAGAGCGGAGCTTTGTTGACGCCGAAAAAAACGCTGGGGACTCAGTCTATAGAAAAAAGGGAAGAGGGCTCTTCGGCCCTCCTCCCGTCACGCACGAATTCTATGCCTCCACTGTGGGTTGAATGGGCGCGTCTTCGTTCAGCTTGCGGAAGGAAATTTTATGCTCGTCTCCCACATATAGCTCGACACAATCGCCCAATGCGACCCTTCCGGCGATGATTTCCTCGCTGAGGGCGTCCTCCACGCTGCGTTGAATGGTGCGACGAAGCGGACGCGCGCCATAATTGGCGTCATAGCCCTCTTCGGCCAAAAGCTTGATAACGTCCTGACCATAACGCAGCCGCATCCCACGTTCGAGCAGCCTTTTGGAGACGTTCTCCAACATCAGAGCGGCAATCCGTTCGATATCATCGAGCTCGAGCGCGTGGAAGACGATGAGCTCGTCAATGCGGTTAATGAATTCCGGCCGGAAGGTATCCTTCACCTCGGCCATTACCCGCTCCTTCATCGCCTCATAATCGCGCGTGGTTTCCACGCTACTGCCGAAGCCCAAAGAGCGCTGGGAGGTAATGCTGCTCGCCCCTGCGTTGGACGTCATGACAATAATGGTATTTTTAAAATTGACCACACGTCCATTGCTGTCTGTCAGTCGCCCGTCGTCCAGAATCTGCAAAAGGATGTTGAAGACATCGGGATGCGCCTTTTCCACCTCGTCAAACAGGACGACGCTGTAAGGCTTGTTGCGTACCTTCTGTGTAAGCTGTCCGCCCTCCTCAAAGCCAACATACCCGGGAGGGCTGCCTACAAGCCGACTGACGCTGTGCTTCTCCATGTACTCGCTCATGTCGATTCGGATGACGGCGTTCTCGTCGTCGAACATGACCTCTCCCAAAGCGCGGCACAATTCAGTCTTGCCAACGCCGGTAGGGCCAAGGAAGATAAAGGAGCCAATGGGACGCTTCGGATCCTGCAGGCCGGCACGGGCGCGGCGAAGCGCGCGGCTGACCGCGCTAATCGCCTCTTCCTGACCGACAACGCGCTTATGCAGGAGCTCCTCCATATGCAAAAGGCGCTCACTTTCGTCCTCGGTCATCTTCTTGACGGGAACGCCCGTCCAGCTCGCCACAATCTGGGCGATATCTTCCTCCGTGACCACATCCTGACTGGTGTTCTTGCGTTCCTCCCATGCCGCACGTTTCTGAGAGATATCGGCACGCAGCTTGCGTTCCTCATCGCGTAGCGCGGCCGCTTTCTCGAAGTCCTGATGAGAGATGGCTTCTTTCTTTTCGTTTTGCAGCGCCTTTAAACGCTCTTCCTGCTCCTTGACGTCCGGCGGCGCGGTGAAGCTGCGCAGACGGACGCGCGAAGCGGCCTCGTCCATCAGGTCGATGGCTTTGTCCGGCAGAAAACGGTCGCTGATATAGCGGTCGGACAGACTGACGGCCGCTTCCAACGCCTCGTCGGTGATCTTAACCTTATGGTGCGCCTCATAGCGATCGCGAAGGCCCTTGAGGATCGCCAGTGCCTCTTCTGTGGTCGGCTCGCCGACCTTTACAGGCTGGAAGCGGCGCTCAAGAGCAGCATCCTTTTCGATGTTCTTGCGATACTCATCCAGCGTGGTTGCGCCAATGCACTGCAACTCGCCGCGCGCTAGGGCAGGTTTAAGAATGTTGGCTGCGTCCAGGCTGCCCTCGGCCTTGCCCGCGCCGACAAGCGTATGGAACTCGTCGATGAAAAGGATGACGTTGCCCTGCTTGTGAACCTCCTTGATGGTATCCTTCAGGCGCTCCTCAAACTCGCCGCGGTATTTGCTGCCCGCGATCATGCTGCCCAGGTCGAGCGAAAGAAGCCGCTTGCCCATAAGCGTCTCGGGCACCTTGCCGGATACAATAAGCTGTGCCAGCCCTTCGGCAACCGCGCTTTTACCGACGCCCGGCTCGCCGATCAGGACGGGATTGTTCTTCGTGCGGCGGCTCATGATCTGCATAATACGCTCGATCTCAGTGGCGCGGCCGATGACGGGATCCAGCTCGCCATCCTGCGCAGCCTTGGTAAGATCACGGCTATATTTTTCCAAGACACTTCCGCCGCCGCCCTCCTCGGAGATAGAGCCGCCGCCGCCCTCATCGCTGTCAGGCTGGCCGTTAGCGAGGTTGTCCAGGATCTTCTGCTGCATCGCCTGCGTATCGACATCCATGGTGCGCAGAAGGCTGACCGCCACGCCCTCGCCCTCCTTAAGCAGAGCAAGCCAGAAGTGCTCAGTGCCCACATAGCTGTGATGCAGACGGCGGCTTTCTAAAATGCTACTTTCCAGAATTTTCTTGCTTCGGGGCGTTAGCTCCAGCATGCCGCCGGAATGTGCGGTACCCTCACCAAGCAGGGAGCGCACACGCTCAAAAACCGTCTGATAGTTGACCTCTTTGGGCAGAGCGTCCTCGATGATCGGCCCCGGCTCCTTGAGCAGGCCAAGCAGGATGTGCTCCGTCCCCACATAGGGCTGATGCAGCATGACGGCTGCTTGCTGGGCCGCAGCAACGGCGCGCTGAGCGCGCTGGGTAAAGCGTCCAAAAATTGCCATTCAAAATAACCTCCTATGAAGTGGGTTCCAGGGTTTTGCGGATGATTTCGCAGCGAGCACAGTCGGCATCGGTATCGCCGCCTGTCTCCTGTGCATAGCGTTTGGCATGCGCGTTCTGAGCGACGGTCAGCAGATCATCTACGGCTGAAAGAGAGACGGGAAGCAGTCCCATGGAAGCCCCCAGACGCAAATGGCTCCAGTGCTGCATGAATTCCTTCTCGTCCATCCTAACGGCGTAGCGCAGCAGACCGTAACTGCGCATGAGCGCATCCTTGAGCCGCACCGTCTGCTCCTTCAAGGCGCGTTCACGAAGGGATAGCTCCAAGTCAATCAGCTGACGTCCGACCGCCGTGACGGCCTCAAGAATTTCCTCCTCAGTACGCCCGAGTGTCACCTGGTTGCTGACCTGGTAAAGATCGCCCAGCGCCTCGCTGCCCTCGCCGTAAATACCGCGCGTGGTCAGCCCAAGCTTTGCGACGCTTTGGTTAATGTTGCCCATTTGCTTGAACTGCGTGAGCATTGGCAGATGGAGCATCAGAGAGGCGCGCATGCCGGTACCCGTATTGGTGGGACAGGAGGTAAGATAGCCCAGCTGAGGATCGAAGCTGAAGGTACAGACCTCTTCCAACCGCCTCTCAGCCTCAAAGGCTTCCTGAGCGGCTACACTTAGGTCAAGCCCCGAAACGATGGCCTGTATGCGCAGATGATCCTCCTCGTTGATCATGACGCTCACATGCCGATCGTCGCGG
>CAYQCL010000069.1:0-6869 GCA_964416065.1 uncultured Oscillospiraceae bacterium | reverse complement strand
GAGCCTTCATTTTAACAAAAGAGACGGCCCGTTTCTCAGGGGATAGGCCGGCAAGGCAGGGGGCGAATTTTCTCTATCCGGCCGCGCGTTCCCATCCGCGTCCTCAAGGGCACCGGCATCCACGGCGTTGACCGCGTCGGCGTCCGCCATACCTTCCTGCGCGGCCCTCTGCGCCTCCGCAAGTCTCCTCTCAAGCGACTCGGCGTTTGCCATCGCCTCGTCGCGTTCTTTGGTTACGGCGTCAAGCCGAAGGGTCAGCGTCTCGTTTCCCGCCCCGCTGGCATCCAGCTGCCGCTGAAGCTGCGCGATGAGGCCGCTCTGCTCCTCGAGCTGTGCCATCCGCTCCACGCCGCCGGCCACAATCAACCCCGAGGCCACCAGAAGCGCCGCTATCAGCGCGCATAGAATCGTTACCGTCTGCCGCATTCCTTCCGCCTCCATTAAAAAGCGTTCGGCAACAGTATGCGCCGAACGTCGGGAAAGAATACGTGTCATTTTTACGGTGTCAGTGGCTCGTCCACCTTCTCCACGGGATCGGGCAGAGGCGGTAGCTCGCGGATGTCCGAGATGCCAAAGTGCTCCAGGAAACGATCCGTCGTCGCGTAAAGGATGGGCCGTCCCAGCGCCTCCTTGCGACCGACCTCCTGTATCAGGCCCTTTTGCATAAGGGATTGAATGGAATAATCGCATTTGACCCCGCGCACCTGCTCCACCTCTCCCTTGGTGGTAGGCTGGCGGTATGCGATGACAGCCAGGGTCTCCATAGCCGTCTGGGAAAGCGTCTGACGCTGCACGGGCTGAAGCAGTCGCTCCACATAGGGCGCGTATTCGGGCCGCGTCTCAAGACGGAGATGGTCGCCGTAGCGCTTAAGCGCGATGCCGCGCGCGTCCCGGTCCAGTGTGCGCTCCAGCTCCTCCACGGCGTGGATGATCTCCATCTCGCCCACCCCCAGCGCGGCGGCCAAATCCCCGACCGCGACCGGCTCTCCGGCCACGAACAGAATGGCCTCGATGATCTGGGGGATTTCATTCATCTCCATCCGCATTTCCTCCATCCGTCTCTGCCCGACCGGGCACCAGCATGATCTCGTCGAACGTGGCGTTCTGCACCACATGGGCCTTTCCCAGCTTGAGGATTTCCAGCAGGGCGATGAACAGCGTCACGACCTCCTCTTTATCCGGCGCGTCGCTGAACAGGTCGCTGAACCGCGTGCGGCCCATCACCAGTCGGCTTTCGATGGTCTCTATACAGCCTTCGACCGTATAGGAATCGCGCCGGATATCACGAAGGCGCAGTTCCACCTCACGCGGCTCGGCCGGCTTTCGGCTTTGAACGCGCAAAAGCGCCTCCCAGAGCGCCTCCAGCGTAAGACCGTCCAGCTCGAGCGTGGGCGGCGGAAGCGGATATTCCTCCGGCAGCTTCCCAAAGACCTGACGTGCGCTCTTTTCAAACTCCGCCATGCTTTGAGCGCTTTCCTTGAATTGCTTATAGGCGATCAGGCGGGCAATCAGTGCCTGCTCGGGATCCTCTTCTTCCTCCTTGGGCGGCTTGGGCAGAAGGTGACGGCTTTTGATTTCCACCAGCAGCGCCGCCATGGCGATAAACTCGCTCGCCTCGTCCATGTCAAAGTCCGCCGCCGTACGTACCGTCTCAATATATTGATCGGTAATCTCGCTGACGAAGATGTCCTTGAGGTCGATCTTCGCCTTGCCCACGAGGTGCAAAAGCAGATCGAGCGGACCGTCGAATTGTTTCAAATGAATCCTGACCGCCATCAATTCGCCCCCGCGATCAGCAAAAGCAGGTTCAAAACGGAATCCTCCACCGTGCCGATCACCGAGCTGAGGATGCCCGACAGTGCCCCCGACAGGCACAGAACGATTAAAACGACCTGCGCGATCTGAAAAAGATTGCCTCTCAGGGAAAGCCGTCCCTTTAATAGGGTATCGTTGAGAAGGTGGAAGCCGTCCAGCGGCGGGATGGGCAGGAGATTAAAAATCGCCAGGGAAAGATTCATCGTGGAGAACATCAGCAGAAAGCGCTGGATATACTGCACCCAGGGATAACGCATGGCATCCACGTTGCCGCTTCCGCTGCCGCTCATAAGCACTGCGTAGCCGATGCCGTCAGAGGAAAGGAGCTGCTTGGCGCCGTAATACCGGATGACCTCCGGCTTCCACAAAAGCCCGTTGAAGCCCACGGCCAGGGACAGAGAAAGCAAAAACAGTGTGAGGTTCATCGTAATGCCCGCGATACTGACCAAAAAATCATCGCGGCGGTAGTTTTGAAAATTGCGCGGATTGACTGGGACGGGCTTCGCCCAGCCCACGCCCAAGAACACCATGCACAGCGTGCCGATCGGATCAAGGTGCTTGCGCGGATCCAGCGAGAGCCGTCCCAGCATCTTGGCCGTGGGATCTCCGCATTTCCACGCCACATAGCCATGCGCCACCTCATGAAGCATCAGCGCCAGAAGGATCGACGCAGCAAAATAGAGCATATACACCAGGCATCCGACCGGATCGGACGTAAGCCACCCCAGCATGCCTTCAAGTCTGTTCAGGATTCCCATAATACGCCTCCCTCCCCTGCAAAAACGGGAATGAGCTGATTATACCCCGAGCGGGGTGAAATAGCAAGGAGGCGCTGAAAAAGCGCTTCCGGCTATTGGAAGCAGGCCTGACGTGCTTTCCGGAGAGAAAAAACACGTAAAAAACATTTTTTGGGGACTTGACACCGAAGCAAAACCGGCGTATGATACATCTAATCCATTACAAACCGTTGAGGAAGAGGAGTACCCGTCAAAGGGCGCGGCAAAGGGAGTCGTGAAGAGTGAGACCACGACGCGCGGCATGGCGGTGAATGGACTTCCGAGGGCGGTGGTGAAAGCCCTTTTAGGCCGTAGCCGCCGACGGGATCCCGCACCCGTTATCCAGGCGGCGCGTATGTTGGTACGCGAGAATGAGCCCGCTATATGCGGGGAACTGAGTGGCACCGCGGAATGACCGCCTCAGACGACGTAAGGTCGTCTGAGGCGTTTTTCATTCTCCCGAAAGGAACAAACCTGTAAACGATCATTGAAAGGATGGTTGAATCATGAAAAAGTTTCAAAAGCTCGTATCCCTGGCGCTCGCGCTGATCCTTACCCTGAGCATGGCGGCCTTCGCCTCCGCCGAGGAAAAGACCTATACCATCGGCATCGCGCAGTTCGCGGAGCATCCGAGCCTGGACAACTGCCGCGAGGGCTTCATCCAGGGCCTGGCCGAGATGGGCTATGTCGAGGGGGAAAACGTGACCTTCATCGTGCAGAACGCGCAGGCCGATATGGGCCTCGCCCAGCAGATCGCCCAGCAGATGGCTCAGGAGTGCGATCTGATCTGCGCCATCGCCACCCCCATCGCCCAGGCCGTCTTCAACGCCTGCATGGACAGCGGCACGCCCGTTATCTATAACGCCGTGAGCGATCCTGTAGCCGCGATGCTGGCCAATGAGGAAGGCAAAAGCGACAAGAACGTGACCGGCACCTGCGACCTGCTCCCCGTGGAGGGACAGCTCAAGCTGATTCGTTCCTTCCTGCCCGACGCGGCCAAGATCGGCATTCTCTACACCACCAGTGAGACCAACTCCGAAAGTCAGCTCAAGCTCTACGAGGATCTCGCGCCGCAATACGGCTTTGAGATCGTCGCCACTGGCATCTCCACCGGCGCCGATATCCCGCTCGCGCTGGATACTCTCCTGCCCCAGGTCGACTGCATCACCAACCTGACCGACAACACCGTCGTCAGCTACCTCGCCGTCGTGCTGGACAAGGCCAACGCCGCCGGTAAGCCTGTATTCGGTAGCGAGATCGAGCAGGTCAAGAACGGCTGCATTGCCAGCGAGGGTGTCGAATATATCTCCCTCGGTCAGCAGGCCGGCCGTATGGCCGCGCAGGTACTGGAGGGCACCTTTGCCGGCGACATCCCCTTCTATTCCAGCGAGGGCGGCGACATGTGCTACAACCCCACCGTGGCGGAAGCGCTGGGCGTGACCATCCCCGAAGCGGATCTGGCGCGCGGCATCGACGTGACGGCGGCTGAATAACGCTTTCGATGTGGCGCCCGCTTCGTGCGTAACCCCCTCCTGGCCGCACCTCCACGGTGCGGCCAAGGGTGGGGCCCATACACGAAGTGGGGCGCTGTTCATTCATTTTGGAAAAGCATGGAGGCACAGCGCTATGGGCGTGATTATCGGTATCTTTGAGGAAGGCCTGATCTATGCCATCCTCGCCTTGGGCGTACTGATCACCTATCGTATTTTGGATTTTCCCGACCTGACGGTGGATTCCTCCTTTCCGTTAGGCGCAGCGGTCAGCGCGATCCTGACGGTCAACGGCATGCATCCGGCGCTCACGCTCATCGTCGCCACCCTGGCGGGGGCGGCATCGGGCCTTGTGACGGGATTGATCCATGTCAAGTGTCATGTCCGCGATCTCCTCAGCGGCATCATTACCATGACGGCGCTGTATTCCATCAACCTTCGCATCGCCGGAAGGGCCAATCTGCCCTTCTTCAACATGGAAACGGTCTTTGACAACGCCCTTGTCCGCGGCCTTCCCGCATTTTTGCAGCCATATTCGAAGGTGCTGGTCGTGCTGGTGATCGTCCTGATCGTCAAGATTCTTCTCGATCTGTTTATGAACACCAAGGCGGGCTTTCTGCTTCGCGCCGTGGGCGACAACCATGCCGTGGTGACATCGCTGGCGCGCGACAGCGGCATGATCAAGATCGAGGGCCTCGCCATCGCCAACGCGTTGGTGGCGCTCGCGGGCGCGGTGATGGCGCAAAAGAACCGCGTGTTTGAAATTTCCATGGGTACCGGCGCGATGGTGTTCGGCCTGGCCGCGGTGATGATCGGCACGCGCATCTTCACAAACAGGCAGAAGGTGAACAGCTCCACCGCCGCCATCGTCGGCAGCATTATCTATAAGGCCTGTGTGGCCATCGCGCTGTCCCTGGGACTTGTGCCGCAGGATCTCAAGCTGGTCACGGCGGTTTTGTTCCTTCTGGTTCTCGTGCTGGGCGGCATTCACAAGAAGAAGGTGAAATTCGATGCTTGAGCTTCGTGATATCAGCAAGGTTTATGCCCCTGGCACCGTAAACGAAAACTGTCTGTTCCGTCATTTCAGTCTGTCCATCCCCGACCAACAGTTTGTCAGCGTCGTCGGTTCCAACGGAAGCGGTAAGACCAGCATGCTCAATATTCTTTGCGGCTCCATTCCGCTGGACGAGGGCAGCATTTTGATGGGCGGGCGTGATATCACCAGGGTAAGCGAGCACAAGCGCTACCGCAGCATCGGCCGCGTCTACCAGAATCCCGCCATGGGAACCTGCGGCAGCATGACCATTTTGGAAAACATGGCCATGGCGGACAACAAAAACCGTCCCTATAACATCACTCCAGGCGTAAACAAGCGCCGCGTTCCCTTTTACCGTGAATTGTTAAGCTCCCTTGGGCTGGGATTGGAGGACAAGCTTCATGTGCCGGTGTCGTCCTTAAGCGGCGGGCAGCGCCAGGCGCTGGCCATGCTTATGTGTACGCTTACGCCGATCGAGGTTTTAATTCTGGATGAGCATACCGCCGCGCTTGACCCCAAGACCGCTGAAGTGATTATGCGACTGACGGACAAGCTGGTTCACGAAAAGAAGCTGACCACGCTCATGGTCACGCATAACCTGCGTTATGCCCTCGAGTATGGCAACCGCATTGTGATGCTTCATGAGGGCGAAATTGTTCTGGATAAGGCGGATGAGGAAAAGAAAGCGCTCCGGCTGGAGGATGTGCTGGGATTGTTCAATGAGATCAGCATTGAATGCGGAAACTGACGATTCCCAAAAGGACGTTTCTGTGGTATCCTTGGGTATGGAAAGGCACTCTAACCGCGTCCTAATGGACGGTGCCTTTGAATCCAGAAAGCATGGAGGCACAACTAATGAAGCGTATCCTTTGTTATGGCGATTCCAACACATGGGGCTACATTCCCGGCACAGGCGCGCGCCATGAGCCGGATGTGCGTTGGACGGGCGTGGCGCAACGTATGCTGGGCGATGAGTACGTCCTTTTGGAGGAAGGCATGAACGGCCGTACCACCGTCTATGACAATCCGATGAATTTCGTCCGCAACGGCAGTACTTATCTTCTGCCTTGCCTTCTTTCCCAAAAGCCGTTGGATTTGGCGATTCTGATGCTGGGAACCAACGATCTGCGCTGGACGAACGCCCATGGCGCGGCGGATGGTGCGCGCGCCTTGATCAAACAGATTCGCCTGTACAATCATCTGGAGGACTCCATCCCGATCTTCAACGGCGAACCGCGTATCCTCCTGGTCTCCCCCATTCGGATGCATCCTATCCTCAAGGAACGCGAAAACCCCATCGAACAGTGTTATCCCGAGGAAAGCGAGCGCTTCTCCAGACTCTATGAGGCTGTCGCGAAGGAGATGGGCGTGGATTTTCTGGACGCGGCGCTTTACGCCACGCCGTCGCCCGTGGACGGCGTCCACATGGATGCGGCGTCTCATGCCTCGCTGGCCAAGGCGATCGCCGAAAAAATTCGAAGCCTTGTGTAGAAGCCGAAAAATCGCGGGATGCAGGGGACTCAGACCGCAACCTCAATCGTCGTGGAGGGCACTGGCCGGTGTTTGATTTGGAATGCATGATTTTCGCCTCTGGCGAAAACAGGCTATCCGTGCAAGCTTGGAAGGGCAAATGTCTCTGCCAGACAGTATCCTGCCGCATGACGAAACCTGTGAGCCTGACTTGGAAAGTCCGCAGACACAAACGCAACCTGAAAGAGCCACACACCCGCAAGAACCGCTTCCCATTTATCA
>CAYQCL010000068.1:0-7949 GCA_964416065.1 uncultured Oscillospiraceae bacterium | reverse complement strand
TTGCGGATAACAGATTTTGAGTCTGTCTCGTCTGCCAATTCCGACACACCGGCAATAAAAACATTATAACACACCCCGCCGATCAAGGCAATACCCGCTTTGTGAAAATTTCTTTGTCAGGGACAGACCTAGGGCGCTGATAGATGCCAAGGCGAAACAGTTCCGCCTCGTCGGGAACATTGATAAGCACTGCCTTAAGCGGGCCGAAATAGACAAACATGCTACCAGCCGCCGCCGCGTGCGCATGCCCCTCGGTCAGCACCCGCGCCATGTCTTCGGCGTTTTTTGCGCCTCCACAGACAATCAGCGGGATGCTGACCGCGTCGGAGACCGCGCGCGCAAGCTTCAGGTCATAGCCCTGCATCACGCCGTCGCGATCGATGGCGTTAAGCAGGATCTCGCCCGCGCCCAGCTCCTGCGCGCGGCGGGCCAGACGGATGGGATCCAGATCCGTTACGCGGGCACCATCGGACACGACGCAACGATAGCGTCTGAACAGATCCTGCTTGACATCAATGGAGGCAACCACGCTCTGCGCGCCGAAACGGTCGGCAATTTCGCTGACCAGCTCTGGACGCTCAACCAAAGAGGTGTTGAGAATGATCTTCTCAAACCCAATGTGAAAAAGCTGGGATGCCTGCTCAAGCGTGGTGATGCCGCCGCCATAAGAGAGCGGCATGAACGCCTCGGAGGCGATATCGCTAAGCAGCTCAAAATCGGGGCCACGACCGTTACGGCTGGCCTGGATGTCCTGAATACAGAGCTCATCCACGCATTTTTCGCTAAAGATTTTGACGGCGTTGATGGGATCGCCCAAGTAGTTCGGATTTTTGAAGCGCGTGGTTTTGACCAGGCCGCCGTCGGATAATAGAAGACAGGGAATCAATCGCGGACGGTGATACATCCTAACACTCCCTTGCAAAATTGCGAATCAGCGCCATTCCGAAGCGATGGCTCTTTTCAGGATGAAACTGCGTGCCCCATATGTTTCCGCGATGAACGGCGGCGGCAAACGGGCCGCCGTAATCGCAGATCATCAGGATGTCAGAGGGGGTGTCGCAGACGGCATAGTAGCTATGCACGAAATAAAAGCGCGGTTCCGCGTCCAATCCAAGAACCAACGGCGCGTCCGGCTGGGCGACCTCGATGAAATCCCAGCCCATATGGGGCACCTTAAGCTCGAGATAGGCTTCCGGCTGAAAGCGCTTGAGATCGAAGGGAATGTAACAAAGCCCCTTTCCGGGCCCTTCCTCGCTTGATCGCCCCAGCATCTGCATGCCCAGACAGATGCCAAGCAGAGGACGTCCGGCCGCTACGGCCTCATCCAGGGCATCGCGCATCCCGCTTTCGTTGAGCAGCGACATCCCCATGTCGAATTTGCCGACGCCGGGCAAAATCAATCGGTCGCATTCGGATAGCTCCTGTGCGTTACGCACGGCGCGGCCCTCCGTTCCGATCTTTTTGATCATGTTGAGGATGGAGCCGATGTTGCCGATGCCGTAATCCAACACGCCGATCACTTTGAATCCCCGCTTTCAGACGATGGAAAATACGGCAAAAACGCGTGCGCCCTTGCCGTATAGGTAGCATAGCATTTTGCCGCGGGAATGTCAACCGCCGGAGAGAAGCAGGCCGCCATGAAGCAAAGAAAATCGGCGCTCCGGCCAGGCGGCTGCGCGCCGTTTGGAATGCTATGAAAGCTTGCTTTCATAGATGCGAGAGCCCTCGCTCCATGGATGGTAGCCCCGCGCAAGATAAGAGAAACCGTATTTTTCATAATAGCCGATATGATCCGTGCATAGATAAAGGCGGTCAAAGCCGGCGAGCGCCGCGTCTTGGCGAGCCCTTTGGATCAGTCGTTCGCCATAGCCATGCCCGCGATGGGCTTCTTCGATATAGAGGGCGCACAACCACGGCGCGAGATCCATCCGGCTGATAAAGTCGTTGGGGATCAAACCGGAACAGCCGACAGGCAGTACGCCGTCCATCAAAGATACCATTGAGGCAGGGGAGCGGAGGCACCGAGCATATGGGCGACGCAGTCCGCGTAGACGGGAGCGCTGGCCTTGTCGGCCCATTTGCTTTGAAGATAACGAATGGCCAACGCGGCATAGGCGGGATGCTTCCGAACGGATAAAACAAAAAGGCCGACCCGTTCCATCAGCCTTGGCTGAATGTCGGGATAAGTCCATCGCTCGGGCAAATCAGGAAACCGGCAAACCTGCGCCATCTCCGAGCCCGTGGGGAGCGGACCGAGCCGACTCACCTCCGCGCGGCAGAGAAGGCCAAAGCTCTCCGCCCCTCCATCCAGGGAGACGGAATACAGGCATACCGGCTCTATCTCAGCCTCCATCGCGCCGGTTTCCTCATATAGCTTGCGCCTTGCGGCCTCCAACGCGGTCTCGCCCGCTTCGATATGCCCGCCGGAACATTCCCATGTCTCGCGGTCACGATGGCGGCAAAACAGCCATTCCCCGTTCAGACGGGCGATGCTGACGGAAAAGCGCGGACGATCCGGCGCAACACTTTCCAAAGGATAGAACCGAACGGCTGTAGAATTTCCCCTTTGCATGGAAATATCAGGCGTTGTCACCGGTCTCGCCCTCATCCATGGGCGCCTCCCACGCGGACGGCTCCTGCGTTTCCTCTTCCTCGCGAGCCGACTGCCCGCATTCCGGGCTCTGAGCCTCGGGCTCCTCTTCCGTGGACTCGATCCCCTCGTTGGCGTCTTCTTCAGACACCTGCTCACCATCCTCACTAGCCTCGGAGGAAACCTCATCCGTCTCTTCGCCGACATCCTCCTCTTCGATCTTGGCATAGCGTTGGGCGCGCAAAACAGTCAATTGTTCGTCCAGATCGCTCAATTCCTTGAGCATCTCGCCAAGAGCGGGCGGCATTTCGGCGCCCTTCTGCCACAGGTCAAGCGC
Organism: uncultured Oscillospiraceae bacterium; assembly: GCA_964416065.1. Classification (GTDB taxonomy): domain Bacteria; phylum Bacillota; class Clostridia; order Christensenellales; family Aristaeellaceae; genus Limiplasma. The sequence continues at coordinate 5,022 of CAYQCL010000068.1, read as the reverse complement.
TCGCACGGGAATTTCGCTCAGCAGCTCGCGGCGGCGCGTCTCAAGGTTGATCTCGTTGAGCTTTTGCTGCGCGTTGCTGGCCATATTGCTCGCACCTTTGCCGAGGGCCTCCAAGCCTTTGAAAAAAGCCATTTTTACGTTGCTTCCCACAGGTGCCATGTTTCTACATCCTTTCTTTCTCTGATTCGTTTGAGGTTAGCGGATGATCCAGTATATGCTGTGCCTCCATCGACGCCCTCATTCCGAAATCAATCGTATCAATAAAATTTCGTGCCGTTCCTGCACTTTTCCTTCCGACCGACAGGCCGAAATGAAAACTTTACAAGACGGACATTTACCAATGCAGAAGCAGGGCGTCCGATTCACAGGAAAAACGCGCTTCCTCAATGGACAGGATTTCACCGTCCAGGTTCAGACGCATGTTGGCGGAGGAAAGCGTGCAGCGCGACGCTTGGTAGCGATGGGCCGGCTTGCGCTTATAAAGCGTGCCCAGCATCAGCGAGGGAAGATAGAAGGGGATTTTCCATCGGGGCACCGCGTCCACCACCAGAAGCTCAAACAGACCGTCCTTAACTTGGGCAAGAGGCGTAATGGGAATGCCGCCGCCGATATAGCGGCCATTGCCGATGGAGCAGATCATACAGGGCCGCTCCAGTACCATATCGTCCCCGATTTCGATATGCATCTTAAAGGGGCGGAAGGTCTTGATGGCGCGTACAACGCCATACAGGTAGGGCCAGATGCCTCGGACGCGCTTTTTCGCGCTTTCGGCGAAATCCAGCACCATCACGTCAAAGCCCGCGCCGCAGACATTGAGAAAGAAACGGTCGTTCATCATGCCGGAATCGATGGGGCGCGCGGGATGGGACAGGATAAACTCGAGGGCCTCCCGCCAATCCCTGGGCGTGCCGATGGTCTTGATGAAGTCGTTGCCTGTACCGGCGGGAACGATGCCAAGCGCCGTCCCCGTGTGGCGCAGACCGGCGGCTGTCTCGGTGATGGTGCCGTCCCCTCCAAAGGCAATCACCGTTTCCGCTCCCCTTGCGGCGGCCTCGCGCGCCAGCTGTGTAGCGTGCCCGGGACGATCGGTCATGTGCAGCGTGAAACGGATGCCCTTTTTCTCAAGCAATCCGGCGGCCTCCTCACCGATTTTTTTTGCGAGTCCGTTACCGGCGACGGGGTTGACGATGAGCTCAAGCATAGCGGGACATCCTTTCCAAAAATGCAATATCTTAAGTTATTTTACCGCATTTGCCGCAAAAAAGGAAGATGGAAATAAGGATTGCAATTCTATGCGAAAAAAAGTACGATGATGAGAAAGAAAGGAGGCAGATTATGAAGCTTCTTCATCTGTCCGATCTGCATATCGGACGAAGGCTCAACGGGCAGAGCCTTATGGACGACCAGAAGCATGTGCTTGAGCAGGCGCTTGATTGCGCACGGGACTGTGACGCGGTGCTGCTGGCCGGCGATCTTTATGACAAAACGCAGCCTTCTTCGGAGGCACTGAAAGTGATGGGTGATTTTTTGGTGGCGCTGAGCCGGATGAAAAAACCGGTTTTTGCGGTGAGCGGTAACCATGACAACGCCGAGCAGGTCGCCTATTGCCGCGAACTGCTTGGGGCAACCGGCGTTTTTATGTCGCCTTCTTTTGATGGGACGCTTCGCCGCTATACGCTTGAGGATGCCTATGGGAAGGTGCATATCTATCTTCTGCCGTTTTTGCGCCCAGCCAATGTGCGTCCCTTTTTTCCCGAGGTTCGGGGCTATGAGGACGCGGTGAGGGCGGCACTTTCAACGGTCAGGCTGGACAAGGGTACAAGGAATGTCCTGGTGGCGCATCAGTATGTGGGCGGCGCGGCTCTGTGCGCGTCTGAAACGCGTCTCATCGGCGGGATCGACCAGATCGGCGCGGATGTGTTCCGCGACTTTGATTATGTGGCGCTGGGACATCTCCATTCGCCGCAGCGGCTGGCCGGCGGACGGGTGCGCTATTGCGGCTCGCCGCTGAAGTATTCGCTGTCTGAGGAGCGCCAGAGGAAGGCGGCGCTTATGGTTGTTCTGGAGGAAAAGGGGAAGCTGTCTTTTGAGGAGCGGCCGTTCTTGCCGCTGCATGAGCTCAGAACCGTGCGCGGAAGGCTTTCCGATGTAGCCGCGCCAGAACGGTATAGCGAGGATTTCGTCTATGCCGAGCTGACGGACGAGGGCGTGCTTACCGATCCGCTCGGCATCCTCCGGCTTACCTATCCTAACCTGGTGGGAATGCGCGTCCACAACAGCCGGACCAACGAGGAGATGCATGAGCTTGAAATGGCAGACGCCGAGGCGCTTACCCCCTTGGAGCATTTTATGACGTTTTACAAGGGGCAGAACAACCTTGTGCCGCCGGATGAGAGGCGGATTGCGGTGATGCGCGGTGTGATTGAGGAAGCGGAGGCGAGGCTGAATGAAACCGATCAGGCTTGAGATGAGCGCCTTTGGACCATATGCGGGACTGGAGACGGTGGATTTTACGCTTCTGGGCGAGAAGGGGCTTTTCCTGATCGCCGGCGATACCGGCGCGGGCAAGACGACGCTGTTCGACGCCATCACCTTCGCGCTCTATGGCGTGGCGAGCGGCGGGACAAAACGCCGGACGGGGAAGTCCTTTAGGAGCGACTTTGCCCCGCCGGAGACGGATACATGGGTAAGCTTTACCTTTGTGAGCGGCGGCAAGCGATATACGATCAGGCGCAGTCCCGAATATTTGAAGCCGGGGCGCAAAAGCGCCCGTCCAGCCGAGGCGGAAATGACGTGTGAGGACGGACGGAGCTGGAACAGGATCGAAAGCGTTCGGGAGGCGGTGGAAGAGCTTCTGGGACTGAATGCCGCGCAGTTTTCACAGGTCGCGATGATCGCGCAGGGCGACTTCCTTTCCATCCTGCGCGCGGACAGCGCGACGCGCGCGGATGTCTTCCGCCGCATCTTCGATACGCAGCTTTACGAAGAAATCGGCAAGATTCTCAAGGAACGCAAAGGAGAGGCGGAAAATGCCTGCAAAACGGCGGAGAGCACTTATCTGAGTCAGGCGGCTCAGATTCAATGCGACGATGCCCAAAAGGAGCCGGTTCGGGAGCTCGCGGCGTCAAGCGTTCATGCCGAGCGGCTTTTGAAGGCGCTGCGGGAGCTGATCGTCGGCGATGAAACGGTTTATGCCGAAATCGTGAGAAAGAGGGAAGAGACGGATACGGCACTTTCGGAAGCCACCGCGATGCTGAGTAGCGCGGAAAAGCGCAATCAGGGGATTCAGAGCCTTATGCGCAAGAGAGAGGAATATGCGGCCTTAACCGCGCGAAGGGCTCAGATGAACGTGCTTGCGCAACGCCTGGAGCTTGCCCGACGCGCGCAGCGGGTATATCGCCTGGAGGAGATGTGCAAAACGGAACAGGCGCGTCTCGTCCAGACGCGGGGGCGGATACCAGAGCGGGAACAGGCGCTTGCGGCGGCGGAAACGGAACGGACGTCCGCTTCGGAGGCGATGGCGGAGGCACAGAAGCTGAACGAGCGTGCGGAGGAATTAGAGCGGAAGCGGCAGCGGCTTGCCGAGGCCATTCCGCTGTTTGAGGGGTATCGGCACCTGGAAGGCGAGCTTGGGGTGCAAAGGAGAAAATTCGAGGAGGCGCTTCGCGGCAAGCAGAAGGCGTCGGAGGAATACGCGCGTCTGTCAGAATTGTATCTGGCTGATCAGGCGGGAATCCTAGCCGATATGCTTCTGACGGGACGCCCCTGCCCCGTCTGCGGCTCCGTGGAGCATCCCAGTCCAGCGGCTCATATTCAAAAAGCGCCGACCAAGGCGGAGACGGACGAGGCCGCGAAGCGGCGGGAGCAGACGGAGAGCGTGGCGCGGCGCGCCTCCGAAACCTGCGCGGCGGCTCAGCAGGCCCTGGAAAACATGAAGGAACACCTGACGCGGGTCATCGGCGGCAAGGAGCCGACGGAGGAGCTCGAAGCGCAATGCCGCCGGATGCACGAACAGCTTGGTCAGAAAATCGAGGCCATGAAGCGTACGATCGAGGAGGCGCGGCAGCGGCTCAGCAGGGCGGAAAGCGCCTATCAGGCCCAGCTGGCGCTTCTCAAGCGTTCGCGGGAGGACGCAGCCTCACAGCGCGAAGCCGCCGAAAAGGCGCGGGACGCTTACCTCAACGCGCTGGGTGATCATGGATTTTCAGACGAGGCGTCCTATCATGCCGCTTTGATGGCGGATCAGGAGATGGCCCGTCAGAGCTCCGACTTAAGTCGCTATGAAAGCGAGATCGCCGCCGCAGAGGCGACGGTTAAGAGCTTGAGCGAGCAATGGGATGGATTGGAGCCGCTGGACGCGGAGGCGATCCAGGAGCGGGTGCGGACGCTCAAGGCATCGGCGGCCCAAAGCGCCGAGGACGAACGGACGGTCGGACTCCGTCTGGCTGCAAATACGCGCGTCCTTCCCCAGATGGAAAGGACGATTCAAAATCTGCGTTCAAGCACGGAACGTCTGGACGTCCTGGACGATCTCTATCGGACGGTGTCCGGCAATGTAGCCGGAACCAACAAGCTTCCTTTTGAAAACTATATCCTTCAATATTATTTCCGGCGTGTCATTTTAGAGGCCAATCGTCGCTTGGAGCATATGAGCGACGGGCGGTTCAGCCTCTGCCAGAAGCGGGAGGAACGAGGAAACAGCAAGTCCGGCCTGACGCTGGATGTGCTGGATCATCACACGGGCAAGGTACGCGATGTGGGCACGCTTTCGGGCGGCGAATCCTTTTTGGCCTCTCTGTCTCTGGCGCTGGGCTTTGCGGATGTGGTACAGGCGCGGCGCGGCGGCGTAAGGCTGGATACGCTGTTCATTGACGAGGGCTTTGGAACGCTGGATGACGAAAGCCTTGGACGCGCGTTGGAGGTGCTTGAGGAGCTTGCCGGAGGCAACCGGCTGGTCGGCATTATCTCGCACGTCGCGACGCTTAAGGACTGTATCCCCAAAAAGATACAGGTGTTCGCGAA
>CAYQCL010000067.1:0-8411 GCA_964416065.1 uncultured Oscillospiraceae bacterium | reverse complement strand
CTGCATCAAGCTTTGCATGGAATACTCTATTTGTGTATTGAAATCCTCTGTCACTGTGACACAGAGGCGTTGCTCCAGGATTCTCTGCAATAGCCCTTTCAAAGGGCTATCTCTTCAAAATTTCATTGACGTGATGTTGCAAAGGACAAAAAAAGGAGTATAATTATTTTATTATGTGAAAATGACTTGACAAGCAGGAAAGGAGGGCACAAGATGATATCTATCTATCTATCTATCTATCTATCTATCTATCTAAGCGTAATTCTATCTATTTTGCCTTGTCAAGAGAAAATTATAATAATTCTATCGGCGTATTCTACCCGTATTACTGCGGGAGGAATGCGCCTTTTTTACATGGCTGGATGAAGCGTTGCTCGCGATTATATGAAAAAGAGTCCTACTTTTTTATCAATAGCATAGTTTAGCAACTCAAACAGACAGAAAGGAGATAGAGAGGCATGAAATCAAAAAAACAAATTTTTAGCCTGTTGCTGACGCTATGTTTTTCAGCCTTTTTAATTGGCATTTTACCCGGAACAGTATCCGCTGCGGAAACAGCTTCCTCCGAATATGGAATTATAGTAAATGGCGTTGAAGTTACGGACGATAACAAAAACGACATACTGGGCGAGAATGACGGGGAAGCGAAATCCGTAACCTTTGATCCAGATACGAATACGCTTACATTAAATAATGCATCTTTTGCAACAGATGAACACTCCACAGAGGGGAGTATTATATGGAAAAACAACACTACTTTCGAAAACCTGACAATCTGCGCCATTGGTGACAACCGTTTTACAAGCATAAGAGTTTTACCAGTTCCTACCAGAACTTTAACCTTTACTGGCTCCGGAACGATTACTCTTACCGGAAAATATGCGCAAATAGATGCATATTCGCTTCATCATTACCCTACGAACTTTGTTTTTGACGGCATCACTCTCAGTGTGGAGGCAGGGCAGGGGCTTGAAGCTATTGGCGGCAACAATATCACCATAAAGAATGGGGCGAACGTAATTGCTTCAGCCAGAGAAAATAACGCGATTCGGGCAGTTGGTCAAATCAATATCATCAACAGCACTGTGACCGCTTCTGCTACTCACGAGGAGCATGAAATTTACTTTTTCTATGGAATTAATTCAGAAAACAGTTTATCCGTAACCGGAAACACGGAAGTGATCGTTGTCGGCAGTGTGCGCGCAAGCGATTTTACAATTACGCCTGGTGACAGTGGCCTTTTTGAAGTTTTCGTAGGTGACAGTGAAGATGATGCCAAAGCTATGGAGGGTTCGCCCTTCGAAGAAAGCAGAGAGATGTCCAATGCTGCGGAGAAATATTTTTATTTTCACAGCAAGTCGCTCCATAAGCATACTTCAGTCAAGACAGAGGCAAAAAAGGCCACCTGCACCGAGGATGGAAATATTGAATACTGGCACTGCCCTGACTGTGGGAAGTATTTCTCCGATGAAGATCTTACCAATGAGATCACACAGGATGAAACAGTGATTCCGGCCATCAATCACAAGAATGCAATTAAGGTAGAGGCCAAGGCGGCCACCTGCACGGAAGCGGGCAATATCGCCTACTGGTACTGCCCTGACTGCGGTAAATATTTCTCCGATGAGGCTCTGACTGAGGAAATTACACAGGATAAAACTGTGATCGCCGCTACCGGTTCTGCCACAACCGATACAACGACAACCGGCACAACCACAAGCCCACCGCAGACCGGGGACAGCAGCCAAATGACGCTTTGGGTTGTCCTGCTGGCAGTATCCTTCGGCGGTTTGGTCGGTGTCCTGATTTATGGCAGGAAAAGGAAATGCAAACATTGAACTAACTGATTGACGGGGCGGATTTTTCCGCCTCTGTTTTTTCGGGGGAAAAATCAAGGAATTTTGTTTTGGAAAAGCCAATCGCTGTAACTTGTCAAGTGCAAGGACTTTGAGCAAATATATCAGCCGCAAGCTCGTTATTTGAGGCCCCTGACTTTTGATGAAATTTGAAGTACAAAAACCCTGAAGAAATTCTCGCCTCGCCCGTTGACATCCGGTCTTTTTTGCAATATATTACTTTTGTATAAAAACAGAGCGAAGGGAGGAAACACCATGGACGCGGGAAGTAGCGGCAACATACCTGACCGAAGTATCGCCACGCCTTTGGCCGTGGTGTTTCTTGCGTAATCATATAGGACGGGTGTGTTTCCACTTCCTAACTTTCAAACGAAGGTTCAAAAAAAGATAGGAGGGGAGCACAATGATTGAGCGTTTTGAAATCGTACAAAACACGCTTTTAACCTTGCTGAATGAAAAAAAGTATAAGACGCTTCGGGATATCCTCTTGACCATGAATCCCAGCGACATCGCGGGCCTCTTCACCAATCTGGAGGAGGATCGCATTCCTCTTCTGTTCCGGCTTCTGCCAAAGGAGGCCGCTGCGGAGACCTTTGTGGAGATGGAGCCGGACGCGCAGGAGCTTTTGATTCACGGCTTTTCGGACATCGAGCTCAAGGAGATCATCGATGAGCTATATGTGGATGACGCAGCCGATCTGGTCGAGGAGATGCCGGCCAACGTTGTCAAGCGCATCCTGAGGCAGGCCGATCCCGAGATGCGCAACTCCATCAACCAGATTCTGCGCTATCCCGAGAATTCCGCCGGATCGATCATGACGATCGAATACGTCTCGCTCAAGCCCTTCATGACGGTGAGCGAGAGTCTCAAGCAGATTCGCCGTCAGGGCGTGGACAAGGAAACGATCTATACCTGCTATGTGACCGACAACCGCCGGCTTGTGGGTGTCGTAACGGTCAAGGATCTGCTATTGGCCCAAAACGACGATACGCTGGTTTCCGATATCATGCTGACCAACGTGATCTCCGTCACCACCCAAACGGATCAGGAGGAAGTGGCCAGAACACTTTCCAAATACAACTTCCTGGCGCTGCCTGTCGTGGATGGGGATAGCCGCATGGTCGGCATCGTCACCTTCGACGACGCCATGGACGTCATGGAGGACGAGGCCACCGAGGATATCGAGATCATGGCCGGCATGACGCCGTCCGAGGAAACCTATCTGAAAAGCACGCCGCTGGACCTGTTCAAACACAGGATTCCCTGGCTGCTCCTGTTGATGGTCTCGGCGACGTTTACGGGCATGATTATCACCTCGTTTGAGGACGCGCTGGCCGCGCAGGTGGTGCTAACGGCCTTCATCCCGATGCTAATGGACACGGGCGGCAACTCCGGCTCACAGTCCGCCGTTACGGTCATCCGCGCCCTGTCGCTGAGCGAGCTGAAATTTAGCGACTTCGGCAAGGTCGTATGGAAGGAGCTGCGCACGGCGGTTCTCTGCGGCGCGGTGCTTTCCATGGCCTGCTTTGGCAAGATCATGCTGGTGGACCGGATTTTGATGGGCAACGAGGGCGTCACGGTCTTTGTGGCGGCGGTCGTCTGCCTGACGATGCTGGTTACCGTCACGGTCGCGAAGCTGGTGGGCTGCATGCTGCCCATGGCGGCCAAACGCCTGGGCTTCGATCCGGCGGTCATGGCCAGCCCGTTCATCACCACCATCGTGGACGCGCTGAGCCTGCTCGTCTATTTCTTGTTTGCGCAGACGCTTTTGGGCGTCTGAGCGTCTAAAAAAAGCCTCGGAGAGCCGCTTGCTCCGAGGCTTGCTTTTTTATGCCATGCTTTCAAAATACCGCCTGACGCCCTGCTGAACCACCAGTACCGGCGGTTCGGCCTTGGCCATTTCCATAAGCGTTTCCCTGGTGACCCAGAGGTAGCCGGTTGTCTCGCCCTCCTGAAGCACAATCGCGTCCTTGGGAATATCCGTCTCGCACAGGAAGCTGTAATAGAATGTATGTGGCCCCTTCTCCTGATACAACGAAACAAGCCTGTTCGCCTTGATGCCCGTTTCCTCAAACAGCTCGCGCCGCGCCGCTTCCTGTGCCGTCTCTCCCTTGATCGCGCTCCCGCCCGCGCTCGCCTCATAGACATTGGGCCAGGTAGGCTTGGTGGGATCGCGCTTCATGAGCAGATAGGTTCCGTCCGTGTGACGCACCAGAACCGAACAGACGATATGATACAGTCCCTGAGGCACCGGCTCACCGCGAACGAGATCGCGTCCCGTCGGCGTGCCGTCCTCCAGATAAGCGTCCCAAAGCTCCATAGGCGTTCCTCCTCTTCGGCGCTTTGGAAAAGCGCGCCGACCCCTTTTACGCATCCCAAATCATTTGATAATAGGATAGCTCCTCATAGCCAAGACGGCGGTACAGTTCGATAGCGCGTTCATTGTCCGGCTCCACCTCAAGACGGATGCGTCTGACCTCGGGATAGCGCTTTTTGACCCAATTGAGCGCCTCGGAACCGGCTCCCTGTCCGCGAAACGCGGGAAGCACGCTCAATTCCTCCACCCAGATGGCCAGGCCGCCGCATTCCTGCGAAAATGTCTTGCTCAACAGCATGTAGCCCATCGGCTCGCCGCCGTCGCTTTCCAACAGATAGCCGTCCACATAGACATCCGAACGCAGCATTTCGTCAAAGGTTCGTTCAAGGTATTCACGCGGGACGGGATGAAGCACTGCGGAGGAATGGTAAAACCTCTCCGCCATTTCCAGGTACATCCCCCGCTCCGTCTTCTCGAATTTGCGAATCCGCATTTTCCGGCTCCTTATCGATTCCCATACATCTTTTCATAGTAGCTTTGATATTCGCCGGCCAGAATATGCTCCCACCAGGCGCGGTTATCCAGATACCACCGGATTGTCCTGCGGATGCCGTCCTCGAAGCTCGTCCGTGGAAGCCAGCCCAGCTCCGTGTGGATTTTGGAGGGGTCGATGGCATAGCGGCGGTCATGCCCCGGGCGGTCGGTCACATAGGTGATGAGGCTTTCGGGCTTCTTGAGCTCCTTCAGGATCGTGCGCACCACGTCGATGTTCGTGCGTTCGTTGTGGCCACCCACATTGTAGACCTCGCCCTCACGTCCCATGCGCATGACCAGATCAATGGCGGCGCAATGATCCTCCACATACAACCAGTCCCGGATATTCTCTCCCCTGCCGTATACCGGCAACGGCTGATCGTTCAGCGCGCGGGAGATCATCAGGGGGATCAGCTTTTCGGGAAAATGATAAGGACCGTAGTTGTTGGAGCAGCGGGTGATGGACACCGGCAGCCCGAACGTGCGCGCGTAAGCCAGCACGAGCAGATCGGCGCTGGCCTTGCTGGCCGAGTAAGGCGAGGAGGTATGCAGGGGCGTCTCCTCGGTGAAGAACAGATCCGGCCTGTCCAGCGGCAGATCGCCATAGACCTCATCGGTGCTCACCTGATGATAGCGCTTGACGCCGCGCTTCCGACAGCACTCCATCAGCACCTGCGTGCCCATCACATTGGTGCGCACAAAAACGCATGGATTGGTGATCGAGCGGTCCACATGGCTCTCCGCCGCGAAGTTGACCACGATATCCGGCTTTTCCTCTTCAAAGAGCGCGTCCATCGCCTCCAAATCGGCAATATCCTGGCGCTCAAAACGGAAGCGGGGCTCCTTCATGGCGTCCTCAAGTGTTTCCAGATTGCCCGCGTAGGTGAGCTTGTCAACGCAGACCACGCGATCCTCAGGATGATGCTTGAGCAGATAATAGATGAAGTTGGAGCCGATAAAGCCCGCTCCGCCCGTCACAAGAATTGTCATAGGTAGTTCTCCTTATTCGCTGATACTGGTGTTGTAAAGGATTCGCCCCTCCGCCACACGCTTGAGATGCTCGCCGTAGGGCGATTTTCCATAGTGCTCGGCGCTCAGAAGCAAGGAGTCCTTGTCAATCCAGCCCTTTTGGTACGCGATTTCCTCCAGCGCGGCGATTTTCACACTCTGCCGCTTCTCGATGAGCTGAACGAAATTGGACGCGTCAATGAGGCTGTCCATGGTGCCGGTATCCAGCCACGCGAAGCCGCGTCCCATCACCTTGGCCCGCAGGGAGCCATCCTGAAGATACAGATCATTCAGGCTCGTAATCTCAAGCTCGCCTCGCGCACTGGGCTTCACCCGCTTGGCCAGCTCCACCACGCGGCGGTCGTAGAAATACAGGCCCGTGATACAATAATTGCTCTTGGGGTTTTTCGGCTTTTCTTCAACAGACAGCACCCTGCCGTCCCTGTCAAACTCCACGATGCCAAAGCGCTCGGGATCGTGGACATAATACCCAAAGATGGTTGCCATTCCGTTTTTGGCGTTCTCCACCGCCTCGCGCAGCATGGCGGAAAAGCCGTTCCCATAAAAGATGTTATCGCCCAGCACCATGGCGCACGGCTCGCCCGCGATGAAGTCCTCGCCGATCAAAAACGCCTGCGCCAGCCCGTCCGGCGAGGGCTGCACCGCGTAGCGAAGCGACAGTCCGAATTGGCTGCCGTCTCCCAAAAGCGCCTCAAAGCGCGGGGTATCCACAGGTGTGGAAATAATCAGGATGTCACGAATCCCCGCCAGCATAAGCGTGGAAAGCGGGTAATAGATCATCGGCTTGTCGTATATGGGTAAAAGCTGCTTGCTTGTTACCATCGTGAGCGGATACAGGCGCGTGCCCGCGCCGCCGGCAAGGATAATGCCTTTCATCGACTGTGCTCCTTTCGTAGTTGTCTCTGACGCCATTATAGACGGTTTTGGAAAGGATGTAAAGCGGCGCTCAGCGTCCCCAGGCACCCGCCATAACCGTCCGGCGCAGATAGCCGTTGAAGGCTTCGTATTCCTCGCGCGAAAGCATCTCCGGATACGACATGACGACGAGCGCATGCCCCGCGTTCCTCTCGTGATACGGCGGATGCACGTGCGGCCAGCGATTGGCCCGATAGCCGACCCGCTCATAAAACCCTTTTCTGCGCAGGGAGAGCTCGTCCACGGGCGGATCGATCTCCAGGATCACGGCCCTTCCGGCATTGCGCGCAATAGCGTTCAGCTTTTCCAGCGCGCGCCGGCCATATCCCCTCCCGCGCTTTGAGGGCTCCATGCAGAAATGCTCGACATAGAAGAAGCCCTCGGTCTCCCAGTACAAAAGCACACCCAAAAACGCCTCTTCCTCAAGAATCAGCGTAAAATGATAGTCGGGATGGGACATGATTTCCCGCTGCGAGGCCTCCTCGCGCTGCTCGTGAGCGGGAAAGCTCTCGCCATACAAACGCATCGCCGTCTCAAGGCGCGGATCGTCCGCGTCCGTCAACCGTACAAACTCCACGCTATACGCCCCCGCGTCACTTCAAGTTTTCGGGATTCAGCGCCTGGAGGTCCTCCGGCACGAACAGGCCGTCCCGGCGGATCACCTCGCCGTCAAAGGCAATCTCGCCGCCGCCGTATTCGGGCGTCTGGATGCAGACCAGATCCCAATGAATCGCGCTCTTGTTCCCGTTGGGGCATTCGTCGTAGCTGTTGCCCGGGGTGAAATGGAAGCTGCCCGCGATCTTCTCGTCGAAAAGCGTGTCCTTGATCGCCTTGGTGATATAGGGGTTGACGCCGATGGCGAACTCGCCGACATAGCGCGCGCCCTCGTCGGTATCAAAAATCTGATTGGAGCGGACGGTGTCGCTGCTGGTGGCCTCGATGATCCTGCCGTCCTGAAACACAAGCCGCGTGCGCTCAAATACATTGCCCTGGTACAGGCTGGGCGTGTTGTATTGCAAAACGCCGTTGACGCTTTCGCGCACGGGCGCGGAGAATACCTCGCCGTCGGGGATGTTGAGCTTGCCGTCGCACTTGATGGCCGGCATCCCCTTGATAGAGAAGGTAAGGTCGGTGCCCGGGCCGATGATATGCACCCGATCCGCGCGTTCCATGCGGCTGACCAGCGCGTCCATGGCGCGGCTCATTTTGCCGTAATCCAGCGTGCAGACATCAAAATAGTGATCCTCGAACGCCTCCGCGCTGGTCTCCGCCAGCTGGGCCATGGACGGCGTGGGATACCTGAGCACCACCCAGCGGGTCTCGGGCACGCGGATCCGGCTGTGTACGGGCTGGCTGTAATACTGCATATAAAGGCGCTGCTTTTCGGGCGGCACATCGGCCTGCTCATAGCTGTTGCTGCCCGCGCGGATTCCGATGTAGGCGTCCACGCGGCGCATCCGCTCCGCGTCGATGAGCGCCTCCTCCTCCCACTTTTCCTTTGTCCCGCCCATAAGCAGCGCGCGCTGCGCGGCGGGATCGCGCAGAACCACGATCGGCTCCGCGCCGACCGCGTAGGCGTCGTTTACGAGCGCGCAGACCAGCTCGCGCGCCTCTCCGGTACACTCGATCAGTACGCGCTCTCCCGTCTTCAGCTCACAGGAGTAGCGGATGAGCTGACGGCTCAGCTTTTCAATTCGGGGATCCTTCATCGTTATAATTCCGCCTTTCTGCGAAAGGCACCAATGGGGTTATGAAACCCG
>CAYQCL010000066.1:0-9008 GCA_964416065.1 uncultured Oscillospiraceae bacterium | reverse complement strand
GGAAGTACGCGCAGGGAGCCGTCAGGGTGACGGTCAGGGTGCGGGCCTCGTCGTCGGCCACGACGTTGAGACTGTCGGTGCCGTAGCCATCGATCACGTCGAACAGGAAGCCGTAGTCGGCGCCCAGATCGACGCTGGCGGCACGGTTCCAGCTCTTGACGATTTCGCTGGCGAAGAAGTCGCTGCCGTCGGACCACTTGAGGCCTTCGCGCAGGGTGAAGGTGTATACGAGGCCGTCGTCGGAGAGGGTATAGCTCTCAGCCAGCTCAGGCTCGTTGGACGTCTCGCCATCTACCACACGGGTGCCCATCAGGCCGGAGAAGGCCAGCCGGATCAGGTTGGAGCCGGTGGAGGCAGAGTTGAGCGCCGGGTCCATGGACTCGGGGGTGCCGCCGCCATACATCAGGGAGACGACCTCGCCTTCAGCCAGAGCGCTCACATTCATCGCTACGAGCATAGCGAGCGCCAGCAGGAGAGCAAGAAACTTTTTCATTTGAAACTCCTCCATTTCAAGATGATTTTATTGCAGCGTCATAGACGATACAACCGATTAAACATTGTGGCAGGCCGCCACATGCCCGGGCGCGATTTCGCTAAGCTGCGGGCAGCTCTCGGCACACTTGGCCGTCGCGCGCGAGCAGCGCGTGCGGAAGGGGCATCCGCTGGGCATGCGCATGGGACTGGGAACGTCGCCCTCCAGCACGATGCGCTGGCTCTCCTTAGCGCGCTTAGGATCCGGAATCGGCACTGCGGAGAGCAGAGAAATCGTATAGGGATGCACGGGATGATGGTGCAGTTCGTTGGCATCGGCCATCTCCACGATGTGCCCCAGATACATCACCGCGATGCGGCTGGAGATGTGCTTGACCACGCTGAGATCATGCGCGATGAACAGATAGGACAGGCCCATCTGATGCTGCAGATCCTCCAGCATGTTGACCACCTGTGCCTGAATGGAGACATCCAGTGCGGACACGGGCTCGTCGCAAACGATGAACTCAGGATTGGAGGCAAGTGCGCGGGCAATGCCGATGCGCTGACGCTGCCCTCCGGAAAACTCGTGCGCGTAGCGGGTCGCCTGCTCACTGGAAATGCCGACGGTGTTGAGCAGCTCGGCGACTCGCTCGTTGCGCTCCGCGCGGGTCTTGCACAGCTTTTGCACATCAATCGGCTCGGCCACGATATCGCCGACCGTCATGCGGGGATTCAGCGAGGAATAGGGATCCTGAAAAACCATCTGCGCGCGGCGGCGGAATTCGCTCAGCGTCGCCTTCGTAACGGGCTTGCCATCGAAGATGACCTCGCCGGCGGTGGGCTTATACAGGTGAAGCAGCGTGCGGCCCACAGTCGTCTTTCCGCAGCCAGACTCTCCGACGAGCCCCAGCGTCTCGCCGCGCCCGATCGAAAAGCTCACGTCATCAACGGCCTTGAGCATCGTCGTCTTCATAAAGCCAGTCGTGATCGGAAAGTACTGCTTCAGGTGGCTGACCTCCACCAGATAGGGGGATTTGTTCTCCTCGCTCATTGCTCGCCGCCCCCTTTCTTCTGCTGGCCGAGCGTCCCTTCCAAATCAATCGCAGTGATGCCGCCCTCTTCGTTCAGGCGGATTACCCCTCGTTCCGCGCCCTCGTAAACATTCATCCAGCAGGCGCTGAGATGGTCGCAACCGACGGGAACCTCCTTGGGATGCTCGCTGAGGCAGATTTTCATCGCCTTTTCGCAACGGGGCGCGAACGCGCAGCCCTTGGGCATGTTCAGCAGATCGATCGGCGTGCCGGATATGGGCTTGAGCCGCTCCTTCTCGTCGCTGTCGATATTGGGGATGGAGCACAGAAGCCCCTTGGTGTACTCATGAGCCGCGTGATAAAAAATCTCGTCCGCCGTTCCGCGTTCGCACACGCTGCCGGCATACATCACGATCACCTCGTCGCAGAGGCTGGCGATAACCCCCAGATCATGCGTGATCATGATAATCGCCATGCCCAGCTTCTTTTGAAGCTCCTGCATCAGCTCCAGAATCTGTGCCTGAATGGTCACGTCCAGCGCGGTCGTCGGCTCGTCGGCGATGAGGATATCAGGCTCGCAGGCCAGCGCCATGGCGATCATCACGCGCTGGCGCATGCCGCCGGAGAGCTCGTAGGGATACTGCTTGAGGCGCTTTTGGGCCTCGTTGATGCCCACCAGCTCAAGCATTTCGATCGCGCGGGCCTTGGCCTCGGTCTTGTTGCGATCGGTGTGCAGTAAAATCGCCTCGACCAGCTGGTTGCCCACGGTATAGACGGGGTTGAGGCTCGTCATTGGATCCTGGAAAATGATAGAGATCTTGTTGCCTCTGATCTTGCGCATCGTCTCGTCGGACGCGCCCACGAGCTCCTGCCCCCGAAATTTGATGCTTCCGCTGACAATCCGGCCAGGATGCGTGAGAATTTGCAGAATCGAATACGCGGAAACGGATTTTCCCGAGCCAGACTCTCCGACGATGCCCAGCACCTTTCCGCTGTCAAGATTAAAGGAGATGCCGTTGACCGCCTTCACCTCGCCCGCAGGGGTGAAAAAGGAGGTGCGCAGATCTCTCACTTCCAACATAGCCATCTCGCTTGCCCTCCTTTATCAAGTGCGCAGCTTGGGATCAAACGCGTCGCGCAGGCCGTTGCCCAGCAGGTTGAACGACAGCACGATCAAGAAGATCATCAGCGCCGGAAACAGCAGCATATACGGATAGGAGACCAGGCCGCTGCGCGCGTCGGACGCCAGGCTTCCCAGCGAGGGCATCGGCATCGAGACGCCCATGCCCACAAAGGAGAGGAAGGACTCGGTGAAGATCGCGCTGGGAATCTGCATGGCCGCCGTGATGATGATGACAGAAACGCAGTTGGGGATCATGTGCTTCATGATGATGTGCGCGGGAGAGGCGTCCATCGCCCGGGCCGCCAGCACATACTCCTGCTCCTTGATGGAAAGGATCTGGCCGCGCACCTGGCGCGCCATGCCCACCCAATAGAGCAGTCCGAATACGATAAAGATGGAAATCATTCCCGCACCGAGCTTGACGATCAGCTCGCTTTTGGAAGTGCTGACGACATCCTTGATGGCCACGGACAGAAGGATTACGATCAAAACGTCCGGCAGCGAATAGATGATATCCACAATACGCATCATAATCAGGTCAACACGCCCGCCGAAATAGCCTGAGATCGAACCATAAAGAATGCCGATGATGACGACGATCAGCGCGGAGACAAAGCCAACCAGCAGCGAAATACGCGTGCCGTAAATCACGCGGATGCAGTAGTCGCGGCCGAGGTTATCGGTTCCCATGATGTGCGGAAAAACGCTCTCGCCTGCGGCGATGCGCGCCTGTTCCTTGCGGGAATACTCAAAGGGATTCAGATATTTGCCCGTGACATCCTGCTGCGTATAGCTGTAGGGATAGAACATCGGCACAAAAATCGCGATCAGCGCGATGACGATCAGAATAATCAGGCAGATCATCGCCATCCTGTTTTTGCCGAGACGGCGCATGGCGTCCCTCATGAAGGAAACGGATTCGCGCTGTGTGACGACCTGCTCCTTTTCCTCGTCGCTGGCCCGTTCAAACAGATTGGGGTCAATCTGGAAGCTGAGCGGATTCTTTTTGAGCTTTTTTTCGTTTTCCATGCCGTTTCACCTCAAGAAAGATCAATACGCGGATCCAGCAGCTTATAAATTACATCCGCGAGGAAATTCATGACCACGATCATGACGGCCAGAACGATCGTAACGCCCATGATCATCATGTAATCCGTGCGCAGCATGCTGTTGACGAACAGACGGCCCAATCCGGGTACGGAGAAGATGTTCTCCACGACCATGGAGCCGGTAAGGATGCCGGCCATCATCGGGCCCGCGTAGGTGACAACGGGGCCCAGCGCGTTCTTCAGCGCGTGCTTGAAGATAACCTTGCGGTTCTTAAGGCCCTTTGCGCGGGCGGTACGGATGTAATCCTGTCCAAGCACGTCCAGCATGCTTGAGCGTTCAAGCCTGGTGATATAGGCCATCGGGTACAGAGAGAGCGAAAGCGTCGGCAGGATCATGCCGCCCTCCTGGTTGGCGATTGTCGGTAGCCATTTGAGCTGAAGCGCAAAGAAGATAAGCAGCAGCGTCGCGATGACGAAGGAGGGCATCGACACCAAGCCTGTGGTAACGATCTGGATCACCTTGTCAAGCGCCTTTCCCCTGTTGAGGGCCGCCAGTGCGCCCAGCACCACTCCCAGCACGATTGCCAGCGCCGCAGCGCACAAGCCGAGCCTGGCAGAATAGCCAAGTCCGCCCATGATCAGCTCACTGACCGTGGAGCCGATCCACTTAGTGGACAGACCAAAATCGCCGTGCAGAATGTTCTTGAGATAGTTGACAAACTGCACGGGAACCGGCTTGTCAAAGCCGTATTTGGCCTCCAACGCCGCGATCGTCGCGTCCGACTTGGCCTTTTCGGAGCTAAACGGGCTAGCGGGAATCGCGTGCATCACAAAAAACGTGATGGCGATCACCAGGAAAATCGTCAATAATGCCATAAGAAATCTCTTGACGACATAAAGAAAAAATTTGGAATTCATGCGCACCTCCGCCTTGCTTTTCCTGCATTCTGATTCATTGCGCATCGACGCGTCGGCTTCATCAACCGGCTGATGGCCGCCGCGTCCAGGCTCGGGGCTCCGCGACGCTCCCACCCCTTTATGAATACCAAGTACCGCACGGTCTTGCCCCGAGCGGTACTCCTTTGGGAAGAGGGCGGCAAAAACCCGCACAGTATGAAAAGTGGCCTTTTATGGACTTTCCCCCTATCCAAGCCGTTTGCCGGACGTCCTCGGGGGATCTCCGCCGCCGCTGTATTCGGCTCTTCATCGATCCCATGCCCGAACCGCGTCTTTGCCGCGCGTCTGTCCTTTTTACGTGCAATTTACTATATCATAATCCATGCAAAAAAGTCTACTTAAAAAAACGTCACCTTTGAACATCCATTTTTTTCTTCTTTTTATAAAACGTTGTATTGAAAGGCATTGCGCCCTTTTCATCTGTCTATAAAAAAATGTATTTTCTCTGTTTTTTGCAATTTATCAAATTTAGGAATGCATTTTTATGGTTTGTCTCTTTCTGCTATATTGATCCCCCTATTGAGGATCTGCGCAAGACGCATGAAGAATGGGGAGAGGTTGGAACGGTTGCGCAAACCGTTTTGAGTGGGCGGTTTTAACAAAGACAAAAATCCGCTTCCACGCAGTGATTGGGAGCGGATTTTTAGCTACTTGTTGAACGTCGCGACAGGCCAGGGTCCGACGGCCGTTTTTCCTTATCGGTTCAGCGCGTCCATGACCGGCGGGCGGAAGCGCGTGTCCAGGGTCTCCATCCAATCCTGCGCAGAGCCGTTCATGAATTCCAGGTAATAGTCCTCCCAGTTGTCGTAGAGATAATCGGAAAGATACGGCATATAAAACTGCATCGTCCTGGGATTGAAGAAGGCGTTGCCCGCCTGCCCCTCGCACATGCCGTCATAATAGAACGCTTCCAAAAGAAGCTCGGGATCGCCGCCGCACTCCTCGGCGATATCGGGATGGCGCGCCGCGTACTCGTCCGCGTCAAAGACCAGTCCCATGTCCTCGCCATAGAAATCTACGGGACGGTAGGTCAGATCCTCAAAGGTAAAGGCCACCCGAAGCGTACCGTCCTCCATCCGCTCGCAGGCCAGGGGCGTCCCGTTGAGCCGAACCATGGGCATGTCTCCGAAGGTCCGTCCCTCCGTCGGCCCGATCACGGCCTCGACGCGCCAGATGGCGTAGTTCTCCTCATCGGCCTCGCTAACCTGATCGGAGGAAAAGTCCACGATCTCTCCATCCGACCACGGATAGGCGCAAAAGCGCTGGCTGTCCTCCACGCAGGTATAGATTGCGTCCAGATAAAGGTCGATATCGTCCGTGCCCTGCGTCGGCTCACCCATGAGGGTTTCATACAGCCATTCGCCGCGCTGCGTCAAAAAACGCCGAAGCAGCGTGAGATCCTCCTCCCAGGTGTCTCCATACTGAAAACGCTTTTCCTGCCAAAGCGTATTCAGTCGTTCGTTCATCCGCTTGGAAGCCGCAATCTCCCGCGCGTATTCATCCAGTGGGCGCAGGTATCGGCCGGTTCCGTCTCCCAAAAGAATCTCCGTCAGGACAGGATAGATCGTCTCGCCGTACACGTTTCGCATGCTCTCGCGGAATTCGTCGCAGGAATAGAAGAGCGGGAGCCAGCCGCTTTCGTCCTTCAGGCCCGCGCTCTGCCCGCTCGTGCCGTTCACCAGATAGCGGTACGCTAGGTCGAAGTCCCAGGGCGGACCCGGGCGGAAGCGCGTCTCGCCCTCGGGCAGCACGAAGAAGGATGAGGACCAGCTGAACCCGTCCACATTATAAGCCAGCTCGTTGATGAGTGCAACGCGCGCGAAGGCATCTATGTCAAATCGGTCGGCAATCGTCAGACCGCTTTCGGGATCCGTTCCGCCAAAAAGCAGCGTCCGCCGTCCCTCCTCAAGCAGCTCGCTGGCGTAGGCCGCCATGGCCTCGGAGGGGTTTTCAGGGCTTTTGAAGGCGTAGGTCCTGCCGTCGCTCAGGGTAAAGTAGCAGCGGTCGGAAAGCGTCAGGGGGCTTTCCAACTCGATCAGATACCCGCCCGAGGAAGGGTCGCTGGGCGCCTCCACATCCTGAATGAAGAAAAATTCGTTTGAAAAGCGGTTTTTCGCCGACCCGACCTCCAGCGCGTCCAGATCGTGCTTGCCCGCGCGGTCGTTGAGCGCCCTCAGGATGTCGTCATAGTCGAGGATATCCACGCGCCCCTCGCCGACCTCCACCTTTTCGCATAGCAAGTACGTACCGCGGTATTCGCCGTCATAATACAGATCGACAAATTCGCTCCGTGACGCTTCCGGAATTCCGATTTCCAACGCCAGGTCAAAGGTGATGCGGTTGTGCAAAAGTGAAAAGTCCATGTTTTCCGCCAGCAGCACCCAGGTGCGGCTCCGCTCTTCCTTGACGCCCGTGTCCAGCAGGTCATCCTTGGTCTTCAGCTTGATCTGATACGGCTTTTTCAAAAGCCCCCAGGTGCTGTTGCCCCGTCCGCGCAGCTTGGTGATCTCGTTGACATGCCGCACCGTTCCGTCCACATCGACCATCGCCATGGAGCCGGTGGTCTCGTTTTCGTGATAGTCGCAGTCCTCCAGCCATTTCCTTCCATGCCCGATGGGATCGTCGCTGAACAGGTAGAGTGCGCGCAGGTTCTCCGAGCGCATCACATGAAGCTCGAAAAGCACCGTCCCGTCCGCATCCGTGACCGGCGCGGAAAAGACGCCTTCCTCGTCCGCCTCCTCCGGCGCGGTCCAGAAGACCTCGTCCTCCATGTGCAGCGTCAGCGCGTCCATATCTGCGTGCGCGGGCAAAAACAGCCACCTTTCGCCCTCGAGCTCCGTGGAAACGATCTCAATCATTCCGCCGTTGACGGCCATCCGCGCATAAACGGCGGGCAGCGCCGCTTCCTCGGCATTTTCCTCGGCCATTTCCGCCTCATCAGGGGCGCCATCAGTCATGGCGGCGTCTGCGGCCTCCTCGCCCAAGGCCGCGCCCACAAGCGGAAGGCACAGGGCTGTGAGCAGCGCCAAAAACCATATTCGCTTCATCATTCTCTCAACCACCTCCTGTCGATCCGCCTATTGTGCGCGCCAGTCCGAAACGTTCGGGGAGAAGCGCTTGTCCATATAAGTCATCCATTCTTCATGCGTTTCATAGATGAAATCGTAGTACATCAGCTCCCACTCTCCCAGATAGACATCCTCAAGCCATGTCATGCTGATCTGCAATTCAATGGGATTAAAGAAGGCGTTGCCCATCTCTCCCTCGCACATGCCATCATAATAAAAATGCTCAAGGATGGCGTCAGGATCGCCGCCGCATTCCTCCACGACATCCGGATGATGCGAGGCGTAGTAGTCCGCGTTATAAACAAGGCCCAGATCCTCTCCGTAATAGTCCACGGGACGGTAAGAAGGATCCTCAAAGGTGAAGGTAATTCTGAGTCTGCCGTCCTCAAGCCGCTCGCATAGAACAGGCGTGCCGTTGACCGTGACGGCGGTGCGGTCGCTGAAAGAGAAGCCCTCCATCGGTTCAACGATTGCCTCATTGCGATAAACTGCGTAATCCGTCTCCGTCGCCTCCGAAAGCAGTGAGGAGGTGTTGGAGCAGACCCTCGCGTTCGTCCACGGCCAGGCTGTGAGCTCCTGGGTATCCTCCGCACGGGTATAGATCGCCTCCAGTCGGAGATCGACCCGATCCGCCGTGTCTATTTCCCATTCCATGAGTGTCTGATATAGCCATTCGCTTCTCTCGCTCAAAAAACGGCGGAGCAACTCAAGGTCGCTGTCGGCGTCTTCGCCGTATTGGAGACGGCCATCCGCCGCAGTTACATGCAGCCGCTCGTCCATGTGCCGTGAGGCGGAGATCTCCCGTGCGTAATCGTCCAGCGGACGCAGGTACTCGCCGGTTTGCGTTCCCAAAAGAATGTCTGTAATCAACGGATAGAGCGTTTCCGAATAGACAATTCGCATCTGTCTGCGAAATGCCAGGCAGGAATAAAAATTATACAGCCAGCCCTCGCTGTCCTTCAGCCCTTCCCCGTTGGAATTGCTTCCGTCCATCAGGTAGCGGTAAGCCAGGTCAAAGTCCCATGGCGGGCCAGGGCGAAAGCGGGTTTCGCCCTCAGGCAGAACAAAAAAGGACGAGGAATAGGTGAAACCGTCGATGTTATAGGCCAGTTCGTTGATGAGCGCAACACGCACGAAGGCGTCTATGTCAAAGCGGTCGGCGATCGTCAGACCGCTTTCGGGATCCGTTCCGCCAAAAAGGAGCGTCCGCCTCCCCTCCTCAAGCAGCTCGCTGGCGTAGGCCGCCATGGTCTCGGAGGGGTTTTCAGGGCTTTTGAAGGCGTAGGTCCTGCCGTCGCTCAGGGTA
>CAYQCL010000065.1:0-9515 GCA_964416065.1 uncultured Oscillospiraceae bacterium | reverse complement strand
TCCCAGGTCATAAAGCCGATCAGCACGTTGCGACCCAGGCCGATCTCGCCCTTTTCGGTCGAGGGGCCGTCCGCCAGGAGATCGCCCTTTTCGATGACCTGTCCGGCCTTGACGCGCGGGCGCTGATTGATGCAGGTGCCCTGGTTGGAACGGGCGAATTTGCTGAGCTTGTAGGTATGGTGCTCGCCGACGTTGTCCTTGACGACGATCTGATCGCCGGCCACTTTCTCGACCACGCCGTCCTGCTTGGACAAAAGTACCACGCCGGAATCATGCGCGGCCTTGTATTCCATGCCGGTACCGACGATGGGCGCCTCGGGAACAAGCAGAGGCACGGCCTGGCGCTGCATGTTGGAGCCCATCAGGGCACGCGTGGCGTCGTCGTTCTCCAGGAAGGGAATCATCGCCGTGGCGACGGAGACGATCTGGCGGGGGCTGACGTCGATC
This sequence comes from uncultured Oscillospiraceae bacterium, assembly GCA_964416065.1. GTDB lineage: Bacteria > Bacillota > Clostridia > Christensenellales > Aristaeellaceae > Limiplasma. The sequence goes on along the minus strand of CAYQCL010000065.1, from coordinate 9,068 downwards.
AGATCGACGCGGTCGCGCGGCACCTGGATGATCTCCGCCTTGTCGCGGACGGTGACGTATTCGTTGCGGAAGGTGTTATCCTCGTTGAGCGGTTCGTTGGCCTCCGCGACGGTATAGAAGTCCTCCTCGTCCGCCGTCAGATAGACGATCTGATCCGTCACCCGATGGGTCTGAGGATCAACAATGCGGTAGGGGGCCTCGATGAAGCCGTACTCGTTGATGCGGGCGTAGGTCGCCAGGGAGCCGATCAGACCGATGTTCGGGCCTTCAGGCGTCTCGATGGGACAGATGCGCGCGTAGTGGCTGTAGTGAACGTCGCGAACCTCGAAGGAGGCGCGGTCGCGGTTCAGGCCGCCAGGGCCCAGAGCGCTCAGACGGCGCTTGTGCGTCAGCTCGGCCAGCGGGTTGGGCTGATCCATGAACTGGCTCAGCTGTGAGGAACCAAAGAATTCCTTGATCGCGGCGCTGACCGGACGGATGTTGATCAGCTCGCCCGGGCGAACCTCGTCCGCGTCCTGAATCGCCATGCGCTCACGCACCACGCGCTCCAGGCGGCTCAGGCCGATGCGAATCTGGTTCTGCAAAAGCTCGCCCACAGAGCGCAGACGGCGGTTGCCCAGATGATCGATATCGTCGGTAAAGCCGATGCCGTAGGGCAGACCCAGCAGATAGCTGATGGAAGCCACGATATCCTCGGTGAGGATGTGCTTGGGAACGAGATCATGCACGCGGGCGCGAACCATTTCCTTCAGCTGGCTCTCGTCCTCGCAGCTGTCCAAAATCTCACGCAGCACGGGATAAAGCACATACTCCTGCACGCCCGCCTCCTTGGGATCGAACGGCAGGTACTTGGAGGCATCCACGAAATGGTTGCCCACAACCTTATGCACATGGTTTTCAACCTTGATCAAAACGCTGTTGATACCGGCGTTCTGGATGTCCGTCGCAAGCGCTCTGGAGATCACGTCGCCCGCCTTGACCATCATCTCTCCGCTCTGCGGATTGACCACGTCCTCGGCAGCCTCCTGATCCTGAATGCGGGTGGCCAGGGACAGCTTCTTGTTAAACTTATAGCGGCCCACGCGCATCAAATCGTAGCGCTTGCTGTCAAAGAACAGCGCGTTGAACAGGCTCTGCGCGCTCTCGCGGGTCGGAGGCTCGCCGGGCTTCTGGCGCTTATAAATCTCGATCAGGCCCTCGTCGCGGCTCTTGGCGTTGTCGCCGCGCTGGATGGTCGCCATCAGACGCTCGTCCTCGCCCAGAAGGTCGATGATCTCGGCATCCGTTCCGTAGCCCAGCGCGCGCAGAATCAGCGTGATGGGCAGCTTGCGGGCCCTGTCGATGCGCACCCACAGCACGTCGTTGGAGTCGGTCTCATATTCCAGCCACGCGCCGCGGTTGGGGATGACGGTGGTGGAGAAAAGATGCTTGCCGGCCTTGTCGATCTGGTCCTCGTAGTAAACGCCGGGCGAACGGACCAGCTGGCTGACGATGACGCGCTCCGCACCGTTGATGATGAAGGTACCGTGTTCGGTCATGAGGGGGAAGTCGCCCATGAAGACGTCGGATTCCTTGATTTCGCCGGTCTCGCGGTTTTTCAGACGAACGAACACCTTTAAAGGCGCCGCATACGTCATATCGCGCTCCTTGCAGCGCTCCACGCTATTCTTGGGCTCGTCCAAGGAATAATCAACAAATTCCAGCGACAGGTTCTCCGTATAGTCCACGATCGGAGAAACATCGTCAAGCACCTCGCGCAAGTCCACGTCCAGGAAACGACGGTAGGAATTCTTCTGCACCTCGATCAGATCCGGCATGTCCAGGATCTCTTCAATGTGCGAAAAGCTCTGGCGTTTCCTCAGCTTCCCCATTTGAACCTCATGCACCATAAATGCCATCACCCCTTATGTTCTCGCAAGCGTATTCCAAGCGATTGAGCGCCCGCTTCCGCATCAAAAAATTTCTTGTTGCTTTTTTTCCGCTGGGCATGTACAATACCAAACAACGGACAGGCGCACCTTCGCACAGTAACGCTACTGATGCAAGTTTATATTATAGCGCCTGATTGCCCATGTGTCAATACACATGGGCGAAATTCGTTACGATTTTCTTGTTCCATTCGGTTCGGAAAGGCGGGTTTTGCATGACCAAGTTCGGGCAGGTACAGGCATACGACGAAAAAACCGGCGAGGCGACCATTGTCTATATCCGTCCGGACGCATGCGCAAAATGCGGCGCGTGCGGTTCCATGAACCGAACCGGCTCCATTTGTCTCAAGGCCGATTGCAAGGCGGGCGACTGGGTGAGGGTCGAGCTGCCGGACGGCCGGTTCATGAAGGCGACGCTTTTGGCGTACGTCCTGCCGCTGGCGGGCTTTTTGATTGGGCTCTTTTTGGGCTACCTTTTCTCCGGTGGCCAAGAGCTATGGGCGCTCTTGGGCAGCGTCATCGGCCTGGGTCTCTGCGCCGCAGCGCTGCGTCTTACGGATAAACGCATTTCGGGCCGCGCCGAATGGACGCCCTATGTCTCGGCGGTCTACCATGAAAAGCCAGGAATGGATGACATTGGCTGTGGTGGCGTCCGATAAGCCCCTTTTCTGTTCAACCTGCTTGAAAAAGCCGACTGAAAGTCTGTGAAGAAATCTTTTGCGTTTTCGCTGTTCAAAAGGGAATTTTTGTGTTATACTAGGTATGTTATATGGGAACATAGGCTTTAGCAGGAAAAGCGCTTCTCCTTATATATAGCGTCGAGAACGGGCGGCGATGGCGCTGCTTTGATTGTTTTTTCTGTGTCTTTTGGTCTCGCAAAGCAGACGTAGAATCGTTTGCGTGTTTTTCGCGCAAACGTCTCTGAATAAGGTTCCCCATTACGAGCGCAGACCCGCGCAAAAGGAGGCTCAAATGGCAGAAGCGGAACAGAAGATTCGGATCATACCGCTGGGCGGCGTGGACGAATTCGGCAAGAACATTACGGTGGTCGAGTATGGCGAGGACATGGTCGTGGTAGATTGCGGCTCCATTTTCCCCAAGGAAGACATGCTGGGTGTGGATCTCGTCATTCCCGACGTAACCTATTTGATCAAAAACAGGGAGCGCATCCGCGGACTCCTTCTCACACACGGACATGAGGATCATATCGGCGCGACGCCCTATGTGCTGCGCCAGGTGCCCATGCCCCTCTACGGCACAAAGCTTACGCTGGCGCTGGTTGATCTCAAGCTCAAGGAGCATCGTATCGCCGGCATCCAGCTCAACGTTGTCAATCCCGGCGACGAAATCCGGCTCGGCTGTTTTACCGTCCGTTTCATTCACGTCAATCACTCCATCGCGGGCGCGGTTGCTATTGCCATCACCTGCCCTGCGGGCACCGTCATTTTCAGCGGCGACTTCAAGGTTGACTTCACCCCCATCGACGGTGAGGTTACCGATCTCGCCAGCTTTGCCGAGTTGGGCAGCAGAGGCGTGCTGGCCTTTTTGTGCGAATCGACGAACATCGAGCGCAAGGGCCACACCATGAGCGAGACCAAGATCGGCCAGACCTTCATCGACATGTTCCAGCAGGCCAAAGGACGCGTGATCGTGGCGATGTTCGCCTCCAACATTCACCGCGTGCAGATGGTGGTGGATTCCGCCGCCATGTTTGGCCGCAAGGTGTGCTTTGTGGGCCGAAGCATGGTCAACGTAACCCGTGTGGCCATGTCCATCGGCGAGCTGAGCATTCCCGAGGAAAACCTGATTGATGTGGACGATCTGGACAACTATCCCGACGAGGAGGTGCTGGTGGTCACCACCGGCAGCCAGGGTGAGGCAATGGCGGGACTGACGCGCATGGCCTACGGCGAGCATCGCAAGCTCCAGATCCGCCCCACCGACATGGTCATCATTTCAGCCTCCCCCATTCCGGGCAACGAAAAGCCCGTAGCGCGCGTTATCAACCAGCTGTATCGCTGTGGCGCAAACGTCATGTACGGCCAGCTGGGTGAGGTTCACGTCTCCGGCCATGCCTGCCAGGAGGAGATCAAGCTGCTGCACGTGCTGGTCAAGCCGAAGTATTTCCTGCCCATCCATGGCGAGTACGCCAAGCTTTGGCAGCACGCCGAGCTTGCCGAGACGCTGGGCATGCGCAGCGAAAATATCGTCATTCCCGAGATTGGCCAGGTTATCGAGATGAGCGAGACGAGTCTTGCCATCGTGGGTGAGGTGCCCACCGGCGGCGTGCTGGTGGACGGTCTCGGCATCGGCGAGGTGGGCAACGTCGTCCTGCGCGACCGCAAGCATCTGAGCCAGGACGGCCTCATCATCGTTGTGATGGCGATCGACCGCGACAACGGCACGCTTGTCTCCGGCCCCGATCTCATCAGCCGCGGCTTCGTCTATGTGCGTGAGAACGAGGACATCATCGAGTGCAGCAGGGAGCTGGCCCGCAAGATCGTCCTCAGCTACGGCTGTATCGACGGAAGCGAGTGGCAGGGCATGAAAAACCGCATCAAGGATGAGCTGCATCGTTACATCTTTGATAAAATCAAGCGCAATCCTATGATTTTGCCGATTATCATGGAAATCTGAACCGACGGCTCAAAACGTGATAGGCATTCGAGACATCCTTCGGGATGCCGTCAGATTGTCGACACCCCCCTATTTACGCAAAGAACCACAGCGTCGGCCCATCTGGGTCGGCGCGTTTCCCGTTTGGAAAACGCTGCGGCGTAAGATTTCTGGAGCTCTGTCCCAAACCCCAGCAGGGGTTGACGAAGGGAAGCGGGGCCGCTGTGCGGCCTTGCCCCGAAGGGGCAAAGCGAACCGAAGGATATCAACCGAAACGAGTGGAGGACACGGCTAGTGCCCTCCACGACGATTGAGGTTGCGGCCTGAGCCCCCTGCACCCCGCACTTTGTCGATGTCCTGGGATAAGGCATATGCATCTGCATGACGCCTTGGAAAAAGAGGCGCATCTGGCACTCGGCGCGGGCGAGATGGACATCGCCAAATATCTGACGCTGACCAAAGAACAGGGCTCCCGGATTGTGCTGGAAACCAAGATGTCCGCGGTCTTAAGGCAGTCTGTAAGCTGGCCGATCAAGCACGGATGGCTTACGCCTTAAAAAATTTTCGACAGGTCAAACTTTTCCCATCCTTTTTTCATCTTAATGATACGGATCGCGATACCAATGAAAAGAGGACGGAAAAATGAAAAAGAGAATCGCCTTTCTTCTGGCGCTTTTTTTGCCTGTCGCCACGCGGGCGGAGGTCTTCGTGAACCAGGCGGTGCCCACAGGCTGGGAAGATCGTGCGCCGATGCGGCTAACCGCGTTTCAGACCGGCGAAAGCGACTGCATGCTTTTGGAATGTGGAGAGGAGCGCATGATGGTCGACGGCGGCGCCGACCCATGGCGCGAAAAGCTACGAGACTGGCTGAGCGATCGCGGAATCTCCCATTTCAAATATCTGTTCAACACGCATCCCCACGACGATCACATCGACGGACTATGGCGACTGATGCAATATGGCTTCACGGCGGACGCGTCCGTCTCCCCCTTCGAGGAAGAGCTTTCCTACCGGCTGTACACGCGGGCCGTTCGTCAGGCTGAGGCTTCCGGCATTCCCTACCGACAGGTTTCTCATGGCGAGATTCTTATCCTTGGTAATGCCACTGTGACTGTCTATCGCTGGGATGAGGGAGAAACCCCCAACGGCATGAGCGCGACGCTTCTTGTCCAATACGGCGACGCGCGGCTTTTGCTCTGCTCGGACGCGATTGGGCTGACGCAAAAGCACTTTCTAGACGATCCTGGAGTCAGCGCGCTGAAGGCCGATATCGTCAAGGTACCGCATCACGGGCTGAATCCCATGGTCAGCTCGTTTGCCGATGCCGTCGCGCCCGAGCTTTTTCTGATTACCAACAGCCAAAAGAAGGGAGCCAAGGGGCTAGTGGATCAGGCCCGATATCGCGATCTTCCCTATCTTTTCACAGGCAATGGCGCTGCCGTTATGGAGACGGACGGAACGGACTGGTATGTCTGGCAGGAGACACGTTGAGCGATAAAGCCCACGATTTTGCCTCTAGCGAAAAAGCAGGCCACGGATAGTCTCAGACCGTCGATAAACCCATAGATACGCAAAGAGCCGCAACGCCGGCCCAGATGAGCCGACGCGTCTCTCGCTTGGAAACGCTGCGGCGTAAGGCTTTGGGGCTTTGTCCCAAACCCCAGCAGGGGCATAATGCCCCTGCACCCCATTCTTTGTCGATACCCCGCTGGGCGTCCGGCAAGCTGAACGCCCTCTCAGCTTCTGAGCTTGTGCTATTCTCGCATATTATCCAAAAGCCATCCCATCAGCTTCGCAGCGTTTTCGACATTTCCTCCGCCCGCCAGCAACGCCATTAGCTTCCCTTCCGGAGCGATTTCATACTCCGAAAGGCCGGTGAGTGTATCGGTGGGAATGGCGGCCAAATACTTCTGGCCCGTCTCTTCATCCGTGACATAGCCGCGCTTTAGGTCGATGCCCTCCACATTCAGTGTACCGTCATCTATAAAGGGCTGCAGGTCGACTAAGGCCCCACTTGAGGCAAGCGTTTTGATATGCTCGGGCGTAAGCATGTATAAATCGCCCTGACCGGCGCTGGCCCATACGAGAAGCTGCATTTCGCCATAGGTCTCGTCATAGCCGACGGGCGTGAAGCTAACCTCCTCCATGTCCGGGTAAAGCTCGGGACGAAGCTCCTCCATCAGCGCGGACAGACGCTCCTGTCCTGTCAGAGAAAGCGCTTCCTCACAGTACCATTCCACCTTCAATTCCTCTGGACTACGGTAACGGGTGGTCGTATAGATCAGATTCCATCCAAAAATCGCAAGGCTGATTAACAGAACATACTGCCACCAGGCATAGGTAAAGTGATTGCGGATGCGCCTTTTCGTAATAGGCAGATTGATGCTCATATCGTTCCTCCAAAAAGCGGAGAAAAAAGTCTCCAAAATCTCTTTGTCAGTATATATCAGCTGCACGCTTCCTGTCAAACGCGGCTCGATTTGTTTACTGTTCTGTCATTTGTCGGCGTTCTCAGAGCGCCGCTCGGAGAGCTTTCCCATCCCGTTCAATCCGCCGTGAAATCAAGCTCATAGCGCGTTCCGTTTGCATAAAGCACGCCGTCTGTCAGGCGGATGCACAGTATGCATGTATTCGGGTCGTTCTCGTCAATGTGTCCATTGTCATACCACGCGGAAAAGACCTTTTTCGACTTCAGGAAAAGCTCCTCGTTCCTGGGATCGCGCAGAGATCCCAGGCTTTGAGCCGTTCCGCGCGCCGTGAACCATTCCCCACAGACCGCGACCGACGGGTTCTCACGGATCTGTCGCATCTTGCCCGAAAGCTCATACGTGATGACATAAAAGACGCCGTCCTCATAATATCCGTTGACCTCGCGGACGGCGGGAACGCCCTTGTCAATCGTCGCGAGCGCGATAACCGCGTCACGGCCAAATCTTTTCCTCCATGCCTTCTCCGGAAAGCCCTTGCTCATGCGCCTGATCTCCTCCTCGTTTACAATAGGATTTTCTGAATCAGTGCGTCGATATGGATTTTCATCACATCAAGCTTTTCAAGCTCGATTTTCTCAAAGATCAGCGGCAGCTCCGTGCAACCCAGCACAACCGCCTCCGCGCCCTCCTTCTCCATCGCCCACAGCGCGATCCTCCTCATTTCCTCCCGCGTCCGCTCCTCGATTTTCCCATACTCGAGCTCCGTCTCAATCTTTTCGGCGATATATAGCCTTTCCGCCTTGTCCGGCGTGATGATCCGAATGCCGTTTTCCTCAAACGGCTTCCGAAAAAACGTTCCCTCCATGGTAGGCAGCGTCCCCAGGAGCAGCAGTCTGCGAAAGCCCTCCTCCCTCGCGCGGGCGCAGGCCGTATCGACCATGCTGACGATCGGAATGGGCGACCGCTCGCGCAGGGCATCCAGCACGATATGGGGCGTAATCCCCATCAGCGCCGCGAATTGGGCGCCCGCAGCGGCCAGGTTTTGAATTCCCGCCAGAAGATACCTCTCGAGTCCCCGACCGTCCTCCCGCCGACAGTATTCCAACACGTCAAAGACACTTAGGCTTTCGATGGTCAAGTATGGAAACCTTCCCTGATTCCTTTCGGCCACACCCCTGGTGATCTCGCGGTAATAAATCAGTGTCGATTCCGGTCCCGTTCCGCCAATCAGCCCCAGCTTTTTCATCTTCCTCGATCCTATTCCAGTTCAAAAAGGGCCTTTTCATAATCCCTTACATAATATCGGAGATTGGTCCTGCCCCTTTGAACGATGACATGCCCCTCGGCCTCCAGCCTTTCCTTCTGCGCCTCCACACCGCCCGGGTATTTCGCGTTCAATTCGCCATTCGCCTTGAGCGTTCTCCAATAGGGCGTCTCATCACCCGAACGCTGATAGCTTGCCCACGCCGCGATTGACACAAACACGCCGGCTGTGATCGGCTCGGTAAAGTCCGCGCCGTTTTTCTCCGCGAAATACTCACGGATTTTTCCCACCGTGATGACCTTTCCAGGGGGAACACGCCGCATCGCACGATCATAATCGGTGGGCGGGGCGAAAAACATCCTGTTCCCGCCATATTTTGCGATGGATTTCTCGTCCGTGATGATCTGAGTCTTGGGCATATCCTTGTCATCATGGAGCATCGCGTTGAAATCCTTGCTTGCCTCATTGGCCATGTCTGTCACCTCCGTACACAGTATAGGCCAACGCGATCGTCCTGGCAATGAGACGGTTATCAAAAATTTGAAACTCTTTCATTCATAGCAAGGGAATCCTTCATCCGGGGCGCGTCAGTATTTCAACGCATTTCCCAAATATATCCAAAAATACTTATCATTTCTTCTCAGGTCTTAGTGGGGACAGTTTTGAGCGATTTGTTCTCACGAAAATTTCAGAAAATTGCAAAAAAATTCTGGGCAACTTGATATAATTTCAAGCTGCCCTCAGCCTGTCAAAGAAGCCACCCTGCAAAGCAACGAAGTGGCCTCAAAAATATAGAGGCGCGAGAAAGTTGAGAAAAGCAGGCGAATCCAC
>CAYQCL010000064.1:0-10000 GCA_964416065.1 uncultured Oscillospiraceae bacterium | reverse complement strand
CCTGCTCCTCGCTCTCGATGCTGCACGGACCGGCGATCACGCTGAACACATCGCCCCCGATCTGCGTACTGGCCACGGGAACGATCGTATCCTCCTCATGGAATTTACGGTTGGCGTTCTTGTAGGGCTCCTGTACACGCTTGACGTCCTCCACGATGTCCAGTGCGCGCAGAAGGTCGATGTCAACCACGGAGGTATCGCCCACCAGCCCCAGCACCATATGCGTTTCGCCCTCGGAGGGGTGAATGGTAATCTTGAGACTCTTGAGCCATTCCACAAGGTTATTCAGCTGTTTTTCATCCGGATGCTTTTTCAGGATTACGATCATGGTTGTTCCTCCTTACTTCTCATGAAAAAAGCCCCCGCGGCATTGGCCGCGAGGGTTTGCTTCACCTAGATGAGCTTACTCACACAGCACAACGCAAAAGAGCCTTACGCGCAAACGTAAAGCTAAAGTAATAATAGGACGAGTTCATTCGATTGTTTCTCATGGACCCGCCCTCCTTTGCTGTGTGATCTTGTGTCAAATCATAGCACCATCCGTCGTCGTTGTCAACCGATTTTTTCAGAAAAGCCCGTATTTCGGTCCCCAACGCTAATTGCTTCTCACGCCCGCCTCCAAAGCATCCTGTTGTCCTCAAATTCAGTCTCCAGTCTGTCCGTATCCTTCAGCCACGCAAGATAGGAGCGAACGGTGCTGCCCACAAGGACATACTGTTCAAAATTCATTTTCAAGGCGTATTCCGTAAACAGCCGCCGCAACAGCTCTTCAAAGCAAAGCGGCTCCCCGCAAAATTCAAGAATTTTTTCGGCGATCTCATAGACCTTGTCCAGATTGTACTGCGCCAAAATGGAAATTTTCTCCGTCGCCTCGGCATGGGCGGGAATGAACATCTTCGCGTCCAATGATTTGACCGTTTCCAATGTCCTGATATACGCCGCGACGTCATAGATAAATCCGATTTGATATTTTTCCAGCGCTTCACGGCTTGACAGACAATCGGCAAGATAAATCACATCGTCGGGGGTACGAAAGCCCACCATGTCAAAGAAGTGCCCTGGCAAGGGAAGCATCTCAAAGCCCTCCGGCAGCACGTCCTTTGTCAGATACTCCGCGTCGCTGTCATGCGCCATGAGAAACTTGTGCCGCAGCTCCCTGCAGGGATAGCCTCCATACAGAAATGACGGCTCCAAAATCGGGTGGCTTGTAAAATCTCGTTCGATCCCTGGGGCGAAGATTCTGCATTTCGTCTGACCTTGCAGATACTTATTGCCGCCGATGTGATCCGCGTTGGAGTGGGTATTATAAATCGCCGTCAGCTTCCAGTCGTTCGAGTCCAGAATCTGCCGGATTTTTCGTCCCGCGTCCTTGTCGTTCCCGCTGTCAATCAGGCAGACCTCTTTGTCATTCAGCCTTACAAGTCCTATTTTTGCGGGGCTTTGAATGTAATAGTCGTTTGGCGACACCTGCACCAGCTCATACATGACCGTTTTCCTCCATCCCGCACATGGATTTTCTCCGCGCGCGTATCTCACTGTTCACACGCTCGCTTCCGTCCTCAAGCGCCGTAATGTTCCGCCAGCGGAAGGCGTCCGGCGTCATCTCAGAAAAAACCCACTTTTCCTCCGGCCTCTCAAGGACGGTTCCCACAAGCCTCTTCCCTTCCATACGAAATGCCAGGCGCGTTGAAACCGTCCCCTGCGTATACGTCATATCATAGCGCTTCTCCTGTTCGTTGAACATTCTCAGCGCCATCCCGTACTCGCCGTCAGGCTGCGGCGCCTTCTCCTTCGTAGCGCGGGAGGGGCAGATGAACAGGTCGCCGATGCCCGCGCCCTCCAGCACGCGCCGAAACAGCCATTCGCCCTTTACATGGCGGGGATGAGCTGTTTCCAGCCTGTCGGTATACTCAAAGTCCCAGTCGTTCAGCAACGGCCCAAACCAGTCGTATTCCTTGGGAATCATTGTTTGTTCCGATACGAGTGCCTCAAAAAAGGCATCCATCTCTTATGTTCCCCATTTCATTCCAACTTTTGGTGACCCTCAACGCTTAGGGAGAGAGGACAGGCCATCCAAATATCGCCGCTCGTCCCGTGTAAAGCGCGACTCCCGCAAGGCTCACGCACCCTTCTCCATCATGTCCTTCAGCCTCAATCCCGCCGCCTTTACCGCGTTCTTTCGCTCGCCGCCCTCAATCAGCCGCTCCATGCTCTCCCGTAGAGAAAGTCCACGCACCATTCCATCGAAAAGCCGCGCCTCGAGCGTCAGATCGCTTTTTGCAGTCTCCGGCCGCGGTAGGTCTCGTTCATCCCATGAGAAAACAAGACAATATTCGCCCTTTTCGGCCTTTGGATTTGCTTCCAGCCGCTCAAGCACCTCGCCGACCGTTCCGCGAAGGGTAAGCTCGTATTTTTTTGTCAGATCACAGCTCGCGCTCACCAGCGTGTGCGGCAGCGCTTCCGAGACCACGTGAAGCAGCTCCTTCACGCGATGAGGCGACTCATGCGCCACCGCCAGCTTCGACCGTCGCACCATGTCCAAAAGTTTGACCTTCAGTTCGCTTTTCTGCCTGGGCAGGAAGCCAAAAAAGGTGAATTCGCTTATCTCAAAACCGCTCACGCTCAGGGCTGAGGCCATGGCCGTAGGGCCCGGCACGGCAACGACCTCAATCCCCGCGCGCACAGCCTCCGCCACAAGTGCGCTTCCTGGATCGCTAATGCAAGGGGTACCCGCGTCCGTGGTCACAGCTGCGTCTATGTTTTCCTTGAGCATTTTTCCCACAATATAGGCGGATTTTCCGCGCTCATTATGCTCATGACAGCTTGTGAGCGGCGTATGGATATCGAAGGCGTTCAGCAGCTTTTGCGTCACACGGGTATCCTCCGCCGCGATGAGAGAAACGCCTTTGAGCGTCTCAATGGCGCGCGGCGTCATATCGCTCAGATTGCCTATGGGCGTGGCAACGACGTATAAAGTGGACATGTGCCGCCTCCTATGCTTGATTCTTTTCAAATACTCGCAGCTTGGCGCTTCGGGCGCGCGCGTTTTCCCGCGTTTCCGCCTGAGCCGGCTTAACCGCCCCGCCCGCCAGTACCTTGCCCTGAGGCTTCCTGCCGCAGGTGCAGATAGGCGCCTTCGGCGGGCAAACGCATGGATTTTGCAGACGTCTGAACGTATTTTTTACGATACGATCCTCCAGCGAATGGAAGGTAATGACCAAAAGCCTTCCCCCAGGCGCCAGCAGATCCACAAAATCGCACAGCGCCTGTTCCAGTGGAGCAAGCTCGTCATTTACGGCGATGCGCACCGCCTGGAACGTCCTTCGGGCGGGATGGCCCTCGTCCCTGCGGCGGACGGCCTTGGGAATCGCCGCGTCCACCACTCCAACCAGATCGGCGGTGGTCAGAATCGGGGCCTGCTCCCGCTTTTGCGCAAATACCTGCGCGATGCGCGCGGCCCACCTCTCCTCGCCGTATTCGGTGAGGATTCGGCGAAACTCCTCCGGTGTGACCCGTGCGAGATACTCCGCCGCCGTTTCCCCGCCCGACGCGTCCATGCGCATGTCCAGCGGCGCGTTCTCGTGATAGCTAAATCCGCGCCGCGCGACATCCAGCTGATGACTGCTCACCCCAAGATCAAGCAGGGCGCCATTCAACGGCGGCGCGCCCGCTTCGCAAAGGAGCGTCTTGACGTCGTGAAAATTGCCCTGAATGGCATGGAAGCCCGCGAATCTCCCAAGGCGCTCGGACGCCGCCCGAATGGCCTCTCCATCACGGTCGATGCCGTACAGTACGGCACTACCGCCCGATCGCGTCAGAATCCCCTCGCTGTGCCCTCCGCCGCCCAAGGTGCCGTCGGCGTAAACGCCATCCGGCACGGGGACCATCCATTCCATCACCTCGTCAAACAGGACGGGGATGTGGTGAAAACCGTTTGTCATATTCCCTCCGACGGCGCAGGGGAGTCCGGCGGTTGCCGCCGTCTCCCCGACGTTTCTTAGGCCTGCTTCAGCTCCGCGATACGCGCGCTGAGCACTTCCAGTTTGCTTTCGTTTGTCTTCAGCTTTTCTCGCTCCGCCTCCACCAGCTGCGTCGGCGCTTTGGAGAGGAAGCCCTCATTGCCAAGCTTGCCGTTTGTGCGCGCGATCTCGTTTTCGACGTTCTTTTTCTCCTTTTCCAGACGGGCAATCTCCTTGGAGATGTCCACCAAATCGCCCAACGGAATACGAATCTCGCCGGCGGCGCACACCGCGCTGACCACCTTCTCACCCGCAAGCGCATCCTTGCCGCCGATCGCGACGTCACCCGCAAAAGCAAGGCGCTGCAAATACGGCTCGGCCATGGCAAGCATGTCCTCCCAGCCCTTTTCGGGGACAAGCGTGACGTGTGTACGTCTGCCCGCCTGCACATTCATCTCCGCGCGCAGATTGCGGATGGAACGGATGATCTCCATCAATCCTTCCATCTGGCGCGATTCGCTTTCAAAAGCGTACTCGGGCCTTGCCTCGGGCCACTTCGCCAAAATCAGCATGCCGTCGTGCTCGGGCAAATGCTGATAGACCTCCTCGGTCAGGAAGGGCATGAAGGGGTGCAGGAGCTTGAGCAGTCCCTCCAGCACGTAGAGAAGCACACCGCGCACATTGCGCTTCTGCTCCTCGTCCTCGCCCATCAGACGTCCCTTTGAAAGCTCGATATACCAATCGCAGAACTCGCTCCACGCGAAATCGTAGATCTTATTGGCCGCTATGCCAAAATCGCCGTCCTCCATGTGCGTGCTCACCTCGGCGATGGCCTCGTTCAGACGGCTCAGAATCCACTTATCTGGCAGAAGGAGCTTGCTTTCATCAACGCGCTCTCGGCTCTGGGTATTCATGAGCACGAAGCGGGAGGCGTTCCAGACCTTGTTGGCAAAGTTGCGGGCGCTTTCCACCTTTTCATCGGAATAACGGGTATCATTTCCGGGGCTGACGCCCATGGCGAGAGAGAATCGCAGCGCGTCCGCGCCGTACTTGTCGATGATTTCGAGGGGGTCGACGCCGTTGCCAAGGCTCTTGGACATCTTACGGCCCTGCGCGTCGCGCACTAGGCCATGAATCAGCACGGTATCAAACGGCGGCTGTCCCATCTGCTCGATACCGGAGAAAATCATGCGGGCCACCCAGAAGAAAATGATGTCATAGCCCGTCACCAGCATGTTGGTCGGGTAGAAATATTTCAAATCCTCCGTTTCACGCGGCCAGCCCAGCGTGGAGAAGGGCCACAGGGCGGATGAGAACCATGTGTCCAGGACGTCCTCGTCCTGATGCAGATGCTTGGAGCCGCACTTGGGGCAGACTGAAGGCTCTTCCTTTGCCACAATAACCTCCCCGCACTCGTCGCAGTACCACGCGGGGATACGGTGACCCCACCACAGCTGGCGGCTGATGCACCAGTCGCGGATATTCTCCATCCAATTGAAATAGGTCTTGGAGAAGCGTTCGGGGACAAACCTCGTCTTCCCGCTGCGAACGGCCTCAATGGCAGGCTTGGCCAACGGCTCCATCCTTACAAACCATTGCGTGCTCGTCACTGGATCGACAGTCTGATGACAGCGGTAGCAGGTACCCACGTTATGGGTATAGTCCTCGATCTTGACGAGATAGCCTTCCTTTTCGAGCTGCTCCACCACGGCCTTGCGGCACTCCATGGTGGTCATGCCCTCGAAACGGCCCGCGTTTGCGTTCATCGTGCCATCGTCGTTTGTCACGCGGATCACCTCGAGGTTGTGACGCTTGCCCACCTCAAAGTCGTTGGGATCGTGCGCAGGTGTCATCTTCACGGCGCCTGTTCCAAACTCCATGTCCACGTAGTCGTCCGCCACAACGGGAATCGCCTTGTTCATGATCGGCAAAATGACCTTTTTGCCCACAAGGCTTGTGTAGCGCTCATCGTTGGGGTTGACCGCCACGCCGGTATCGCCCAGCATCGTCTCCGGACGCGTTGTCGCGACCACGACCCCCTCGCCGCCGTCCTCGACAGGATAACGGATGTGCCAGAGATGGCTCGCCTGCTCCTCGTACTCCACCTCGGCATCGGAAAGAGCCGTCTTGCAGACCGGACACCAGTTGATGATGCGGTTTCCGCGATAAATAAGCCCCTTTTCATACAGGCGCACGAACACCTCACGTACAGCCTCGTTGCAGCCCTCGTCCATGGTAAAACGTTCGCGGCTCCAATCGCAGCTCGCGCCCAGGCGACGCTGCTGACGGTTGATGCGTCCGCCATATTCTTTCTTCCATGCCCACGCGCGCTCCAAAAAGCCCTCACGGCCAAGCATCTCCTTGGTGAGTCCCTCCTTGGCCAGCTGCTCCACCACCTTGACCTCGGTGGCGATGGAAGCGTGATCGGTGCCCGGAAGCCACAGGGTGGGATCGCCCTTCATGCGGTGATATCGGATGGGCGCGTCCTGAAGCAGGCAGTCCATGGCATGCCCCATATGGAGCTGACCGGTGATGTTGGGCGGCGGCATTACGATGGTAAACGGCTTCTTCCCTTCCTCGCGACGCGCCACAAACGCGCCACTTTCCTCCCACATCTTATATAGCTTGTCCTCGATTGCCTGCGGATTATAGACCTTTTCCATTTCAAATTCCATTCGTCGTTCCTCCTATGCCTGTCGTTTTCACAGTCCGGGGATAAAATCCAATAGGATTGCCGCGCCCAGAAGTGCCAATGCAAGCCCGATGAGTCTGAGCCACAGGACAGCGCGTTCCCTGAGCCCTGCCAGTCCGCACAGCCTTACGGCCTGCGAGCCCATGACAACGCCCGCAACCAACAGGATTAGGCCTGGGATGCTCAGCCTAGACAATACCTTCTGCCAATCCATGCGCATCACTTCCCCTCGCATTCAGAACCAATGAAAAAGCTGTCCGCGTCCAAAGGACGGAACAGCTCCGTGGTACCACCTTATTTTGCGGCAATAACGCCGCCTCTTTGCGCTGTAACGCGCGCACACGGCGGGGCTATGGTCAAGCCGTTCACCCCGCGCCCTCCCAAGCGACCTTCCACCGAATATCCCTCCAAACCGCCTTTCAGCCGATGAGCGGTTCTCTCTGCGGCGATACCCGCGCGTACTCCTCTTGTTCTTTGGGCGAAAGACCACAAGGCCGCCCGAATCCTCAAGCGGCCTTACAGTATGGAGGAGGCCGCTTACGCATTCTCCTTCTCAGTCATATCAATGACCTGAACGCCGTTGTAGTAACCGCAATGCTTGCACACGCGATGGGACAGCTTCTTTTCATGGCACTGCGGGCACTCGACGATACCGGGCAGGCTGAGCTTCCAGTTGGCGCGGCGCGAACGGCCACGAGCCTTGGACACTTTACCCTTGGGAACAGCCATAGTTACACCTCCTCATTTTGTCGCCCAAAGCCGACGAAGCGGCTCTGAACAAATCGTTCGCATGGAGCGAACCTGCTTTCCCGGGAGAAATGTAGCAAACGTGCAGGATGTGCGATCGCTTTGCGCAATGTCCCGGCCATTATAGCAATCAATTTGCCTTTCGCAACGCTGCAAGGTGCTTTACACCTTATAGCGTGACCAATTTGTATTATATGATGGGCGTTTTTTTTTGTCAAGCCCTTTTTCGCGATTCTCTGACGCTTTCAGCAAAGGTTTCATGCCCCGATCGCAGCCATCAGCGCCTCTGCCGCCGTTTCAATCAGCCCGTCGTCGTATTCATAGGCAGGGGTATGCAGCGCGGCATGCGTCCGTCCGATTCCCAGTCCGAAGAACACGCCTTTCTTTTTCTTCAAATACCATCCGAAATCCTCGCTCCAGCGCATCGGCTCCTTAAGCGTTTCTACAATCAATCCCCTATCAAGCGCCCGCTTTTTAAACGCCTCCACCTCCTCGAAACGGCAGCAGGTATCGGGAAAGACGTCCTGCTCGGCCGCGCGAAGCGTAAGACCGTAGGCCGCGCAAAGTGCCTCCGCCCGTTCGATGATGCGCCTTTGCAGCCGGTCCAGCGCCTCCAGTCTTTCCGCCCGAAGTGTAAACGCAGCCTCTCCCTCGCCTGCCGATACGCCGAAAGCACGCTCTCCCACGCGTACATACACAATGGTCGCCATGACCATGCCCTCTTCATGGGATGTCGTCATCACAGGAAGCTCATCGATCAGACGTGCGATCGCGGCCGCGGGGTTGCGCCCCGTCTCGGGATAGGCGGCATGGCTCTGCTGTCCCAAGAAGGAAAGGGACAGCCCCTTGGAGGCGCAGGCAAACGTCCCTGGCCTGACCAAAACGCTTCCTCTTGCGAAGCCAGGCAGGTTGTGGAGGCCATAGACCTCATCCACACGCTCCCTTTCAAAGAGTGTTAAGCACCGCTTCGCCCCCTCCCCCGTTTCCTCGGCGGGCTGAAAAAGGAAAAAGACGTTTTTACCCAGTCTGCGTCCCTCGCACCGAAGGGCGAGCGCGGCCAGATTCGCGCAGTGCCCATCATGGCCGCAGCCATGATAGACGGCCCCGCCCTCGCCGCTCACCGCGTCCATATCCGCGCGCACCATTACGCCGTGAAAATGCTCATCCTCGCGATGAGCGGCGTAAAACCAGCCACCCATATCGCAAATTTCCAAAGAGGTATGCTTTTTGAAAAAAGTAATTAGCTTTTCCTTCGTTTTTCCTTCCCTTCCCGAGGGCTCAGGGATCTGATGGAGCTCCTGCCGGAGCGCCGCCGCGAGTGAAGAGTCCATATTCATCTTCCTTTCTCCCCTATAATAAACCGTCTGCGGTCTGTTGGCAAGAGAAAAGCGCAGATGTGGCGGCGTGGCCAAATGGCCGCGCGCGTATCTGTGAGGCTCGATCTGAAGGGGCAGAGAAAATCTTTCAACAAAAATCATGCAAAAAATCCGCTCTCAAGCGTTGCTTGGAAGCGGATTTCCTGCGCTATTTATTCAGTTTGAGCAACAGGCCCTATCGCTTTGTTGCTTTTAACGATCCACCGCGTTCTATGCCTCCGGCTCCATCAGACCGAGATCGCCATCTTTGCGCAAATAGAGCACATTGGTACGATCCGTCTCCACATTCACAAACACGAAGAAGCTATGCCCTAACAGCTCCATCTGCAAAATCGCATCCTCCACGCTCATCGGGCGAACAGGGAAGTTCTTGTGACGCACCACCTTAGGCATACGTTCGTCCTCATCCACCGTCTCCGCCGTATCCGCGTCGTATTCCAACTCTCGCGGACTGAAGGCATCCTCGCGCAGACGCTTGCCCAGCTTGGTGCGATGCTTGTGAATCTGGCGTTCCAGCTTGGCCAGCGCCTGGTCGATGCTCACATAGAGGTTGTCGTCGTTGGACGCCTCGGCACGCAGTACCACGCCCTCAAAGGGAACCGTGATCTCGCAGGTACGCCGGTTATTCTTTTCACGCGTAAGGCGCACAAAAATCTCGGTGTTGGGGTTGAGGTAGCGCTCCATCTTAGAGGTCTTCTTCATCACTCGCTCGTTGATGCCGTTGGTTACAACCATATTTTTCGCGGTAATCGTCGTCTTCATATGCGGTTCTCCTTTTTCGATTCAATCAGCCTCGGAAAGAGAAAAAGATGATGCGTGTGCCAATGGAACCACGCTCCCTTCCATAAAATAGCTTGGGTAAGAGAACCCACCATTCCCTGTCCTCCATATTATTCTGTTTCTTTTGTTTTTTCTATTCGACGTTTAATAACAGAATTCCTTCTTTGCGCGGAGAAAAGAAAGTGAAAGTTTCCGCGAGATAAACCATCTGCAGACAATCGCGTGTGTTCGTCAAACAAAAATGTGAGCAAAAGGGTCTCGAAAATGTGAGCACCTTCAGCACCGTATGTTGTTGTGGATCGAGGCGGCAACAGGAGACCTTTTTCACTCCTTCTGGAGAGCTAACAGGCGAGCTCTTTTGCAAGAATTTTCGGGACCCGAGCCCAATGCCCACCTTTTGGGGACCTTTTTCTGAGGACCAATGCATGGTTTTTGAGGCCCTTTCT
>CAYQCL010000063.1:0-10025 GCA_964416065.1 uncultured Oscillospiraceae bacterium | reverse complement strand
ATCTCATACTCAGCGCCGTCATGGGTGAGGATCACGTTCCCCTCCGCGTCATACAGCATCACCCAACCCAGGAGCCGCATCTGCTGCTCCAGGCAATACGAAAAGCTGGCCGCTTTCTGATCCTCCGCCCAGCCGGAGAACTCGGCGGCCGTCATGCCCAGGGCCTTCGCGAAGGCGGGGATCTTTGCCCTAGGTACATCAGCCGCGCCGAGCTCGATCTTATTGATCGAGCTTTTATGTTTATAGCCCAGCATCTTCGCCAGCTCCTCCTGGCTGAGTCCGAGCTCTTCTCTTCTTTGCTTTATCTTCTGGCCTAAGTTTTCCATGTTCACTACCTCCTCGAGAAAATTATTATATCATAGCGAGTAAGAAATTTCTATTTTTTCGAAAAAATAGTTGACTTTCTTTCTGCGCCGAGTTATCCTATGTGTATATAGAAAAATATTCTACCTGAGACACAGAAAAATCGAGGAGGACACCGACATGATGATCGAAGAATTTGAAAAGCGCAGCGGCTTTTATCCCGACGCCTTGACCTACCAGGTCATCGAAGAATACTATGGCGAGTTTGACAGCGACAAGGACGCCTTCTGCAAAGCCTACAAGGCGAACAAGAACGGCCCGGCCGAACAGATCCAGCGGGAAGTCAACAGCCGCCGCTGGAAGGCTGAGCGCGAGGTCAGCGTCCAGGAGACCCGCCTCAGCGTCGAGATCGAGCGCCTAAAGAAAGAACTGGAGCGGGCCCAGGAAGCTCTGGACCGCGAGCAGGAGTGGAAGCCCTACGAGTTCACCGACAACGTCCTCCAGGCCGACTACGAGAAGCTGGCCGAGGGTGCTGAGACTGGCGCAGGTGCAGCCGCTACATGACCGACGACGAGGCAATTCGCTGGATCTGCGACGAATTCGACTTCGACCCCAGCAAGATCACCATCCTGCACGAGATCGACGAGTACGAGGTCAACCGCCACCACCGGCTCCGGAAGACCGGTCGGAAGATCGACCGCCGTCCCGTCTACTGCGCCACCGACTACCACTACCATGAATTGGATTCTGGACGGCGGTGCGGACGAGCAGCGGGACGAATACATTGCGGCGCTGAAGGCGGCCGCCCTAGATGAATCCGTTGGCATCTATCAGGATGCTTATGACCGCTGCATAAGCGCTTTGAAATAAACCAGACTGACTTTAGGGTGGGCCGGATAGGACATCCGTTTCGACGCGCCCGTTTGATGAAAGGGTACTGTATCATGGAAGCATTCGTCTTTACCCACGGGCAAACGGAGATGACCTATTTTCCTTTTTCGCCCCAAAAGCTTGAGCGCCTTCTGCCGCTGGTGATCTACCTGCGCAAGGGCGGCTCAGATAATGGCGTGGAGCATTTCATAAGCGAGGAGAATCAGAGGGAGCATCCGTCGTTTGTGCTTCTGCCTTGCCTGAGCGACTGGACGGACCCGCAAATTGCGCAAGCCCTGCAACGACGTATCCTTTCTATCCGCAAGCAGTATGAAATGGATGTTTGCCGAACCTATCTGGTGGGGCAGGGCTTAGGTGCGGTTGGCGTGTGGCATATGCTGGGCGGATACCCCAGACTGTTTGTGGGGCATTGGCCGTTGGCGGATGCGGCATCCCTATCGGGTGAGAAATGCGCAGTATGCGCCTCTGTGGGCCTTCCATGCGGCGGATGACCCGATAATTAACGTCAGCACGTCTTCGCAGGTCCAGGGAAAACCCTTCCTGGCGGGAAGCCGCAGGCTGGTTGACGCGCTGCGAACCATCGACGGAACGCTTGCCAAATATATCGAGGTCAAAACAGGTACAAAGCGGCTATCCGATTAGGTTTTGGCAAGCAAGGAGATTCGCGACTAACTTTACCGGCAGGATCGCAAAAGGTCATGTGGATTTCCATGATCCGCCCGGGCATCTATCGCATTGAAGATTGGTTCATGTCCTCCTGCTACCTGATTGTGGGGGAAAAACGGGCCCTGATGATTGACACGGCCATGTCGCATGTTCCGCTCATGTCGCTCATCCGTCAGCTGACGTATCTGCCTGTATCATTGGCGGTTACGCATCCGCATATGGATCATATGCTTCACGCCTTTGCGTTTGATACCGTCTATATGCACGAGAGCGATGCGAAAGACCTGGATGCGTGTTTGAAAGGCATGACCGACATGTTCCATCACTCCGGCATGATGATCAACACTAACCTTGTACCGAACTTTTGGGGATCAGATTGGCAAATGCAAGCATGTGGTTGGACTGAAAAACAGAGATTGCATTGATCTGGGCGGCCGTGTCAAGGTGAAAATGCTAAATCTGCATGGACATACGGATCATCATGTCGTTTTTTTGTGGATCATGCGCACCGCTACGTGTTCACGGGCGACGCGGTAGGTTCCGGCTATGTGGTTGGCATGAACTACAAAAAGGACTGCTTTGCCGAAACCTATACTTGATATCGGGAACAGTTGGAGCGCTTTCTTCATTACATAGAGCCCCTGGACGAGTACACATATTTTGGCGGGCACTTCATTCAGGAAAATAGCTGCGAGGATCCCATGCAGGAGGATTATCTCAACGGGCAGTCGGAATACTATGTGCCGCTGTCCATTGAGGTGGTGAAGGATATGAAAATCCTGTGCGATGAGCTATTGGAAGGAAAGCACAACCACGAAATCGACCCTCAGACAGGAGCTTTTTTCGCCACCCACGGAAGCGCTTCGCTGGCCGGAAGGTGGAAGTGAGGACAAAACCCCGGATCTTCGCCTGAGGAAGGATCAGGGGTTTTCAATACCGCTTATTTATAAAGCCGCTTCCGGCATACCATGGGATTAAAGAGACGCGAGCGCGTTTTGCACCATCTCACGGGTGGCGTAATTGAGTGGCGAGAAGCGACCCTGCGATGCCCTTTCAAGCTTTTCTCTGGCCGCGTCCTTCTTTTCCTCTTCAAGATCATACTGTGCGAGGAAATAAAGCGTGTCAATCTGACTTGGCTTAACCTCTATGGCTTTTTCGAAATACTCCTTTGCCTTGACCTTGTCGTTGCCCAAGCGGTAATAGGTCTGACCGAGATTATCCAGCGTGATGCTGTCCTCGTCGTCGTATTCATAGGCCTCGGTATTGTAGGCCAGGGCTTTTTCATAATCTCCCGCCTCGACGTAAAGATAGCCGAGGGTTTCATAAATCAGGCCACTGGGCTGCTTGGCATGCTGACGCTCCAAGAGCTCAATGCCCTTTTGCAGATCGCCCATTTTGTATACGCAGGACGCGTAGGTAACAAAGAGCTGGCAGCGCTGATCCTCAGTCATGGGATATTTCTGGATCTTGACCAGCAGTTCCCGGGCCTCTTGATACTTTTCGGAGCGGATGAGGAGCACCGAATAGCTCAAAAGATAGCGGACGTCCTGAAGCCCCTCGTCGACAGCCTCCTTGTAAAGCAGCATCGCTCCCTGAAAATCGCCCTTGGAGAGCTTAGCGGCGGCGTTACGCGCCTTAATGGTGGATTTGATGCCCATAAAAAGGCCCCCTTATCTGGATTGATCCGGCGCGGCTGAAAGCTTGCGCCGTAAACGTGCATAACGATATTGTAGCGCAATTTGCCTTTCTTGTACAGTCCCATGAAGGGAGGGCTCTGACAAGAAGAGCAGCGCCTGACGGGTATAGATCAGCGCGCGGGAAGGGTCATGGAGCTTGTGCTCGTAGAGCTTGGCCAGCGCTTCGCAGGAGCCGACGGGATCGTCGCCGCGCTGAAGCATCGTTTGATATAGCTTGACGGCAGCGTCTATCCTCCCGCTTCGCTTTTCGGAAGCGGCCAGCGCTTGGTAGGCGGGAAGCCTCGTGTTTCCACGCGTGCAGAGACGGTAGCACTTCACGGCCTTCTGCCTTTCTCCGCGCTTTTCCAAGACTCGAGCCAGAGAAAGTAGATCCTCCTGATAGGAAATCTCCTCCGGCTGCGCCACCTGCATGCATAGAAAGCAAAGAAGCTGCGCAAGGCTTACAATGTCCTGCTTGTTGTGCTCCAAAACGCGCTCCAGCGGCTGAAAGTTGCCGTCCTTGAGATATTGAAAGTAGGTCTGCGGAACCTGCGCTCCAGGCAGATCATCCTCACGCTCTACGTTAAGAAGCTGGTGCTCAAGGTTTCCAAGCGTGCAGCACTTCAAGCGCAGCTTCCACAGCCTGCGGGCGGGATAGAGGACGTCGGCATGGATGGGCGGAAAGGGGACATCCTTCATGCGGTTCATCAAGAAACGCGATTTGAGCAGCGGCACGTCAAACGTACGTCCGTTGAAGGTGCATAGAATCGGAAAGCGTCGCATGATTCCGCTGACGATCCTGAGCAGCTCCGCCTCCTCGGGATAATCGTGCATAAGAAGCTGCTCAACCACGAAGCCATCCGATATGAAATACCCCAGTCCGACCTCAAAGGCAATGGTGCCCGCTCCGCCGGAAAGTCCCGTCGTTTCAGTATCCAAAAAAAGAATGTCCTCGGGCGATATCCGCCTGGGAAACGCGCAGCCGAACGCGCTTTCAAGCACGTCAGAGGTGAGATACCGACGATCGACAAAGCCTGAAAGAGGAAAGACGGCCCTGGCGCGGTGGCAGCCGGAAGAAGTCCTTTCATCGCTCTGGCCTTGCACGAGCCTTTTGGGCTCGGCATCCAGCATGCGCAGCTTGTTCAAAAGATTTGCCATCAGCCAAGAAGCTCCTTTAGAATCGCGCGGGCATCCCGCTTCCCGTCCTCGCCTATCTCTACGACGGGCCCTACGCAGCTGGGGCAGCCGTTCTCACAGACACAGCCCTCCACGATTTGAAGGGCGTGTTCCAGCAGAAGCTCTTGCATCTGGTACGCCTTTTCGCTCAAGCCCACGCCGCCGGGGAAGGTATCATAGAGAAAGATGGTCGGCTTGTCCGTAATGGGCGCTTTAACCTGGAAGACCACATGCACGTCCTTGGGCGCGCACATCAGGTAGAGCGGGGCTACAATCGAAAGCAGATTGGAGATCCCGAGCAGGGCGCCCTGAAGGGCATCGTTGGAATAACGCTGGGAGAGGTTGTCGGGAATGGTCCACCACATGCCCACGGTATGAAGGTCAATCTGCGGAAGGCGTACCTCCCCAAAACCAACCGTCTCATGCGTATCGAGCTTAAACTTCTTAAACATCTTCACAATCGTGCTTACGCGTAGCTCGCCAAGCGTTAGACCCGCGCCGCTGGGAAGGGCCTTTTGCTCAAGCTCGTCCAGAATATGCAGGCTTACGTTGAGGTCGGCGTCCGTATAGTAGTCCACGTCCACGGCACGGATATAAGCCTTGCACGCATCCAAATCCAGCTTTTCAACCTGGTACATTCTCGCGTCATGCAGATAGATCGCGTTTTCATGCAGAAGCATAGGAACGGTATAACGATCCATCTCGCCGATGACCCGATGATGCGCGGGATCGCTGATATCTATGATGACAAAATTTTCGGAGCGGGCGCTTCGAAGGCTGATCTCGCCCGAGGGAAGCTCCTCCTCCATCCAGTAGAACTTGCCGTCCAGATGACGCAGAATGTTGTTTTCAGTCAGATACTCAAGATATTGATCCGTATCCGGCACATCGCCAAAGCGTTCGCCCTCCGCAAAGGGAAGCTCATAAGCGCCGCATTTGATGTGCGAAAGCATAATATAAAGATTGTTGGGCTGAACGAGCGCGTGCTCCGGCGAGGCGCGGAAAAAATAATCAGGATTTTGGATGATATATTGATCCAGCGGCGCGGATGAGGCGACCATGATTGTGAGGGCGGTGTCCTTCCTTCGACCAGCGCGTCCCGCCTGCTGCCAGGTGCTTGCGATCGTCCCAGGATATCCGCATAGGACGCAGGCCGAAAGTGAGCCGATATCAATGCCCAGCTCCAGCGCGTTTGTGGAAACGACCATGTCGACCTTGCCCGAGCGAAGCCCATGCTCGATATCACGGCGCTCGGTAGGGAGATAACCCCCCCGATAGCCCCTGACACGATCGGTATAGCCATAGGCATTGCGCACACATTCCTTCAGGTGGCGGGTAATAACCTCGACCTGCAAGCGGCTCTTGGCGAAAACGATGGTCGGTATATCGTTTCTAAGGAGCGTCTCCGCGATGCGCTTTACCTCGTTTACCACACCGCGCCGGATCCCGAGCTGACGGTTGACGACGGGAGGATTGTAAAACACAAAGTGACGCTCGCCCATGGGCGCGCCGTTTTCGGTCACGGCGAGGATTTCACGGCCGGTAAGCTGTGAGGCTAGCTCGACAGGATTGGCGATGGTCGCGCTGCAAAGAATAAAGCGCGGATGGCTTCCGTAAAAGGCGCATAATCGCATAAGCCTGCGCAGGACGTTTGCCAGATGACTTCCAAACACGCCGCGATAGGTATGGATCTCGTCAATGACGATATATTCGAGATTCTCAAACAGCTTGACCCATCCGGTGTGATGGGGGAGAATGTTGGCATGCAGCATATCCGGATTCGTTACCACGATGTGTCCCGCCTGACGGATGGTCTTTCGAGCCGAACCCTGGGTATCGCCGTCATAGGTGTATGCCTTGATATCGACATGAAGCGCCTCAATCATATCATACAGACCGCTGACCTGATCAGCGGAAAGCGCCTTGGTCGGGAAAAGGTATAGGGCGCGCGCGTCGTTGTTGCGCAGGATCGAGCTGACGACGGGAAGATTGTAGCATAGCGTCTTGCCACTGGCCGTCGGGGTAACAACCACAAAATCCTTCTTTTCCTGCGCAAGCCGCCAGCACTCCGCCTGGTGACTATATAGCCGGTAAATGCCCCGATCATTCAGCACACGCTTTAGATGATCATCCATTGACGCGGGAAGAGGCTCATACCGCCCTTCTGACGCGGGCAACGTGCGCCATTCCGTCACGCAGTCCATAAAGCCGCGATCCGCCTTGAGGCGGTCAATCAGTTGATCAAGGTTCATAAGCCAAGCTCCTATCTAAAGATGGAAGAAGAAAAGGGATGTCAGTTCGCGAGATCGACGAGCGCCTGAAATCCGTCCGTCATTTCTACACTTTCATCCGCCAGCGTCCACATGCCCTCCGCGTCTGGAATGGATTCGATCAGAGCGCGGCTTTCCTCATAGGGAAGCAGGAAGGCCGTGGTGGAGAGAAAGTCCGCGAGACCGGAATCAGGATAGAGAATGGTAACGGCGCGCATGTATTCGGAGGGGTAAAGGGTCGTTGGGTCGATGATGTGATGATAGCGCTTTCCGCCAACGATGAAATATCGCTGATAGTCTCCGCTGGTAACGACGGACAGATTGACCGCCGCAAGCTTTTCCCGCGTGTTGACGCCGTCCAGATCCTCAACGGCGACGACCCAATGATCCCGGCCGTCCAACGGCGATCCGCCGCAGATGACGTTCCCACCCGCGTTGAGGATGAAGGAGTCCCATCCGGACGCCCGGAGCGTCTCGGCCACAAGCTGTGCGGCATAGCCCTTGGCAACCGAACCCAAATCAAGCGAGAGGGCTGGATCGGCGAAGAAGACGGTCTGTGCCTCTTCGTCAATAATGACCTGATCATAATCCATGTGCTCTCCCGCCTGCTTAAGCGCCGCGTCATCCGGCAGGGCGCCGCCCTGTGTGCGAGCGTCATGCCATAGGCTTAGGACGGCACCCATCGCGGGATTGACGACTCCGCTGTATGCATCGCGCCATTGCCTGACAAGAAGCAGCAGATCAATCAATTCAGGCTCGGCCTGGACGGGCTCACGACCTGCTTCCGCGTTGACGGCATAGAGGTTTCGCACACCGTCATATGCGTGATATTGATCGAAAATTTGATGATAGCGCGTCATTTCGCTTTCGACCATCGCCGCGTATTGGGAGAAAATCTCCTCATTCTGCGTATAGCCGGTAACGGTGATAACCGTATCAAAGGTGTTGAAAAAGAAATAGCGATATTTTTGGGGCGTGTTCTCCGCCGAACAGGAGCTGAACAGCAAGAGGGATAGAATCAGAAAAGAAACTGCCAGTCTTTTCATAGCTTACCTCACAGATTGAAAAATTAGGAACAAAAGCGGGCTGCTTCAAAGCGGCCCGCTTTTTCGTTCGTTCAGCTGCGTGGGAACGGGCGACGCGGACGGCCTCATTCCTTGACGGATTCATAAATCTGATGAATAGCATCGAGCACAGCGTTGGTGGTATAAGTCGCGTGGGAGATAGCGTCGATGTCGTCCGCCTCGATGGGGAGCGTCTTGCCGATGAACTGGCTCTGGAAGTCCTCCTCAAGGGCCAGAGCGCCAAACTCGGGCGTTTCATTGAAATGATCGTCGCCGATCTCGATGTCAGTGATGGTCATGCCGTCCAAGGTGAGGGTGACGGCGACGGGGCCGACGTAGCCCTGCGCGCTGGCGGTGTAGGTGTCAGCGTTTGCGTTCGCGGAGACGGGAACGGCTTCCTCTTCCTCTTCCTCTTCAGCGGCAGAAGGCTCGACCGCTTCCTCCACAGGTTCTTCGTCAACAAGTACGGGCTGAGGCTCGTCAGGAATATCGTCTGTCACGGCCTGATAAATGGCGTCGATTGCCTCAAATACGGCGTTAGATGTGTAAGTGGCGCCGACAACCGCGTCAA
Organism: uncultured Oscillospiraceae bacterium; assembly: GCA_964416065.1. Classification (GTDB taxonomy): domain Bacteria; phylum Bacillota; class Clostridia; order Christensenellales; family Aristaeellaceae; genus Limiplasma. The sequence continues at coordinate 1,408 of CAYQCL010000063.1, read as the reverse complement.
CGTCGCCTTCCTCAAGCGGCAGCGTTTTTCCAACAAACTGATCCTGGAATTCAGGTTCACGCGCCTTGCTGCCGAAACCGTCAGTTTCGGCAAAATCGGCATCACCGATCTCGATTTCCTGAATCGTTAGGTCGTCCAGCACGAGCCTTACAGCCACATCGCCGCCAAAGCCACGAGCGGAGGAGCGCCATGAGCCATCCTCAAAGAACAGCGCGTCAGGCGTCTCGTCTTCGGCCGGAGGGGCCACCTCGATGCCGGATAGCTGGCTATATACGGTATTGATCGCGCTGACAACGGCCTTTGAAGTATAGGTCGCGCCGGAAATGGCGTCGATATCCTCCATCTCCAGCGGGGGCGTCATTCCGATAAACTGCGAGGAGAAGCCTTCCTCCAGTGCACGCTTGCCATAGCCCTCTGTCTCATTGAAGTACTCGTCGCCGATCACGATGGAGGTGATCACGCCGTTTTCATCCAGTTCAAGAGTAACGGCGACGGGGCCGCCAAAGCCCTGCGCGCTGGCGGTGTTGGGCGAGCTTTCCCCGCTCAGGTCGGCGATGTACTTGCCGGCCAGATTGATGCCGCCGTTGACGGCGGAGGAGGTAATCGTCGCGCCAGAAATGGCGTCGATGGTATCCTCACCCTTGGCCTCGCTGCCCTTAATGAGCTTAAGGGGAACGGTCTTGCCAATATACTGATCCCGGAATTCAGGCTCCTTAGACAAAGCGCCCAGTCCGGGGCTTTCACTGAAATTCTCTCCGCCGACGTCGACGCCGGTGATGACGTTATCCGTGTCCATTCCCAGAGTTACAACAACTTCTCCGCCGTAACCGTTGACGGTGGTCTGGATCACATAACCGACCGTTTCGCCGTTTTCATCCACACCCTGATAGCAACTGTTCATCCCGCTGTCCTCAGGCAGCTCCATGGCCTCGAAGCTGACGGCGGCAGGCAAAAGACGAATACGCGTTTCCTGGGCCTCGCGCAGCGTGTTTTCCTCAATAGGGCCTTTTGTAAGCAAATTGAAGCTGGCAAGAAGCAGGGCCGCGATCAGGCAAATCACGACCAACGGGATCAGATCTCGCAGGTATTTCTTGCTCATGGTGGGAAACTCCTCCTTCATTTCTGTGCACATTCGTCACCGCCTATACCGCTATGGACAAACGGAAACAGGCGTGCGTCGGGAACGACTATGCGCACAGCCTCGCCGTGACAGCGGGATGCAGAAAAATCATCATCTTATTATAGCATGAACCGCTAAATAAGCAAGAAGCAACTCGCTGATTTCTTTAAAAACATTGTTGATTGACAATAGAACGGTAACATCAAGGATAGAAAAACAGAGAGTCAAGAGGTAGAATAAAGTAGCGACACCCATTCCACTTAGAAAGGACTCTCTGCAATGACAAAG
>CAYQCL010000062.1:0-10128 GCA_964416065.1 uncultured Oscillospiraceae bacterium | reverse complement strand
GCCTTCGGGTTTCATAACCCCATTGGTGCCTGTCGCAGAAAGGCGGAATTATAACGATGATTCTGAAATATCTCGGACATTCCTTTTTTACGTTGACGCTGGAGGACGGGACGGTAATCGCGACCGATCCCTACGGCGATTTTTACAACTATCCCAAACGCTCGGTGCGGGCCCAAGTATGCACGATTAGCCATCATCATCACGATCACGACGGCCTTCAATGCATCAGTTCCGACGCAAGGGTCATCGATCAGGAGGATGTCCATCGTCTGGAAAATATGACGATCACGGGAGTACGCACCTGCCATGATGAAAGGGGCGGCGCGCTTCGCGGGGAAAACGTGTTTTTCATCATCGAGGCGGAGGGACTGCGTATTGGACACGCCGGCGATCTGGGGCATGTGCCCGCCCGCAGACAGGCAGAGCGGATCGGCCCACTGGATATCCTCCTCCTGCCGGTGGGCGGTTACTATACCATCGATGCTCAAACCGCGCAGGAGGTGCGGTCGGTGCTTCGTCCGAGGCTGACCATTCCGATGCACTATCGCACCATGTATGACGAGGAGATGCCCATCGCGCCGCTTACGGACTTTCTTTCTCTTTGCGGGGCGGAGGATGAGCAGGCGCCGCTTCTGCGCGTCACACGGCAGGATATCGCCGCGCGCCCTGAAATTATGACCATGGCCGTTTGGAAGGATTGACAACGATCCCTCATAGCCATACAATGATCACGGCACGCTTTATGATAAGGAGCGATTGAAGATGAAGTTTGTATTTGTCACCGGCGGCGTGACCTCCTCGCTGGGAAAGGGCGTTACCGCGGCCTCGCTGGGCTGCCTGCTTAAGGCGCGCGGCTATCGCGTGAGCATGCAGAAGCTGGATCTTTACTATAACGCTGAGCCGTCTTTTTTAAGCCCACTCGAGCATGGAGAGGCGTTTATTACCGATGACGGCCACGCGGCCGACCTTGACCTGGGAAATTATGAGCGCTTTGTGGATACGACTCTTCCGGGAGAGGCCTGTTGTACCACAGGGAAAATCCATCGCCGTTTGCTTGAACGCGAGCTAAGAGGCGAATTCCATGGCTCCACCATCCAGGCCATTCCGCATGTGGCTAACGAAATCAAGCAAAATATCCGTGAGGTGGCGCAGCGCTCCAAGGCGGACATCAGCATAGTGGAAATCGGCGGAACGGTGGGGGATATGGAGGCGTCGGTCTATCTGGAGGCCATCCGTCAGATGAGGCTGGAATGTCCCGCCCCCAGCGATTGCTGCTATATTCACCTGACACTGATGCCTTATCTTTCCACCGCGGGCGAGCTAAAAACCAAGCCGACGCAAAGTAGCGTCAAATCCTTACGCGCCGCAGGTATACAGCCGGACATCATCGTTTGCCGCACGGAGGTTCCGATGAACGGGGAGGGAAAGGATAAAATCGCCTTGTTCTGCAACGTCAAGACCAGCAATGTCATCCAGAATCTGGATGTGGACATGCTTTACGATCTGCCGCTGGTTTTGGAGAAGGAGGGCCTGGCCCGTGCGGTGCTCAATGAGTTGAAGCTTCCAGATAAAGCGCCGGATCTCGCGGTGTGGCGTAGCTTTGTCAAGAACGCGAGGGAAGCGGCCACGCCCCTGCGCGTGGCTGTCGTGGGAAAATACACGTCCGTTCCTGACGCCTATTTGAGCATAACCGAAGCCATCAGGCATGCCGCGATCCAAAACGGCGCGCGTCCCGTCGTCGACCTTGTGGACGCCGAAAACGTCACCCCCGAACACGCCAGCGATTTGCTGGAGAGCTATCGTGCAATCGTGCTCCCTGGCGGGTTTGGCAAAAGCGGTGTGGACGGTATGCTTGTGACGGCACGCTTTGCGCGGGAAAACAAGATTCCGTTTCTGGCGATCGGCTACGGCATGCAGCTGGCGATAGTGGAGGCCGCGCGCAATCTGCTTGGCATTTCTGACGCGCATACCACAGAGGCCGACCCCGCCACCCCTCATCCTGTGGTGAAGATCCCTGAAAACCGCATCTGTCAAAATGACAGCCGAAGCGCCGCGCGCATAGGCGCGGGCGATGTAAGGCTGGTGGACAGTGACATGAAGCGTCTCTACGGCATGGAGATCATTCGAGAGCGTCATTCCAACCGTTATGAGGTCGATCCCACCTATGTGCCCGAACTGGAAAGAAGGGGACTGCGCATGACGGGCGTCAGTATGGACGCGGGGTATCCCGAGGCGTTTGAATTGGAGGGGCATCCCTTCTATTCGGCGGTTGTCTATCATCCCGAATATATCAGCCGCCCGGGCAAGCCGCACCCGTTATTTGAGGCGCTTGTACACGCGGCGCTGGAAAGATAAATAGGTGCGGCGGCACCTCTCTTTTTTGGACACACCTAGACGGTTCCCGTGATGAGGCCGAAAAGGAGCGCGGCCGCCCCACACAGAAGCATGACCAATATAGGGTTCCATTTTAGCCTTCTAAGAATCAGAAAAGCGGCGGCGAAAAGAAGAATTCTCATCCACTCCAAGTGCTCTACACGAGCGGCTTCCCCGTTGAAGGCCACCATTTGGAGAATGGACAGGCCCGCGGACGCGATTAACGCGACAACGGCCGGTCGAAGCGCTCCCAAAACATTCTGAAGAGCGGGAGCGTTTTTATAGCGCGCATAAACAAGGGCAAGCAGCGAAACGATCAGGCAGGAGGGAAGAACACATCCAAGGGTCGCGATAAGAACCCCCGGAATGCCAACGACCCTGACGCCTACAAACGCCGCAGCGTTGATGGAGATCGGCCCGGGCGTCATTTCGGCAATGGTGATCAGATCGGTGAATTCGTTCATGGACAGCCATCCATGCCCTGCAACGACCTCGCTTTGAATCAGAGGCATCGCGGCGTAGCCCCCGCCGATGCTGAACATGCCGATTTGGAAAAAGCTTAAAAACAGCTGAAAAGCAATCATCATTGTTTCTCCTTGAAATGATCCCGAAGCGACAGGAGAATTCCAATCAAGGCCGAGACTAATATGATCCATACCACCTGGATTTCAAGAAAAAAGGCCGCGGCAAACGCACCGATCATGATGGCAAGATGGATAGGACAACGCCGCTTTATCACGCCGGAGCCGAGCGAGCAGACCACGTCCAAAATGACAGCGGCCACTCCAGCTTGCATCCCCTTTAGAACCAGCGCGACATAGGCGTTTGAGGCAAAGGCGGAATAGAAGAAGGAAATGACCGTTAGAATCAGCATGGGCGGGAGGATGGTTCCCAGCACCGCTATGATCATTCCCCCAAACCCCGCTACACGCCAGCCTACCAAAATAGCTGCGTTTACGGCGATTGCGCCGGGGGACGACTGCGCCAGCGCGGTCATGTCCAGCATCTCGCTTTCATCGATCCAATGCAGTTCATCCACAAACTTTCTCTTCATGAACGTGATGATGACGAATCCGCCGCCAAAGGTAAAGGCGCTGATATACAGCGTGCTAAAAAACAGCTTGAATAGGGTATGTCCCTTTGCTTCCAATGGCATCGCCCCCCTTTGATTCTCTTAAATCATATCGCTTGAAACCTTATACGTAAAATGCTATTATTTCATAGAAGACATATCATTTTTGATATAAACGGGGATGAAACGAATGACGATCAGGCATATGCGGATTTTTACCGCCGTTTATCAGGAAATGAGCATCACAAAAGCCGCCGATAGGCTGCATATGACGCAGCCTGCCGTCACGCGCGCCGTTCAGGAACTGGAAAACTATTATGGCATTCGGCTGTTTGAGCGCATCAATCACCGACTGTTTCGCACAAAGGGCGGGGATGAGCTATATGCCAGAGCGCTGCATATTGTGGAGACGTTCGACGATCTGGAAAAGGAAATCAAAAATTGGGACGAGCTTGGCGTTCTGCGCGTCGGAGGAAGCGTCACGATTGGAAATTTTGTTCTGCCGGATGTGGTGTCCCAATTCCAGACGCTGCATCCCAATCTGCGCGTCAAGGTGAAGATTTCTAACGCTGAGAGTATCCAGCAGGACATTTTGGAAAACAGGATCGACCTCGCGCTGATCGAGGGAGGGGGCGCTGCCGTCGAAGGACAGATTGTCTGTGAAACGCTCTCCCAAAGCCGTCTGTGCCTGATTCTTCGGCCCGATCATCCGCTTCTTCGGGCAGAGGAGATTTATTTAAGGGATTTGACGGAGTATCCGCTCCTGCTCAGGGAGGAAGGGAGTGCGGTGCGCGCCTTTTTAAACCATGTCTTTGCTGTTCATGGCGCCGATATGGAGCCGATGTGGGAGAGCTCGAGCACGCAAGCCCTGATCCGAGCCGTGTCGGCCGGCTTGGGAATATCCATATTGCCGGAGATGCTCGTTGTGAATGATGTGGCGTCAGGGACAGTTGTGTCCCGTCCGGTAAAGGATGAAGCGTTTGTCAGGGAAAACCAAATGATCTGGCACAAGCAGAAATTCCTGACAAATTCAGCAAGAGAATTTATCGGCCTGTGCCGCTCGTTTCTGGCATAGCGATTTCGGGTGTGCTTGCGAGCCGAAAAAAACGGCGCTATAATGAATGCGGCTAAGGAAAAGGGGCGATACAATTGATAATTTCCCGTGTTTCACCGGATGAGCGGCCAAGGCTGAAGGAATGGCTCCAAACCGCGGAAGAGAACCTGCGCGCGCTGGAATATTTCAGCGGCTATCTCAACTTCTGCCCTCGCTTTGTGACGGCGGAGGATATCCGCGCGCTTGTGGAGGAATGCGGCGTCTCGGAGGAGACGGCGTATCGCCTGCTTGTCTGTGCGGCATGCGGGCTGGATACCGAAACAGACGAACAGGCTCGAAGAATGGAAGAGCGCTATTTCCGGCACGCCATTCATCGGCTGGACGCGGATGAATGCCGCAGGGATCCCTATTATCGCGCGATTCGTATGCCGCAGCACATGCTTGGAGGCTGGCGCATGGGATATAAGACACTTGCCGCGTTTGAGGCGTTCACTTCGGACGATCTTCTCCTTTTGAGGGACGGACGTGAAATCCCTCAAATCGGCTATTTTGCGGAGACGTTTTCCGCGCCTGTCATATATGAGAACGAGCGGGAGTGGATGACCGTTACCCCGAGTGAAATCAATACCATGACCGCGCATATCCGAGCGGTCTCGGGGAAGGTGGCGGTATTTGGACTTGGCTTGGGGTACTATGCGTTCATGGCATGCGAAAAGCCGGAGGTGCGAGAGGTGACGGTGATCGAGAGAGACGCGAATGGAATCGCGCTATTTGAGAAGCACATCCTGCCCCAGTTTCCGAATGGGCGAAAGCTCCGCCTGATCAAGGCGGACGCCTTTGACTACGCGGCGCGCATGGCGAGGGAGGCGTTTGACTTTGCCTATGTGGACATCTGGCATGATGTGCTGGACGGCGTGGAAATGTATCTGAAAATGAAGCGGCTGGAGTGCCTTTCGCCCAACACAACCTTTTTGTATTGGATCGAGCCGTCGATGCTGGCATGGCTGCGAGGCATGGCGCTGATGGAGATCGCCGAGGAGGCGGATGGCCCGATGCTTCGTACGATTGGCGATGTTTCCGGTCTTGCGTCGCTGGAGAGAGCCCTTTCAGATGAAGGACTGCGCCGTATCGCGCCGCGAATTCCGTTGGAGGTGGCGAGAAGATAGTCTAAAAGAGGCGAAGCTGCTCCATTTTGGGCGGGTGATTTCGAGCGCGTATGTCGTGCCGCTCCATGTCGGAGGGCAGATCGCTGAGGAATGAGGATGGAGCGCCGCCATAGGAGAGCACCAGTTCTTCCCTTGCGCGTGTGATTCCCACAAAGAACAGGCGTCGCTCCTCTTCGGGGTCGCATGGCGACTGAGCACGTTCCAGTGGGAGGGAGCCCGCAGAAGCTCCCGCGAGAAACACAACGGGAAATTCCAGCCCTTTGGCTGCGTGCAGGGTCATCAGGCGCACCGCGCCGGAGGCATAGCCCACATCGGACGCGCGACGGATATCGCTGTCCTCGCCCGAACGAAGCGTATCTAGAAAATGCGCCATTTTTTGGTCGAACACGGCGGTGTTGAGAAGCTGCCGTACGGGCCGTCCCTCAAGATGAACAAGCTCTGCCAGTTCCTCAAGCAGTTTGCGGGGCTTTTCCCTGGAAATGCGGGGCAAGAATGATTCCACTGCGCGAATCCATGGGGTGAGAAGCTCAAAAGAGGTAAGCTCCTCTTCAATCCTTTCGATCACGGGGCCGACATCCGCGAGGACAACAGACGCGCGCTGGCACAGCGCGTCAGGGACGCGCCAAAGGGCGCTCAGAGACGTGTGGAGCGAGGTGCTGTCACGGGGATCAATCAACGAGGCAAAGAATCCAAGAAGCCCCTGTACGCCCTTTGCCTCAAGAAACTCGTCCCGTCCTGAGATGATGCAGGGAATGCTGTCATGCGAGAGACAGCTTTCGATCTGCTCAAGTTGCTTGCGCGTGCGACATAGCACGGCGATTTCCGAGAATGACCGTGTCACGGGGCGATCCCAGCCCGCCGCTTGTGCGTCCAGCATATCCACGCCGCCGGTCATGCGCACGATCTCTTTGGCGATCCATACGGCCTCGGAAAAGCTGTCCGGCGCGCTCATCACGCGAACGGCAGGGCCGTCCGGTCGATGAGGCTTCAGAAGCCGTTCGGGGCCCGGATTGTGGCGAATAACGGAAAGCGCGCAGTCCACCACCTGCGGTGTGGAACGATAGTTCTCTTCCAGCGTAATGACGGTCGTTTCCGGTCGGCTCTGCTGAAGGAGAGAAAAGCATGCGGCGTTTGCCCCACGAAAGCCGTAAATTGCCTGATCAGGGTCGCCGATCACAAACAGGCTCCTGGCATGCTCACTCCAATGCAGAACCAGCGCGCGCTGTGCCGCGTTGATATCCTGATATTCATCCACCAGCAGGTGCGTAAACATCCGCTTTCCGCGCGTATCCACCTCCAGGGCGTCGAGTAGCAGGTCATCAAGGTCGCGAAGCCCCAGCATTTCCAGTCGCTGCTCATAGGCGGAAGGGAGCCATGCGGGCAGCTCGGCGGTGGAGGATGTGCGCTTGCAAAGCGCGTTTTTGTACAGAGACAGCAGACGGCGGCATTCGGTTGGCGAGCGCCTTTCCTCATGCTCCTCCAGAAGCGCGGAAAGGATTTCAAGCGATTGTCCACGACCGACCACAGGCTTTGGTTCGATCAGGTTCAAACAGATGGAATGAAAGGTTCCGACGGTGAGAGAACGCGCGGCTCTCCTGCCCAGCCTGTCCGTGAGACGCTCAAGCATTTCCTCGGCTGCCTGACGGGTGAAAGTAACGGCGGTAATCTCCGAAGGAGAAACGCCATCATCCTCCACCAGCGACGCTATGCGAGCAACGAGTGTTTTGGTTTTGCCTGTCCCCGGGCCGGCAATGACGGCGGTGCATGCGGCACGGCTGTGAACGGCCTCCTCCTGTTTTGTATTGAGCCGCTCCGATGCGGGCGTCACCGTGGATTCGGTCTTTAGAACAGGCGCCTTTTTGACGATAGATTTGCGCTTGGGCGCCGCTAACCCGGCAAGACCGATCAGCGAGGTTTGGCCGGAGAGCATTTCCAGCTCTCCTGGTTCAAAGAGGGAGATGACGCCATATTCGCCATCGTAACCCGCTTCGCGCAGAACCCTTCCCTCGCGTAGACGGCGCAGGGCTTCTGCAACGGCAAAACCCGCGCCCGCTTCGGCATCGGATAGGGAAAGCTCACGCAAAATATGGAATTCACTGCCGAAGCGGGAAAGAAGTGAAAAATATGCCTCCTGTCCTCGCTTAGAGGCAGGGGAGGCGCCGGTGCAGTCCTTGAGAAGCTCGTTGAGCGGCATTAAGCTTTCATAGGGCTTTGGAAGAGGAATGGATTCAGAACGATCCGCCAGCGCCTCCACACGGCTGAGCACGCCGACGGTCAGCTTTCGCCCACAAACGGGGCAGCGGCCGCCCAATGCGGCGGTTTCGGAGGGCTCAAGGCGGCATTGACAGCCGCGGTGTCCATCCAGATGATACTTTCCCTCCTCGGGAAAAAATTCGATGGTGCCCTCAAAGCCCTCTCCTGTCTCGATCGCGTGCTTGATAGCGGAATAGGAAAGGCCGCAGGTCAGGAGATTCGCCTCTCGCCCAAGCTTTGAGGGGGAATGCGCGTCTGAATTGGAAACGAGCGTATAACGATCCAACATCGACACGCGCCGGTTCATCGGAGGGTCGGAGGAAAGCCCCGTCTCCATCGCGTGAATATAAGGCGTGAGCTCGCCGTAGCATTCCTCCGGTGAACTGAAATCGGAAAAGGCCCCGAAGACGGAAAAGTGCGGTGTCCAAATATGCGCGGGGATAAATATGGCCTCGGGACAGGCGGTAAGGGTGATGTCCAGAAGATCGCGGCTGCTCAGCCCGAGGATGGGGCGGCCGTCGCTGTGCAGGTTGCCGATCGCCTCCAGACGATGGGACAGATTTTCGGCGGCTTCAAGGCTGGGCAGAAGAATCACATGATGCACCTTGCGCGTTTTCCCATCCTGCTTATAGATGGTGCTGATCTCGCCGGACAGAACAAACCGCGTGGCGTCGCCTGAAACCTCGCAGGGCAGAGATAGGTCGTCGCGAAGGCGAAAGAAGCCGTTCTCCGCCGGTATGAGCGACTCCTTGAGCTCATCGCGCCATGCGGAATGGGTAAAATCACCTGTGCCAATGAGTGTGATGCCCTTGCGGCGTGCCCATAGATCAAGATGCGCCAGGTCGCAGTCCCGACTCGTGGCGCGGGAATACTTTGAATGAATATGAAGGTCGGCGATGAACATGATAAACCCCCAAAACAGTTGATAGAGGTATTATAACGCCCGAACGTCCGCTTGGCAATCAAACGTGGACTTGATTTATGTACATACATATGCTTTAATGAAGAAGCAAAGGAGGAGAGAGCCATGCAAGCCGATCTGCGCGCCTATCGCGACGAGATGAAGGGCCTCGCGATTCTGTGGGTGGTTTTTTTCCATGCTCAGCTTGGTTTAACCGGATTTGTGTATGACATTCAAAAAATCGGCTATGGCGGCGTGGATATCTTCTTCTTTTTGTCGGGATTTGGCTTGTTTCATTCCCTGGAAAGAGAGGACGGATTAAAGGCGTATCTGAAGAGACGGGCAGGCCGTCTGCTTCCGGCCTATCTTCCGTTTTGCGCACTCTGGCTATGTGTGATGATCCCGCTTTACGCCATGGGGACGGTGCAGAGCGTCCGCATGGCAATGGGGAACCTTTTGATGCTCGGCTATTTTGCCTCTGTGCCGATGATCAGTTGGTATGTGAGCGCGCTGGCAATGTCGGTTCTGCTCGCGCCTTTTTTCTATTCCGTTCTGAAAGAAGAACAGCATGCCCTGCGAAACGCCCTTGCGCTGCTTGCCGCCGCCTTTGGGCTGGGTCTGAGCTTCATTGGAACGGATATGTATATGGCCGTTTCACGGCTTCCGATCTTTCTTCTGGGCATGCTTGTCGCAAGGCCCGTGAGGGGTGGAATGTCCGCCGCCGCGAGGCGTCTTGCGGGAGCGGTGTCCTTTGCCGTCGGCCTCGTTTTACTGTTTTTCTGCTTTGACCGGATGCCGGAGACGCTCAATACCTATGGCATGTACTGGCATCCGTTTGTATTGATTGTTCCGCCGCTGTGCGCCGGCACGGGATGGTGCCTGCGCAAGCTCGGGGGCGAGGGACGTTTCTTTGCTCCTCTGCGCGCGCTTGGGCGCGCTTCCTTTGAGATTTTTCTCTTTGACGTATGGATCGAGGTGCTTGGCAAGCAATTTGGATTGGCGGACTCTCCGCTAAAATGGGCATGGTGGAGCCTTGCGAGCATCGCGGCAGGTCTGTTGTACCATTGGGGCGTTGGACGCGTTTTGAAGTGCGGCGCAGGGGCATGGGCTGAACGGTCAAGGGCTGACGGAAATTTATAAAAAGGGCTTGACACCACCCCCCTAACTGTGATAACATACCATTCGTGGTTTGAACAACCTCGGCCGTGTCAAGGGGTCTGGTAACCGATATATGCGGTACACCCCGGGTGTGACCCATTAGCTCAGTTGGCAGAGCACTTGACTTTTAATCAAGGTGTCCGGAGTTCGA
>CAYQCL010000061.1:0-10164 GCA_964416065.1 uncultured Oscillospiraceae bacterium | reverse complement strand
CTCCTTTCCCTCGTTGTTTTTTCATCTTTTTTTCTATCGTATTTTGCAACGCGCCCGACCTCCACCGGCCAGTGCCCTCAACGACGATTGAGGTTGCGGTCTTAGTCCCCTGCACCCCATCCTTTGGCTCCGAATCCGCTCTCAAGCGTTGCTTGAAAGCGGATTTTTTGTCGCCGTTGCGCTAAAACCATGTATTCAAAACGGCTTGAAAACCTCGCGCGCCGGGACAGGTTTCATGAGCCCGCGCTTTGTGGTATACTAAGAGTATCGAACATTCTGCGTCAAAGGAGGCCCAGCCATGCCCTTTGCCCACCTGCACCTGCACACGGAGTATAGCCTTTTGGACGGTGCGAACCGCATCGGGCCCCTCGCACGCCGCCTGAAGGAGATGGGCTATACCCACGCGGCCATCACCGACCATGGCGTGATGTACGGCGCGATTGAGTTTTACAACGCCCTGAAGGCCGAGGGCCTGACCCCCGTCATCGGCTGCGAGGTCTATATCTGCCCCGATCGCTTTGAAAAGCGCGGTACGGCCCGCGAATATAGCCATATGATCCTTCTGTGCGAAAACAACACCGGCTACCAGAACCTCATCAAGCTCGTCAGCGCGGGCTTTACCGAGGGCTTCTACTACCGGCCGCGCATCGACTATAATCTGCTGAGGGAGCATACCGAGGGACTCATCTGCCTGTCCGCGTGCTTAAGCGGCGACCTGCCCAAGCTCTGCCTCGAGGGGCGCATGGAGGACGCGAGGAAATACGCGCTTTCCATGCGGGAGCTGTTTGGCGAGGATCATTTCTTCATCGAGGTGATGAATCACGGCCTGCCGGACGAAAAGACGGTTCTCCCGCGTCTGAAGCGCATCTCGCGGGAGACGGGCATCCCCCTGGTCGCGACCAACGACTGCCACTATCTCTACCGCGAGGACGCGCCCACGCAGGAGGTGCTCATGTGCATCCAGACGGGCAAGACCCTCCAGGACGAGACGCGCATGCGCATGGAGACCGAGGAGCTTTATGTCAAGAGTGAGGAGGAGATGCTCTCGCTCTTTTCCGACTGTCCCGACGCGGTCGCGCGCGCGGGGGAGATCGCGGCGCGCTGCAACGTGACCTTTGATTTCGGCCACCTGCACCTGCCGCGTTATCCGATCGAAACGGGAGAGACAGCGCTTGAGATGCTCACGCGCCTGTGCCGCGAGGGGCTTGAACAGCTCTATCCAAGCGAGTGCGGCGACCCCGAAAGCGAGCCCCGCAAGCGGCTTACCTATGAGCTGGACATGATCGCCCGCATGGGCTATGTGGATTATTTCCTGATCGTGTGGGATTTCATCAGTTACGCCAAGAAAAACGGCATCATGGTCGGGCCGGGGCGCGGCAGCGGCGCGGGCAGCATCGTGGCCTACACGCTGCACATCACAATGCTGGATCCGCTCAAATACAACCTCCTTTTCGAGCGCTTTCTCAACCCCGAGCGCATGTCCATGCCCGATCTGGACATCGACTTCTGCTATGAGCGCCGCCAGGAGGTCATCGATTATGTGGCGCGCAAATACGGCGCGGATCATGTCTCGCAGATCATCACGTTCGGGACGATGAAGGCCAAGGCGGTCATCCGCGACGTGGGACGCGTTATGGGCATGAGCTACGCGGCGGTAGATCAGGTCGCCAAGGCCATCCCCTTTTCCTTGGACATGACGCTCAAAAAGGCGATGGAGGTAAGCCCTCAGCTGCGCTCCCTGGTGGAGAGCGACCCGCAGGTGCGCAGGCTCTATGAGATGAGCCTGACGCTGGAGGGGATGCCGCGCCACGCGAGCACCCACGCCGCCGGCGTGCTCATCACGGCCAGGCCGGTGACGGAATACGTCCCCCTTCAGCTCAACGACGACGTCGTGACGACCCAATACCCCATGGGCACGCTGGAGCGGCTGGGCCTTCTGAAGATGGACTTTTTGGGTCTTCGGACGCTGACGGTCATCCGCAATACGCTGGATGTGCTCAAGGAGCAAGGGATCGACCTCAGGCCCGAGGACATCCCGCTGGATGACGAGGCGGTCTACCGCATGATTTCCTCCGGCGACACCGACGGCGTGTTTCAGCTCGAATCCGGAGGCATGCGGCTGTTTTTGCAGAACATGAAGCCCGCCTGCTTTGAGGATATCATCGCCGCGATCTCGCTCTACCGTCCGGGCCCGATGGATTCCATCCCCCGCTATATCGCGGGCAAGAACGATCCCGAAACGGTGCATTACGAAACGCCGCTGCTCAAGCCAATCCTGGACGTGACCTACGGCTGCATGGTCTACCAGGAGCAGGTGATGCAGATCGTGCGCGATCTGGCGGGCTACAGCCTGGGCCGCAGCGACCTGATGCGGCGCGCCATGGCCAAGAAAAAGCATGACGTCATGGACAAGGAGCGCGAGTATTTCGTCAACGGCATGACGGACGAAAACGGAAACGTCGTGATCGACGGGTGTGTGCGCAGGGGCGTGCCCCGCGAGACCGCCGAGCACATCTTCGACGAGATGAGCGCCTTCGCCAGCTACGCCTTCAACAAGAGCCACGCCGCCGCCTACGCGCTGGTCGCCGTTCAGACGGCCTGGCTCAAGCTGCATCATCCCGTCCCGTTCATGGCCGCCACCATCAATTCCATGATGGACGCCACCGCCAAGGTCGCGGGCTATGTGCAGTACTGCCGCCAGGCCGGCATAGACGTGCTTCCGCCGGACATCAACAAAAGCGTATGGCGGTTCAGTGTCGACGAAGATGGGCGTGCCATCCGCTTCGGCCTGGGCGGCGTGAAGAATGTTGGGCAGGCGGCCGTTGAGCTGATCGTCCGGGAACGCGCCCATGGGCCGTATCTCAGCATCTTCGACTTCACACGGCGCGTGAGCGGCGAGGCGCTTAACAAGCGCGCCGTGGAATGCCTCATCAGGGCGGGTGCGTTCGACGGCCTCGGGCACAACCGCGCGCAGCTTCTCAGCGTATATGAACAGCTGATGGACGACAGCGCGCTCAAGCGCCGCTCCAACATCGCGGGCCAGATGTCCCTGTTCGACATGGGGCTTTCCTCCCAGGGCTCGTCCGAGGCAATCGTGCCCAACATCGACGAGTACCCGCACAGGATGCTGCTGGCCATGGAGCGGGAGATGACCGGCATTTACATCTCCGGCCATCCGTTGGACGAGGTCAAGGGCCTTCTGCACGCGGGCTTCACCACCGTCTTTGACGTCATGGAGCTGGCCGAGAGCGAGACCGGCGGCGCGGAGCATGACGGGCGGCAGGTCAGCATGGCGGGCATTCTCACGATGTGCAAGGGCAAGATCACCAAAAAGGGCGCGATGATGGGCATCCTCACGCTGGAAGATCTGACCGGCCAGATCGAGGGGCTGGTATTCCCAAGGGTATATGAGCGCTGCGTGGCCCAGCTCCAGCCGGATGCCATGGTGATTCTGGACGGAAAGATCAGCTTTCGCGAGGAAGAGGAGCCCAAGCTCCTGGTGGACGCGGTGCGACCGCTCACCGAGCAGAACGTGGCGACGCGCATGAAAAAGCTCCGGCAATCGGGGACGGGTGGCGCGGTCAACGGGACTGCCGAGGGGCTGAGTGCCGCACAGAGGGCGGGTTCATCCGGCGCGTCCGACGGGAGCGCGTGGGGACGGAGGCCCGCCGCCGGCGAGGCGGGGGCTGCCGCGTCCAATCAGGCTGCCGAGAACATGCGCGTCGCGCGGGGGAAGGGCGCGTCCGGCGTAAATTCGTCTGGCGGACAGGCCGCGAAGCCCGCGTCTCGGACGCCGCCCCTGACCGATGCGCAGCTTGCCAAGCGGGCCGCGAAGAAGCTGTACCTGCTCGTCCCCACCCGCGCGGAGATGACGAAGATCAAGGCGCTTTGCGAGGCGCAGCCCGGCGATGTGCCGGTCTATGTGAAGCTCAGGGACGAGGGCATCGTCCTGCTGCTGGGTCGTGAACGCTGGTGTGGCGCGGACGTCGCGCTGCTCGAGCGGCTGACCGATGAATACGGCGCGGATAATGTGGTTTTGAAGGAAGAATAAAAAATGAGGGCCGCAGCGCACGTAAGGCTTCGGCCCTCAGACTGTCGACGAACCCCATAGATATGCGAAGAACCGTAATGCCGACCCAGATGGGCCGACGCGTCTCTCACTTGAAAACGCTGCGGCGTAAGGGTTTGACGGAGGGAAGTGCAAGGGCAGCGCGACCGCGAAACGCGGTCACGTTGTTCCGGCCAAAGGCCGGAACCGCACGGCCCAAATTGAAAATTTGGGACGCACGACCCTCTGCCTAGCGGGGCCTTGGGCGAAGCCCAAAACAACCCGCAGGCGTGAGGCTTGACAAGCACATGGCGCGGCAGCACCTTGCGCGCCGATCAAACCGAGGGTGCGAACGAGTGGAGCGGGGCAGGCTATCCGTGCGAGCACGGATAGCCTGTTTTCGCCAGAGGCGAAAATCGTGCATTCCAAATCAAAGATTTGGAGTGCACGACCTCCACCGGCCAGTGCCCTACACGACGATTGAGGTTGCGGGACTGAGTCCCCTGCACCCCGCCTTTGTCGCTGACCCAGGGGAAAGAACGCCTTGCGCGGCCTGCGCACGAACGACGGGACGGGCCGCATAAACGGGAAACCCGCCTTACCTTACCCTGACCGCCCGCGACCAATCGGCCTGCCCGCCCTCCACCGGCGCGAGCCACAGCGTTTCGGGCAGATCCTCCTGATAGGGCCAGAGGAATTCCGCCCACGTTTCGCCAAAGCCGTTGTTGCCGTATTCGTCGGGGAAGAGATCGACGCCGTTTTCATCCACCAGGCGCAGGGAGCTGACCCAGCCGCCGTAGATATCCATGCCGCTGTAGGGGAAGAGCAGGTTGCCGTCGCCGTCGTACCAGCCCTCGCCGTTTTCTTCGATGAAGGCGGCCAGCACGTCGGGATCGGGCTCCATGGAAAGGGTGATGTAGGTCATCAGCGGGGTAAACGCGGCCTCGCTGACCTTCAGGGTCACCTCGGGCGTAACGGTTTCCAGGTTGGGATGCGTGGTCACGACGCGGCTGAGCATATCGCTTGCGTCCAGCGTGAAGGTCACGACGCCCTCGTCAGGCAGGAGCCGGTCGCCGTTTTCGTTGAACAGCTCGGGGTTGGTCAGCATCGTCGGGCGCTCCTCGGGCCGCTTGCCGATGGGCAGGGAGATCTCGACCTCGCCCGAAAGCGTCACGCCGAGGTTGTCCAGCCGCCAGTACTCGTACTCGATCAGCTCGCCGGGGGTGGGGCTTCCGCTCATCTCCGAGCCGGAGTTGACCGCCATGTCCATCGGCTCGCCGTTGATCCACAGGGTGTCCGTCCACCAGCCCACGCCGTGATCGCTCAGCAGCTGCGTGTCTTCCTCGCTCACACCCGCGCCGGTCTGACCGTCGCGGTACATCCCAAGCGGCGTGTCCACGTCGGGCATGCGGTAGGTGTACATGAGATAGAGTGTGCGACCGTCGTAGCCGGCCTCGTTGATGGTGATGTCCACGCCGTTGGCCGTCTCCTGATGGAGCACGGTCTGCATGACCTCGTCCGCGTTTTGAGCGGGCGCTTTAAAGAACCATACGTTGTCGAAGATTTGCCAGTGGTATGCCGCGACGGCCGCGGCCGCGAGCAGCATGACGATCATCAAAGCGATGACCAGCGTGCGCCGTGCCCCGCGCAGAAAAGAGCGTTTGGGCGTATCGGAGCGTCCGTTCAGCTCCTGGGCCACGATCGAGCCCAGCGTGGTAGTCATCGCGAGATGGAACGTCTCGGGAACCTCGGGCGTCTCCCGCTCAAGCAGCGAGCGAAACGTTTGATCGTTCATTCCTCTTCCTCCTTCCATTCCTCATGGAGCATACGGCTCAGGCTCTCCCGCGCGCTTTTCAGACGCGATTTCGCCGTGCCGGTGGGAATGCCGAGCATGTCCGCGGTATCCGCGATGGAATAGCTGTCCAGATAATGAAGCGCGACGGTCGCCCGCTGCTCGGGCCGGAGCCGGTCGATGGCTTCCCTGAGGGCGATTGGGGGCTGGGGCGGCTCCTGGGCCACGGTTTCTTCCTCGAGCGGAACGAAACGCTGCTTTTGCTGCTTGCGGAGCATGTCGGTGCAGGTGTTGGTGAGGATTCTCATGATCCACGGCCTGAACCTGTCCATGCTGCGAAGCGTCTCCCTTTTCTGCCACGCGCGCGTCAGCGCCTCCTGCACCGCGTCGGCGCAGTCCGCGTCGTTGCGAAGCATGGAGTAGCTCACGTGATACATCAGCCTTTCCAGCCGCATGGCCTCCGTCTGAAATGTTACGGCATCCACACGATCTCTCCTTCCGTAGTCGCTTTGACTCCCTCGCAAGGGCCTTCGTCCATAAGACGAAAAAGCGCAAAAAAGGTTTAGTCCGGCAGAATTATTTTTGCAATTCTCCCCCAGATACAGTATAATACCCTTGCCCAAACAAGAAACGAGGAAAGGCAGAGAGAAATGGATATCTTTTCGTATCTGGAAGGCATGGCCGTCCGGCACGGCCCCAGCGGGCACGAGGACGAGGTCAGCCGGTGGCTCAAGGCGCAGTTTGAGCCGCTGTGTGACTCGGTTACGATCGACCCACTCTATAACGTGATCGCCCTGAAAAAGGCAACCGCTCCCACCAGGGACGGCTCGCCCGCGCCCCGTGTAATGCTGGCGGCGCATCAGGACGAGATCGCCCTGATGGTTTCGGACATCCTGCCCGACGGCACCCTGCGCATGGGGCAGGTCGGTGGCGTGGACCCGCGTATCCTGCCCGCCTCCACCGTGACGGTTCACGCGCGCGGCGCGCGGGGCGGCTACCAAAAGCTCATGGGCGTGGTGGGCGCGACCCCGCCGCATCTTCTAAGCGCCGCCGACAGAAAGCATAACTACAAGCGCGAGGAGCTCTTCGTTGATCTCGGCCTGCCGACCGAGCGCGTCAGGGAGCTGGTGCATGTCGGAGACCTCATTACGCTCAACGGCCCCGCGACCAGGCTGCTCAACGACCGCTGCGCCTCCAAGACTATGGACGACCGCGCGTGCGTGGCGTGCCTTTTGGAGGCGGCTGAGAGGCTTCAAAGGCTCGGCCACATCTGCGACATCTATTTCGTGGCGACCTCGCAGGAGGAGGTCGGCTCCAAGGGCGCGGCGACGGCGGCGTATACGGTCGATCCCGATCTGGCCGTGGCGCTGGACGTGACCCACGCCACGATTCCCGCCAGCCGCACCGACACCACCGTCCCGCTGGACGCGCCCGCCGCCACCTTCGGCCCCTTCATCCAGTATAAGCTGGAAAAGCGGCTGGAGGAGACCGCGAAGGCCCATGGCATCAAGCTCAACACCGAGCTGGCCGAGCGCGCCACCTATACCGACGCGGACGACATCCAGATCGCGCGCTGCGGCGTGCCGACCGTGCTGATCGACCTGCCGCTGAAATACATGCACACGACGGTGGAGCTTCTGGATACGAAGGTCATCCGCGAGTGCGGGCGTCTGCTCGCGCATTTCCTGAGCGACCTTGACGAAGGGTGGGACAAAGAGCTATGGAGCTGAAAACGCTTTGTGAGCTGCCGGGCATCAGCGGCCGCGAGGAGCTGGTGAGAAAGGCGGTCTATGCCGAGTGCGTGGAAAGGCTCGGCGAGGAAAACGTCACGATTGACCGCATGGGCAACGTCATCGCCCATAAGGCGGGGCGGGACGCCTCCGCGCCGCGCGTGATGCTCTCGGCCCATATGGACGAGGTGGGCCTGATGGTGATCTCCGCCACGGACGACGGGCTGCTCCGCGTGCGCGCTATCGGCGGCATTGACCCGCGCGTGCTGGTTTCCAAGCGCGTAAAGGTGGGCTATCCGGGCGGGGACGAGGAGCCGCTCAACGGCGTGATCGGCGCGATGGCCATTCATCAGCAGACCGCCGAGGATCGAAAGAACGTGCTGCCCATCGACCAGCTGTACGTGGACATCGGCGCGAAGGACAAGGACGAGGCACTTGCGAAGGCCCCTGCCGGCACGCCGATTTCCTTCGCCACGGAATTTGCCCTCTTTGGCGAGGACAAGGCGCTCGCCAAGGCGCTGGACGACCGTGTGGGCTGCTATAACCTGCTGCGTCTGCTGGACTGCGACGCGCGGGGCGAGACCGATTTCGTGTTCACCTGCCAGGAGGAGGTTGGATGTCGCGGCGCGACGGGCGCGGCCTTCCGCCTGCGCCCCGACGTGGCGCTCGCACTGGAGGGCACCACCGCCAACGACGCGGGCGACATGCCCCAAACGCAGCGGGTCTGCCGCGTGGGCGAGGGCGTCGCCATCAGCTTTATGGACAACGCCTCCATCGCCAATCCGGAGCTGTTTCAGACGATGCTTTCGGTCGCGGAGGAGGCGGGCGTGAAGCATCAGGTGAAGATGAGCGTATCCGGCGGCAACGAGAGCGGCGCGATGCAGCGCGCGGCGTCGGGCGCGAGAACCTGCGTCCTGAGCGTGCCCTGCCGCTATATTCACAGCCCGTCCACCGTCTGCTCCCTTGGGGACGTGGAGGCGCAGTACCGGCTGGCAAGGGCCTTTTTGGAGAAATAAGAAACGAGGTGTTTTCCCATGTTTGAACTCATCCGGCAGATGGTGAACCTCTATGGCGCGAGCGGCCGGGAGCGCGGCGTCGCCGACGCGATCGAGGCGCTTTTGAAGGACAGCGTGGATACGATAACCCGCGACGCGATGGGCAACCTCATCTGCGAAAAGCGCGGAACCGACCCCGATGGCAAGCGCGTGATGCTCAGCGCGCATATGGATCATATCGGCTTTATCGTCGTGGCGGCGGAAAAGGAGGGCTTCCTGCGCGTGATGCCGGTCGGGGGGATCAGCCTGGCCGTCAGCCGTACCCGCCATGTGAGCTTTGAAAACGGCGTTCAGGGCGTGATCGTGCAGGAGCCGGTCAGGGAGGGCGAGACTCCCGCGATGAAGCACATGTTCATCGACATCGGTGCGCGGGATGAAAACGAGGCCCTTTCCATGGTGAAGCTGGGCGATGTCGCGGTCTATGCCAACGACTGCTTCCGCCTGGGCGAGCACCGCGTGGCCGCGCCGGCCATGGATGACCGCGTCGCCTGCGCGCTGCTGGTCAGCGTGATGCAGTCGCTCCCCGAGACGAAGAACACCGTCATCGCGGTTTTCTCCACCCAGGAGGAGGTCGGCTGTCGGGGCGCGAAGACCGCCGCGTTCTCCGTCGAGCCGGACGTGGGCATCGCGCTGGACGTGACCGCCAACGGCGATACCCCCGAAACCAAGCTCCCCGCCATCAAGCTGGGCGAGGGCGCGGCCGTCAAGATCATGGATCGCGGCAGCATTTCCAATCCCGACCTGGTCGGCGAGCTGCTGTCGGCGGGCGAGCGCGCGGGGGTCAAGACCCAGCGTGAGGTGCTGCCCTTTGGCGGCACGGACGCGAGCGCCATCCAGCTTTCGCGCGGCGGCGTGCGCGTATGCACGGTAAGCATTCCCTGCCGCTATGTCCACAGCGCGTGCGAGGTGATCGACCTGCGCGACGTCGAGGCCGCCAGGGCACTGCTGCTTTCCTACCTGGCCTGACATCCCGGGCGCGCGGCGACAGGCGTGAAAATTTTTCCGTTTCGTGCGCTATTGCTTGAATCCGCCTGTGATTTATGCTATACTTGCTTTGCACTTCTGGTTCGTCAATGAACCGTACCTACAATCATGAAGGAGGAAGAATCAAGTGAAGAAGTTTCTCTCTGTACTTCTGGCTCTGACCATGGCTTTTGGCCTGTTCGCCGTCAGCGCTTCCGCTGAGGCGGTCGATCCCGACAGCATCGAGGATACCATGACCGCTGAGGACGGCGTTTATGAGCTCGCGTTCGTAACCGATGTCGGCCAGCTGAAGGACAAGTCCTTTAACCAGGGCACCTGGAACGGTGTGAAGCTCTATGCCTATGAGCATGGCCTGAGCTACAAGTATTATCAGCCCGCCAACGGCGACCAGGCCACCGACGACGACCGCTACGACGCCATGAAGGCCGCGGTTGAGGGCGGCGCGAAGGTCGTTGTCTGCGCCGGCTTCCTGCAGGAAGGCGCGCTGACCAAGGCCGCTACCGAGTATCCCGACACCAAGTTCGTCTTCATCGACGGCTATCCCGTCGGTCTGGA
>CAYQCL010000060.1:0-10249 GCA_964416065.1 uncultured Oscillospiraceae bacterium | reverse complement strand
TGCCGTCGCAGGCCTTCCACCACCAGCGCTTCAGGTCGTACGCGTCATGGATTTCCACCTTGCGCACGGAGATATCCCCGCCGAGCTTGGGCGGCCTCACGTCCGCCCCGATTCGCAGCCGCCACATCGCCTTCGCGTGCTCATCCATTGTCAGCCCGCCGGTTTCCGCGTCCGGCAGCTCCCCTGCGGCCAGTCGCGAAATTTCTTCGTCATTCAGCATGCGGTCATAAATCGCCAGGCGCGCGATATCGCCGCCGCGAATAAAATTGTAGTCGCTGATCACATGCCAGTTGGCGATAATTCTCGAATGCGGGCCGAACTGATCCAGTCCGGCGGTATACACCCCCGGCCTGTATTCCTGCGCTTCAAGCCTTCCGTTCACATAAAACCGGATTCCCACGCACTCATCCCAGGCGAGCGTCAGATGAATCCATGTTTCAGGCGAAGGGAAGGGCTTCATCGGCACGCGCACCCGGGCGCGGGACAGATTGATATCCGTAATCATCGCGTCAAATCCGTCGCCGGAATAGTCGATTCTCAGCCAGCACGCGTCCCAGCTCGAATGATCCGCATAGCCGACGCGAAAAATCGGAAACTCCGTAGGCCCTACCGGATAGCGGGATCGCCAGAAAAAGGACAGCGTCCCCCGGGAAGCGTAAATGTTGCCCGGCGCTTTCCATGCCAACGCCTGGTTGTTTTCACACAGAATGTATTTTCCCAGCTCCGCGTCGTCCTTTATTTCCACGCCCGAGCAAAAGGTCGGCTCCTTCCGCCCTTCGGCGTGCTGCGCGTCAAAGCCCTCGCCAGAAACATAAAAGAGCAGTCCATTGGGTTTTCTCAAAGACATATTCCCGCCTCCCGTTTTTTTACAAGGACGTTACCCCGCATACCGCGGGGTAACGTTCGGCGCATGACCGTCTTTAGCCGTCAGTTGTAAAAGGAATCATACTCGGCCTGCATCAGCTCCGCCCATGTGTCGCAGAACTCCTGCGCGGACATTTCGCCCGCCATCACGTACTGCTGAAGGGTGTCGATCTCAGACTGAACGCCCTTGAGCCCCGGCAGGTAGGAATACGTGTCGTAGAAAATGCCTTCTTCATCCGTCAGCATCTCGATCACGGAATCATACCACGGATACTCATGCAGCCAGTCCGCCGTCTCGAGAACGTTTTTGTCAAACGGAATCCAGCCGTACATATTGCACAGCGTGCTGACCTTCTCGCCCGTGGAGAAGAACGCCGCCAGCTTGAACGCCCATTCCGGATTCTTGCACGTCTTGGAGATCATGAAGCCCGCGTCCTGCTTGATCATGTTGACATGGGTTCCCTGATCGTTCATCGGCATGGTGATCGCCTCAAATTTGCTCAGATCTCCCTCGAAGGCCTCCACATGGTTCATCGCGGAGCCCAGGTTGTGGATGATCACGCCGGCCGCGCCGGAGTCAAAGGCGAAGGACAGCTCCGTCCATCCATAGCTGATGTCGCCCTCTGCCGTGCATTTGTTGTACATGCCCAGATAGCGCTCAACAAACTCGACATTCTTGGGATCGTTAATCGTGCACACGCCGTTCTCGTCAAACAGGCTGGCAAGCCCGGAGTACGAATACATCATTCTCTCAAGGAACTGCGCGCCGCCGCTTCCGCCGCGGATCGCCAGACCATAGCGTCCCGCGTCCTTATCCGTCATCTTCTCGATCGTGTCAAACAGGTTCTCCCACGAATCGACGCTTCCGCCGACCTCCTTCACCCAGTCGCTGCGAATCCAAAGCACGGTGGGCGTCGTACCGGTGGGCAGAAGGTACGTCTCATGGTTGCCGGTGATATCCCAGCTTCGCACGGACTCGAGCGCGTTTGCGTTGAGCACGGAACGCTCCTCCCATGTCTCCAGATACTGGTCGATGGGAATGATGTAGCCGGCGCTCACATACTCCGTCGTGATGTTTGCGCGGAACACATCGGGGCCGGTGCCCGCGGCATACGCCGTAAGCGCCTTGGATTCACCGCTGTCCGTCAGGAACGTCGTCTCCACGTGAACGTTGGGATACATCGCTTCAAACTCAGCGACGGCCTCGTTCACAAACTCCTCGCGCTCGACCGTTGACGATGTAAACCACATCGTCAGGGTGATCGGCTCGTCGCTCTCATCGGCCGCTGCACACACGCCGCAAAGCAGGCAGGCCATGAGGATCAGGGACATCAGCTTCTTCATTGACATATCAAGGTCTCCTTTCTATTTTTCATTCTTTTCGAATGAAAGTTTCGCAAACGGTCATCCCTTTACCGCGCCGGCGCTCATCCCGGATACCAGATGCTTCTGCACATATCCAAAGACGACGATGGGCGGAATCAGCGCGATGACACATCCGGCGGCCAGGCCGGCGTAATTCGTGCTGTATTCTCCGATCATGTACTTGAGGCCCACGGACAGCGGGAACTTGCTTGAGCTGGTCAAAAGCGTATAAGAAAGCAGGTATTCGTTCCAGCATGTGACAAAGGCATAGGCGATAACCGTGATAAACCCCGGAAACACGGAAGGCAGAATCACCTTTGTAAGCACCTGCATCCGGTTGCAGCCATCGATCGCCGCCGCCTCATCCACAGACTTTGGAATCGTGCCGATAAAGCTCTTCATCATCAGGCTGTTGTACGGGAGCGCGGAGGCGATGTGCAGCAGGATGATGCCCATGAGCGTATCCGCCAGGCGCAGGCTGACAATCAGCTTGAAAATCGACGTCATATTGAACACAATCGGGATCATCTGCGTCATCAGAAGCATGATCATAAACGCCTGCTTAAACCGGAAATCATACCGGCTCAGCGCGTAACCGTTGAACAGGGAAAACACGCCGACAAAAAACACCGCGCCCAGGGATGTGATCAGGCTGTTCTTGAAGTATTTGGACAGTTGAATCGTCCCCCAGACATACCGATAATTCTCAAGCGTCACCGGATTGGGCAGGATTGAGAACTGCCCGCTGATTATCGTGCTTTCCGGACGGAAGGAGAGGGAAATTGTCCACAGCAGCGGAAGTGAAATGAACGCAATGAAAACGGCCAGCGGAAGCGCAACGATGAAAAACCGGAAAATCTTCCTCTTTGTGCGTGCCTTCATCAGTCGTTCACCCCTTTACCGAATTGGTTGGCCCTCAGGTAAATATACACAAAGACGCTCATCAAGAGGAACAGGATAACGGTCAGCGCAGCGCCGTAGCCGTATTTCCCCGACGTGATCGACTGCTTGTACATGTAGATCGGCAGGGTCAGCGTCTTTCTGACCGGGCCTCCGTCCGTCATCGTCATGATCAGGTCGACGGATTTAAACTCCCATATTCCGCGCATCAGCGTGGCAAAGACGATGGATTCCTTCATATATGGCATCGTGATCTTCCAGAAGCTGTTCCAGGCATTGCTCCCATCCACCTTGGCGGCCTCATACAGATCCAGCGGGATTCCCTGAAGGCCGCCCAGAAGCGTGATCGTGAAGAACGGAAGCCCTCGCCACAGCTCGGCCACCACAACACTGCCAAAGGCGCTCCCCACATTTTGCGCCCATGCGCGGGTCAGATGCCCCAGATTCATGATTTTGAGCACGTTGTTCAGCAGGCCGATGTGCTCGTTGTAGATCAGCACCCAGAGCATCGTCGTCAGGACGCCGGAAACCGCCCAGGGCGCAAAGCTGATCGTGCGCAGCAGCCCGCGCCCGCGGAAATTCTGGTTCAGCAGGAGCGCGAAGATCATGCCCAGCACAAGCTGGAGCACCACCTCGGATATAACCCATTTGACCGAGGTTATCAGCGATTTTCTGAAAACCGTGTCCCCGGTGAGAATCTTCACATAGTTGCTCAGCCCCACATTGCCGTAACCGGTCACCTTGGATCGTGAATAGTCCGTAAAGGAGAGCTCCACGCTCGAAAGCATGGGATAGAAAGAAAATACAACCAGCAAAATGACCGTTGGCAAAATGATCGCATATGGAAACAGATTCCTTCGTTTGATGCGCTTTTGA
This sequence comes from uncultured Oscillospiraceae bacterium, assembly GCA_964416065.1. Classification (GTDB taxonomy): domain Bacteria; phylum Bacillota; class Clostridia; order Christensenellales; family Aristaeellaceae; genus Limiplasma. Next base: position 6,244 of record CAYQCL010000060.1, on the reverse strand, counting down.
TTCATCGCTATTCAATCTCCTTTGCTCGTGTTCTCTTGGCGCCGCCTTCTGCCTCGCTCTCCCGTCCTTTTGACAAAATCTTCCTCGAATGCCATTAATTTCATTTATTGAAATTGTATTTCAATTACATTGCCAGCATATCACACATTTTTGTCAGTGTCAATAGAAATCAGAATTTAATTTTGAATAATGTTATCTAATTTCAATATATGAAATAAAATATCACCATGTCTTGACAAGCGCACACGAAAATGATAGAATTTCTCTTGTCAGGATCTATCATATAAGGATGTTTGTAAGCAAGTATACGTATGAGTGAAAGTGAGGTTTCCTTTGTGCAGTCTCAAAAAAAAGCGACAAGCGTCAACCTCTCTGTAATCAAAGCATTCAATCTCATCGAAGTCATGGCCTATCAGCCCGGCCCCATGCGCCTTCAGGATATCGCGCGCATGGTCAATGCGCCCTCCAGCTCCGTGCTGCGCCTGCTCTCCTCTCTGATGTCGATGGGCTATGTCAATCAAAATAAAGACGCCCGCTATTCGCTCTCCCTGAAGTTCTCGCTGATCGGTCGCCTCGTCAGCGCGCAAACCGATCTGCACGGCATAATTCACCCTCATCTGATCGAACTGGAACAGACCTGCCAGGAATCCGCCTGCATGGCAATCGAGCAGGACATGAGGGTGCTCTATGCCGATGTCATTCACGGCCCGGATAATCTGCTGAAAACCACGCAGTATATCGGAAAAACCGCCCCCATGCACTGCACCGGCGTCGGCAAGCTGCTGATGACCAATTATTCCGATTCCGAAATCGACCGCTATATCGAAATAAGAGGCCTGCGTCAGTATACCGAGCACACCATCAAGGACAAAGGCGAGCTTCTTGAGGAGCTGAACCGCATCCGCTCGCAGGGTTTTGCCCTTGACGATGAGGAGTGCGAAATCGGCGCCCGCTGTATCGCCGCCCCGATATTCGACTATACCAAGCAGGTTGTCGCATGCATCAGCGTTTCCGGCCCCGTTTCCAGAATGACATGGGAGCGGCTTGAGGGCATACGGCCTGTCATCCTCCAATATGCCCGTCAGCTCTCCGAAACCCTGTCTTATACCGAGAAAGAGCGCAACGCGTGAGCAAGGCATCCGCTCTTTTTTCGAAAATCGCCCCAATCCTCCAAATTCACTCAGGCATCCAAATCAACGCGCCGTCTTTCCGCTCGCTGGCCGCTTCTTTCAGACAGCCCGCGCGAAAAGACAGCGCGTTTTCTCATTTATGCTTTTCCCATCAGGATGGCCGCCGCCTCCCGAAGTGTCGGCGCGTCACCCACATTTCCCGGGAAGATCACATATGCGCGTCCGGGAAAACGGCTCTCCCCTCCGGTCTGCCACACGGGGATTCCCGGGCGGATCTGCCCAAGCACCCGCGCTCGCCTGACGCGAAGCGCCTTTGTCCCCACGTCGCTTGACGTAATCCCTCCCTTGGCGATGATAAAGGCCGGCGCCACGTTCAGCCTTCCAACCAGCGACTGCACCGCGTCGGAAATGCGAACGCTGCGCAGCAGCGCGGCCTCCGGCGTGTCATGCTCCACGGTCAAAAGCGTGCGCCTGGTGTAAACCGCGGGCGTTTTTCCCTCGGCGATCAGCCGTTCGCACTGCCGGGTAATGCGAGCCGCCTCTTCCTCAAGCGCTCCCTCCCGCAGCACCAGGTCGCTGTCCAGCTCGATCGGCACAATGCCGTCGAGCGTTTTAAGCTCCTCCAGCTGCTCCGTCGTCTTCCGCGTGTGGGAGCCCACAACGATCATGCCTCCGACGTCCACGCTCTCCCCGATCATCTCTCTTTGGCTCAGCAAAGGTCTGTCACCGATGTTTCCCAGCGCCTTTACAAACGCTGCCGCTGTTCGGTAGCAAAAATGCCTGCCCTGCGCAAGCGCCCTGTACAGGGCGACACACAATACCTTCACGTCATAGTCATCCGTCGCGTTGACGATGACCTTGCCAAAGTCATGCACCCGCGTCAGCCGCTCCGCAATGCCGTCAATATCCAGCGCGCGCAGCTCCTGCAGCGATATGGATACAACGTCCGCCGCCTTGTATCTGCCGTCCGTCTTTTCCTCGATATATTCCCGGAGGTTGGAGTGCGCATAGCCGAAGGTCTTGTCCTTTGCGAATTCCGTCTGCGCCGCCGGCACCAATTCCTCTCCATAGCGGACGTAGTGTATGTCGTTCAGCGTAAAGCGCCCGCCCTCTCGAAAATACGGACACAGGATCTCCCCATCCATCTGTACGCCCATTCCCCTGCGCATCCCTTCCGCCAACACCTGCGTTTCCAGCGGATAATGCCCGCGCAGCGTCGAATCTCCCCGGCTGACGATGAGAAACGGCCTGCCCGTGGCCTTGGATGCCTCGATCGCATGATCGATAATCTCGCGATGCACCCTCGCCGTCTGCTCCTCGGTAAATCCACGCGAGTTTGTCAGCACAAAAAAGAGCTTTTCCTTCTCCTCCATGCCTGCCTTCATGCTCTCCACCGACCAATCCGTGTATACGGACACATCATGCACCGTCTGCACGCCCGTCGGATCGTCATCCAGCACGATAATCTTGCACTTGCTTTCCTCCACGGCTCTCGCAAGGAGCATATCCACCTCTGCCTTTCGCTCCTGCGGGAACGGAATCAGCACGCCGCTGTCCACTCTCTTTTCCATGCCTTTCCTCCTTAACTGTGCGTTTCGTCCGTCACGTCCTAAAGCCGGAATACGGCCATTATAGCAAACCCATTTTCATTTTGAAAGCTCTTTTTCATTGATTTATCAATTTTATATGTTATAAATCAATATAATAAAAGAAAAACTTCTCAAAATATTTTCCCATGCCCCGGTTTCAAGCCTTCCCGTTTTCCCCAAAAAATAAAAAGGACGCAGGCTGACCGGCTTTATGCCGGTTCCTGAGTCCTTCTGATTTTACACGCCGGAATACGCGTTGAAACCGCCGTCCACCGGCAGCACAATGCCGGTCACAAAGCCGGAGGCCTTCTCGCTCGCCAAGAAGAGCATCGCGCCGATGAGCTCCTTCAGCTCACCGTAACGGCCCATCGGCGTGCCGGCCATGATCTTCGCCACGCGCGGGGTCGGCTTTCCGTCCGGGCCGACCTGCAGGGCGCGGTTCTGCTCCGTGGCGAAAAAGCCCGGTGCAATCGCGTTGACGCGCACGCCCGAGCGCGCCAGGTATGTCGCCAGCCACTGCGTATAATTGGAGACGCCCGCCTTCGCCCCGGAGTAACCGGGAATGCGCGTGAGCGCATGGAACGCGCTCATCGAAGAGATATTGATCACGCACGCGCCCTCCTGCCCCACCAGCAGCGGCGTGAGCACCTTGCTGGGCAGCCATGTGCCGCGCATGTTGAGGTCGTATTCCTTTTGCAGATCGTCGGCCGGGATATCAAAATATGCCTTCTCCGCCTCGTCGGCGAGCTGATCCTGCGGCACCATCGCCGATTTCACCGCGCCGCCCGCCGCGTTGATCAGGATGTTCAGCCTGCCGTAGCGACGCTCGATCTCCTCCCTGACGCGGAGCATCGCCGCCTCGTCGGTGACATCCGCGGCAATCGCGTCCGCCTCTCCTCCGCCTGCCGTGATCTCATGGGCCACGCTCTGGCAGCGCTCCATATTGCGCCCCAGCACGATCACCTTTGCGCCGCATGCAGCAAGCGCCCGGCAAAACATGCCGCCGATACCGCCGTTTCCGCCCGTGACCAGCGCCACACGCCCGCTCAAATCCACCTGAAAGGGTATGTCATATGTATACGCCATTTCCTCATTCCTCCCATGTTTAACCGGCCCGGCATACAGGCCGCAGCTTTACAGTGCTAAAGTAATTCGTCAATCATGAGATGAAATCCTTTATTCTCCGTTGCAAATTATGGCAGGATCGCTTATAATGAAATCGTTTTTGGCAGATCCTTCTGTCCATTACCCGTAAAGCAGGTGAATTGTTTTGAAGAAGCTGCTCGTATACATCAGAGACTATCGCAGGGAGTGCGTGCTCGGCCCGCTTTTCAAGCTGCTGGAGGCCTCCTTCGAGCTGATTGTCCCGCTGATCGTGGCCGCCATCATCGACGGCGGCATCCTTGCGGGCGACACGTCCTATATTGTGCGCATGTGTCTGCTCATGGCCGCGCTTGGCGGCGTAGGCCTGCTCAGCTCTGTCACGGCGCAGTATTTTGCGGCCAAGGCGGCGATCGGCTTCTCCGCGAAGCTGCGTCACGCGCTCATGGCACACATTCAGACGCTCAGCTACACCGAAATCGACACACTCGGTACCTCCACGCTCATCACCCGCATCACCAGCGACATCAATCAGGTGCAAACCGGCGTCAACCTGACGCTGCGCCTGCTGCTGCGCTCCCCGTTTGTCGTCTTCGGCGCGATGGTGATGGCCTTCACCATCGACTTTACGTGCGCGCTGATCTTCGTCGGGGTGATCCTCGTGCTCTGCGTGATCGTCTTTTCGATCATGCTGGCCACGATCCCGATGTATCGCCGCGTACAGGGCCAGCTCGACAGCGTCACCGCCACGACCCGCGAAAATCTCACCGGCGTGCGCGTGGTGCGCGCGTTCTGCAAGGAGGACGCGGAAACTGAAAAGTTCAATCGCAAGAATCAGATCCTCACACGCATGCAGCTCGCCGTGGGGCGTATTTCCGCCGCCATGAATCCCGTCACCTATGTGGTCATCAATGCCGCCGTGATTCTGCTCATCCACTCGGGCGCACTCCAGGTGCAGATCGGCGCGCTTTCGCAGGGCCAGGTCGTCGCGCTGTACAATTACATGAGTCAGATTCTCGTGGAGCTGGTCAAGATGGCCAACCTCATTATCCAGCTTACCAAGGCGGCGGCCTGCGCAGGGCGCATTTCCAAGGTGCTGGACGTGCGCTCCACCCAACAGGATGGCACGCTCGTTCCCGGCGAGGATGCGCCGCGCGGCCGTGTGGAGTTTGATCATGTGAGCATGTCCTACAAGGATGCCGGCGCGGATTCCCTGACCGGCGTGACCTTCACCGCCATGCCGGGGCAGACGATCGGCATCATCGGCGGCACCGGCTGCGGCAAGACCACGCTGGTCAATCTCATTCCCCGCTTTTATGATGTCAGCGCCGGCCGTGTGCTGGTGGACGGCATGAACGTCGCCGACATGCGCAGAAGCGAGCTGCGAAAGCGCATCGCCGTCGTGCCGCAAAAGGCCATGCTCTTCAAGGGCACCATCCGTAGCAATCTGCTCTGGGGCAACGAAAACGCCACCGAGGCGGATATGCGCGCCGCGCTCGCAACCGCGCAGGCGCTTGACGTGGTTGCCTCCAAGCCCATGGGGCTTGACGAGCCCGTCGAACAGGGCGGAAGGAATTTTTCCGGCGGCCAGCGCCAGCGCCTCACCATCGCGCGCGCGCTCGTACGCCGGCCGGAAATCCTCATCCTCGACGACAGCGCCTCCGCGCTCGATTATGCCACGGACGCCAGCCTGCGCCGCGCCATCCGGCAGATGGACAATCCTCCCACGACGTTCATCGTCTCCCAGCGTGCCGCCTCGATTCGCTTCGCGGATCTGATCATCGTGCTCGAGGACGGCCATGTCGCCGGCATGGGCACGCACGAGGAGCTGCTCGCCGCCTGTCCGGTCTATCAGGAGATCTATCATTCCCAATTCAAAGCGGAGGAGGCGAAAAACCATGGCTGATCAAAAGAGCCGCACCGCTCAAGGCACGGTGCTGCGCCGCGTGATGCGCTATCTCCGCCCCCATATGCCTCTGCTCCTCTTTTCTTTGCTGCTCTCGCTCGTCACCGTCGCGCTCACGCTCTATGTCCCCATTCTCGTGGGCCGCGCGGTTGACTGCATCGTGGGTGCAGGTCAGGTGGACTTTGGGGCGCTGTATCCCATCCTGATCACCATCGGCGTCTGCGTGGCGCTTACGGCGGCGGCCCAGTGGGTCATGAATGCGCTCAACAACCGCATCACCTATGACACCGTGCGCGATATCCGGCGCGACGCCTTCGCGCACATCCAGCGGCTTCCGCTGCGCTACCTCGACGCGCATCCCTCCGGAGATACCGTAAGCCGCATGATCTCGGACGTGGACACGTTTGCCGACGGCCTGCTCATGGGCTTCACGCAGCTTTTCACCGGCGTAATGACTATTTTGGGAACGCTGATTTTCATGCTGACACTGAGCGTGCCGATCACGCTGGTGGTCGTGC
>CAYQCL010000059.1:0-10637 GCA_964416065.1 uncultured Oscillospiraceae bacterium | reverse complement strand
GATTGAGGATTACATCGAATACTACAATAACAAACGGTTACAGCGAAACTTAGGTATTCTGACACCGATGAAAAAACACAACCATTATCTGGAAGCAGCATAAAACTGCCACCAGACCAAAATCTGATGGCAGAAAAACTTTATTTTTTCAATTGTTTACTTGACGGGGAGCGGTTCAATTTGCATGTCAGGGTTATTATTTTTTGAACGCTGTTTTATGAAATTTGAAATTTTCTAAATGCAAAGAAAATTCACGCGACATATTGACAACCGGACGGGTCGGCTTTATTATATTTGATTGAATATACGCGCCTTATGTCGCGGAAAGGAGCGCTATGCTTGCGGTTTGCGTTGAACGGTGCGACGGTGTATCAGAGAGGCAAGCTCTCCAGGCGGGATGCGGTTCTTCAGCATGGCCGCGTTGTTGATATTTCTTCCTTCCCCAAGACGGCGGCATTTCCGTTTGGGGGTAAGCTGTTGATACCGGGTCTTGTTGATGTTCATGTGCATCTTCGAGAGCCGGGCTTTTTTTATAAGGAAACCGTTGCGACGGGAACCGAGGCGGCGGCGCGCGGCGGCTACACGGCGGTGTGCGCGATGCCCAATGTGAATCCCCCGCCGGATACGGCGGAGCATGTCAGGGAGCAGCTTGACATCATCCGTCGGGACGCGCGGGTGCGCGTTTATCCCTACGGCTGCATCACCATGGGACAGAGGGGGCGCGGCGGGCTGTGCGACTATGAGGCGCTCAGGCCCTATGTAATCGCCTTCTCGGACGACGGCCGTGGCGTGCAGGACGAGGAAACGATGCGGGAGGCCATGCGCCGCGTCAGGGCGATAGACGGCATGATCGCGGCGCATTGCGAGGATGAAACTTTGCTTCACGGCGGTTATATCCATGACGGAGTCTACGCCAGGAGCCACGGCCATCGCGGCATTTCCAGCGAGAGCGAATGGCGGCAGATCGAACGCGATCTGCGGCTGGCGAAGGAAACCGGCTGCCGCTACCACGTCTGCCATGTTTCCACGAAGGAAAGCGTCGCGCTGATTCGCAGGGCCAAGGCCGAGGGCGTGGACGTGAGCTGCGAGACCGGCCCGCACTACCTGCTTTTATGCGACGAGGATATCGCGGAGGACGGCCGCTTCAAGATGAATCCGCCGCTTCGCTCGAGGGAGGATCGCGACGCGCTGATCGAGGGCCTTCTGGACGGCACGATCGACATGATCGCCACGGACCACGCTCCCCACAGCGCCGAGGAAAAGTCGCGCGGGCTCGAGGGGAGCCTGATGGGCGTGGTGGGTCTGGAATGCGCCTTCCCCGTCCTCTATACGGGGCTGGTCAAAACGGGCAGGGTTCCGCTTGAGACCCTCCTCGCCGCCATGACAGACAATCCCCGAAGGCGCTTCGGGCTGGCGCCCGCGTCGATCGAGACGGGCGCGGAGGATTTTGCCGTCTTTGATCTGGATGAAACCTATTCGATTGATCCCGAAGCCTTCGCGTCTATGGGGCGCGCGACGCCGTTCGCGGGCTGGAAGGTACAGGGACGATGCATCTTGACTTGCGCAGGAGGAAACACGCTATGGCAACGGTAAAAAAGCCGCGCATGCTGGCAATGGAAAACGGCAGCGTGCATCAGGGGATGGGCTTCGGCTCGATGAACGACGCGGTGTGCGAGTTGGTCTTCAACACCTCCATGGTCGGCTATCAGGAGATCGTGACCGATCCCAGCTATACCGCGCAGACCGTGGTCATGACCTATCCGCTGATCGGCAACTACGGCATCACCGACGAGGACAACGAAACCCGCGTACCCACGATGGGCGGGCTGGTCGTGCGCGAATACTGCGATATGCCCAGCAACTTCCGCTACACCAAAACGCTGGGCGAAATTCTGGAGGAAAATGGAATTCCAGGTCTTGAAGGCGTGGATACGCGCAAAATCGGGCGGATGATCCGCAACGAGGGCAGCCAGCGCGCACTGATCTGCGACGCGGACACCCCCGTGGAGGAGGCTCTGGAGCGCGTCCGCGCGTACAAGCTGCCTACCGACTCAGTCAGCCGCGTCAGCTGCAAGAAGAAATGGTACGCGCGCACGCCCAACCCGCGCTTCAGCGTTGTGGCTGTGGACTGCGGCATCAAGCTCAACATCATCCGCAAGCTCAACCAGATGGGCTGCAACGTGACCGTGGTTCCCTACGACACGCCCGCCGAAACCATCCTGAGCTTTAAGCCGGACGGGCTGTTTCTCTCCAACGGCCCCGGGGATCCTCAGGATGTGACGCCGGTCATCAACGTCGTCAAGGCGCTTCGGGGAAGGCTGCCGATTTTCGGCATCTGCCTCGGTCACCAGATGATCTCTCTGGCCTGCGGGGCAAAAACCTTCAAAATGAAGTTCGGTCATCGCGGCGGCAACCACCCCGTGCGCGAGCTTGAGACGGGCAAGATTGAAATCACCAGCCAGAACCACTCCTTCGCGGTGGACGCGGCCTCGCTTGAGGGCACGGGCCTTGTGATGACCCACCAGAATTTGCTGGACGGCACGCCGGAGGGCGTGAGCTGCATGCGGGATAAGCTCTTCAGCGTCCAGTACCATCCCGAGAGCGCGCCCGGGCCGCAGGACAGCGCCTATCTGTTCGGGCGGTTTATTGATCTGATGGAAGGAGAGAAGCGTCATGCCTAAGCGTACGGATATTCATCGGATTCTGGTGATTGGCTCCGGCCCCATCGTGATCGGCCAGGCGGCGGAATTCGACTACGCAGGCACGCAGGCGTGTCTCGCGCTTCGCGAGGAGGGCTACGAGGTCATTCTGGTCAACTCCAACCCCGCCACCATCATGACGGACGTGGATATCGCCGATAAGGTATACATGGAGCCCCTGACGCTGGAATATGTCGCCAAGATCCTGCGCTACGAGCGCCCTGACGCGATTTTGCCCGGGCTAGGCGGCCAGACGGGCCTCAACCTTGCGATGCAGTTAAAGCGCAAGGGCGTGCTGGACGAGTGCCAGGTGGAAATTCTGGGCACGAGCTTTGACTCTATCGACATGGCAGAGGATCGTGAAAAATTCAAGGAGCTGTGCGAGCGGCTCGGCGAGCCGGTGCTTCCCTCCATCATCGCGACCAGCATGGAGGAGGGCTTCCGCGCGGCGGAGGAGATCGGCTATCCCGTGGTTCTGCGACCCGCGTTCACGCTGGGCGGTACGGGCGGCGGCTTTGCCGACAACGCGAGGGAGATGGAGGAGAAGCTGAAAAACGCCCTTAAGCTCTCACCCGTGCATCAGGTGCTGGTGGAGAAGAGCATCAAGGGCTACAAGGAGATCGAGTACGAGGTGATGCGCGACGCCAACGACACCGCCATCGCGATCTGCAACATGGAAAACATCGACCCCGTCGGCGTCCATACCGGCGATTCCATCGTGCTCTGCCCCAGCCAGACGCTGACCAACAAGGAATATCACATGCTGCGCGACAGCGCGCTTAAGATCATCCGCGCGCTGAAAATCGAGGGCGGCTGCAACGTGCAGTTCGCGCTGGATCCTTACAGCTTCCAGTATTATCTGATCGAGGTTAATCCCCGCGTGTCCCGCTCCTCGGCGCTCGCTTCCAAGGCCAGCGGCTATCCCATCGCTCGCGTCTCGGCCAAGGTGGCCGTGGGCATGCATCTGGAGGAAATCGCGCTGGCCAACACACCCGCCTGCTTTGAGCCGGCGCTGGACTATGTGGTCAGCAAGATGGCGCGCTTCCCGTTTGACAAGCTGGAGGGCGCCAGCAACCGCTTAAGCACCCAGATGAAGGCCACGGGCGAGGTCATGAGCGTGGGCCGCACGATCGAGGAAAGCCTGCTCAAGGCGGTGCGCTCACTGGAAATCGGCGTGTGCCATATCCACATGCCGCGCTTTGACGATAAGCCCGTGGACGAGCTGTTGGACTACATCCACGAGGGCACGGACGACCGGCTCTTCGCCATCGCTCAGCTCATCCGAGACGGCGTCGATCTGGGCCTGATCTATGACCGAACCAAGATCGACATGCTCTTTTTGGAAAAAATCAAAAACATCGTGGACTTCGAGCCGATTTTGAAGGCGCATCCCATGGACGCGGGCGTGCTGCGCCGCGCTAAGCGCCTGGGCCTGAGCGATAAGTATATCGGGCAGGTCTGGGGACTGAGCGAGAAGGAGACCTTCCTGCTCCGTCAAAAGAACGGCGTCATGCCCGTCTACAAGATGATCGACACCTGTGCCAGCGAGTTTGAAAGCTACGTGCCCTATTTCTACTCCACCTACGAGCAGGAGAACGAGTCTGTCGTCTCCGAGCGCAAAAAGATCATCGTGCTGGGCTCCGGCCCCATCCGCATCGGCCAGGGCGTCGAGTTTGACTATTCGACGGTACACGCCATCTGGACGATCCGCCGCGCGGGCTATGAGGCCATCATCATCAATAACAACCCCGAAACTGTCTCCACCGACTACACCACCTCGGACAAGCTCTATTTCGAGCCGCTGACCGTGGAGGACGTGATGAACATCGTTGCCATGGAGAAGCCGGAGGGCGTGGTCGTCAGCCTCGGCGGCCAGACGGCCATCAACTTGGCCGAGCACCTGCACGACATGGGCGTCAGGATCATCGGAACCGACGTGGAGGCCATCCGCCGCGCCGAAAACCGCGACGCCTTTGAAAAGGTGATGGAGCGCCTCGGCATCCCGCAACCCAACGGCGAGGCCGTGACCGACATCGAGGCGGGCGTGCGCGTGGCCGAGCGCATCGGCTATCCCGTGCTGGTCAGGCCCAGCTACGTGCTGGGCGGGCGCGCGATGCAGATCGTGCCCAACGAGGAGGCGCTCAGGCATTACCTGCGGACCGCCGTGCTGGTCAGCGAGGATCAGCCGGTGCTGGTCGATCACTACATCACCGGCAAGGAGCTGGAAACCGATGCCGTGTGCGACGGCGAGAACGTCTACATTCCGGGCATCATGGAGCATGTGGAGCGCACCGGCGTCCACAGCGGCGACTCCATCAGCGTTTACCCGACCTTCTCGGTCAGCGAAAAGGCAAGGCAGACGATCATCGACTACACCGTACGTCTGGGCCTGGGCATCGGCATCATGGGGCTTTACAACATCCAGTTCATCGTCGATAAGCAGGACAACGTCTATGTGATTGAGGTCAATCCCCGCTCCTCCCGCACCGTGCCCTTCTTAAGCAAGGCCACCGGCGTCCCGCTGGCCGACATCGCCACCCGCGTGATGCTGGGCCAAAGCCTGCGCGAGCAGGGCATCGTGGATGTGATCGCGCCGCAGAAGGCCAAATGGTATGTCAAGGCGCCGGCGTTCAGCTTTTCCAAGCTGCGCGGCATGGACGCCTACCTGAGCCCCGAGATGAAATCCACCGGCGAGGCCATCGGCTATGACAAGCGCCTCACCCGCGCGCTGTACAAGGCCATGCAGTCCGCGGGCACCAATGTCGCCAACTACGGCACCATCTTCGTCACCATTGCGGACGGCGATAAGGACGAGGCGCTGCCGCTCATCCGCCGCTTCTACGAAATGGGCTTCAACATCGAGGCGACGCGCGGCACCGCCGAGTTCCTCAAGGCCAACGGCATCCGCACCCGCGTGCGCAAAAAATTGAGCGAGGGCAGCGAGGAAATCCTGGATTCGCTCCGGCAGGGGCATGTCAATTACGTCATCAACACGCGCGATCCGGCCTCTTTGGGCCGCGACAGCGACGGCGCGCAGATCCGCCGCTGCGCCGTGGAAAACAACGTGACGATGTTCACCGCGCTGGATACGGTGCGGGTGCTTTTGGAGGTACTTGAGGAAATGACACTTTGCATCTCTACGATCGACTCGTAAGACGAAAGGACGATCCGGATGATCTTCACCATCCAATCCCAGACAAGACTCACCGAAAACGTCTATCATATGCACCTTTTGGGCGATACGCGCGCCATTACGCGGCCTGGGCAGTTTGTGCAGATCGCGCTGCCGGGCTTCTATCTCCGCCGCCCGATCTCCGTGTGCGACTGGCGCGCGGCCGAGGATGGCACGCTGGACATGATCTATAAGGCGGTCGGTCACGGAACCGAGGCCATGAGTGGATATCATGCGGGAACGACGCTCGATCTGCTCACCGGCCTTGGCAACGGCTATGATATCGACCGGCTGGACGAGGTGACGGCCGCGCAGTTTCCGCTGCTTGTGGGCGGCGGCGTGGGCGTTCCGCCGCTCTACGGCTTGTGCAAGCGGCTGCTGGCCGTGTGCAAAAAGCCGTCGGTTATCCTTGGCTTCAACAGGGCCCAGGAGGTGTTCTGGAAGGACGCGTTTGAGAAGCTGGATGTCCCCGTGACGGTGACAACCGCGGACGGCTCGATGGGCGTTAAAGGCTTTGTGACAGACGCGATGACGGGCCTCGCGGGGCGGTACGACTATGTGTACGCCTGCGGCCCCGAGCCGATGCTCAGGGCGGTCTGGGATGAGTGCGAAAGAAACGGCGTCCACGGTCAATTCAGCTTTGAGGAGCGCATGGCCTGCGGCTTCGGCGTGTGCATGGGCTGCTCGTGCAAAACCAAATATGGCTTCAAGCGCATCTGCAAGGACGGGCCGGTGCTGAGGAGGGAGGAGATCGTATGGTGAACACGAAGGTCACGCTTTCGGGCTGGACGCTGGACAATCCCATCATCCCCGCCAGCGGGACGTTTGGCTACGGCGAGGAATTCCAGGCGCTTTACGACATCAACGTCCTGGGCACCTTTTCCTTCAAGGGAACGACCCTTGAGCCGCGCTTCGGCAATCCCACGCCGCGCATCGCGGAGTGTACCGCGGGAATGATCAACGCCGTGGGGCTGCAAAACCCCGGTGTCGATCATGTGATCGCGCATGAGCTGCCCAGGCTCAGGACGTTCTTTCACAAGAAGGTCATCGCCAATATCAGCGGTTTTTCGGTGGACGAGTATGTGGAGTGCTGCCGGCGGATCGACGCTGAGGAGCAGATCGGCCTGATCGAGGTCAACATCAGCTGCCCCAACGTACACGGCGGCGGCATGGCCTTCGGTGTGTGCGCGGAAAACGCGGCCGAGGTGACGCGCGCGGTCAAAAGGGTGACGACAAAGCCGGTCTATATCAAGCTGACTCCCAACGTGACGGATATCGTGTCCATCGCGAAGGCGTGCGAGGACGCGGGCGCGGACGGCCTGAGCCTGATCAATACTCTGCTGGGCATGCGCGTGGATCTGAAAACGCGCAGGCCGGTCATCGCCAATGCGATGGGCGGCTTCTCCGGCCCCGCCATTTTCCCTGTGGCGCTGCGCATGGTGTATCAGGTGACCAGGGCGGTCAGCATCCCGATCATCGGCATGGGCGGCGTATCCACCGCCGAGGACGTGATCGAGATGATGCTCGCGGGCGCGTCCGCCGTGGAGATCGGCGCGCAGAATCTTGTGGATCCCTATGTGTGTCCCAATATCATCAAAGAGCTGCCGGATGTGATGGAGCGCTGTCACATCCAAAGCCTTGAGGAAATCATCGGAGGTGCGTGGAAATGAACCGTGGAGACGTGATCATCGCGCTGGACTTTCCCAGCGCGGAGGCGGTTTACGCCTTTCTGGACAGGTTTGAGGAGGAAAAGCCCTATGTGAAGGTGGGCATGGAGCTGTTTTACGCCGAAGGCCCCCAAATCGTGCGCGAGATCAAGGCACGCGGACACAAAATCTTTCTGGATCTGAAGCTGCATGACATTCCCAACACCGTCAAAAAGGCCATGGCCTCCTTGAGCCGATTGGACGTGGACATGACCAACCTGCACGCCGCCGGCACCATCGACATGATGAAGGCGGCCGTCGAGGGCCTGACCCGTCCGGACGGCACAAGGCCGATGCTGCTGGCGGTGACGCAGCTGACCTCCACCAGCGAGGAGCGTATGCAAAAGGAGCTGCTCATCAGCGCCTCCATGCCCGAAACCGTCAGGCGGTACGCGCTCAACGCCAAGGAGGCGGGGCTGGACGGCGTGGTTTGCGCCCCGCTTGAGGCGGGGCTGGTCAAGAAGACGTGCGGCGCGGCCTTCCAAACCGTGACGCCCGGGATTCGCTTCGCGGATTCGGCAGCGGACGACCAGGCGCGCGTGATGACGCCGGAGAAGGCGCGGCTAGGCGGAAGCGACTATATCGTCGTGGGACGGCCCATCACGCAGGCGGCCGATCCGGTAGCGGCGTACCGCCGGTGCGTGCGGGAGTTTTTGGGCGATTAAAGTGCGGGATGTAGGGGACTGAGTCCCTCAGGGTATCGACAAAGGATGGGTGCAGGGGACTTAGTCCCCTGCCAGGGTCTGGGACAGAGTCCCAGAAACCTTACGCCGCAGCGTTTTCAGACGCGCCGGCCCGGATGGGCTGGCGCTGCGGTACTTTGCATAACCATGGAGCCTGGTCTGCCCCACCGCTATCCAGCGGGAGACTGGTTTTCCTGTGAACATCAAGGAGGAATGTGAAATGGAACGCAGCATCGCAAAGGCGCTTTTGTCCATCGGCGCCGTTTTTCTCAGGCCGGAGGAGCCCTTTACCTGGGCCAGCGGCATCAAAAGCCCCGTCTACTGCGACAACCGTCTCACGCTGACCGCCCCCGAGGTGCGCGATCAGGTGGAGAACGGGCTGATGGAGACCATTCGTCGGGAATACCCCGCCGTCGAGGTGCTCATGGGCACCTCGACGGCCGGCATCGCGCACGCGGCCATCGTGGCGCATATGATGCGCCTCCCCATGGGCTATGTGCGCGGCGGCAGCAAGGATCACGGCCGTCAGAACCGCATTGAGGGTAAGCTGGAAAAGGGACAGAAGGTCGTGGTGGTAGAGGATCTGATTTCCACGGGCGGCAGCGTGATCGACGTCGTGGACGCGCTTCGGGAGGCGGGCGCGGAGGTGCTGGGCATCGCGAGCATCTTCACCTACGGTATGCAAAAGGGATTTGACCGCCTGGCGGCGGCAAACGTCAAAAACGTGAGCCTCTCCAATTTTGACGCGCTGGTCAGGGCGGCCGCCGAGACGGGATACATCAGGCCCGAGCAGGTCGAAAGGCTGCTGCGCTTCCGCGATAACCCTTCGGACGAAAGCTGGATGAAATAAGGAGGAGGATGTATGCCGCGCCATTTGCTGGATATCCGCGATTTGACCACGGCGGAACTGGACGCGCTGATGGATCGCGCGGACGATATTATCCAAAATCCCGCGAGGTATGCCGAGTGTATGCGCGGGAAAAGGCTCGCCACGCTGTTTTACGAGCCGAGCACCCGCACCCGCCTGAGCTTTGAAGCGGCGATGATGGAGCTTGGCGGAAACGTCCTGGGCTTCTCCTCGGCGGACAGCTCGTCGGCGGCGAAGGGAGAAAGCGTGGCCGATACGGTGCGTACCGTCAGCTGCTACGCTGATATCATCGCGATGCGCCATCCCAGGGAGGGTGCGCCGACCGCCGCCGCACAGGTGAGCCCCGTTCCTATCATCAACGCGGGCGACGGCGGGCACAACCATCCCACGCAGACGCTGGCCGATTTGCTCACCATCCGCCGAGAAAAGGGAAGGTTGAACCAATTGGTGATCGGCTGCTGCGGCGACTTGCAGTTCGGCCGCACGGTTCACAGCCTGATCAACGCCATGATGCGCTACAAAAGCATTCGCTTCGTGCTGATTTCCCCCAAGGAACTGCGCGTCCCCGAGTATGTGCGCGAGAGCATGCATAAAAACGGCGTTTCCTTTGTGGAGGTCGAACGGCTGGAGGACGTTATCGGGACGCTGGATATCCTCTATATGACGCGCGTCCAGCGCGAGCGCTTTTTCAATGAGGCGGACTATGTGCGTCTGAAGGACAGCTATATTCTTGATATGGATAAGATGCAGCTTGCCCGCAGGGACCTGTGCGTGCTTCATCCCCTGCCGCGCGTCAACGAGATCAGCCGCGCGGTGGACAGCGATCCGCGCGCCTGCTATTTCCGTCAGACACTGTATGGCAAGTTTATGCGTGAGGCGCTTCTGATGAAGCTTCTGGAGGTGGAGGCATGAACATTGACAGCATTCTCAACGGCTATGTGATTGACCATATCCACGCGGGGGGAGGAATGGAAATTTATCACTACCTCGGACTGGACGCGCTGGACTGCTCTGTGGCGATCATCAAAAACGCCAAATCGCAGCATATGGGCAAGAAGGATATCATCAAGATCGACCAGGAGATTCCGCTTGATCTCGATCTGCTGGGCTATATTGATCCTGGCATCACCGTCAACATCATCCGCGGCGGGAAGCTGGTAGAGAAGAAGAAGCCCGATATGCCGGAGCGTGTCGTCAATGTGATGCGCTGCAAAAACCCGCGCTGCATCACGCAGACGGAGCAGGAGCTGGAACAGATTTTTTTGCTGACGGACAGGGAGAAGCGGGTGTACCGTTGCTTCTATTGTGAGGCAAAGTATAAGCAGGAATAAATTCCATTTTTTATTCCGGATGATCCTAAGAATTAAAAAGAAGAATGTTCGATTATAAAGGCGATGCTTTCTCAAAAAGAAGCATCGCCTTTAAATCAAATGTTCGTCTTTCAAAAAAATCTCAAAAAAAACGAAAAAAAGTGTTGACGAGGGGAAGAAAGTGTGCTAATATGAACAA
>CAYQCL010000058.1:0-11148 GCA_964416065.1 uncultured Oscillospiraceae bacterium | reverse complement strand
ACATACAATCACATCTTTGTCAAATTTATTTCTCCCCATAAAGAATGCTCCCTTCTGGGCAGCAAGCTTTTATTATTTCGCTTGTCTACCTAGAAGGGAGCATATCAATCTCGGGCAGGCGGGTTTTCTTTTTGACTGGAAAATAAAAAAAATTACTTCTGATTCTGCTGCATTTCCGCCAGGCACTTTGCACACACAAGCTTTCCCTTGAAAAGAGTCACATTGCGGGCATCGTTGCAAAAAATACATCCGGGCTGATACTTTTTCAAAATAATCTCGTCGCCCTCCGTAAAGATTTCCAGCGTATCTTTAATCGCGATATCCATCGTCTTCCGCAGCTCGATCGGGATGACAATACGTCCCAAATTATCAAGCTTCCGAACTACACCTGTCGATTTCATTCGTAACCCTCCATATTTTGAACGATAAGGATTTTCATAGAGTCCCTCCCTATGAATAACATAAAAATACAACCTTATGAATAATCTGTCAATGCACCATGTGGCGTTTATTTGGGCCATAATACATACGATTAAGTGTAGCAAAGAAGTCGTCGGAATACTCTTGAAATGTATTCTATAAGCTTTATTTGATGTGGGAGGGATAGGCTTGCTTCAATGGATTTGGTTAGGCATGATGGGAATTTCACTTCTCTATGCCTGTCTGACCGGAAACGCCGAAAGTGTGTTGGCATCAGCCCTGAAGGGAACGGGCGACGCCATTTCACTGACGGTTCGGCTCGGGGCCGGCTATCTGTTCTTCTGCGGCATGGTTGGGATTATGAAGGCCGCGAATATTCCCAAGGCACTCAACCGGCTGATCAGGCCGCTGCTCCGTTTGCTTATGCCGTCCGTTCAAGACCCCGTCACGCAGGAGACGATCGCGATGAATCTGTCGATGAACACGTTCGGACTGGGAAACGCAGCGACGCCCAGCGGCATGGAGGCTATGCGCCTGATGGAGCGAGAACGGGCGCTCAGGCCGAAAGTACGGGAGGACATGTATATGCTGCTCGTCCTGAACGCGACCAGCATCCAGCTGCTTCCCACGACGATGCTGACGATGCGTGTGGCGGCCGGTTCGGCCGCTCCCAATGCGATCCTTCTCCCAAGCCTGATGTGTACGGCCCTTTCGACCGTCGTCGGCGTTGCGCTCGCGCTACTCTGCCGCGCATGGGGGGAAAAGCATGATTAACGAATATGGAATTCCCGTCATGATGCTGGCGCTGCTTGTCGCCGCTGCCTGGAAGAGACTGCCCACCTATGACCTGTTTGTAGACGGCGCGAAGGAGGGGATGCGCGTCGCGGTCAGCGTGCTGCCCAATCTGGCGGCGATGCTTTGCGCGATCACGATGATGCAGGCCTCCGGATTGATGGACGCTCTGTGCCGCCTTTGCGCGCCAGCGCTATGCTGGCTTGGACTTCCGGCGGAGGTCGCGCCGCTTGTGATGCTCAGGCCGATGAGCGGCTCGGCTTCGCTCGCGATGGTGGAACGGCTGATGGCTGAGTATGGCGCGGACAGCCGCGTCGGGTTGATTGCCTGCACGGTCATGGGATCCAGTGAGACGATATTTTATACGATCTGTGTATATATGAGCGCGATTGACCGGCGGGAAACGGGCTACGCGGTACCCTGCTCGCTGTTGGGGGCACTCGCGGGCGTATGGCTGGCGGGGAGGCTTTTTTGATCGTTGACAAGCCTGGAAAAACGGGTATAATAAGGTCGAAACGCAAAGACAGGCAATGAACGGGAAAGTACCGCTGAGAGAACCGGCAAAGAGAGCCGCCGTTGGGTGAAAGGTGGAGCGGGGCGCTGCGGGAACATGGCCCGGGAGCTTTCCGTCCGAATGGGGCAACAGGTAGGGCGGAGCGGATGGCACCGTTATCTGCCCGCGATCCATTGGGATCGAAAGCGATAAATCAAGGGTGGTACCGCGAGGAAAGCTCGCCCCTTTTCAGGGGACGGGCTTTTATTGATTCAAGGAGGGACAGGCCCATGGCGAACAAGGAGACCTTTTATATCACCACTCCTATCTATTATCCCAGCGACAATCTGCATATCGGCCATGCCTATTGCAGCGTGGCGGCGGATACCGTGGCGCGCTTTAAAAAGCAGACGGGATATGATACCTATTTTCTCACTGGTACGGATGAGCATGGACAGAAGATCGAGCGCAAGGCGTTGGCAAAGGGCGTGACCCCGCAGGCGTACGTGGACGAGATCGTCAGGGGCATCAAGGAGCTGTGGAAGCTCATGGATATCGAGTACGACGACTTCATCCGCACATCGGACGAGCGCCATGTGAAGGCGGTGCAGAAGATCTTCCGCAGGCTCTACGACCAGGGCGATATCTACAAGGGAAGCTACGAGGGCTGGTATTGTACGCCGTGTGAAAGCTTCTTCACCGAGCTGCAGCTCAAAGACGGCTGCTGTCCCGACTGCGGGCGTCCCGTGGAAAAGACGAATGAGGAGGCCTATTTCTTCCGCCTCAACAAGTATCAGGACTGGCTGATTGACTACATCGAGACGCACCCCGACTTCATCCAGCCCGCCAGCCGCAAAAACGAGATGATCAACAACTTCCTGCGGCCCGGCCTCCAGGATCTTTGCGTCAGCCGCACCTCCATCAAATGGGGTGTTCCGGTGGATTTCGATCCAAAGCACACCGTCTATGTCTGGCTGGACGCGCTGACCAACTATATTACGGCGCTGGGCTATGAGAGCGCGGACGATAGTCTGTATCAGAAGTATTGGCCCGCGAATATCCATCTGGTGGGTAAGGAGATTATCCGATTTCACACCATCATCTGGCCGATTATCCTTCACGCCCTTGGCCTGCCGCTGCCCAAGCAGGTGTTCGGCCACGGCTGGCTGGTGCTGGATGGTATGAAGATGTCCAAGTCCCTCGGCAATGTGGTTGATCCCGTCGTCCTGTGCAACCGCTATGGAAGCGACGCTATCCGCTATTTCCTCATGCGGGAGATGCCCTTCGGAAGCGACGGCCAGTTCAGCTATGAGGCGCTTCTGACCCGCATCAACGCCGATCTGGCGAACGACCTGGGCAACCTCGTCAGCCGTACGGTCGCGATGGTGGAAAAGTATTTTGACGGTGTAGTGCCGCCGCATGGAGAATGGAACGACACCGACAGGCCCCTTATCGCGCTGGCTGGCGAAACGCCCGCTAAGGTGCAAAAGCATATGGACGAGCTGCAATTCTCTCTCGCCCTGCAGGATATCTGGCAGCTCATTGGCGACTGCAACCGCTATATCGACCTCAACACGCCCTGGACGCTCATCAGGAGCGAGGAGGGCAAGGAGCGCCTGAAGACGGTTATGTATGTGCTTGTGGAATGCATCCGCATCGTGGCGGTGCTCATCCGTCCTACCATGCCGCGCACCCCCGAACGCATCTTTGAGCAGATCGGCCTGAACGACGAGAAGCTCACAACCTGGGAGGCGGCCTCCTTCGGCCTGCTGCCAGCCGGCGGCAGGGTTTGCAAGGGCGAGGCGCTTTTCCCGCGCATTGATATCAAGAAGGAGCTTGCCGATATCGTGCCCACGGCGGAGGAAAAGAAGGCTGAAAAGAAGCCCGAGCCCGTAAAGGAAGCGGCGGCGGAGGGCGTGGTGACTATTGACGACTTCGCCAAGGTGCAGCTTCGCGTGGCGCGCGTTTTGAACGCCGAGCGCGTGGAGGGCAGCGATAAGCTGCTCAAGCTCACCCTCCGCCTGACGGCAGGGGAGCCGGAGCGCACGGTGGTCAGTGGGATCGCGAAATTCTATACGCCTGAGGAGATGCTGGACAAGCAGGTCGTTTTGGTGAGCAATCTCAAGCCAGCCAAGCTACGCGGCATCCGCAGCGAGGGGATGATCCTGTGCGCGTCTGATCAGGAAGACCATGTGCTGAAGCTGGTGACGGTGGAAAGCGGCATGGAGGATGGAGCGTATATCCGATGAGCTTGTTTGATGCGCATTGTCACCTGGAAAACGAACGCTTTCTGGAAGACCTTCCCGAGGTGATGCGGCGCATGGCGGAAAACGACGTCACGCGCTGCATCCTGGCCGGCAGCGATCTGGCCACCAGCCGCGAGATTGTCGGGCTTACGCGCAAGCACGAACACGTCTATGGCGTGGTGGGGGTTCATCCGCACGAGGCTGTGACGTGGAGGGAGGAAGACGCCAAGGAGCTAAGCGGCATGCAGGAGCATGCCCGCATTGTGGGCATCGGTGAGATTGGTCTGGACTATTTCTATGACTTCTCTCCCCGCGAAACGCAGAAGGAGGTGCTTCTCAGGCAGCTTTTTTTGGCAAGGTCGCTTGGCGTGCCGGTCGTGTTCCATGTGCGGGACGCGCATGGCGATATGCTGGAATTGCTCAGAGCCCACCGAAGCGAACTTCCAGCGGGTGTGCTGCATTGCTACAGCGGCAGCGTGGAAAGCGCGCGCGAGTATCTGGACATGGGCTTTTACCTTTCGTTCGCGGGGCCGATTACGTTTAAAAACGCGAATAAACTTCAGGAGGCCGTGAAGTATTGTCCGGAGGACAGGCTGATGGTAGAGACGGACAGTCCCTATCTGGCGCCGGTTCCGATGCGGGGGAAGCGCAACGAGCCTTCCTTTGTGCGCTTTGTGGCGCAAAAGGCGGCGGAGCTGCGAGGCGTAAGCGTCGAAAGTCTTTCCGAAACGGCAGAGCGGAATACCTGCCGTCTGTTCGGCATCTCATAAACGGGCGGAGGAAAAGGCATGAGGATACGCTTTACAACGCCGGACGATCTTGAGGCGGTGCTTGCCCTCTATGAAAACGCCCGGCGTTTTATGGCCGCGAACGGCAACGCCGGACAATGGGCGGGCGGTTATCCCAAACAGGAACTGCTTGAGCGCGATATCGCGGCTGGGCGAAGCTATGTTTGCGAGGAGGACGGGCGCGTTTTTGCGACCTTTGTTCTTATGCTGGGCGAAGACCCTACTTATCGTGTAATAGAGGGGAAATGGAAAAACGACCGTCCCTACGGCACGCTGCATCGCGTGGCCTCAAGCGGAGAAAGGCACGGTACGACCGATCTGATCATCCGATGGGCCTTTGAACGAACCGGCAATCTGCGCGGCGACACGCACGAGAAAAATCTGCCCATGCGGCGGGCGTTTGAACGCAATGGCTTTGAACGCTGCGGCACCATTTGGGTGGAGGACGGCTCGCCGCGTATCGCTTATCAAAAGGTGAAATAGCAGGAGGAATGAAATGCGGCTGATTGTCATCGCGGGTACGAACGCCTCCGGCAAAAGTGGGCTGGGCGTGGAGCTGGCGTCACGCTACGGCGGCGAAATCGTCTCGGCGGATTCACGCCAGGTGTTTCGCGGATTGGATTTGGGAAGCGGAAAAATCACGCCTGAGGAAATGAGGGGTATCCCTCATCACCTGATCGACGTCTGTGACGCGGGTCATTTCTTTTCCATGGCCGATTTTCAGCGCATGGCTTATGAGGCCATCGACGATATTCTGGCAAGAGGAAAGCCGCCCTTTTTGGTGGGCGGCACAGGGCTATATGTGGCGTCGGTCGCGGACGGCTATGTGATGTCCAACCGCATGCCCGATTTGGCGTATCGCGCGGAGCTGGAACAGCTGGAGACAGAAGAACTGTATCGGATGCTGAAAAAAGCGATACCCGATACCGATGTGGAACCACGCAACCGAAACCGCGTGATGCGCGTTTTGGAAAAGCTGCACGACGGCGATAACGTGATCCCCACCAAAGCGCCGCGTTACGAAACGCTGAAGCTGGGCGTCACCTGGGAGCGCGAGGTGCTGCGCAGGCGCATCGACGAGCGTCTGCGGCGCAGGCTGAGGGACGGAATGATCGAGGAGGTTCAGGGGCTTCTCGATCGCGGCGTAAGCGAGGAATTCCTGCTCAAGCTCGGCCTTGAATACAAGCTGATCACGCAATACCTGACAGGGCGGATCGGCTCGCTTGAAGAAATGGAGGCCCTGCTTTCCACCGCCATTAAGCAATTCGCAAAGCGGCAAATGACATGGTTCCGTCGGGATCAGGAGATTCATTGGCTGGATATGACCGGCGATTCGGTTGGCGAGGCGTGCACGCTGATCGACGCGTTCTTCAAAGATTCGTAGGCGTTTGCCGCGTCTGCTTCAGCTCGTTCAGCTCATCCTGTGCACGGCGGATATCCGCGTGGTTTTTGACAATGGGCGCGGTGGACATCAGCGCACAGCCAAGTGCGATCGTAAATGTGCCCGTACGCAGGGAAAACAGGACAATGGTCAGCGTGAAGCAGAGAAAGACGATCACCGAGCGCTTTTCATTGGGATGGATCACCATCACCAGCGAGAAAAACAGATACCAGAAAACCAGCACCCAGACGGCGGGAGAGACAGGAAGCAGCCCCGCGAGCACACCAAAGGCGGTCGCGATGGCCTTTCCGCCTCGAAACGGATACCATGGCGAAAAGGCATGCCCGATGACCGGCGCGGCGATGATAAACGGAAGCATTGGAGAGAAGGAGCTTATGCGCCGCAGGGCCAGCCATACGGGCAAAAATCCCTTCATGAGGTCCAGCGCCAGGCAAAACAGGCCCATGGGACGCCCCGCGAGTCGAAATACATTGGCGGAACCCGGGTTATGATCGGGACTTTCGGCGACGATGTTGATATGCTTGAGCCAAAGCGGCATATGATAACTGAAAAGGATGCTTCCCGAAAGAAACGCCAACACAACATAGATCAGCTCATGCCAGAGCATGGAATCAAACCTCCTTTCCAAAGGGAGAGGGGCAGCTGCGCCTCAAAGGCGCGGACGGCCTTATTCTTTCGCAAAAATGAGGATCGCGTCCACGATGTCATCCGCCGCGCGGGCGTTGATCTGCTCGCGCTGACAGGCGAGCTGCCGCTTGCACGCCGCCTCGTCACTGGCGAGAAGAAGGGCCGCCTGCGCGCTCTCCAGCGGCGTCGCAGTGGGGAGAGAGATGCCGAGCGAACCGAAGAAACGCGCGTTTTCCGTTTCACAGCCGGGAATGGGCGCGGTGTGGACAAAAGGAACGTTCTTGACGGCAGCCTCGGTGCTAGTGAGCCCGCCGGGCTTGGTGAGAACGACGTTGCAGGCGTCCATGTAGACCGCGACCTGTGTGGTGTAATCCACGGGAAGAAGCCGACTGTCACCGCCGAAGCGCTGGATGAGCGTCTCCTTTAAACGCTGATTGCTGCCCACGAGCACGAGCACGCGCGCGTCGGATCCGCATAAGGAGAGCAGGCTGGAGGCAATCTCCGGCACGTCGCCAAAGCCCATGCTTCCACTCATCAGCAGGTAGAGCGTCTTGTCCTGTTCGAGATCAAGCCGTGCCCGCGCGTCACGCATGCCTAGCTTGTCCCGAAAAGCGCACGATACGGGAATGCCCGTTTCCATCAAACGGTCGGCGGCAAAGCCTTTGCGTTCATATTCCGGGCGGAGCGCCGCGTGTGGAATGAAGAAGCAATCCACGTCGGTCTCTTCCCAAAAGGGCGTGCAGGTATAATCCGTGGCGACGCCATACACGCGTACATTGAGGCCATGCCGACGCCTTAGCCAAGTCAGTGCCTCGGCGGGAAAGAGATGCGGGCAAAGCACGGTGTCAAAGCCGTTGTCCGTGATAAAGCGCATGAGCTTCTTAGCGTAGAGGCTGTTGGCGAAATAAACGGGGCTTTTGATGTACGGGTTGGAGATGGCGGCGCCCGCACGATACAGGCGGCCAAACATGGTGGGTCTGACCTGCGTCATCTTCACATAGCCGCCGCTGACGATCACCGACGTCCGTTCGCCACCAAAGCCCAGAGCGTCGTGCATTTCAGCCGGAATGCCGCGTGCCGTAAGAGCCTCCAGAAGCGCCCTGCCGGCAGTATTATGGCCCTGCCCCGTGTTGCAGGAAAGAATCAGTACCTTCAATAACCAATACTCCCTTCGTGTCACATGATCGGAAAGGAATCATGCCCTGTCCTAGTATACATCATATACCAAAATAAAAAACATACAAATTGTTTTAAATGTCGAAAAAGACGATTAAAAACCTAATCCATGCATGGAATCCGAGCCGTCAGGGGAGAAAGCGGCAAAATTTCGTCAAAAAATTATCATTGAAGCAGGAAAACAGGAAGGATAAGAAGAACTAAAAAAATGGGGTGCAAGTTGGACTTTCACCAAATTGCCTCTGACCACAGTACCATAACCGCATGGAAGGGAGAACGGAAATGCACAATTCTCAAAACCTTCAAAAGGTGCTGGAAATTCGTGACGCTATCCTCGGCGGAAACGAAAAGCGCCTCAAGGAACAGCGCGACGCTGGAAAGCTGACCGCGCGTGAGCGCGTGGAGAAGCTGGCGGACGCGGGCAGCTTTGTAGAGCTGTATGCCATGGTCAGCCAAAACGAGGAAGGCGCGGGTGTCATCACGGGCTATGCGACCGTTGAGGAGCGTCCCGTTTACATCTTCGCGCAGGATTTTACCGTGCGTGGCGGCGCGATGGGCAAGGCCCAGGCCGCTAAGATCGTGAAGCTTTTGGATATGGCTTTCAAGACCGGAGCTCCCGTGCTGGCCTTGATGGACAGCGTCGGCGTCAGAATCGACGAGGGCGCAGAGGGCATGAACGCTTACAGCGAGATCTATCAGAAGCTGGCGCGCATGAGCGGCGTGTGCCCCATTGTCTCCGTTGTGCTGGGCCCCTGCATTGGCGGCGCGGCGTTGATTACGCAGCTTGCGGATGTATCCGTCATGGTCGAGAAGACCGGTGAGCTGATGGTGTTCGGCCCACAGGTCATGGCCGCGATGAACGGTCTGGATGTGAAGCCGGAGGAACTTGGCGGCGCGAAGGTGGCGGCCGGACTTGGCGCGTGTGCGCTGACCGCCGAAACCGAGGACGAGGCGATCGCGAAGGCCAAGCAGGTGCTTGCACTGCTTCCCTCCAGCAACCTTGAGGACAGCGAGATTATTGATACCGACGACATGAGCCGTCTTCTTCCCGCGATTGATCCTTCGGACGTTGACGGTCTAGTTGCCGCGCTCTGCGACAACGGCAGCGCGATCGAGCTATACGCCGCTTATGAGCCCGCCGTGCGTGTGTTTCTGGCCCGTATGGGCGGACGTAGCGTGGGCGTCGTGGCCGCCAGCGGCAAGCTGACTGCCGGAGCCATGCAGAAGGCCGCGCGCTTTGTGCGCTTTGCGGACTGCTTCAACGTCGCGGTGGTGAGCCTGCTCAATACCCGCGGCGTGGAGGTTGAAGGCGTGAAGGCGCAGGGCTGGCTGTTCAAGGCCCAAAGCCAGTTGCTATATGCTTATGCCGAGGCGACCGCGCCCAAGCTGGCCGTCGTGACCGGCGACGCGATCGGTCAGGCGTATGTCGCCATGGGCGGCAAGGCCAATGCGGATGTGACCTACGCTTGGCCAGGCGCCACGATTTCCGCTCTTACGCCCGAGGCCGCTGTCGCGGTGCTCTATGCCGATGAGGTGAAAGCGGATCGCGAGCTGAGCGTTGAGGAAGCCCGTGCGAAGTATGCGGATAAGTATGTTGAGGAAGTGGCCAGCGCGATTCATGCCGCCAAGGCGGGCATGGTGGATGATATCATCGATCCCGCCAAGACCCGCGCAATGCTGATTTCCGCCTTGGAAATGCTCGCCTCCAAGCGTGATTCCAACCCGCCCAAGAAGCACGACAATCTGCCGATGTAACGCCGAAAGGAAGGAATATCCATGGAAAAATTTGGATTTGGTCTCGGCGTCATGGGCATCGGACTCATCGTTGTGTTTGTGGGCCTGATTATCCTGATCGCTTTTATCAAGATACTGACGGCTATTACCACGGCGCTCAACGGCGAGAAGAAAAAGCCCGCGACACAGCCTGAGGCAAAGCCGACGGCCGAAGCGCCGGTGAGCGTATCCACGGCGGCAGATGCCGGAAACGAGGGAATCCCAGCTGAGGTGATCGCGGCCATTACCGCTGCCGTCGCTTCCGTTCTGGGCACTCAGACCGGCTTCGCCGTGCGTCACGTCAAACGTATCGCCAACGCGCCCGCCTGGAACCGCGCGGGCCGTGAGGAACAGACCTATAGCCGTTTTTAATTAGATGAAGGAGGTTTTCACCCCATGCGTCAGTTCAATGTTACCGTAAATGGTGTTGCCTATTCTGTTGCCGTTGAGGAAGTGGGCGCCGCGTCCGCTCCCGTATCGGCCCCTGTGGCCGCTCCCGCGGCTCCCGCAGTCGCTCCTGTTGCCCCTGCCGTCTCCGTGGCCGGCGGTGAAAAGGTATGCGCTCCTATGCCTGGCACCATCCTGGATGTAAAGGTCGCTCAGGGCGCGTCCGTGAAGAAGGGCGATATTCTTGTAATCCTCGAGGCCATGAAGATGGAGAACGAGATCATGGCTCCCTGTGACGGCACGGTGAAGCAGATCGTGGCCGCTAAGGGCGCTTCCGTCAACAGCGGCGATGTGATCGTCGTCCTTGGCTGAGATCATTCGTTCCCCATTCTGAAAAGAAAGCGAGTTGATTTCAAACCATGAACGTGGGCGAAAGCTTGTTGAAACTTTGTGCGGATTCCGGTATCTATTCCCTGATCCAGGATCCCAAGCCGCTGATTATGCTGGCGATTGGCTGTGTGCTTTTGTATCTGGCTATCGTTAAAAAGTATGAGCCGCTTCTGCTGATGCCGATCGCCTTTGGCATGATTCTGACAAACCTGCCGATCGCGGGTATGTACCACGAAGAGCTGTTCGCGGGCGGACATACCAACTGGAGCCTTTTCGGCGGCGCGGTTCTGATGAATACCAGCGATCTTGCTAACGCGGCGCAGTACACGTTTACGGCCGAAGGCGCCGTGCTGGACGCGGCGGGGAACATGCTCGGACATATTGTTGACGCCCTGACGAGCGGCGGCGTGTTTGATGCTGCCGGAGCACTGATTTCGGCGGATGGAACTGTGCTGATGGAAAGCGCGCGGGTGATCGTCAATGCCGCCGGCGCGTATGTCGGGGCCACCGGCCAGGTCTTCGGCGTGACCGGCCAGCTGTTGGCTAACGCGGGCCAGGTTATTTCCCCCGGCCTGCTGGACTACCTCTATCTGGGCGTCAAGCTGGGCATCTATCCCTGCTTGATCTTCCTGGGCGTGGGCTGCATGACCGATT
>CAYQCL010000057.1:0-11154 GCA_964416065.1 uncultured Oscillospiraceae bacterium | reverse complement strand
GACGACGAGGCCCGCACCCTGACCGTCACCCTGACGGCTCCCTGCGCGTACTTCCTCGAACTGTGCGCCTTCCCCGTTTTCTTCCCCGTCAAGACTGAGCTGGCCGACTCCGAGGGCGCGTGGGCTGTCAACCCCGAGACCTATATCGGAACCGGCGCGTTCCGTGTTACCGACTTCAAGGTGGACGATGTGATCGTCTACGAGAAGAATCCCTACTACTGGAACGCTGATGAGGTGAAGCTGGGCGGCGTCAACGCCTACCTCTCCGAGGACAGCATCGCCATCCTGGCCGCCTATGAGGCGGACGCCGTTTCCCTGATCCAGACCATGGATCCCGCCGAGTATGACCGTCTGTACGCCACCTACCCGGGTGAACTGAACATGTACGAGCAGATCGGCACCTACTACATCCTCTTCAACGTTCACAAGGATCTTTCTCCCGAAGGCAAGACCTTCACCCAGGCTGAAAACTCCCGTGCCCGTTACGCGCTGGGCCTGATGGTCAACCGTCAGGATCTGGTCGACTACGTGACCATGGGCGGCCAGGTTCCCGCGACCGGTTTCTATCCTGTCGGTCTGGGCGACGGCTACAGCGAGGTTGAGCGCGGCGAGGGCAAGACCTACACCGAGTGGTACACCGGCACCGCGACCTATTCCGCCGAGTATCCGACCTACACCGAGGATCAGGTCGAGGGTATCCAGATTTTGATGGATCTGGGCTACAACTACACCGGCAGTCTTGAGACCGGCGACATTAAGTTCACCGATGTGCCCGGCTTCGAGTTCTCCTTCAACCAGAACGCCTCCAACTCCGCGATCGTGCAGTATGTGCAGGAGTGCTGGAATATGATCGGCGTCAACGCCACCATCAACACCGAGGCGTGGGCGACCCTCCAGACCAAGCTGGGCAACGGCGACGCCGAGGCCTCCCGCATGGGCTGGGTTGCCGACTTCAACGACTGCGTGAACTTCCTTGAGATCTTCATCAGCAACTCCGGCAACAACTATCCGCGTCTGGGTCAGAGCGTGGGCGAGTACACTCGCTACACCGAGAACACCAAGACCGCGGGCCTCGATGCCTGCTGGGGTGAGAACAACGACCAGACTTGGGCGGAATGCTATGACGCGCTTGTCGCCCAGATCAAGAACGCGACCGATATGGAAGAGCGCGCTAAGCTGTGCGCCCAGGCCGAGGACATCCTCATGGCGACCGGCGCTGTGGCTCCGCTCTACTACTACACCAACCCGGTCATGGTCAAGCCCAACATTAAGAACCTGGCCATCCTGCCGACGGGCGATATCATCTGGAACTACGCTTACGTCGAGGACTAAAAAACCGGCAACTCAAAATAGGACCCGCTCCGCAGGGGGCGGGCCCTATTTTCGTCTTTGCACATGCAAAGCGCCTATGACAGCACGCCGCTTTCTGGATGGCATAGGATACCATGGGCGGCAAGGGTGGGTTTTACAATTTGCCCGCTTCGTGATATGATAAAAGTGCCGTCATCGGAGTGTGAAAGCATGAAACGAGGCGATATATATATGGCCGCGCTAGATCCCGTGGTCGGCAGCGAGCAGGGCGGACGGCGGCCGGTTCTTATTATCCAAAACGACATGGGAAACTTCTACGCGCCCACGGTAATCGCCGTGCCGCTGACAGGGAGCCTGACAAAGCCCCATCTTCCTACGCATGTGCGCGTGCCCATGGGAGAGGGCGGACTATGGCGCGAGTCAACGGTGCTATGCGAGCAGGTGCGCACGTTGGAGAAGACGCGGCTTGATCGGCGCGTTGGTGCGCTGGGGCCGCATCGGATGCGGGAGATTGACCGCGCACTGAGCGTATCGCTGGATATGAACGGCTCATGCGGCGGAGAATAACGAAGGATGGGACGGCGGGAGGCGTCAGAAGGACTCGCCGTCCCTTTGGAAGGAACAAGGAGCACTTATGAAAAGAATCAACACCATTCTCAAGAACGAAACCGTGATGGCCTACGTGCAGATCATGGTGGGCAGCCTGCTGGGCGCGATGTCCTATCCCCTTTTCCTGGTACCCAACCACATCGCTCCGGGAGGACTGACGGGCCTGGCAATGGTGCTGAACTATGTGTTTAGTCTGCCGGTCGGCACAATGAGCCTGGTCATGAACGTCCCACTGTTCCTCATCGGCTACCGCGCGATGGGGCAGGTGTTCGTTTTGCGCTCGCTGGCGGCTACGGTGCTGTTTTCCGTGCTTATTGACGTGATCCCGCTTCCGGCCATGACCTATGATCCGCTCCTGGGCGCACTGTTTGGCGGGGTACTGCTGGGCGCGGGGCTTGGGTTGATTCTTCGAGGCGGCGCGACCACCGGCGGAACGGACATGGCCGCCCGCATGATTCATAACCGCTTCCAGCATATCTCCGTGGGCGCAATTCTCTTTTTCATCGACTGCTGTGTGGTCGCCATGGCGGGCCTGTTCATCGAGGCGGAGTATGCGCTGTATGCCTTTATTTCGCTCTATGTGTCCAGTAAGCTCATCGACACGGTGATGGACGGTCTGACTCGCGAAAAGGCCTGCTATGTGATCTCCGACGAGCACGAACGTGTCCGTCAGGAGCTGATGGCGAAGCTAAATCGCGGCGTGACGATGATGAGCGCCGAAGGCGGATACAGTCGTGAAGAGCGCCCCGTCCTTCTGTGCGTTCTGAGCGCGCAGGAGGTAGGTCGGCTTAAGGCCATTGTGAGGGAGGCGGACGCGCGTGCGTTCGTGTTTATCAGCGACGCCCATGAGGTGCTGGGTGAGGGCTTCCGCAAGCTGTCGGAATAAAGCCGCGCTTGCAATCCGCGCCCATCGTGGTATACTGAAGAAATGAAAGGGAGGCATACATCATGAGTAAGATCGATATTGTCCGCAAAGCGATGATGGAAGCGCTGAAGGCGGGCGACAAGCCCCGCAAGGAGGCGCTTTCGCTGCTTTTGTCCGCGCTGAAGGCGAAATGGATCGACAAGCGCGCGGATCTGACCGAGGATGAGGAAAACGCGGTTGTCTACAAGGAAATCAAGGAGGCCCAGGAGACGCTGGATACCACGCCCGCCGATCGCGCCGATGTGATCGAGGAATGCAAGCTGCGCATCGCGGTATACAGCGAGTTCGTTCCTGCCCGCATGGATGAGGCCGCCATCCGCGAGGCTATTGAAAAGACGCTTGCGCAGCTGGGCCTAACCGAGCCGACGGCCAAGGACAAGGGCAAGCTGATGAAGACGCTCATGTCCGCTTTGGGCGGCAAGGCCGAGGGAACGCTGGTCAATCGGCTGGTTGGCGAATATCTGAAATGAGTCGTTTCTCCCATTGCCTTTTTAGAGGAAACGCGTTAAAATAATCTTATCAAGCATATTTGAAATTCTCATCCGCAAGGGAGGAAACCTTATGTATCGACAGGTTATCGAGACTGCCGCCGAAAAGATGAAAAAGACAACCGCCGTATACCAAGATGACCTTCGCTCCATCCGTGCGGGGCGCGCCAATCCGCAGCTCCTGGAGCGCATTGTGGTGGATTATTACGGCGTGCAGACCCCGCTGACGCAGATGGGCAACATTACCTCGCCCGAGCCCCGCATGCTGGTGATCAACGTGTGGGATCAGAAGGCCATCCCGCTGGTGGAAAAGGCCATTCTAAAGAGCGATCTGGGTCTCAATCCCTCCAACGATGGTAAGATCATCCGCCTGATTATCCCCGAGCTCAACGAGGAACGACGCAAGGATCTAACCAAGCTGGTGCGTAAGGGTGCCGAGGAGGCCAAGGTTGCCATTCGCTCCATCCGCCGCGACGCGATGGATCAGTTCAAGAAACTGGAAAAGAGCAGCCAGATCACCGAGGATGATCGCACCAAGGCCGAGAAGAAGATGCAGGAGGAGACTGACAAGGCCATCAAGGGCATCGACGAGCTGAGCGCCAAGAAGGAAAAGGAAATCATGGAGGTGTAAGACAAGACTGTCTTACTGTCGGAAGCAGAAGCCGCCGCGACGTCCGCAAACGGACGTCGCGGCGGCTTCTGGGTATCGACAAAGTGCGGGGTGCAGGGGACTCAGTCCCCTGCTGGGGTTTGGGGCAAGGCCCCAAAGCCTTACGCCGCAGCGTTTTCAAGTGAGAGACGCGCCGGCCCACCCGGGCCGGCGCTGCGGCTTCCTTAGAATGCAACGGGTTCCTTCCTCCGGCAAAAATTTTTTTCTACCTTCATCCATTGGGGTTATGACAACTGCTATTTCAGCGCGCAGACTGGCGAGCCGCTTATCTTCAATTCTAAAACAGGCCTGTATGACATGCCGGAGGCACTCATCTGGAATATGGTGGAGTTAAAGAAGCAATCCATGGGTCACAACGATAAAATCCGCTCCAGGCAACGCTTGAGAGCGGATTCAGATTGTCAAAAAAGCGTGGGGTGCAGGGGACTTTGTTCCCTGCTAGAGTCTGGGACAGAGTCCTCAAAATCTTACGCCGCAGCGTTTTCGGACGCGCCGACCCAGACGGGCTGGTGCTGCGGCTCCTTGCGTAAATAGGGGGTATCGACAGCCTGAGGGATGGAAATGCCCCTCTATTTCACACTATATCTCTTTTGCTTGATTCGATCCAATCCCTTTTTCCCCAGCAGCCGCTGCGCCAGATCAAACAGCTTCTGCTGGGAGAAATAGGCGTCGTCAGGCGTGGGCGGCTCATTGAGGATGCGCTGCCATTCCTCGGGGGAGATGTCGAGCTTCTTTAAAATATAGGCCTCGTCCTCCTCCTGCTCCTCGATCGGATAAGGGGGCAGGGCAAGCTCGTCGAGGGCCTCCTCGCGGCTCATTTCGCCGTTGAGAACCAGACAGCTCAGATGCGAGCGGCGCTTGTCGTAGCCAAATTTCCTGGGCAGGTAGACGCTTTGAAAATACTTGGTGAAGCGGCTCTCGAAGTGCTTGCCGCCATAGTATTCCCAGCCGAACTCACGGGAAAGCGTCTCGATGGCTTCCTTTTTGGAGTAGGGGATGTAGTTGAGCAGGTTGATCTTCGTCACGCCCGGAAGGCCCATCCATGCCTCCCACAGGGACAGGCGCGGGTACTTTTTCAGGCTCTTGCCGCGTCCGTGCCTGCGGTAGATGCTGTTGAGATGCCAGGTGTCGCGATAGCTGTGCTGCCTGGAAAAGGGAGCGGCCGCGCCCTCGGTGGCAATGTTGCTTCCGTTTAAAATAAATTTGACCTTGTATTTGCGCGCCATCTCATAGACCGCCGCGCAGAAGAGATGGTCCTGTGGGACGTCGAGATTGGCCACGCCGGAAAGCATATAGGCGCGCTGGAGCTCCTTCATCGTGGGCCAGTCCATCACATAGGTGTGGAGCTGGACGGAGAGCTTTTCGCACATCCTTTCAATGTTGCGCACCGCCATCTCGCTGTTCCAGCCGCTGTCCACATGGACGGCCAGCACGCGCAGCCCCAGCTTTTTGGCGATATAGAGCATGTAAGCGCTGTCCACGCCGCCGGAGATACCCAAAATGCAGTCGTAATCGAGAGCCCTGCTCTTTTCCTTCATCACCGCTACCGTGCGTTCGAGCTCCTTTTCGCTCACGCCGGGGCGGTAGCCGCTTTGGGAACGCACCTCCTCGTAGCGCGTGCAGAAGGAGCAGACGCCGTTTTCGTCAAAGGTGATCCCCAGATCGGAAGCGTCCATCACACATCGTGCGCAGACGCGGTATTTCTCAGGCATGCTTTCGCCTCCCATTGGTATCCGTTCGCTCTGTGTATCATACCATTGCCAGGAGGAGGTGTCAAATGCGCGGTCTCAGACAAATGTTTGAAAAACTGACTCTTTACATGAAAAATGATTTATGCTATAATGACAGAGACAGGAAAAACGAATCGTTTCAAAACAACAGAGAACCATCCGCCGGAAGAGACGCCGGCGATGAGAATAATCCATCATCAACAAGGAGGAAACCAAGAATGAAGAAAACCTTATCCCTGATCCTCTGTGTCGCTCTGCTACTGGGCGTCATTCCCAGCGCCTTCGCCGTCAATGAGGACGTGAGCGGCAAGGTGATGATCTACACCTCTATGTATCAGTTCGTGATCGACATGATGGACGAGGCCCTCAAGGCTGAGTTCCCCAACCTTGAGCCCGGAAACGGCGACTCCTTCTTCTTCTACGGCGGCACCGGCACCCTGCAGACCAAGCTGGCCGGCGAGATGGAGACCGGCACCCTCGGCTGCGACATGATGCTGGTCGCCGAGCCCGCCTACTCCCTGGAGCTGAAGGAGGGCGGCTGGCTGGAGCCCATGGAGGCCGACGGTGAGAAGCTGCGCTTTGACTATGACGAGGATGGCTACTGGTATCCCGTTCGCGTCTGCAACATGGTTCTGGCTTACAACCCCGAGAAGTATTCCGCCGACGAGCTGCCCCAGAGCTTCTATGATTTCGCCAACGATGAGTCCGTCAAGGGCATGATCTCCATGGGCAACCCGCTGACCTCCGGTACCACGATGGCGGCCGTCGCCAGCCTGAGCGACAAGTACGGCTACGAGTACTTCACCGCGCTGGGCAAGAACGGCGTCATGATCGAGTCCGGCTCCACCGCGCTGGCCAAGCTGCAGACCGGCGAGTGCAAGGAAATCATGATCCTGGAGGAATCCGTGCTTCAGGCCCGCAAGGACGAGGGTTCCCAGATTGCCTGCATCTATCCCACCGACGGCGTCATCCTGATCCCCTCCACCGTTATGACTGTGGCCGAGGATCGCAGCGCCAACATGAACATCGAGGCCTGCCAGGCCATCACCGACTGGCTGCTTTCCGAAGAAGGCCAGAAGATGGTTCTTGAAGGTTACATGCACAGCGTGCTTGCCGGCATGACCGAGTTCCCCTATGATTCCGTCGATACCGATAGCCTGATTGAGAAGGATATGGGCGTTGACTGGGTCCGTTGCTACACCCAGCGCGAAGAGATCCGCACGCAGTTCCAGGAGAACGTAACCGTGCCCGAATGATCGAACCTGCGCATTCAATGGGGCTGCCGAATTTACGGGTGCGGCAGCCCCTTTTCCACTCCGACCGCCGTTTGAACAACGGCCCCAACGGATGAACGGAAACGCCGTGCGGCTGAGCACGGCGTTAAATGAATAGAGAATCAGAGAGAACCCGATATACGGGGCAATCGGCCTTGGGCCGTGCGTCAGCAAAGGAGTGCAAGCAGATGAAAAACGTGGCACGGGCGCAGTCGCAGCTACGGACGCAGCGGGATTTGGAGCCGCTGTTCGTCAAAATCGTTCTGGCAGCGCTGTTTGCCGTGGGCATATTGATGATTGTCGCGGGTGTGTGGGGTATGCGCGCCTTTGACGCCTCCGGCTATGACACGGAGGATGGATTCAGCTATATTTATCAGATGACAGGTGAACTGAACAAGAGCTATGCCTCCAATATCGCGCCGGCCCTGGAGGCGCTGGGCGAGGAGGAGCGCACGCGCACGGAAGAAAAGCTTAGGGAGATGCTCTCCGATTATTGGGCGGAGATGTACGGCGACGAGGCTGCGGGACGCGCCGATCTGGAGGCGTTTATCGACTCTCTGCCCGATGGACAAAAAGAGACGGCGACGGCGAGACTGCTTGATGTAGCCTTCGCGGTCAACGGCCCGAAGGTTTCGAGCTCGCTGAAAAAGAATCTTGCCGCGATGGATGAGACACAGCGCGCGGATTTCCGCCGCGAGGCACTCCTTGCGCTCACGGATGAGGAGATTGTCCTGAACGAGATCGCCGCAGACGCAGTGGAGGGCATGGAGGGCGCGGAGCGCGAGCAGATGCTTATGCAGCTCTTTTTGGTCAGCGCGAAGGAAAGCGGCGAGACCGTCCCCACCGATCTGGCCAATAATCTCAAAAAGGCCGTCCGTCAGAGCGGCGCACGCTTGGACGCCTATAAGAAGGCCGTTTCGGGCGATGTGTCGTGGGTGATGCAGTTTGTTGTCAGTAGGAGCCGTACGGTCGTCATGCTGGGCGTTTTGCTAACGTTAGACATCCTGCTCCTGACCATTTTGCTCGGCACGGATCATAGCTGGCATTTTGACGTGAAGTGGCTCGTGATTTTGCTCATTATTGACTTCATGCTCCTGTTCCAGATGCTGCCGCTCATCTACCTGGTGGTTCGCGCTTTCTTCCCTGACGGGAAATTTACCATTGAGACATTCACACGCCTCTACACCTACACGATGAATTGGAGCGCGTTGAAGAATACGCTGATCGCCGCCACGGCGACCATGATCCTTGGCACGCTGCTCGCTTTCCCGCTCGCGTGGCTGGTGGGCCGCACGAACCTGTACGGAAAGAAATTTTTCCGCAGCCTCTTTGTGTTGACCTACATGGTGCCTCCCTACGTGGGCGCGATGGCGTGGCTGCGCCTGCTCAATCCCAATGTGGGTAACATCAACGTTGCCCTGCGCACCCTGTTTGGCATGGCGTCGGACGCGACCGGCCCGCTCAATATTTATTCGCTGGGCGGCCTGATTTGGGTGCTCACCACCTTCTACTACCCCTATGCCTTCATCACCATTTCCCGCGCAATGGAAAAGATGGATCCGACGCTGGAGGAGGCCAGCCGTATTGCCGGTGCCTCCCCGCTTAAGACCCTCTTTACCGTCACGTTGCCCATGATGACGCCCTCCCTGATCGCGGGTGCGCTGCTCGTGTTCGTTTGTGCCGCGAGCTGCTATGGCATTCCCTCCATCATCGGAGCGCCCGGCAAGGTGCATACGGTTACGACCCGCATCATCGAATACTACGGCCTGGGCACGCAGGGCCTAAACGACGCGACGGGCATGGCGGTGTTTTTGATGGTCATCGCGATCATCGTGCTCTACATTTCGGACTTCGTCGTGGCAAAGAAGCAGTACATTACCGTATCAGGCAAGTCCACGCGTCCTAATATCGTCGATCTGCGCAAGTGGCGCATCCCGCTGACGGTGCTGGTCAGCCTGTTCGCGGTCGTCGTGATCCTCATCCCCTTCGCGACCATCCTGACCACCTCCTTCAAGGTGGACGTGGGCAAGGGGCTTACGGAGGCGGGCAACTTCACACTCGACCAGTGGAAGACTATCTTCTCCCGCGCCGAAACCTTGCAGTGCCTGAAAAACAGCCTGGTCTTCGGCGCAATTACCGCCACGGTCGGCATCGTAATCGCCTGCGTGATGAGCTACCTGCTTCAGCGCACGCGCATCCGCGGCCGCAAGCTGCCTGACTTCATGATTACGCTAGGCAGCGGCACGCCATCTGTGGTCATCGCGCTGGGCCTCATCATGACGATGAAGGGCGATTTCGGCGTCAACATCTACAACACCGCCTATATCATGATCGTCGCCTACCTCATCAAATATCTGATGATGGGCATGCGCACGGTGGTTTCAGCCATGTCGCAGATCCATGTGTCGCTGGAGGAATGCTCGCAGATTTCCGGCGCGAGCTGGACAAAGACGATGTTCAAGATCACCGGCCCGCTGATCTTCCCCTCGATCGCCGCCGGATGGTTTTTGATCTTCATCCCCTCGTTCTACGAGTTGTCCATGACGACCCTGCTGTACTCCAACAACACCAAGACGATTGGCTTCCAGCTCTACGAATACTGGACGTTTACCAGCCAGCCGCAGAGCTGCGCGATGGCGTTTGGCATTTTGATGATTGTCGTGGCGCTGAACTTCCTGCTCAACCGTCTCACAAAGGGCGAATTCTCCATTTGATGGATGTGTGAAGGAGAGAATAAGATATGGCAAGCGTAACCATTCAAAACGTAACCAAGGCCTTTGGCAATTCGGTCGTTCTGGATAACTTCAACGCCGTCTTTGACAATGGCGAATTCATCACCCTGCTCGGTCCCTCCGGCTGCGGGAAGACGACGATGCTGCGCATCATCGCGGGCTTTGAGAAGCCCACCAGCGGCTGCGTGATGTTTGACGACAAGATCGTCAGCAGCGACAAGGTTTTCCTCCAGCCCGAAAAGCGCGACATCGGCATGGTCTTCCAAAGCTATGCCGTCTGGCCGCATATGACGGTCGAGGACAACGTGGCCTACCCGCTCAAGATCAAGAAGGTCAATAAGGCTACGATCAAGAAAAAGGTTGATCACGTGCTGGACATGGTTCACCTGACACAGTATGCCCAGCGCATTCCCAGCCAGCTTTCCGGCGGACAGCAACAGCGCGTCGCGCTGGCTCGTGCACTGGTCGCCGAGCCCGCACTGCTCCTTCTGGACGAGCCGCTTTCCAACCTCGACGCCAAGCTGCGTGAGAGCATGCGCTTTGAGATCAAAGAGATTCAGAGGGACTTTGGCATTACCGTCGTCTATGTCACCCACGATCAGACCGAGGCCATGGCAATGAGTGACCGCATTGTGGTCATCAACCGAGGCGTTATTCAGCAGATCGGCGGGCCGCGCGAGATCTATACCACGCCGGTCAACCCCTTCGTGGCAGACTTCGTGGGCAAGATCGAGTTTCTCGACGGCGAGGTCAAGGACGGCTGCATCGAGCTGGACGGCTGCGGCCAGCGCCTGCCCTATGAGGGAGACAAGAAGGGTCGCGTGATCGTGGGCATCCGTCCCGAGCAGATCACCTACGCCGCCGAGGGCGAGGGCAAGCTCACCGGCACCGTCAAGACACACTTCTATCTGGGCGATGTGGATGACTGCCGCGTTGATCTGGGCGGCGAAAAAGAGGTGCGCGTGATCGCCGATCCCTATGAGAGCATAGGCATCGAGGCGGGCAAGCGGGTCTGTCTGAACGTCAGAAGCTTCCTGGTATACGAGGCGCAGGAGCCCGGTCAGGACTTCAGGAAGATTTTGACCTGAAGGACGCAGGCGCGCGGCCTGAACGAAAAACAGATAAGAACCCCATCGGTGGCAGGGATTTTCCCTGCCACCATATTTTATTTGGAACCGGTTATCCCTAAAAAAGACCGCCTGTTTCAAAACGGTTGAACGGGACGCGCGTTGCTCCTATACGATTGTGGGAATAGGAGGTGAGGAAAATGGAAAAGAAAATGGCGCTTCGCGCCACCCAGACTGTCGATAAACCCCATAGATACGCAAGGAGTCGCAGCGCCGACTCAGATGGGCCGACGCGTCTCTCACTTGGAAAACGCTGCGGCGTAAGGCTTCTGGGACTCTGTCCCAGAC
>CAYQCL010000056.1:0-11845 GCA_964416065.1 uncultured Oscillospiraceae bacterium | reverse complement strand
AAGAGTATGTAAAAGCAAGCTTTTTTGTTCAGTCAGTCCGATTATCAACAGAAAAAGACTTGGAGGAGCAAAAGATGAGTAACAGCATGGATCATAAGAAAAGCGGCAGAAGAAATGCGTTTCTTTGCTATACGTTTGCCTTTTTAGTCGTTAGCGCTGTTGTGTTCTGTTGGCATTATTTGAATGGAAAAACGCTGATCTGGAAATCAGACGGCTGGTCGCAGCACCTCAAGGCACTGGCCTATTATGGACAGTATCTGAGAAAGATTGTCAGAGCGCTTTTGTATGAGCATCGGTTGGTTCTCCCTGATTGGGATTTCGCGATTGGAGAGGGCGCCGATATCATAGGCACCCTTCATTATTACGTTGTCGGGGATCCGTTGGCGCTTTTTTCCGTATTTGTCCCAACACGTTTTATGCCCCTCTTTTATTCATTTCTGGTGGTGCTCCGTCTTTATTTGGCCGGTTTGGCGTTTCTGGCGCTATGCTTTGGCGTAGGCCAGAAGAATACCTATGGGATATGCGCGGGCGCTATTTCATATGCATTTTGCTATTGGGCAATTTGTAACGCCCAGAGACATCCGTTTTTTCTAAATCCAATGATTTATTTTCCCTTAGTTCTTCTGGGCGTAGAAAAGATTTTCAAAGGAAAGCGATTTACGCTTCTGTCCGTAATGGTGGCTATTTCCGCCGGAAGCAATTTCTATTTTTTCTATATGATCGTTTTGCTGGTCGTTTTGTATGTGGCAATACGGGCGATTCAGCTTTATGGCAGGAATAGAAAGCGAATGATCCGGGCCATAGGCACGATCGCCCTAGGCTCGGTCATTGGGGTTATGATTGCGGGAATCCTTCTTCTTCCGATAATCAATCAATTTTTAAGTGATTCGAGAATGGGTGTGGAAAATTCCTCGCGGCTACTGTATCCGATTTCATATTACAGCAGTTTTCCCTCGCTCTTTTTGTCTGCGTCCGGCAGCTATTGGGTGTGCATTGGGCTTTCCGCGCCTGTTATGCTGGCGATCTTTCTGCTGTTTCACAGGTCGAATCAAAAAAGGAATTCCTTGCTGAAAATTCTATTTATCACGTGCCTTATTCTTTTTCTCTTCCCGATATTTGGAAGGGCTCTTAACGGCTTTTCCTATATATCCAACAGGTGGTGCTGGGCCTTTGCTTTGCTTTGCTGCTTTATCCTGGTGCGAGAATGGGACGATCTGACGTCCCTTTCCAAAGAGCAGGGGGTCTATCTTTCCCTTTGCGCGACCGCGCTCTTCCTGGTCTGCCTGTTCTTTGATAAATCAAGGAGCATAAAGACCTTTGCCGCAATCGCGCTCCTGCTCCTTTCTCTATTGGCACTTCAATATTTTTCATCAAAAAGCAAACGGGCCGCCAGCATTGCGCTTTGCGCGCTGATAGCGGCTGGCGTATGTAACGTAAGCTTTTGGAAGTATTCTTCTGCGGGAGACAATTACGCTTCGGAGGCGATCGACGCTCAAACGGCAGAGGAAACGCTCTTAACCAACGAAATAACCGCGATTCAAAAGCTGACTGGCGATGGAACGGTTCGATACTCCGGAAGAAGCCTGAACAAAAACGCCGGTATGCTGGGCGGGCTGTCCTCAACTAGTTTCTCTTGGAGCCTTTCGAATCCGATTATAAACGAATTTAGAACGGATTTGGAGATGCGGGAATACTCATTGTTTTCTTACGACGGCTATGATGACAGAACCGCCTTGTTATCGTTGGCGTCCGTCAACACATTCGTGGTTCCCTCAAACGATAGGCTGCCGGTTCCATATGGCTTTGAAATGATCGGAAGCACAAACGTTCAGGGAAAACGAACGGCGGAAAACCTGGCCAGGCTCTCGGAGGAACTAGGGATAACAGAGCTTTCCGAGGAACAGACGAAGAAAATAAAAAACGCCTCGGACGTGAGCTATGTTGTCTATCAGAATTCCTTCGCCCTGCCATTGGGCTATTGTTACGATCAGTATGTCACGGATCAGACATGGGACAGCCTATCCGCTCCACAGCGTCAGGAGACAATGTTGCAGGCGGTTTATCTTTCTCAGACACCCGCGCTCTGCTCCGAAACGGTCTATCAGGCTCCGGATCGTAGCCTTGACTACGCCGTTAAGTGTCAAAATACCGAGATATCCTATGAGGACGGAAAAGCTGTCACTACGGCAAACAATGTATCCATTACGTTAAGCTTCGATGGTCCCGCCAATGTCGAAACATATGTTGAGATGAAGGGACTTGATTTCGACGGAACCTCTGAATATGAACTGTATTTTGGTGATAAAGAGGTTGATCCGCTTAACCTGTATAATGAGGTCAACTGGGAGCTGCTAAGCAGCGCAAGCAGAGCCTCCATCAGGAAATCCCGCGTTTTCTGGAACGATCCGACGTCAGTTTCGATCACGATGAAAAGCTCATCCGGCATATCCAAAAGCTTCACCTATACGACGCCGGAAAACAGCTTTACAAGCGGCAGACATGATTATATCATCAATCTGGGATATAGCGCTGAGCCGATTACGTCTGTAACCATTACCTTTCCAAGCAGGGGAATCTATACCTTCGACGCGCTCAATGTAATCGCCATGCCATTTGATGAGTATGAGGCCGATATAGAAAGACTTAGGGCGTCCTCACTAAAGAACGTTTCATATGGCGTGGACTGCGTTTCCGGCGCTGTCACAGTCGATTCGCCCAAAATTCTGTGCCTTACCATCCCCTATTCCTCCGGCTGGACGGCATATGTTGACGACACAGAGGCGCCGGTCTATATCGCAAACGGAAGGTATATCGGCATAGAGCTTTCTTCGGGAGAGCATGCTGTTACCTTGTGCTATTCAACGCCATACAAGCGCGTTGGCGCGATTGTCTCGCTGCTTGGAATCGCATGCCTGGGCTGCTATTGGATCATGGGAAGAAAAAGAAGGAAGATGGTGGATGGTTCGTCCATTGGAACATATCGATAAAGAAGCGGGGGAGGCGCGATTCCCACCTCTGTTCCCTTCCTTCCTCTCACAGCGGAAATCCCTTCAGTTTTCCTTGCCAAAGCGTGCGAAACGTTTTATAATGATGCGTACATTTCGTTCAATGACGAGGAAAGGAAGGCGCGATTGATGGAAACCTCTAATTTTATCTGGGACGCCGTGGAAGAAGATTTACGGAGCGGACGCTACCAAAGCGTTCATACGCGCTTTCCCCCCGAGCCCAATGGCTATCTGCACATCGGCCACTGCAAGGCCCTGGTGGCGGATTTTCTGACCGCCGAGCGCTTCGGGGGCGTGACCAACCTCCGCTTTGACGACACCAACCCCGCCAAGGAAGAGACCGAGTATGTGGACGGCATCATGGAGGACATCCGCTGGCTCGGCTTCGACTGGAAGGGCGGGCTGTTCTTCGCCAGCGAGTATTACCAGAAGTGCTACGAGATCGCGGTGGACTGGATCAAGCGCGGACTCGCGTATGTGTGCGAGCTCTCGCCCGAGCAGGTGCGCCTCTATCGCGGTACGCTGACCGAGCCGGGGAAGAACAGCCCCTATCGCGACCGCCCCGTGGAGGAAAGCCTTCGCCTGTTTGAGGAGATGAAGGCGGGCAATCATCCCGAGGGCAGCATGATCCTGCGCATGAAGATCGACATGGCCTCGCCCAATATCAACATGCGCGACCCCGCCATGTACCGCATCCTCTTTAAGGAGCATCACCGCACCGGCAAGACCTGGTGCATCTATCCCATGTACGATTTCGCCCATCCCATCGGGGACGCGCTGGAGGGCATCACCCACAGCCTGTGCTCGCTGGAATACGAGGATCATCGCCCGTTGTACGATTGGGTGGTGGAGCACGCGGCCAACATGCTGCCCTCCCGCCCGCGCCAGATCGAGTTCAGCCGCCTGAACCTCACCCGCACCATCATGTCCAAGCGCTATCTGCGCATGCTGGTCGAGGGCGGCTGTGTCTCCGGCTGGGACGATCCCCGCATGCCCACGCTGTGTGCCATGCGCCGCCGTGGCTATACGCCCGAGAGCATCCGCGACTTCATCGACCGCATCGGCGTCGCCAAGGCCGACAGCACCGTCGATCTGGCGCTGCTCGAGCATTGCGTGCGCGAGGATCTGGGCGAGAAGGCCCCGCGCGCGATGGCGGTCGTGCGCCCGCTGAAGGTGATCCTGACCAACTGGCCCGAGGATATGTGCGACGAGCTGCCCATGGAAAACCATTCCAATCATCCCGAGATGGGCACGCATACCACCGTTCTCACCCGCGAGATCTATATCGAGCGCGAGGACTTCATGGAGAATCCGCCCAAGAAGTATTTCCGCCTCTTCCCGGGCAACGAGGTGCGTCTCAAGGGCGCCTACATCATCAAGTGCGAGGGTTGCAAGAAGGACGAAAACGGAAACGTAACCGCCGTATTGTGTACCGTGGACATGAACAGCCGGAACGGAAGCGAGGGCGCGAACCGCAAGGTCAAGGGTACCCTGCATTGGGTGAGCGCGACCGAGAACGTGCCCTTTGAGGCGCGGCTTTACGAGCCGTTGATGATGGATGAGGACGAGGCGGAGGCCGCCAAAGACGCGGCCGAGGCGGAAGCGAAGGCCGAGGCCGACGACGCGCTGGTCTCAAGCGCCGCGCTCAAGACCGACTTCTTAAAGAAGCTTAATCCCAACAGCCTGGAATGCTGCCGCGGCTTTGCCGAGACGGTGCTGAAGGAGGCCAAGGTGGGCGATACCTATCAGTTCCTGCGCATGGGCTATTTCTGCAAGGATCCCGATTCCACTGCCGAGACGCCCGTTTTCAACCGCGTGGTGGGCCTGAAGGATACGTTCGCTAAGCAGATCAAGGCATAAAGAGAGGGACGCCTGGAGGAAACTCGCAGGCATCCCTCTTTTCTATTTCCCTATATAGGGAGAAAGTCGTTTGCCAAAAAACCAGAAGCGATGGAGGAACACACATGACGCTTGAGATCAAAAGGCTCGCGCCTGAGCCTGCGCCAGACCGGCCTCGGCGACGCGGGCGAGGGGCAGGTGTTTTCCATTGGCGAGGCG
Source organism: uncultured Oscillospiraceae bacterium (assembly GCA_964416065.1). Classification (GTDB taxonomy): domain Bacteria; phylum Bacillota; class Clostridia; order Christensenellales; family Aristaeellaceae; genus Limiplasma. The sequence goes on along the minus strand of CAYQCL010000056.1, from coordinate 6,782 downwards.
CTCTTTCTCTGCCTCAAGAACTGTTCACCAATACCAACCGCATGGCGCTGCTCCTGCGCATGATCGTTCTGGGCGGATATCATATTGCGAGCGTCAGGAAGGGTGAGGCACTTCTGACGGACGGCGGCAAATGGATCTACGCTGTCGTAGCGTGCCTTTCGGTTCTATGGATCTCCTGTTCAAAGCAGGCGTCGGGCCGTCATAGTTATTTTCAGTATCGTACGCTGGCGGCTTCGGTCTTCGCGGCGTTTGTCTTCATGATCGGCGGTTCGACCTAAGAATCCTCCGCTCCTCAAATGAGTGAAAACCCCAGTCCCTTTGATTTCGCTCCTATTGCGCAATCCTCTCCGCCGGCGTCTTCAGCTCGCGGTACGTCCACAGGATCACGACGGCGCTCATGAAGAAGGTCAGGAAGTCCGAGACGGGCATGGAATATAGCACGCCGTCCAGTCCCCAGAAGAGGGGCAGGAGCAGTGCGAAGCCCACGCCGAACACGACCTCGCGCACAAGGCTGAGCACGGTCGAGGCCAGCGCCTTGCCGAGCGATTGCAGGTAGATAAACGTGCCCTTGTTCAGGCAGGCCAGCGGCATCAGGCATAGATAGACGCGGAAGCATTTGATCGCGTATTCGGTGTAATGGACGCTTTCGTTAGCCGCGCCAAACAGTCCGGTCAGCTGCGCGGGGAAGATCTCCACGATGAGAAGCGCGGCCGCGCCGACCGCCAGCTCCAGAACGATCAGGCGGCTGAACAGCGACCTTGCGCGATCCCGACGGCCCGCGCCCATGTTGTAGCCGACGATTGGGATACAGCCGGCCGCCAAACCAACCGAAATGGAAATCACGATCTGGAAGAATTTCATAACGATGCCCAGCACCGCCATGGGGATTTGGGCGAACTCTGCCTGCCCGAAGACCCCATCCATCGCGCCGTATTTCAGCACCATGTTCTGAATGGCCGCCATCGAGGCAACCAGCGAGATCTGCGAGAGGAAGCTGGTGAGACCCAGCGCGAGATAGCGCCTAGCAAGGCGCGGATGGAGGCCGAAGCTCTTTCTTTCCAGTCGTACGGCCTTCATATGGCACAGGTACCAGACCGCCAGGCCCGCCGTGAGAACCTGGCCGAGCACGGTCGCGACCGCCGCGCCCATCATGCCCCATTTGAAGACAAAGATGAAAAGCGGGTCAAGGATGATGTTGACCACCGCGCCCGCGACGGTCGATATCATGGCGAAGCGCGGACTTCCGTCCGAACGGATGATGGGGTTCATGGCCTGCCCGAACATATAGAATGGGACGCCCAAGGTGATATAGAAGAAGTATTCCTTGGAATGGCGGAAGGTTTCATCGTTGACGCGGCCGCCGAACATGGTCAGAATTGGCTCCTGGAAGACCAGGTAAATCAGAGTGAGAACCAGGCTCACGACGATACACAGCACCACGGCGCTGCCGATGCTCTTGTGCGCGTCGTCCTTCCGGTTCGCGCCCAGGCTGAGGCTGACGAAGGCGCAGCAGCCGTCGCCGATCATGACGGCGACGGCCAGCGCGATGACCGTCATCGGGAAAACGACGGTGTTGGCCGCGTTGCCGTAGGAACCCAGATAAGAGGCGTTGGCAATAAAAATCTGGTCGACGATGTTGTACAACGCCGCGACCAGCAGCGATAAGATGCAGGGAAGGGCGTACTGACGCATCAGCGCGCCCAGCGGTTTTGTTTCAAGATAAGCATTCGATTTTTGTTCCATGATTCATTCCTCCACTTCGCCTCTCCTCCCCGAGAGGCGTATACAAAAGCACAAAAAAAACAGCGTGGGCTTTCAACCGGATTTACGCCGAAAGCTACACGTTGCATAAATATCATAAAAAATCGGGCGGGGAAAGTCAAAGGGAAGGATGCACAAAGATTCCGTGGAAATCAAAGCGCTTTCTCACAAATTTAGCGAGCCTTTTCGACGGCCTGCGGCCTCCCTTCGTAATTCATGCTTTTTCATAGAGCGCCAAGCTCCCGCCCGCCTCCGAGACCCGCTCGATCTCGCCGTCACGGATGCGCCAGCACTCGCCATAAATGCGCTGTCCCGTGCCGTCGTCGAACAGATAGCTGCCGTCCGGCAGGGCGTAGAACGTCCGTCCGACGCTGTCGGGATAGGTGATGTCCTCAAACAGGCGTCTGCCGTCCAGCACGCTGTCCCTCACCATCTGATAATGCGGAAGGAGCATCGCCTCCGTCAGGCCCAGGCCCGAAAGGAAGCGCCTGTAATTCGGAGCTATGGATTCACCCTCCAATTCCGGCTGGGCGTAGACGGTATCCGCCGCGTTCATCGTGCCGGCGCTGATGCCCAGGATGACGCCATCATAGCGCGAAAGCAGCGAACGCAGACGGACGCTTTGGAAAAAGGCGTTCTGCGTGGGCACATGCCCGCCCGCCAGAATGATGAAATCGCTTTGAGAAACAAGCTCCCCCGTTCGCCCGGCGGTGCGGCAGTCCAGCACGCGCAGGGACGCGAACGGCATGCCTGCCTCTCCAAAGGCATCCTCCATATCCCCGGCGAAGCGATCCGTCAGCTCGGGGCTGTCGGGCGAGGAGGCGACAAACAGACAGCGTGGACGGGACACGAGCGCCTGGCGCACGCGATCCACAAAGCCGTTCTCGGGGTTCAAAACTGCGCGTTCCACGCCGCCCAGGCATGGGCTGCTGGTTAGAAACAGCGTTCTCATCGCTTACCGGTACAGCATTTCGCTGCGCTTGGGGCCGGTGGAGACCATGCGGATGGGCACCTCCAGCTCCTTCTCAATGAATTCAATGTATTTGCGGCAATTTTCGGGGAGCTTTTCCCACTCGGTAACGCCCCGCACGTCGGTCTTCCAGCCCGGAAGCATGGTATAGACCGGCTTCGCGCGCATGAGCGCGGGGGTCGCGGGAAAGTCGGTGATGATCTCGCCGTCCACGTCATAGGCTGTGCATACGGGGATTTCGTCCAGGTAGCACAGCACGTCCAGGTTGGTCAGAACCGCCTCAGTCGCGCCCTGTACCATGCAGCCGTAGCGCGTGGCCACCGCGTCGAACCAGCCCACGCGGCGGGGGCGTCCCGTCGTCGCGCCGTATTCGCCCGCGTCGCCGCCGCGGTCGCGCAGCTCCTTGGCCTCGTCGCCGAAAAGCTCTGTCGTAAAGGGGCCCGCGCCCACGCAGCTGGAATACGCCTTGGTCACGCAGAACACGTCCTTCATGGCCGAGGCGGGCACGCCCGCGCCCACCGTGCCATAGCCCGCCAGCGGCGAGGAGGAGGTGGTGTAGGGATAGATGCCGTGGTCGGGATCGCGCAGACTGCCCAGCTGGCCCTCGAGCAAAATGGTCTTGCCTTCCTTGAGCGCCTTGTGGAGATAGAGCGTGGTGTCGATCACCATCGGGCGGATGCGTTCGCCCAGCTCCTTCAAATGCCTGATCAGCGCCTCGAGGTCAATGGGCTCCTTATGATAGAGGTTGCGAAGCGTCACATTCTTCTGCTCCACGGCGCTGGACAGCCGCTGACGCAGAATTTCGTCGTCATATAGCTGGCAGACCTGGATGCCGATCTTGAGATACTTGTCGCCATAGAATGGCGCGATGCCGCTCTTGGTGGAGCCGAAGCTCGACTTGCCCAGCCGCTCTTCCTCAAAGCGGTCAAAATCCACATGATAGGGCATCATCACCTGCGCGCGGTCGGAGATGAAAAGCGTAGGCTTGGGCACGCCGCGCGAAACCACGCTGTCATATTCATTCAGCAGCTTTTCGATATCCAGCGCCACGCCCGGGCCGATGATGTTGGCGATGTTCTGATGGAAAACGCCCGAGGGAAGCAGATGCAAGGCAAACTTGCCATAGTCGTTAATGATGGTATGTCCCGCATTCGCGCCGCCCTGGAAACGAACGACCACGTCGCTGTTTTCGGCAAGCACGTCGGTGATCTTGCCCTTGCCCTCGTCGCCCCAATTCGCGCCTACGATGGTACGGACCATAGATGAGATCCCCTTTCCATACGATGCTGTCCCGCGCCGACTTCCGGCGCGGCCTTCGGGGGCATGAAACCCCACTCTTTTTTATACTATACCTTGTATGGAATGTCAAGCAAACAGGAGGGAACTCACATGAGAACAGGCAAAAAAGCCCGCATGCTGGCGCTCGCGCTCTCGCTTCTGCTCACCTCGGCCGCGCAAGCCCAGACCTATCAGGACGGCGTGTACCGCGACGTGGCTGAGGGCTACAACGGCGACGTGATCGTCACTGTCACCGTACGCGGGGGCAAAATCGACTCCCTCGACGCCCAAAACAAGGAGGGCGGGGAAAGCGAGTATTTCCTCAAGGCGCGCGACGGACTGAGCGAGCGCATCATCGAGGCACAGGGTATCGAGGGTGTGGAGGCGGTTTCCGGCGCGACGAGCACAAGCGGGAGCATTCTCAAAGCGATGGAGGGCGTGCTCCAGCAGGCGATGTATACCGGCGGCACGTCAGGAACGGGCACAAACCCCGCTGACGGCGCGGCGGACGGAACGAGCGTCGGAGCGAAGAGCGACGCAGGCGGCGCGGGAGAGGGGACAAACGGCGGAGAAGCGGGCGGTGCGTCCGTCGGCTCCGCGGCCCCCGCGCCGACAACCGATCCCGCGACGGCCGAACGCACGCTGGGGCTGGGAAGCGCCGCGAACTTCCGCGCCGGCCCGGGCACCGACGCGGACGGCAATCCCGTATACAGCTTCAACGTCACGATGGCGGCGGTGCTCTTTGACAGGGAGGGACGGATTCTTGGCGCGGATGTGGATATCTACGAAATCGCCACCCCCAACTACGAGGGCGAAAGCATGCCACACTTCACCGGCTGGCCGGGCATGACGGGCGCGCGGGTCTACGATCACGACGCGGCAGCGCTCAAGGACGCGCAGGCCGTGACCGAGGAGAGCCTTGCTGAGGAGATCGACGCCTGGCGAACCAAGCGCGAGCGCGGCGACAGCTACGGCATGAACCTCCAGAACGACTGGTACCTGCAAATGGATGCCTACGAGCGCTGGATGGTGGGAAAAACGCCCCAGGAGATGAGGAACTGGTATGCGCGCTATACGAGCGAGCGAAACGGCAAACCCCTCACCTCCGGCAGCTCCGACTCCGCCGACCAGAAGGCGTATGGCGCTCTGAGCGAGCAGGAGAAGGCGGAGCTGGCCGACGTGACCTCCTCCGCAACCATGAGTCTGTCCGACAATCACGGGTTGATTCTGGAGGCGATCGAAAAGGCGTATGACAACCGCCAGGCCGTGGAGGAATAGCGTGCGGACGGAGGGCCTGTTGCAGAAGGCCTTTCAACCAGAAGCATGGACAAAGGATCCGCTCTCAAGCGTTGCCTGGAAGCGGATCCCTGTCGCTGTTCCAGTTTTTCATTTAAAACTGTTTCTGCCCTTTGTCGACATCCAGAGGCGGAGTCCCCCTGGGAGCCTCCGCCTGTCCGAGCTTCGAAGCCGGCAGGCGTATCGCCGGAAGGCATTCACTCGGTCTCAGCCGGACGCAGGAACATGCGCATCATATAGCCCGTGGTCGCGCCATAGCGCACATTCCACCATTCGTCATTCGTATGGGCAAGAACGTCCACCACGCTCCCGATGGGCACGCGGACGCGCACCACGGCGCTCTTGCTCGGCGCGGAACGCAGGTTAACGGTGCCGCCGGTTTCGGCGAACACCTCAGCGGTCTCAGCATCGGACGGCGTGTCACCGCCGTAATCGACCGCGTTGAGCTCGCCCGCACAGCACCAGCCAGACAGCGTGGTATCGATGCGCACGCTGGGCGGCGTAGCGTTGATGATTTGCAGCGGTGAGACGCTCACAACCAGTCCCATGTGGTAATAATCATAGGGAAGGGCGGGATCGTAGTACGCGCCGCCCGGCCGATACTCCTTTTTCATCCGGCTGAGGTCGCTTCGGGCTTTGAAGATGGCCATGCCCACGCGCAGCTCGTCCGTGCGCGTCACACGGCGTACGTCATGACAATAGACGCGGATGATGCGGTTGGAGCCGTGATAGATGCGTTCGCCAAACTGCTTATAGGCATATACAAACGCTCCGGAGCAGTCCACGCCCGCCGGACCGTTGGAGCCGGGCGTCGCGTAGGGCCAGCCCATCATTGAAAAAAAGACTTCCACTAAACCCTTTACTGGAATCATCGCTTTCTCTTCCTTTCGCGCGCGGGGCGCGCAACGCATCCTATGCGGCAGGAAGGGAGACGTGCAAAAAGTTTTTTCATACTTTTTTGCAAAGTCCCTTGACAAGTGGAAGGGAATTGAGTAGAATAATCATCGTCGCCTGTGCGGGCTGATGTTGCGTGCTGATGTGACGGGGTGTAGCGCAGTCTGGTAGCGCACGTGCTTTGGGAGCATGGGGCCGGGGGTTCGAATCCCTTCACCCCGACCAGAATGCAACTCCAAACCATGGCTCCTTGGTCAAGTGGTTAAGACACCGCCCTTTCACGGCGGCTACAGGGGTTCGAATCCCCTAGGAGTCACCATTTTCTCGAAATGGCTATGGGCCTTTAGCTCAGTTGGTTAGAGCGGCCGGCTCATAACCGGTTGGTCCGGGGTTCAAGTCCCTGAAGGCCCACCAGCATCCGTGGCCCGGTAGTTCAGTTGGTTAGAATGCCAGCCTGTCACGCTGGAGGTCGAGGGTTCGAGCCCCTTCCGGGTCGCCATTTATGCTCTTGCTGCGGGCTATCTTGCCGGTGTAGCTCAATTGGCAGAGCAGCTGATTTGTAATCAGCAGGTTGCGGGTTCAA
>CAYQCL010000055.1:0-11902 GCA_964416065.1 uncultured Oscillospiraceae bacterium | reverse complement strand
CCGATTTTTATTCCGCACATTTGAACCATTAAATAGAAAGAACCGAGAAGCACATCTCTGTACTTCTCGGCTCTCTCAGCCCTCGCAATGCTGTAATTTCAGTCTTTTTGGATAACTGCCTTTAGACCGTCCAGCATTGAGCGGAAGGCTCTTTTTTTCTGGATTCTTTTTGGATCCTGTGGTATAGTTAGTTGAGCAAATATAGGGGAGGCATCCCCTGTGGGGCTCAGAAGGAACGGAGGGAGCCGCCGTATGGCACGGCAGGGAAGCAGCATGGTTCATCTAAATTGATTTGTCATCATCATATGCCGCGTCCGTTTGGCCGGCCTTTACGGCTCCTTTCAGCACGCGATAGGAAAGGAGTCCTGGCACAAATGGAACAACACGCACAGACAGTCCAGAGGATCACTCGATTTGAGGAGACGCCAGAATATCAGCAGTTTCTTGAGCGAAAGCGGACGCTGCTTTTGGACGCCGAAAACCCTTACTTTATCGCCCACGATTCGCCGCTGACGGACAGGAGTCTGATGGATGGGAAGTGGGTGCTCAATTTCGGCAGCTACAATTATGTGGGAATGTCCGGCCGCAAGGAGGTTGAGGACGCAGCCATCGAGGCGATCCGTCTCTACGGCACCTCGGCTTCGGGCAGCCGCCTGCTGGCGGGCGAGAAGTCGCTGAATCGGGAGCTGGAGAGCGAGCTCGCTTCCTGGAAGCACGCGGAGGATGCAATGGTGCTGGTCGGGGGACATTCCACCAACGTCACCTTTGTAGGAAACTTCTGCCATCCTGGCGACCTGATTCTCTACGACTCCCTGATCCATAACTCCGTGGCCGAGGGCTGCCGCCTGTCCCACGCCACGGCCCGTCCGTTCCCGCACAACGATTGGGGAACGCTGGAGCGCTTTTTGGAGCGCCGCCGCGACAGCTATTCAAAGGTGCTGATCTGCATCGAGGGCGTCTATTCCATGGACGGCGATATCTCGCCCGTGCCGGAATTCGTCCGCATCAAAAAGAAGTACGGCTGCTTTTTGATGGTGGACGAGGCCCATTCGACCTGTGTGATCGGCGAGACCGGCGGAGGCGTGGACGAGTATTTTGGGCTTGAGCCGGACGACATCGACATCAAAATGGGCACGCTGTCCAAGGGCTTGGGAGCCTGCGGCGGTTACCTGGCGGGCTCTTCCCACCTGATTGAATATCTGCGCTACAACCTGCCCGGGTTTGTTTTTTCGGTGGGGATTTCCCCTGCGCTCGCGGCTGCGGTGCTGTGCGCCATCCGCCTGATGAGGACGGATTCTACGATCATGGCGAACATGCGCCGCAACGTGGACTGCTTTGCCAAAGAGGCCAGACGGCGCGGGCTGGACATCGGCCTCGCGGGCAAGACGGCTATCCTGCCGGTACTCGTCGGGCCGGACGCCGACGCCTGGTCGCTGTCCAACCATCTGCGCCGCAACGGCGTGTTCGTCCCTCCAGCGGTCTATCCCGCCGTGCCCAGGGAACAGGCGCGCCTGCGTTTCTGCGTGACCTCGGCGCATCAGCCCGAGCAGATCGTCCAGGCGCTTGACAGGCTGGAGGAATCGGCGCGAGAGCTGGGCATCACTCTTCCCCGCGCGGCAGGCTGAAGCGTCGGCTTCTTTACACAACAGGGAGGCCGCCCAGGCGGGCGGCCTCAGGGTATCGATAAAGTGCGGGGTGCAGGGGACTCAGTCCCCTGCTGGGGTTTGGGGCAAAGCCCCAAAGCCTTACGCCGCAGCATTTTCAAGTGAGAGACGCGCCGACCCATTTGGGTCGGCGCTTCGGCTCTTTGCGTAAATAGGGGGGTGTCAGCGTGCCGCGTCTTCTTTGCTCCAGAGAATATGGAATTATGAGGCAACTGCTGATCGGCGGCTGCCTGTCCTTACCGGACGGGCTGGGCGCTTTCCAAAGCGTCCAGCGCCCGCTTTCCCAGCAGATAGCTTCCGACCAGGCCGCTTACGGGGAACAGCTCGGGCGCGACGATGTAGCGGTCGATGCCCCTGGTGACGGCATCCGCCTGGATGTAGCCGTTGAGCAGACGGACGGTTTCCTCGCGCACCATGGGCAAAAGCGCCGTGCGCTGCATTACGCCGCCGCCCAGGATGATGCGTTCTGGGCTTACGGTCACGATGAGATTGACGCACATCTGAGCCAGATAATGCGCCTCGATCGTGAAGGCGGGATGGCTGTCCTCCAGCTCGCGCGCGTCACCGCCCACGCGCGCCGCGATGGCGGGGCCCGCCGCCAGGCCCTCCAGGCAGCCGTCATGATAGGGGCAGACGCCATGCGGGGTGGGATCGTCGGGATGGGGCCGGAGCAGCATATGTCCGACCTCGGGATGAAGCAGGCCATGGACGGTCCGGCCGTTGAGGTACACGCCCCCGCCCACGCCCGTGCCCACGGTGATGTAGACGGCGCTCTCGCAGCCGCGCGCCGCGCCCAGCTCGGCCTCGGCGATGACCGCAGCGTTGACGTCGGTGTCGATCGCGGCGGGGATGTCGCGACCGTCCAGCAGGCGGGGAAGCAGCGGGCAGTCTCTCCACGCCAATTTAGGTGTGGACGTGATGAAGCCGTAGGTCGGGGAGTCGGGTCTGAGATCCAGCGGGCCGAAGCTCCCTACACCCAGCGCGTCTACCGCATGATCATGGAAAAAGGCGGTCATGCGGGGCATCGTCCTTTCGGGCGTTTCGGTCGGCAGGCTCAGGCGTTCCAGCTCGTTTCCGCTTTCATCGTAAACAGCGAGCACCATCTTGGTTCCGCCCGCTTCCAGGGCACCGATTGTTCTCATGGTCTGTCACGCTCCTTGATCGACTCAAAAGACCCGTCTCGGGCTCATCCGCGCCCTCAGCGGCGGCTTTGATTGAGTCTTTTCAAATGGTTCATCACCAGATCGGCGGCCACGCCGGTGACGGCGCCGGTCGCCAGCCCCACGATCATCAAAATCGCCATATAATACATCAGTTTAGGTGTTCCAAGCATCACCATCGCCAAAGCCACCTGGCCCACATTGTGGCTCAGGCCACCCGCCATACTCACCACCACAGGGTGGACGCCCCTGACGCGGCTGAGGCCCGCCATCACCAGCATGCTCAGCAGCCCGCCCGCAAAGGCATACATCATTGCGTTCACGCCGCCGAACAGCAGGCCCGAAAGCACGACCTTCAGCGTCATGAGCACGAAGGCTGTGGGAATCCCCAGCATGTAAACCGCGAAGATCAGCACGCCGTTGCTCAGGCCCAGCTTGATCCCAGGCACGCCCGCCGCCACCGGCAGCAGGCTTTCGATAAAGCCCAGCACCAGCATCAGCGCGACAAGCAGCCCGCACAGGGCCACCCACTGCGTCCGTTCCCTTACCGTGCGTCTCTTCATGGCTTCAAGGCTCCTGACCGGGCACGGAGAATTGCCCGTAGATCTCGTCGGGGGCGACCAGCTCCGCCACGACCTGGTTGGGCAGACAGATGATCATGTTGCCCAGCACACGGCTGTCCATGTTCTCAAGCGTGACGACACCCTGGCGCACGCAGTCCTGGTTGTCGCAGGTGGCGCTTTCCATATACACGCTATCTGATGTAACATGGAGAACGTTTTCTGCGCCCGAGGGTTGGGTGATGGGATAGGTCGCCTCGCCCGTCAGCGGGATCGGCTCATAGGCCGTGCCGCCCACCGTGACGATCAGGTACGCCCAAGGCTCCTCCGTCCCTTCCGGCACGGGGGAGACAAAGAGCGCCGGAGAGGACGGGGCATCGTTCCCCAACCCAAGCGAGGCCAAAACCGCCACGAGCACGACCAGCGCCGCGAGTGAAAAAAGAATCACCGCGTTTTTGCCGCGCATCGCCTCACGTCCCTTCCGTTTTTCTCAGGGCTTTATGATACTCCAGGCAGGACGGAAACGTCAAGTGGAAAGCCGTCCTCATAAAATCATATTGCCGACCTTGCTGTATTTGATGGCCTCCCTCGCGCAGGCCGTGTGATTGACGATCCAGATCACGCAGACAACGAGCGAGGGCAGAAGGCCGACGTCAAAAACCAGCGCGCATACGGCGAGCAGCACGGCAAGAATCAGGCAGACCAGATTGGTCGCGTGGTAGGCCTTAAACGCGCACCATCCGATCATGAGCTTCTCCGCCTCGTCGCAGCTGTCCATCCACTTTCTCTGGAACCTCATATCATAGATGGAGGCGGTTCTTTCGGGATTGATCCGCTTGACGGCATCCACGCATTTCTGCTGGAGGCCGATCGTCTCGAGCATGATGACGAAGAAGGCCGCGATGCTAAGGAAGAACGTGCCTTCCTGCCGATCGAAAATGGCGAATCCGCCGGAATAGACCGCCGCGAGCAAAAAAACGAAACGATCAGGACAGCTTCCGAAAGCCAGATGACAACGGACAGCTTTTCCGCGTCATCGACCTCCTCGTCCTCGCCGTTCCACGCGTCGAGCCGCTTTTCGGTTTCTCGATCAATCGGAACGCAAACAGCCGGAAGGATCGCTATAAGCGCCAGCATCAGCCACGGCGCGACGTTGGCTCCAAAAAACGACGCGGCCCCTTTATCCCGCCCGCTAGGCGGTCAGCGCCGTATCGCGCGCAGAAAAATCCGGCCACGCCTCCGTAAGCATGCCGGCGGCCATGATGAGAAGAAATTTCGGCATCGCCCTGCGGTTCGCTTTCTTACTCTCGCCTCTGTTGTCTATGTTCCTTTTCCTCCTATCAAGTTGGAAAAAAAGAGTGAGGGACGCGGCTTGTAAATTTCTCCATGACCCCTAAACAACCGAGCGGCGATGTGGTATAATAAAATAAGCCTCCCATTCAAACGCCGAAAGGAATCAGTTTGATGAACAAGCCTTTGCGGATCATCGCCCTTTGCCTAACCATGATTTTTTTGGCTCCCCACGCCCTCGCGCAGGACGCGGCGAGCGAAACCGCCGGTTCTGCGGACGAGACCGCCCTGCTTGAGGCGGCCGAGGCCGCCGGCATCGAGGTCGAGGGCGTGGCGTCCGACGACGAAGAGGACGTCGTCGAGGCGGACGCCACGCCCGCCAGCATCGAGGGGCTTACGCCCCTGTACACCACCAAGATCAAGCCCTTCGCGGGAGGCAGCGCCATCCGCATGCGCGCGCTTCAGGACGGAGAGAGCGACGTCGTCTGCTCGGTCAAGGAGGGCGAGACCGTCACCATTTACGCGGTCTATCCCTCCTATGTACTGGCCGAGTACAATGGCTATGTCGGCTACATCATCCGCACCTGGATCGACGAGAACATGACCACGCTCGATCCCGAGCACACGCCGCCCTATGGCGTCGTGCCTGCCCAGTATGTGGCGACCATCACCGAGCGCGCTGACGTCTACGCCACGCCGTCCCTGGACGCCGAGGTCTATTCCATCCACCCAGGCGCGGGAAGCAAGATTGCCGTCTTGGGCTTTGTGGACGGGTTCGCCAAGGTGCTCTACTGGCGCAGCTACGGCTACATCGACGCGAGGCTGCTCACCGACCTCGTGGTCGTGGCCCAGGGCGACGAGCCGCTCAGCGAGGACACGCCCCTGGCGGCGTTTTGCAGCTTCTTTGAGTATAACACCGGCAAGGACGGCAACGACGGACGCTGCAAGAACATCGTGCGCACCTGCGAACTGATGAGCCGCGTGATGGCTGTGGGCGAGACGCTCAACTTCAACACCCAGATCGGTCCCTACACCAAGGCCAACGGCTATTTCCCCGCGCCCGTCCTGGTGGACGGCGGCAGTCAGATTGGCTCCGGCGGCGGCACCTGCCAGTCCAGCAGCACCATGTACAACACGATCCGCCAGATCCCGGGCATTACCATCCTCATGCGCCGTCCCCACGGCCCCGGGTGCGCCCGCTACCTGCCCATGCATCAGGACGCGGCGGTCGGCAACGACTCGCTCAATCTCATCTTCCGCAACGACTGCGAATACCCCATCCGCATTTTGGCCGAATGCACCGGCGAGGGCGTTTTGTGCATCCAGATCTTTCGGGCGGACGAATAACAAGGAGCGTTTCGATGACGAACTGGAATTCCGAGCAATATTTAAAATTTCAATGGCAACGAACCCTGCCCGCAATCAATCTGGCCAACAGGATCCACCCCTTGAGCATCCGTCATCCGTCCTGGGCACTGGATGCGGGCCCGGCAACGGCACGTCCGTTGTCAGAGAGCGCTTCCCCAAGGCGCGTGTCCCTGGCGTGGACAGCTCGGAAAACATGATCCCAAAGGTGAGGGAAACCTATCCGAAGTTTTCTTTTCAGCTTTGCGGCATCACAACCGAGATGGATCGGCTCAGCACGTACGACGTGATCTTTTCAAACGCCTGTCTGCAATGGGTTTCGGATCACGGGCGGCTGACCCAGCCTCCTGGGCAGGCTGAACGAAAACGGCTTCCTGGCGGTTCAAATCCCCATGAACGAGCGCGAGCCCCTGCTTCAGATCATGGATGAGGTCATGGCGTAGCCGCGATGGGGGCCTTTTCTCGATCCCTATCGAGGCGAACGGGCCTTGACGCCGGAGACCTATTTTGACCTTCTTTCCTGCCATGCCGGAAGCTTTGATCTATGGGAAACCGTCTATTATCACAGCATGCCCTCGGTGGAAGCGATAGTGGAGTGGATCAAGGGATCGAGACTGAGGCCATACCTCTGCACGCTGGATCAGCGGGGCCGAGAGGCTGGAGGGAGAAATTGCTAGGCGCGCCGCGTCGGTGTATCCCACGCGGGCAAACGGCGAAATTCTCCCAAATTCAGACGCTTCTTCTTTATCGCGCCTGCGCCGTGTTAGGCGCTTGCGCCTGTCCCAGGCGCGGGGAAATACGGAGCTTAGGAGCGGATTCGCACTATGCATCAGCATCCTTGCTTTTCACAGTCCGAGCGCGGCAAGCGCCTCGTCATACCCGCGAACGACGCGATCGGCCCCGTGCCCCTCGGGCGGCTCGTTTCCGTTGGTGAAAAGCAGAGAATGAATGCCGGCGTTCCTCGCGGCCGAGATATCGGCGGTCACGCTGTCGCCCAGGAGCACGGCGTCCTTGGGTGAAAGGCCGCCTGCCTGCCTGAGCGCCTCCAGGAGTATCGCGGGATCGGGCTTGGCATGGCCCACCTCCTCACTGACAACCATTCCGCTGACGTAGGGCGCGATTTCGCAGCCGTCAAAGCGACCGTGCTGGATGGCGGCGATGCCGTTGGTCACCAGCCAGACGGGCATGTGCGCGCTGACCGTCCTGACAAAGTCGAGCGCACCGGGAAGCAGGAAGCGCTGACGGGCCATCCGCTCGATATAGTCGTCGCACAGCGCCTGAGGGTCGCCCGCAAGGCCAGCCTCTGCCAGGAACACCTCAAACCGCTCCAACCGAAGGCGCGCGAACGTGGTCTCGCCCCGCTCCAGGCGCTTCCATTGCACGTCATTGGCCTGATGATAGCAAAGGATGTTCTCATCCGTGACGGGGATGCTGAAGCGCTCAAAGGTCTCGGAAATGGCGACCCGCTCGCCGCGATGAAAATCAAACAGCGTGCCGTCCGCGTCGGACAAAAGGATTCGATAGCGCATAAGCAGTCTCCTTTGAAAAGGGATTGGATCGGCTGAAGGCCCGCGTTTTCCTCACGTCTCCCCCATCCGCTTTTTCAACGCCTCCGGCGAGGCGACGGAGAAGCCGAAAAAGCCAAGCGTCTCGCCAACCTCGTGATACTTGCCGTGGACATAACTCACCAGATGCATGGCGGCTTCGTCGATGGAGCCGTCGGGACGGAAGAAGCGCTCCTGGACGCTGACTTGGAGAATGTCCGCCAGGAAGAGGTCATGGCTGCCAAGCTCGGTAACGGAGCGGAGCCTGCAGCTCAGGAAGGCGGGCGCCTCAGCGACGGCGGGGGCTTTTTCAAGCCCCGGCGCGGGGAGGGACGTGAGACCAAGGCGCGCGAATTTATCCACATCGCGTCCGCTTTTGACGCCGCAGTAGTCCATCGCGCGGCAGAGCTCGCGGCCGACAAGGTTGAGGGTAAACTCGCCCGAGGCGGTGATGAGGTCATGGCTCAGCCTTTCCTTGCGTATGCTGACGGAGAGCATGGGCGGCTTGGAGCAGACCACCCCCGTCCAGGCCACGGTGATGAGGTTAGGCGTGCCCCCGTCGGGCGGCGCGCAGCCCAAAAGCACGGCGGGAATGGGGCACAGATAGGTCGTGGGGCCTATGGCACGAAATTGGCTGGAAGATTGCTCCATTAGATTTCCCCCTTGTCATCTCATTTGGCTAAGTGTACAATAAACAAATAGGTCTGTCAAATTTCCCCGAAGGGAGGCACTGTCCTTGGCGCGTTACCAGTACAAATACCGCAGGCCGCAGAGGCGGCACTTTCGCGTGCGCTGGCTGCTTCTGGCGCTCGTGATCGCGGCGCTGATCGCCTATCCGTTCTGGGAGGCGAGCCGACTCACGATCGACGAGTACACGCTGTATGCGCAGGGCCTTCCCGCTAACCTGAGGAACATCAGGATCGTCTTCGCCTCCGACATCCATCAATGCGCCTGGTTTTCGCAGGAGCGGGTCAACGCGCTGATCCAGACGATCAACGGGCTGAACGCGGACATCGTCATTCTGGGCGGCGATTACGCCACGGACAGCGAAAGCGCCATCGCGTTTTTTCAAAACGCGCCGTCGCTTCAGGCACGCCTGGGCGTGTTCGGCGTGGTAGGCAACCATGACCGCACCGAGCCGGAGAGCAATCTCAGCCGTCTGGTGGCCCAGATGCAGAACAACGGCTGCCTGCCGCTGGTCAATGCCGTCGCCCGCGTCAAGGTGGGGCAGAGCTATATCTGCGTCGCGGGCGTGGACGATTATTATAACGGCTTTCCCGATGTGGACAGCGTCGCCGGACAGGTTACGGAGGAGGATTTTGTGATCTTCGTGGGTCACTCGCCCGACCTGATGACCGACGTCCTTGCCGCGCGCGGCGCGGACGGCAGCAGTCATTGGTTCGATCTCGCGCTGTTCGGCCACACGCACGGCGGACAGATCAACCTTTTCGGCTATACGCCCTTTGAAAACCTCCGAACCGAGGTCGGCTCCCGCTACCTCAGCGGCTGGCGGACCGAAAACCGCGCGGCGACGCTGGTCTCCAACGGCGTGGGCACCTCGCGCGCTCCCGTGCGCCTTTTTGCCGTGCCTCAGATCCATCTGATCACGCTCAAGGCCAATTAAGCCCGTTTGAAGGGGCTCATGAGGAAGGTATGCGAAATCATCCCACATATTTCTAAAGAGTCATGAAAAAATGGCAAAAAAGGTTTTCAAAATTCCGTTTTCGTGCATTGGACACTTGACACGTCTTATCTAATTCTTTACAATAGAGCTTGATTCTCTTTAAATCAACAGGATGGAGGTGCTCGAGCTTTGTCATATTTTTCTTTTCTGTCAAAGGAATCCAACAACCCAAAGGGTGACGGTATCTTTGTCCAGGGTGTCAACGTTCCCGATTCTCTGGTGGAAAACAGCGGCGTTTGGATTAAGGCGGCCGGCAGTGCCATCTTGCTTTGCAACGCGTACGCGCTGACCTCTTGCGAGGCGCCGCTGTGGCTGGTTGTGGAGGACGGATCGATTGTTTTCACCACGGGAGAGGGACTGGAGCTTCCCCTCAAGCGCGGCCAATGCGTGGTCATTCCTGCCAACACGGCCGACTGCGCGATCGACGGCGCGAAGAACGCGCGCCTTTTGTGGATGGCCCTGGACGGCCCGCTGACGGGGAGCTTCATGGGCCGCATGAACGCCCAGAACCGCGTGCCCGCCAGGCAGGGAATCCTCCCCAGCATGATCGTGCTCATCGATCAAACGGTGCAGGTCATCGTCCGGCACGACGGCACGGCGGACGCGGCCTATCAGCTCAACCAGCTCCTGTGGGCGATGCTCGCCGCGTATTCCGGCCAGAGCGTGGCCCCCAGCACGACGCTGAGCCACGAGATTGCGCGCGTGGTGGACGCCATGCGCGCCAGCGAGTACCGCGAGACCTTCAGCCTCGCGGAGATGGCCAGCATCAGCCGCATGCCGGTGGAGACATTCCGTAAGCGGTTCACGGCGGAATTGGGCATCCCGCCGCTATCCTATCTGCAATTTCTCAAGATGGAGCGCGCCAAGACCCTCCTGCGCGGAGGCATGAGCGTGCGCGACACCGGCCTGGAAATCGGCATGCCCGATCCCTATCATTTCAGCAAGCAGTTTAAGCACGTCGTGGGGCTGAGCCCGACGGCCTACCTCAAGCACGTCGGTCTGGACGGCTGGTCGCGCAGGACTTTTTCCGAGTCATAAGGGGTTTTGCCTCTTGCGCCAAAAAAAAGCTGTGATATACTACTGCTTGAGGGCTCGCCCGACCCCCGGCGGCGTGCCCCTGTTTGAAGGATAATGAGGAGTGATTTTGTTGATCAACCGGATTGGCATCTTGACCAGCGGAGGAGACAGCCCGGGAATGAACGCGGCTGTGGTGAGTGTCGCGCGCTGCGCGTCGGCGCTGGGCATCCAGTTGATGGGTATCAAGCGGGGCTATAACGGCCTTCTGGGGCTGAGTGAAAATCCCGAGGACGATATCACCGCGCTCGATTTGGAGACGGTGCTGGATATCGCCGATCAGCGCGGCACCTTCCTGCGCACCGCGCGCTGCGACGAGTTCAAGGATCCCAAGGTACAGCGCCAATGCGCGGACAATCTGCGCAAGCTGGGCATCGACGCGCTGGTGGTGATCGGCGGCGACGGCAGCTTCAACGGCGCGATGCGCCTGTGTGAGCTGGGCATCCCCTGCGTGGGCATTCCCGGCACGATTGATAACGATCTAGGCTATACCGAGAGAACGCTGGGCTTTGACACCGCCGTCAACGTCTGTGTGGAGGCCGTGCGCTCCATTCGCGCCACCAGCCGCAGCCATGACCGCCCCGCCGTGGTGCAGGTGATGGGCCGCAACGCGGGCGACATCGCGATGAAAACCGCCATGGCGACCGGCGCGGAGATGGTCGTCGTACCCGAAATGGATTGGGACGTGGACGTTCTGGCCGCTAGGCTCAACAGTCTGGTCGCCAAGGGCAACACCCGCGCGACCCTGGTCATCGGTGAGCATTGCTGGCACAAGATGAAGGAGTTCGACTGGCGCAAGTTCCTGAGCGATAACGGCAAGATCGTCTATCCGGGCGAGCCGATCAACGCCGAGCGTCTCGCCAGCATCCTTAAGCGCAAGTGCG
The DNA here is from genome assembly GCA_964416065.1 of uncultured Oscillospiraceae bacterium. GTDB lineage: Bacteria > Bacillota > Clostridia > Christensenellales > Aristaeellaceae > Limiplasma. The sequence continues at coordinate 677 of CAYQCL010000055.1, read as the reverse complement.
GCATGATCGAGGCGCGCGCCACGGTCATCGGCTATACGCAGCGCGGCGCTCAGGCCACCGCCGAGGACAGTTCCTTCGCCTTCGAGGCGGGTCATCTGGCGGTGCAGCTGCTCAATCGCGGCATCACCAACCAGGCGATTGGCATCCGCCACGGCCGCGTGTTCAACATGCCCATGTCCGACGCGCTAATGATGAAGAAGCAGTTTGACCGAGAAACCTATGAACTGATCAATTCGCTGTAACGGAAAAAGCAACGGCCGCCGCGCTTCCCCTCTTGGGGCGCGGCGGCTTTTCGTCAAAGGTCGTCGGCATCCTGCACAGGATGGGAGCCGTCGCGGGGCGTTCCGGTATAGCTGCCCAGCACATCCGTGCTCTGTGGCTCGGCGGACATCCACGCCAGCTCGCACAGGGACGGCTTTTTCTCGGTTTCCTTGTCATGGGGACGGTTGGGGTCTTTCATGCGCTCATCCTCCTTGAAGTCAAGCGGCCGGCTCGTGTCATGGCCGCCCTGATAGTCTGCGCGAACGCGGAGAAAAAAATTTGCCGAGAGTATTGCATTTTCAAAACGGGTCTGTTATAATAGGTAAGCTGATTTGATAGTGTTGCTGTCGATGAGGCATGGGGGCTCGTAGCTCAGCTGGATAGAGTGTTTGACTACGAATCAAAAGGTCGTGGGT
>CAYQCL010000054.1:0-12396 GCA_964416065.1 uncultured Oscillospiraceae bacterium | reverse complement strand
TGAACGAAATGGGTCAGCGCATCCTGCCCTCCTATCTTTCCTCCCACTTCGGGCGCGCGCTGGAGAAGAATGGGCTTCGGCACATTCGCTTCCACGATCTGCGTCACAGCTGCGCCACGCTCCTGCTGGCGCATCACATCTCGCTCAAGCAGATTCAAGAGTGGCTGGGCCACAGCGATTTCAGCACGACGGCGAACATCTACGCGCATCTGGACGCCGCATCCAAGCTGAACACCGCGGACGCCATGCTGCGCGGTCTGGGCCTCATGGAAGGCGCTGATTCGAACTCGGAAAAAGAAAAAGGCTAAACAACATTCGTCGTTTAGCCAAGTGTGGCGGAGAGGATGGGATTCGAACCCATGTGCCGTTTCCGACAAACTGATTTCGAGTCAGCCCCGTTATGACCGCTTCGATACCTCTCCATGTTTTGAAGCAAGAATTAGTATATCATGTCCAGCGCCAATTGGCAAGCAAAAAGTGAGCGGCCGAAGCGTTGTAGCGCCGTGGGGAACGTCGGCCGACGTCCACGGGCCTGCGTCGGCGGGACAGCGGCCGCGCTTCAGGCGGCAAAGAAGCTCATCGCGTATACAAACGCGGAAAGCGCCGCGAAGCCGCCCGCGTAAAGCTCTGACCACAGGCTGTGCCGCGCGTCGTCGCGATAGCAGGAAAAGGCCAGCGCGCATAGCGCCAGAATGGGTAAAATGTAGCGGAAGTTGAAGGTACAGATATAGGGATAGTCAACGCAGAATTTGAGGTAGTTGCCAATGAGCAGCGCGCCGTAGGCGGCCAGAAAGCCCTTGCTCAGGGGCGAAAGCCCCGCGCGTCTTTTCCATAGCATGCGGATGAAAAGGGCCAGGGACAAAAGCAGCAGCAGGGCAAACAAAACCAGCAGCAGGTAGGAAAGATACCACATCGCCGTGCCCTCCTCAAAGAGGACGCGTTCGTCATAGAGGCCGGTTTTGAGCGTCTGCATCCAGACGTTGTGATCCGTTTTGCGCACGCCGGTATAAAACAGCGAGCGAATCGCATACCAGTCAGGAATACCGAAGCGCTGGGAAAGCGTCCAGGAGGAGACGTTGATCGTCTCGGAGGGCAGGCGGATATAGTTCAAGGGCACCTGATAAGCCACCAGATGATACAGGGGCCAGGCGACCGCCTCGGGAACGCTGAGGGCGAGAAAGACGCCAAATTGGCCGATATAGCGCTTCCAACGCGTAAGGTCACGGAAAAACGCGACAACGAACACCAGCGCAATACAGGGAATCAAAAGCGCCGAGGAAAGCTTCGTCGCCATAGCCAGACCCAAAGAGAGGGCAATGCCGACAATATCGCGCATGCGGCGCGAGCGCTCCCATCGCACGGTGAAGAGGATGCAAAGCAGAATGAGAAGGATGCAGAGAATGTCGTTGTTCAGCGTCGCGCCAAGAATCCAAAGCAGCGGCTGAGAAACCATCACGATCGCGCCCGTTCGCACGCCGCGTTCGCCGACGCCCGCAAAGCGCATCAGATCGACAGCGACCAACGGACAGGCCGCCGCGCATAGCATCGTCAAAACCTGAAGATTTTCCAGAGCTACCTCCTGCCCGATGCCAATCAGCAGGTTCAGCCTCATGAATCCCGCCTGAAGCAGATGGTAAAACGGCGGGTTGTAGAAGACGGAATAGCCCTCCAGCAGCGGATTCTCCGAGGGCAGACGGCCATATTCCACCAGATAGGCAATATAGCCCAGGTGTCCGTCCGGCTTGGCCTCGCCGCTGAAATCCGCGCTGTATGCGGCCAGATCATGCCAGCTGAAATCATAGGGTAGCTTGAGGATGAAAATCAGCCCCGCGACGAAACCGGCCGCCAGAATGAAGCCCACGGCGGAGAAGGGGCGCCGCGCACGCTTTTGGCAAAGGGCGGTTATTCCAAGGGCCATGAGCCATCCCAGCGCGAGCAGGAGGCAGACGGTGTTCGTCGCCGCACCGCTGCCGGACGCAACCCAGGTATTCAGCGCCCAGACGGCCAGACCGGTCGCTAGCAGAGATAAATATTTTTTTCCTTTTGTCATGCCGTATCCTCCTGAAGGCCGAGGCCGCGGCACGACACGTGCCGGGGCCCAGACTGTCGATAACGTCCCGCCGTCAGGCGGGATTTCAGAGTATCGAGCCCCTATTTACGCGAAGAGCCGCAGCGGCCCAGATGGGCCGCCCAGACTGTCGATAACCCCCCTATTTTCGCAAAGAGCCGCAGCGCCGACCCGGATGGGTCGGCGCGTCTCTCGCTTGAAAACGCTGCGGCGTAAGGTTTCTGGGACTCTGTCCCAGACCCTGGCAGGGGTTGACGGAGGGAAGCGCAAGGGCAGCGCGACCGCGAAACGCGGTCACGCTGTTCCGGCCAAGGGCCGGAATCGCACGGTTCAAATTGAAAATTTGGGACGCGCGACCCTCCTCTCTGTGGGCCATTGGGCGAAGCCCAAAGCGACCCGAAGGATATCAACCGAAACGAGTGGAGCGGGGCAGGCTATCCGTGCGAGCACGGATAGCCTGTTTTCGCCAGAGGCGAAAATCGTGCATTCCAAATCAAAGATTTGGAGTGCACGACCTCCACCGGCCAGTGCCCTCCACGATGATTGAGGTTGCGGTCCAAGTCCCCTGCACCCCCATCCTCTGTCGATGCCCTGAAGCCACGGCACGTGCCGCGCTCATCCGCTTACTCCTCCACCTCGTCCATCAGGGCGAGATCGGGATCCTCCTCCTCGTCCTCCCCGACGGAGACGGGCGCCTCAGCGCTCTTAGCGTTCATTGAGGCAAGGGCCTCCTCACGCAGAATCTTCTCCACCTCATCCGCGACATCTGGATTGTCGCGCAGGAACTGACGCGCGTTCTCGCGGCCCTGGCCGATGCGCTGATCCTCATAGGAGAACCACGCGCCGCTCTTATGGATGATGTCGCGCTCCACGGCCATGTCAAGCAGCGAGCCATAGCGGCTGATGCCCTCGCCGTAGATGATATCAAACTCGGCCACACGGAAGGGCGGAGCGACCTTGTTCTTGACCACCTTGACCTTCGTGCGGTTGCCGATGACCTCGGTGCCGTTTTTGATCTGTTCGCCGCGGCGCACGTCCAGACGCACGCTGGCATAAAACTTGAGCGCGCGTCCGCCGGTCGTGGTCTCGGGGTTGCCGTACATCACGCCCACCTTTTCGCGCAGCTGATTGATGAAAATGGCGACCGCATTGGTCTTGGAGATGACGCCGGTGAGCTTTCTGAGGGCCTGGCTCATCAGTCGGGCCTGAAGGCCGACAAAGCTGTCGCCCATGTCGCCCTCGATCTCCGCACGCGGCACCAGGGCCGCGACCGAGTCGATGACCACGATATCCACTGCTCCGGAGCGCACCAGCGCTTCGCAGATTTCCAGCGCCTGCTCGCCGGTATCGGGCTGGGAAATGTAGAGCTCGTCGATGTTGACGCCCAGCTTCTTGGCATAGACGGGATCGAGCGCGTGCTCCGCGTCGATGAACGCGGCCACTCCGCCCGCCTTCTGGGCCTCGGCCACGCAATGCAACGCGACCGTGGTCTTGCCGCTGCTTTCAGGACCGTAGATTTCCACCACGCGTCCGCGCGGCAGACCGCCCACGCCCAGCGCTATATCCAGATCCAGACAGCCGGTGGAGATGACCTGCAAATTGGTGTCCGCCGCCGCGTCGCTGAACTTCATGACGCTGCCCTTGCCATACGTTTTGTTCAGCTGCGCCAGCGCGTTCTCCAGCGCCTTCATTTTGGCCTCGCGAACGTCGTTGACCTTCGCGCCGATTTCCTTTTTTGCCGTTTCCTTCTTGGCCATTTCGTACGCACCTCTTTCATCAGCGGGACGGCCCGCTCATTCGGTTTTGATCGCATCCAGCGCCATCTCAAGCGCTCGCGCCGCGCTCGCGCGCCGCACAGCCAGACGGCCACCGGGAAAGTGGCATTCGTCTACCTTTGTCCCCGCTTCCGTGCTCACGCCGATAAAAACGGTTCCCACGGGCGTTTCGGGCGTCCCGCCGGTTGGGCCGGCCACGCCGGTCGCGCTCACGGCGACATCCGTCTTTAGCACGCTTCTGGCGCCCTCGGCCATCTGGCGGGCGCATGGCTCGCTCACCACGCCCACGCCGTCGATGACGTCCTGTCCCACGCCCAGCACCTCGTGTTTCACACGCGGGTCGTAGCTGACCACACCACCCATCAGGACGGCGCTTGCCCCGCTCACGCCCGCCACCGACGCGGCGATCATCCCGCCGGTCAGGCTCTCCGCCGTGCCCAGCGTCTTTTGCCGCCGCGAAAATTCCCGCACGACCGCTTTGCTGATTTCTTCAAGCTCCATTCCTCTGCCGTCCTTTCAATGGCCGCCGGACAGGAGCACCTCGCGGTTTTTCACAAAATAATCCACGCCGCTCCAAATCGTCATAATGACGGCCAGAATCATCAATATCTCCGCGACCACGGGCATGCGGATGATGCTGGCCGCCGTGAGCAGATAGGCGATAATGGTGAACATCTGCAAGGTCGTCTTGATCTTACCCAGCTTGCCCGCCGCGATGACGCGGCCCTGCTCAACGGCCACCAGCCGCAGCCCGTCCACCGCCAGCTCGCGGAAGAGCACCACCACGCATACCCACGCGGGGAACTGCCCCGCGCCGCTCAGCGCGATCATGGTGGAGAGCACCAGCAGCTTATCCGCCACAGGATCAAGAAACTTACCAAAGTTGGTCACAAGCTTGTAGCGCCTGGCCAGCCAGCCGTCCAGCAGATCCGTCAGACTCGCGGCGCAGAAGAGAAAGAGCGCCGCGGCGTAGGCGTGAGGGGTATTTACGTACATCATCAGCACGATCAGCGGCACCAGGCAAATGCGCAGAATGGATAAGCGATTTGGCCAATTCATAGCTTTTCTCCAATCAGGTCGTAGGTTTCCGCGCCGGTGATGCGCGCGGTGACAAAGCGGCCGATATCGCCCTCGTCCGCTCCGGACAGTCTCAAAACGCCGTCGGTCTCGGGCGCTTCCTTCGCCGTTCGGGCAACGGCCGTCCCGTCCTCCAGAACGCTTTCCACCAGCGCCTTCTCCACGCTGCCCACGCGAAGGGCGTTGCGCTCCCTGGAAATGATCTGCTGCTCGCGCATGAGAATATCCAGGCGCTTTTGCTTAAGCTCCTCAGGCACCTGATCGGGCATTTTCGCCGCGGGGGTATCCTCCTCGGCGGAATAGGCGAACGCGCCCAAGCGGTCAAAGCGCACATCGCGTATGAAGTCCATCAGCCGCTCAAACTGCTCGTCCGTCTCTCCGGGAAAGCCGGTGATGAAGGTGGTGCGCAGCGTGAAGCCCATCTTGCGTGCCCTTTTCAGAAACGCGCGGGTCTGCTCGATGTCGCCCCGACGGTTCATACGGCGAAGCAGCGTCGGGTCGGCGTGCTGCAGGGGCAGATCGAGGTAGCGGCAGATGTTGGGGCGGGAGGCCATCGCGTCCAGAAGCGATTGGTCGATCTCGTCGGGGTAGCAGTAGAGCACGCGCAGCCATTCCACGCCCGGGATGTCCGCCGCGCGTACCATCAGCTCCGGCAGGAGCGAGCGTCCGTGCGTGTCGATGCCGAAGCGGGAGGTGTCCTGCGCCACGAGCACATGCTCGCGCACCCCCTGATCCGCCAGCTGACGGATCTCCTCGAGAACCTCCTCCATATCGCGCGAGCGGAAGCCTCCGCGAATCAACGGAATGGCGCAGTAGGCGCAGCGGTTGTCACAGCCGTCCGCGATGCGGGTGTAGGCCATGTAGGGCGCGGTGGTCAAAACGCGCGCGCCGGAAAGGATCGCGTGGTCGTTCGCGCAGTAGCTGGGACGCTTGCCCGAAAGCGCTTCCTCAATGGCGTGAGGAAGCATCGGGTACTGATTGACGCCCAGCAGCAAATCGACCTCGGGCATGTCGCTCAAAATCGCGTCCTCATAGCGCTGGACGAGGCAGCCCGTCGCCACCAGCAGCTTGAGCCTGCCCGTCTGCTTATAGCGCGCCAGCGAAAGCAGCGTGTCGATGCTTTCCTGCTTGGCAGGATCGATAAAGCCGCAGGTATTGACGATCAAAATATCGGCCTGACGCTCATCGGACACGATGCCGTAGCCCGCCTCCCTGAGGATTCCGAGCATCAGCTCCGTATCCACGCGGTTTTTGCTGCATCCAAGCGAAACGACGCCAACGTTGAGCAACCGGCATCCCTCCAGAAGATCACTCGGGAGGACGCGCACATATGTTTGTCACTCCTTGTGATATTTTATCATAAGTTTATAAGAAAGAAAAGCCCGAACCCTTCTCAGGGCCTAGCGGTACCATTCGATCAGGGCCTGCGTTCCCAGATCGCCCTTGTCCTCCCGCGCGAGCTCCTCATACATGCGCATCACCGCGCCAAGCACCTTCAGCTCGCATCCATGGCGGACGGCCTCCTCGGACGCAATGCGCATGTCCTTGATGAAGTGCTTGATATAGAAGCCCGGGGCGTAATCGCCCGAAATCATCTTGGGGCCGTTGTTGCTCATCTGCCAGCTTCCGGCCGCTCCCGCGCTGATGCATTCAAGCATGTTTTCCACATTCAGCCCGCTGGCCTCACCATAGCATATGGCCTCGGCGACGCCCGCCACCGCGCCCGCGATGGCGATCTGATTGGCCATTTTGGTATGCTGTCCGCAGCCCGCGCCGCCGGTCAGCGTGACGCTCTTGCCCATCGCCTCAAACAGGGGCCGAACCGCCTGGAAATCGGACTCTCTGCCTCCGGCCATGATGCTGAGCGTCGCGTTGCGCGCGCCGCTGTCGCCGCCGCTGACGGGCGCGTCGATGGGATGCAGCCCATGCTTTTCCGCCTCCGCCGCGATGCGCTGCCACAGGGCGGGACTGGTCGTCGTCATGTCGATCACATAGGCGCCCTCGCGAGCGTTTGCGAGGATGCCGTCCTCCCCCAGATACACCGCCTCAACGTCCTTGGGGAAGCCGACCATGGTGATGACGGCGTCCCGATCCCGCGCGCATGCGCTCACGCTGTCCGCCCAGGCGGCGCCCTCGCTCAAAAGGGCCTCGGCCTTGCTTTTGGTACGGTTATATACGGTGAGGCTGTGTCCGGCCCGCATGAGGTGGCGGGCCATGCTTTCGCCCATAACGCCGATGCCGATAAAGCCAATGTTCATTTTCCTTTCCTCCTTCGATGAAACGGAATCCCCTTGGAGCATAGCACACCGAGAGAACAAAAGCAAGGAAGCCCGTGACATACCGCGCCGCGTACCCGCATATCCTCCCCTGAAAAAAGGAGGACGCGCCCATGTCAGAGATCCGTCATCGCCTGATCATGCTCAAGCCCATGCACCCAGGGGTTATCGGCTATGCCCGCGTGCAGAGCGAGCGGGGGCAGACGCTTTTGCAGGTTCACGCGCGAGGGCTTTCGGTTTCGGGCGTGTGCGTGTTCTGGTACGCGGGCGGCGGCGAGGCGGTCAAGCTGGGGGCCGTGCGGGTCAACGCGCACTCGGAGGCCTCGCTCACGGCGGACGCGCCGCGTAACAGCCTCGCGCCCGAGCGGCTTCAGGCGTTGATCGTCCTCAGCGACGAGCCCGAACCGTTTCCACTGCTCATCGGCCTCTGCGCCGAGCAGAGCGCGGGAAGCGTGCTGGACGCCAAAAACGCGGCGCTGGCGCTGTGCGACCGTCTCTCGCGCTCCAGGCGGGAGCGAATCGGGCGGGAACGGCAGGCCGGACAGACGGTGGACGGGGACGCAGGCGGAGGCGCGGGCACGGACGGCGCGCGTCAGCCAATGAGCCGCGCGGAAGAGGGGAAAGACGCGCACACAGAGGGCGCGCATGCGCCGAAGGCCCGCGCGGGCGCGGCCTTCGAGCTTCCGCGCGAGATCTTTCTCCCCGCAATCGACCCGCTGCCCTATGTGACGGCGGCGACGCGGGAGGATACGGAGGCGTGCGCGGGGACATCCGACAGCGGCCCGACAGCCGCAAGAACTGCCTCCGGCCCGCGGAGCGCGTCATCCAGGAAGGCCGCGCCGCCGGCGGACCGTCTGTCCCCGCTTATCTGGCCACGCGGCTTCGAACGGCTTAAGGTCCATTTTGACGCGGGACGTCCCCGCGCGCTTTTCGATCTCCCGGGCTGGCGCTTTGTCCAGGCCAGAGGCGTGGATGGACTTTGGATCGGAATCTTGCCGCTGGACGGGCGCGTCCGTCAGGTCGCCTACGCCCACAGCGGAGCGGCGCCCGAGAAAAACGGCCTTTACCGTCCCACGCGCGGGCTGGACGGACGGATCTATCAGGTGCTGTGGCAGCGGGTATAGGGTTGTTGTCCGGACAGAAGGGATCGCTTGTAATACCTTCTCATACGTCCATCGTAAGCGGGCTTGACACAGACACATACATAGCCCGCTTTCTCGAAGTTATGCCAGGAGGCGGCGTTCCCGGGATCGACCGTGGCGTAGAGCGCCCTGCCGCCCATGACATGGGCCATTTCCTCAAAGAGCCTGAGAAAGCTCGTATGGATGCCGCGTCTGCGATAGGCGGGGCGCACCAGGATATCATGAAAGTCGTATGTGTCCTCAGCGGCCTCGCCCAGTTTGAGAGCATAGGCCCGCTCGCCGCGCGTATTCCACGCGCCTAGCGCCGCGTAGCCGACCAGCGTGTCGCCGTCAAAATAGCCGAACGCCTCTCGATTTTGAAGCCATTCCTTGAATTCCCATTCCTCTGATGGAAAAAACCACGCAGGATCCTCCAATGTCGCGAGGGTCTCCTCCTGCATCTGCATCATCTGCGCCTGATCCTCAGGGATCAGTTGTCTGAGCCGCAGACCGCGAATGGAATAGGATTCAAGATGAGCGGGCAATGCCAGCATCTCCTTTCAACAGTCAACGATGGGACGACTGATTGTAGCATACGGACGCCCAGCGCGGCAATAAATTTTTTCGAAAAAGGGGTTTACAAAACAGAGAAACTGTGATAAGATAATTTTCGCTGAAATGCGGGGCATTAGCGCAGTTGGTAGCGCACAACACTGGCAGTGTTGGGGTCAGGAGTTCGAATCTCCTATGCTCCACCAAACCGTGCAGATCCGAACCCAAGGGGTTCGGATTTTGTTTTTTACTCCGCCATCATTTGTCCATGCATACCCACAGAATCCCAGCGGTTTAGATTCTCAGGGCATCAACAAACCCCCTCTTTACGCAAAGAGCTGCAGCACCGACCCAGATAAACCGACGCGTCTCTCACTTGGAAAACGCTGCGTCGTAAGGCTTTGGGTTGACGGAGGGAAGCGGGGCCGCTGTTCGGCCTTGCCCCGAAGGGGGCAAAGCGACCCGTAGGATACGCCGGAGGGAATGTGCAAAGGCAACGTACCCGCGAAACGCGGTCACGTTGTTCCGGCCAAAGGCCGGAATCGCACGGCCCAAATTGAAAATTTGGGACGCGCGACCCTCTGCCTAGCGGGGCCTTGGGCGAAGCCCAAAACAACCCGCAGGCGTGAGGCTTGACAAGCACATGGCGCGGCAGCACCTTGCGCGCCGATCAAACCGAGGGTGCGAACGAGTGGAGCGGGGCAGGCTATCCGTGCGAGCACGGATAGCCTGTTTTCGCCAGAGGCGAAAATCGTGCATTCCAAATCAAAGATTTGGAGTGCACGACCTCCACCGGCTAGTGTCCTCCACGACGCTTGAGGTTGCGGTCTGAGTCACCTGCACCCAACACTTTGTCGATCCTCTTTCCTCACGTGGATGCGCCGCAAATGTGTCCTTCTGCCCGCAGCCTCATGTGTCCTATCCCCTCAGCTCCCGTTCGATGAGCTTGCTGAGTGCATAGACGTCGCGATCCATTTCGCGCTGGTCGGGGCCCTCGATCATCACGCGCACGCGCGGCTCGGTGCCGCTGGCACGCACCACTAGGCGGCCCTTGTCCTTGTACTTGGCCTCCAGCTCGGCGATCTTTTGCACGATTTTTTCGTTCTTGTCAAAGTCATATTTCTTTTTGTCGTCCACATTGGCGGCGTACTGGCTCTGCGGCATCATCTGCATCACGCCCGCCAGACGGCTCAGGGGCCGCTGGACCGCGACCATCGCAGAGATCACCTGTACGGCGGTTATCAGCCCGTCGCCGGTGGTATTGTAGTCGAGCAGAATTACATGCCCGCTCTGCTCCCCGCCCAGCACATAGCCGTCGGCAAGCATCTTTTCCAGCACATAGCGGTCGCCAACCTTCGTCTTTTCGACCTTGACGCCGTTCTTCTTCATGGCGATGTCCAGCCCCATGTTGCTCATCACCGTCGCCACAACCGTGTTCTGCCTCAGCCGTCCCTGCTCCTTGAGGTAGATGGCGAGTATCGCCATGACCTGGTCGCCGTTGATGAGCTGTCCGCGCTCGTCCACGGCCATCAGGCGGTCAGCGTCGCCGTCAAAGGCAAAGCCCACGTCCGCGCCCAGCTCGCGCACCAGCTCGCACAGACGGCGGGGATGGGTGGAGCCGCAGTTGTCGTTGATGTTGGTGCCGTCCGGCTCGTGATAGTAGCAGCTGACATGCGCACCAAGCTCCTTGAATACCAGCGGCGCGACCTCGTAGCTCGCGCCCTGCGCGCAGTCCAGGACGACGTGCAGCCCGTCCAGCCGGACGCCCGTGGTTTCCTTGACAAAGTCCACATAGCGTCGGGTAGCGTTGCGCTGGCGCACGGGTCGGCCGACGCGTTCGCCCGTGGGCATCTCAAAGTCCTCGGGCATGCCGTTGAAGACGATGTCCTCAATACGGTCCTCGATGGCGTCGGGCAGCTTGTAGCCGTTCTTGTCAAAGAATTTGATGCCGTTGTATTCGAAAGTGTTATGGCTGGCGCTGATGACTGCGCCCGCATCGGCCTCGTAGTAGCGGGTGAGGTAAGCGATGGCGGGTGTGGGCAGCACCTCCACCAGCACGGCGCGCGCGCCCACGCTGCAAATGCCCGCCACGAGCGCGCTTTCCAGCATTTCGCCGCTCAGGCGCGTATCGCGGCCGACGAGGATGGTGGGACGATGGACGTCGCTGGCGAGCACATACGCGCTGGCCTGACCCAGACGAAACGCCAGCTCGCAGGTGAGCTCGCTGTTGGCGATGCCGCGCACGCCGTCGGTTCCAAACATTCTGGCCATGGAAGAAATCCTCCTTATGTTGAAAAAATGAAAAATATGTCGTTTTATATCGTATTGTTTTTGGCACAGGCAACGGGCGGCCGCATGAACCGCCCCTATGGAGCCAAGGGTTTGCCCTACGCCCAGAACACGTCCGTATTCTTGCTCTCGAAGGTCAGAACCTCCTTGAGGAAGGAAATCGCCTTTTGCAGCCCCTCGTTGGGCGTCATCAGGCTGTCCTCATGCTCGATGGAAAGCACGTCGTCATATCCGACGAGGCGGAGGTTGCTGACGATATCCCGCCACAAAAGCATGTCATGGCCATAGCCCACGCTGCGGAAAATCCAGCTGCGCTCGCTCTCACGGGTAAAGCTCTTGGTGTCCAGGACGCCGTTGACGGGACAGTTGATGGGATCGAGCTTGGTGTCCTTGGCATGGAAAAAGTAAATCGCGTCCTTCAAATAGCGGATGGCGGCCACGGGATCGACGCCCTGCCAGAAGAGATGGCTGGGATCAAAATTCGCGCCGATCAGCGGACCGACCGCTTCGCGCAGACGCATGAGGGTCTCGGGGTTGTATACGCAGAAGCCGGGGTGCATCTCCAGCGCGATCTTCTCGACGCCGTGCGCCGCGGCAAAGGCCGTGGTCTCACGCCAATAAGGGATGAGCACCTCGTTCCATTGATAGTCAAGGATTTTGGGGAAATCGTCCGGCCAGGCGCAGGTCACCCAGTTGGGCGTTTTGTCCTCGGGCGATCCGCCCGGGCAGCCGCTGAAGGCGATGATACGCTTGACGCCCAGCTTCTCGGCCAGGAGAACGGCGTTGGTAAAGTCGTCACGGAAGCCCTTGGCCACGGCGGGATCGGGATGGACGGGGTTGCCATGCGTACTCAGCGCGGCAATCTCAAGCTGGTTTTTTTCCAGCACGCGGCGGAAAGCGTCCAGCCGATCCTCGTCGGCAAGCAGTACGGCGGGATCACAATGCGCCTTTCCGGGGAAACCGCCGCAGCCGATCTCGACCGCCTGCACGCCGCTTTTATGAAGATACGCCATGGCCTCTTCATAGGGCATGCCACCAAGCACGGGATTGAAGACGGATAGCTTCATGATGACAATCCTCCTTTCCCGGCGGGTACGGCCCGCCAGGCGATAGCGAAGCTGTTTCATAGTATACCCCGCGCGCCTGAAAAAAGCAAGCGCGCCCGCTTAGACGGGCGCGCGGCAAATGTACGGGCGTCAAGCATCGGTAACGCGAAAGTCAAGAGGGGAACTGTCAAG
>CAYQCL010000053.1:0-12765 GCA_964416065.1 uncultured Oscillospiraceae bacterium | reverse complement strand
TATTTATGCGGCTTTCTCAACCTTGTCCTATTATAACGCATTAGTCAATCCTGCGCACAATTCCCGTTGCCCGCATTGCTTCCAGCCTCCTTGACGGCGGCGCAACGCTTATGCTGCATTGCTTTGCCGTTTGTCTTTGCATCCCTAGTATGGGATTTTGAGGGGTGATTATGCGGGGCAAGATATGGCAGAGGTCCGCCGCAAAGCGAAGCTATGATTCTCCTCCCGTTGGAAACTTTTTCAAAATAAAGGAAGGCGTTGTCTGTTCGGAATCCGGTTTTTGCGCTTGCCTCTTTCTGGTAAATGCGGTATGATAGGTGTGAAGTTTTTTCGGAGGTTTATCGTATGTCGAAGCCAGATGTCCAATACGCCATTGATCAGACCCTGCGGCTGCTGGGCGTTGACAGCCCGACGGGCTATACCCTGAATGTCACTGACCTGCTTTTGAATACGCTGCGCGAGCTTGGCTTTTCCCCCAGGCGCACCCGCAAGGGCGCGATCGTATGCCCGCTTGGCGGCCAAGGCCGTCCTCTGGCCGTGGCCGCGCATGTGGATACGCTGGGCTTGATGGTACGTCAGATCAAGCCAAACGGACGATTGGCCTTTACGAAGCTGGGCGGGCCGTCCCTGCAAGCGGTCGAGACGGAAAATGTCACCGTCGTGACACGCGAAGGGAAACGCTTTACGGGTGTGATTGAGCTGAAAAACGCGTCCAAGCACGTCAATCTCAGTCTGGATGAGGAAAAGCGCGATGAAAGCACGCTGGAAATCCTGCTGGATGAGGAGGTCTCCTCAAAAGAAGCGGTGGAGGCGCTGGGAATCGCCGTGGGTGATATCGTATGCCTTGATCCGCGCGCGCGTTTAACGGACAGCGGTTTCATCCGAAGCCGTTTTCTGGACGACAAGCTGAGCGTCGGCATGCTTCTGGCCCTTGCCAAGGCTGTGGCAGGCAACGAGATCCGTTTGTCGCGCAAAGTCACGCTGTTCTTCTCCGTCTATGAGGAAGTCGGGCACGGCGCGTCCTCCGGCGTGCCGGAAGATACCGAGGAGCTGCTTGTCGTGGATATGGGCTGCGTGGGCGATGGGCTCGGCTGCACCGAATATCAGGTCTCCATCTGTGCCAAGGATTCCTCAGGCCCGTATGATTACGCGATGACCGGCGAGCTGATCGCACTGGCCAAGGCCCATGGCATCGACTACGCTGTGGATGTTTATCCCGCCTACGGATCTGACGCGGGCACCGCCCTGAAAGCGGGGCTTGACGCCCGCTACGCGCTCATCGGAGCGGGCGTATACGCCTCGCATAGCTATGAACGTAGCCACAGAAAAGGCGTGGAAAATACGCTCCGTCTGCTGCAAGCGTTTGTGGAAGTCTGAAAGGAGAATTGCTTCATGCGGTTGGATAAATTTTTAAAGGTCTCCCGTATCATCAAGCGCCGCACCGTTGCCAACGAGGCATGCTCGGGCGGCCGTGTTGCCCTGAACGGCAAGGTCGCCAAGCCCGGCGCGGAGGTGAAAGAGGGCGATGTGCTGGAAATCCGCTTTGGCAGCCGCGTGGGCCGCTATCGTATCGTAAGCGTCAGGGAGGTTGTGCGCAAGGAAGGCGCGGCCGATATGTACGAGGTGCTTGAGGAGGACGCGCAGACGCGTTCCGATCGCAGGGAGGAATGAGCTTGAATTGCTACGCCATCGTTTTGGGCGGAGGCAGCGGAACGCGCATGCGCGCGGAGAAAAACAAGGTGCTTCTTCCGCTTCGGGGCGTGCCGGTCATCGTGCGCGCGATCGCGCCCTTCAGCGCGCTATGCGCGGGCGCAATCGTGGTCGCGGCCGAGGAAGAAGATGATGAAATGCGGCAAACGCTCTCGCGCTTCGGCCTGTCGAGCTTTGTGAAAAAGGTCGTCGTGGGAGGCGCGCAGCGTCAGTCATCCGTCCGCAACGGTCTGCGCGCTCTGCCCTCAGACGCGGAGTGCGCGCTCATCCATGACGGTGCGCGCGCCCTCGTCACCGAGGACGTGATTCGAGGCGCCATTGAGAGCGTCGAAAAATATGGTTCCGGCGTGGCCGCCGTTCCCGTGACCGATACCATCAAGCGAGCCGCGCCCGATGGTCGGGTGCTGGAAACACCCGACCGTTCCACGCTTTATGCCATGCAGACGCCGCAGGCGTTTCGTCTGCCGCTGATTCTCCAAGCGCATCGGCAGGCGCAAAAGGACGGCTTTCTTGGCACAGATGACGCCTCCCTCTTGGAGCATGCCGACATTCCCGTTTATTTAAGCGAGGGCAGCTATGAAAATCTCAAGCTCACCACTCCAACCGATCTCAGACTCGCGGAACTGATTTTGAACGCAAGGGCGGAAAAGGAGATGGGACTATGATCCGTATCGGGCACGGAATGGACGTGCACAGGCTGGTGGACGGTCGTCGACTCATCCTTTGCGGCGTTGAGATTCCGCACACGCTGGGCCTGCTGGGACACAGCGACGCGGATGTCGCCACCCATGCTTTGATGGACGCGCTTTTGGGCGCGGCGGCGCTGGGCGACATCGGGAAGCTTTTTCCCGACACGGACGAGCGCTATCGGGGCGCGGATTCCATCGGGCTGCTGAGGCAGGTCGTCTCGCTGCTTCGAGAGACGGGCTATTCCCTTGTCAACGCGGACGTAACTATCGTCGCGCAACGTCCTAATCTCCGGCCTTATATCGACGATATGCGCGCCCACCTGGCGGAAGCGCTTCAAGCGGACATTGATTTGATCAGCGTAAAGGCCACCACGACGGAATGCCTTGGTTTTGAGGGCGAAGAAAAGGGAATTAGCGCCCATGCCGTCTGCCTCATTCAGAGGCCTCCCATAAACGGGTAAAGAAAGATGAAAAATCATCTCCACGAGCGCCGCCGCATCCCATGGCCCGTGGTGAAGGAACGCAACCACATCCTACTGTTGGTTGCGTTTTCGTTTCTAATAGGCTGTTTATCTGCCGTTTCTCTCCGTCCCGGCGTTTGGCTGTGGGCCACGCTTGCCATCGGAGTGGGGCTCGCGATTCTTCTGCGTTTTCTCGGTGCAAGGGTCGGCCTGGCGATCGCGCTGTGCTTCTTTTCGCTGGGCGTTTTGCGGACGCACGCGGCACTCCACACCGTGCAGCCGGAGCCCGGTTCTTATGAAATCGTGGGCTATGTGTCCGGTGGCACGCGTCTGCGGTCGGACAATCGCGTGACCTTTACCTTAACAGAGGTCACGCTCAGCGGTGAACCCGCATCCGGCCTCGCCTACTGCTCCATGCACTATGCTGAAGAACCGCCGGAACTGTTCGATGGCGCAAGGGTGCGCTTTCAGGGCCGTGTCTATCTGCCGGGCGGCCAGGCTGGCGAAACGCATATGGATTTTCGTCTGTGGATGCGTCAGAACGGGCTGAGCTTCGGCATCGCGGCCTACCAGGAGCTGGAGGTGGAGAATGCTCCGGAGACGGCGCCCGTCAAGGACGCGGCCTATCGCGTACGCGAGACGTTTCGTCTGGCTCTTGAGCGCGTAATGGGCGACGATTCCCGCGTCGCGATGGCGCTACTTTTCGGGGAACGTGAGGGCTTGAGCGAGGAGGAATATCGTTCCTTCCAAAACCTCGGTATTGCCCATGTGATGAGTGTCTCCGGCTTGCACGTGGGCATTCTTGGAAGCCTTCTGGAATGGCTGCTTCGCAGGCTGAGGCTCCGTCGGACGCTGCGTCTTCCCATCGTGGCGGTGTTTCTGACCGCGTATTGCGCGATCACCGGCTTTTCTGCGGCGGCGATGCGCGCCTCCGTGATGCTCCTGCTCTACATGAGCGCCCGTCTGCTGGGACGCTTTGCCGATCCGATGACCATCCTGGCCGAGGCGATGCTAGCCGTACTGCTGCTAAAGCCGCTGCAGGCCATGTCAGCGGGCTTCGTCCTAAGCTTTTCCGCGATGCTGGGCATTCTCCTCCTCTCGCCGCGTATCCGCGAAATTCAGGACCGGCTCTGGCCCGAGCTGCGCGTCTACGCGCATGGAACGCGCAAGGGGAGGCTGCTTCAGGTTGCCAAGCGTTTCCAATCCGATCTCAAATCCCTGCTACGCGTCTCCCTATCGGCACAGCTGGGTGTTCTCTTGCCAAACGCCGTCTATTTCCATCAGCTTCCACTCTATGGGCTGTTCATCAATCTGCTGATCGTCCCACTGGTGAGCTCGCTTCTAACGCCCCTGTATCTTACCGTGCTCACGCTGTCTCCCTTTCCGTTGACCGGGCCACTGCTCGGAGCGACCGCTTCGCTGCTGACGAAGCTGCTTCTCGCGCTGCTCGCTCTTCTATCCTCCCTGCCGAACGCCGTAATCCGCGTGGCCGCGCCTCCGACGATTCTCTGTCTCGGGCTGGGCGCGGCTTGCGTAACGCTCAACCGCAGGGTGCCCGGGCGGCTGGGCCGCAAGGCAATCGCGGCTCTGCTTATGCTGATGATCGCGCTGGGCGGCGCTTATCTGGAGCGGCCAGCGGACGTGCGCTATATCCAGCTTTCCGTCGGTCGGGCGGATTCCGCCCTGCTCATAGATGGGCCGACGACCGTACTCATCGACACGGGCGACGACGGTCAAGCCGCGCTGGATTACCTGCTTTCGGAGGGCCGTAACGTGGACGCGCTTTTCCTCACCCATCTCCATATGGATCACGTGGGTGGAGTGACGGCGCTTTTGGACGCCGGCATCCGCATTTCCCGTGTCTATTTGCCCGTAAACGCCGAAAAGCAGCTCGTCGATCCCAACGCGCTGGCCATTCTGGACCGTCTCCGTGCCGAGAATGTTCCCATCATAGAGCTTGCGCGAGGCGACGAGCTGCGTTACAATGAAACAGGGCTCCAGGTTCTATGGCCGGAGCGGAACGGCGCTCGGGCCGGTCATGACGCCAATGATATGCCGTTGGTGCTCGCCATCCGATTTGGCGGCTATACGATTCTCAGCGCCAGCGATCTCACCGGTACGTATGAGGCGTATTCGGCTATTCCGGCGGATGTGTTAAAGGTCGCTCACCACGGAAGCGCCGAAAGCACCTATGACGCTTACCTTTCCTCCGTCGCTCCGCGCTTTGCCCTGATCAGCTGTTCCTCCGCGAGCGGCTTGCTTCCCTCGCGGGAAACGCTTTCGCGCCTTGCCGCCAGCGGCGCGGTCGTGCTGCGCACCGATACCTGCGGCGACATCACCCTAAGCCTCCGCGATGGTCAATTGTATGTAACGCCTTACAAGGAGAGCGAAACGCCTTGAATCACACCGCCTTTTTCGACGCGCTCAAGTCCGGCACGATCGCCGAATGCTATCTTTTCGAGGGCGCCGAGGAATACATCAAGCAGCAGGCGCTCAAACAGCTTGCCACAAAGCTTCTGCCCGAGGGGCTTGAGGAAATGAACCAGACCGATATGACCGATCCCGACGCCGACGCGCTCGTCGCCGCCGCCGAAACGCTGCCGTTTATGGCGGAAAAGCGGCTGGTGATCGTCCGCGAATGCTCCCTGCTCACCGCCGGACGAAAGTCCGAGGACGAGCGAAAGACCGACGCCATCCTTGATTATATCAGTCACCTTTCCCCCACCACCTGTCTTGTGTTCTATATAAAAGGAAAGGCGGATGGACGCAAAAAGCTCTATACGCTGTTGAAAAAGAAAAATGCGATCGTGGATTTCTCTCCGATGAGCGACATGGAGTGCGCCGACTGGGCACGCCGTACCATGCGCCGCATGGGCAAGACGCTAAGCGCGGAGGATGCCGACCGCCTGGTATTCACCGTTGGCCGCGACGCGGCGCTGCTTAAGCAGGAAATGGATAAGCTCGCCGCTTATCTCGGCACGCGGGACACCGTGACCGCTTCGGACATCGACCTGATCTGTACCCGCTCGGCTGAATGCACGATCTTTCAGATGGTAGACGCGCAGGTAGCGGGGAACAGTGATCAGGCCTTCGCCCTCCTGCGCGACATGCTGCGCTCCGGAGAGGATCGCTTCGGCGTTCTGGCCATGCTGCTCAGGCAATACCGGATCCTTTATCATATGCGCTGCCTTCTGGACGAGCATACCCCGCAATCCGCGCAGGCCTCTCTGCTGGGGATCCCGCCCTTTTCCGTCGGCCGCACCCAGCAGCAGGCGCGGCGCTTTGAAAAGGAGCGTCTGCGCGCGGCCTATGATTTCCTGATGGATTATGAGTTTCGGCTCAAGCAGGGCCTTGTTTCTCAGGAGGGCTGCGCCGAGAACGCCATGCTGCGTCTGGAAGAAATTCTGCGCGGCTAAGGCGCGTTTCTTACTAAAGGAGGATTTTTATGCCTATCGTTTCCGTTCGGGCCGTCGAGCGTTATGAGGACTCGCCGCTCGACGCGGCCATTGCCGCGCACTTTGACGCGCTACATGTTGCTCAGGAGCTTACGCCCCAAACCCGCGTGCTCATCAAGCCCAATCTTTTGGCCGCCCGCGACCCCCTGCTGGCCGTGACCACGCATCCCGCGCTGCTGGCCGCCGTCGCGCGCTGGCTGCGCGCCCAAGGTGTCCAAAGCATTACGATCGCGGACAGCCCGGGCGGCGTCTATACCTCCGCCACGCTTCAAAAGCTGTATTCCGTCTGCGGGCTCGAAGACCTTTCGGATTTGGCAACGCTCAACACCGATGTTTCCTCGGGCCGCCGAGGCGCCTTTACGCTCATCACTCCCGTACTCGAGGCCGATTACATCATCGACTGCGCGAAGCTGAAAACCCACGGCCTGACGGTGATGTCGGCGGGTGTCAAAAACCTCTTCGGCTGCATTCCCGGACTGAAAAAGCCCGAATGGCACTGCATGCGCCCCACGCTGGAGGGCTTCAGCGACCTTCTGATCGACCTGTGCGAATGCGTGCGGCCCAACCTCACTCTGCTGGACGCCGTGGACTGCATGGAGGGCAACGGCCCGGGCGGCGGCAGCGTGCGCCATATGGGTACGACGCTGTGCTCGCGCTCGCCCTACGCCCTGGATGAGCAGGCGGCTCTTCTGATGGGCCTTCCCGCCGACATGCCGCCCACCGTCAAGGCGGCGCGCAAGCGTGGGCTGATCGACGAGCCCATCGAGCTCGTCGGCGACGCGCTCGTGCCCGCCGCCCCGCCCTTCGCCCTGCCCGACGCCGTTTTGGGCAACGAGCGCTTCTTCTCCCGCAAGGGGCTGTTTCACGTCTTCTTCGGACGCGGACGTACCTTTCCGAAGGTCGATGATTCCAAATGTGTCGGTTGCGGCCGCTGCGCCGAGTCCTGCCCCAAGCACCTGATCGAGATCAGGGATCGCAGGGCCGTCATCAGGCGCGCGGGCTGCATTTCCTGCTTCTGCTGCCAGGAGATGTGTCCGGCGCACGCCATCGAGGCCAAAAAGCGCAGTATTCTGTTTTCAAAAAAGTGAGGCATCCAAAATGAGTGTCGAGGCCATTTACACGCGGCGCAGTATTCGGAAATTCCTCCCAACGCCGCCTCCGCCCGAGCTGCTCGAAAAGGTGCTGCTCGCGGGCCGCGCCGCACCCTCCGGCAAGAACCGGCAGCCCTGGCGCTTTATCGTGCTGGAAGGCGCGGAAAAAGCGCGCTTTCTCGAAGCCATGGCCCAGGGGCTCCTGCGCGAGCGAAACGCGCGGGCCCTTCTCCCCGCCTCCTCGGCGGGGCTTCCCAGCGCGATTCAAACGCTGCGCATCATGCGCAGGGCGCCAATTCTGATCGCCGTGCTCAACGCCAACGGCAAAAGCCCCTTTTCGCCGCTTTCATCGGACGAGCGCTTCGCGGAGATCGTCGATACGCTCTCCATCGGCGCGGCCATCGAAAACATGCTGCTGGAGGCTGAGGCGCTGCATTTGGGCGCTTTATGGATCGCAAACACCTGCTTTGCCTATCCTGAGCTGACAGAGGCGCTGAACACGCCTAATCAGCTCGTGGGCGCGGTCGCGCTGGGCTATGCCGACGAAGCGCCCGCCGCGAGGCCGCGCAAGGCGCTTTCGGAGATCGTGGAATATCGGAGGTGATGCGGATATGACCAATAGCGAGGTGCTCCAAACCGCGCTGCGCCAGTCCGCCTACGACTGCCATTGCGCGCCGGAGGATTTTCTCAGAGACACCAATGTCATCACGCTGTCTCGGCCCGATCCGCGCGCCCGCTCCTATCTTCCCCTGCCGCTTGCCTGTGACCTTGTGTCATACGGCTCCAACATCGTGGCCCAGGTCAGCGAGCCGCTCAGGGACATCGTATCCGCTTATATTGGCGCCCACTCAGTCGCCCATTGCTTTGAAACCCCGAATTTGCATGCTCTTGACAGGCTGCTTGAGCCGCATGGGCTCAAGGTCTGCTTTCAGGCGGAATACTTTCTGCCGGATATGACCCTGCTTCGCGAAAGGCCCTGCGCCTTCCGGATCGAAATGCTGTCGGATTTCTCCACGCTTTACACGTCCGAATGGAGCAATGCCCTGTCCGTGGAGCATCCCGAGCGCGACGTCCTTGCGCTGGGCGCGTTCGACGGCAGCCGCCTGATCGGCCTGGCGGGCTACTCCGCCGACTGCGAGAGCATGTATCAGATCGGCATTGACGTCCTTCCCGCCTGGCGCGGACAAGGCGTCGCCGCCGCTCTGACGAGCCGTCTGGCGCTTGAGATCGTCGCGCTTGGAAGGGTTCCCTTTTACTGCGCCGCCTGGTCCAATATTCCCTCGGTACGCAACGCGATCAAGAGCGGTTTCCGCCCCGCATGGGTTGAACTGACCGCGCGGGAAAGCGCGCTTGTGGACAGGCTGAACCAATAAGCGTACCCGTTTTTCTCTTTGCCCCCGCACCGAGCACAGCGGCCCTTTTCATCCTCGCTCCTCTCTCCATGCTTCTGAAAGCCTTGAAAAATTCCTTCTTTCTCTTGACAAATATATGGGATCCCACTATAATTATAATAAGGAAAGAAGGCGAAATGATGAGAATACAACCGGCGGTACGGACGGAAACAGCAAAAATCGGCCTCGGTACGGCGGTTCTCTCGGTCATCATGCTCCTGATATTTGCGCTGCTGGGCAGGCTCGACTGGCCCGTGGTGCTTGGTACGCTTGTGGGTGCCTGCGCCGCCGTGGGAAATTTTTTTTTGATGGCGCTGAGCGTTCAGAAGGCCGCCGAGACGATGAATGGCGTGACGGTTCCCGACGCCCCAGAGGAGGACGGAGAGGACAAGCCTCAGCAAGCGCCCGTTCCCGAGGCGCAGCGTGCGAAGCGCGGGATGCAGCTGTCCTATACGGGGCGAATGCTGGGCCTGGTCGTAATCGCGATTTTGGTGCTTGCTCTTCCGTGCTTCCATCCCATTCCCGCCGCGATCGCGCTCCTGTTTCCCAGAATCATCATCTTTTTCAACGGTATTCTTGAATCCAAACGGAAGGAGGGCTGAGCTCACATGAATAAAAACATGCGCGCGAAGATCGTCGATATCCTCTTGCTTGCGATGATCATACTGCCCTTTGTTTGCTGCATCACCCTGCAGGTGCTGACCACACCCGCCTCCGACGGCATTGATATTACCGGCGCGAGGATTTATTTCACCATTCCCATGCCGGTGATGGATCTGCCCATCACGGAATCGCAGGTCAATTCCCTGGCGGTTATCATCTCCGTTCTGGGCCTGTGTCTCTACCTGACGCATGGCATCTCTGTCGTGCCCCATTCCAAGCGGCAGCTGGTCGCTGAATATATTGTGGAGAAGGCCCAGCATCTGGTGGACGACAACATGGGCGCGCGCTTTTCCGGCTTCGCTCCCTTCGTGGCCTCCATCATGGCCATTTCAGCCTTCTCCAGCCTGTCGAGCCTTTTGGGCCTGTTCCCACCCACCTCGGACATGAATATCGTCGCCGGCTGGGCTATTCTGGTCTTTATTCTCATTACCTATTACAAGCTCAAGGGCGGTCTCTTCTCCTATGTCAAGGGCTTCTTTGAGCCCGTGTTCATCTTCGCCCCCTTCAACATCATCGGCGAAATCGCAACGCCTGTTTCGATGTCCTTCCGTCATTACGGAAACGTGCTTTCCGGCGTGGTCATCTCGACGCTGGTCGCCTACGCGCTTCAATCCGTTACGCACCTCATCCTGGGCTGGCTGCCCGGCGTCCTTGGTCAATTCCCCTTCCTCCAAATCGGCATTCCGGCGATTCTCTCCCTCTATTTCGATATTTTCAGCGGGCTGATGCAGGCGTTCATCTTCGCCATGCTCACCATGCTCTATATCGCCACCGGCTTCCCCGAGGAGGATTATGAACGGCGCAAAGCAAAGCGTAATAAGTCTTTGCATGCAGCATAAAGAAACGTACCATCATTGCTTAAGGAGGATCTCAACATGCTCGAACTTGCCATTGGTATCATTCTCGCCGGCTGTGCTATCGGTGCCGGTCTGGCCCTGATCGCCGGTATCGGCCCTGGTATTGGTGAAGGCAACGCCGTCGCGAAGGCTTGCGAGGCGATCGGCCGTCAGCCCGAAAGCAAGGGCGCCGTCACCTCAACGATGATCATGGGCTGCGCTATCGCTGAGACCACCGGTCTGTACGGCCTGGTTATCGGCATCCTGCTCATCTTTGTCGCGCCCAACACCTTCGTGGGCATTTTGCTCAACGCCATCAAATAAACGATAAAGAAAGGCAAAAGTAATGAGCGTACAGTCATTGGATATCATTTCCGTAAACCTATGGCAGATTCTCATTTCGCTTGCCAATCTGCTCATCATGTTCTTCATCCTCAAGCGCTTTCTTTTTAAGCCCGTTAAGAAGGTCGTCTCCGAACGCCAGCAGCAGGTAGACAAGCTCTATGGCGACGCGGAGGAAAGCCGCAACGCCGCCGCTGAAATGAAGCAGGAGTACGAGGCACGTTTGGCCGCCGCCCGCGAGGAAGCGGACGGCCTTGTGCGCAACGCCGTTCAGACCGCCCAGCGCAAGGGCGACGCGATCGTCACGGAAGCCTCCAATCAGGCCGGACGCATCAAGCAGAAGGCCGAGGAGGAAATCGCTCAGGAGCGCAAGCAGATGCTGCTTGACGTTCGCGGCGAGATTTCCGACATGGCCGTCAGCATCGCCTCCAAGGTCGTTGGACGCGAGGTCAACAAGCAGGATCATGACAACTTTGTGGACGAGTTTATTCGGAACGTTGGTGAAGAATCGTGACGGATCTGGCCAGAGAATACGCAAGCGGTCTGTATGAGCTTGCTCAGGAGGAGAAGCTTTCCTCCGAAATCCTCTCGCAGATGCAGGCGCTCAAGCTGTGCTTCCGCGAGCAGCCGGATTTCTGCCGCCTTCTTTGCAACATGTCCATAAGCAAGGAAGAGCGCCTTTCCATTCTGGATAACGCGCTTCGCGGGCAGGTTCACCCCTACCTGCTGAATTTCCTCAAAATCCTTTTAGCGCGTGGGGCCCTAAACGAGTATGAGAGCTGCCTTAACGCGTTCAGAGCGCTGTATAACGAGGCGCACGGGATCATAGAAGCCGCCGTCACCACGAGCGCGCCGCTTTCGGATGACCAACGCAGGCGTCTGAAGGAAAAGCTGCTCACAATGACCGGCAGAGAGGTCGAGCTTACGGAAAAGATTGACCCGAGCGTGA
This sequence comes from uncultured Oscillospiraceae bacterium, assembly GCA_964416065.1. Classification (GTDB taxonomy): domain Bacteria; phylum Bacillota; class Clostridia; order Christensenellales; family Aristaeellaceae; genus Limiplasma. The sequence goes on along the minus strand of CAYQCL010000053.1, from coordinate 1,178 downwards.
TTGACGGCGTACTGCTGGAAATGAATGGCCAGCGCTTCGATAACACGATCCGCCGCCGTTTGCAGTCTATCCACAGCGTCATGGCCGACGAGGGCTGACAGAACATGGCTTCATTTAGTGAAAGCTGGTGATACAATGCAGTTGAAACCCGAAGAAATCTCCAAGCTCATCAAAGAGCAGATCAAGCATTATGAGAATAAGATCACCCAGAGCGACACTGGCACGATCATCATGATCGGCGACGGCATTGCGCGCGTCTCCGGACTGGACAAGTGCATGGCCAACGAGCTGGTGCGCTTTCCCAACGGCGCCTACGGCATGGCGCTCAACCTTGAGGAGAGCTCCGTCGCGATCGTACTGTTGGGCGACGACGAGGGCATCAAGGAGGGCGACATTGTCGAGCGCACCGGCGCGGTCGTATCCGTTCCCGTGGGCGACGCGCTTATCGGCCGCGTCGTCAACTCCCTCGGCCAGCCCGTGGACGGCAAGGGGCAAATCGACGCCAAGGAGCATCGCCCCATCGAGCGTCCCGCCCCCGGAATCATCCAGCGCAAGAGCGTCAGCGTTCCGCTGCAAACCGGCATCAAGGCCATTGACAGCATGATTCCGATCGGTCGCGGCCAGCGCGAGCTCATCATCGGCGACCGCCAGACCGGCAAAACCGTCCTCGCGCTGGACACCATTATTAACCAGCGTGGCAAGGACGTAATCTGCATCTATGTGGCGATCGGACAGAAATGCTCGACCGTCGCGCAGCTGGTGGATACGCTATCCGCCGCCGGAGCGATGGATTATACCATCGTCGTCAGCTCCACGGCCTCCGAGCTCGCTCCCCTGCAATACATCGCACCCTATTCCGGCTGCGCCATGGCGGAGTATTTCATGGATCAGGGCAAGGACGTGCTCATCGTCTACGACGATCTTTCCAAGCACGCGGTCGCCTATCGCGCCCTGTCCCTGCTGATTCGTCGTCCCCCTGGGCGCGAGGCGTATCCCGGCGACGTCTTCTACCTGCACAGCCGCCTTTTGGAGCGCTCCGCGCGCGTTGATCCCGCCTATGGCGGCGGCTCCATTACCGCCCTGCCCATCATCGAGACGCAGGCCGGCGACGTGTCCGCCTACATCCCTACGAATGTCATCTCCATCACGGACGGCCAGATTTTCCTGGAAACCGAGCT
>CAYQCL010000052.1:0-13259 GCA_964416065.1 uncultured Oscillospiraceae bacterium | reverse complement strand
GCTGGTGGGGCGATACGCTGTATCGAAGCCTCCTCGACGCGAACGTCTGGACGCCTGAGCAGTATGCGGCGGCTTGGGAGGCCGTTAAAATCGAAGAGGGCTAAAACGGGGCAATTGCCTGCGACAAAGGATGGAAGACAATGGGAAAAGGAGCAAGGGCGTTTTCTGACGGGGTTTGGAAGGCCCTGCTTCAAAACGCATAAGCCGAAGGGCTTGTGCCGACGCAATGGGTTCCCTGGTTCCTTCCGGCGGTTTGCCGCAGAAGGGAAGCGCACAGCAGAGGCCGTGCGCTTTTCATGATGGAAAAAAGGAGGAAGCGGCGTGACGGAGGAGATGCGCACGGCGCGTGATCGCGCGCTTGCGCTCGTTGGAAACGGCTATATTTACGGCGCAAAGGGCCAGATTTGCTCGCCGGCGTTCCGTCGTCAGCAGGCGACGCAGTACCCCCAGCAGGCGTCGGCCATTCTGGGCACGGGCGCGAAATGGGACGGAAGGCCCGTGTGGGACTGCGCGCAGCTGACGCGCACGGTCGCTTCGGCGGCGGGCGTGACGCTGGTCAGCGGCGCGACCTCGCAATGGAACACGACGCCGTGGGCGCGAAGCGGGGAAATCGCGACGCTGCCCGAGGAGGAGACCGTTTTTGTGTACCTCAGGGAGACGGGCAGCAAAAGCACGATGACCCATACGGGCGTCGCGCTGGGGGATGGGACGTGCGTACACGCGCGCGGCACGGCTTACGGCGTGGTTCGGCAGGGACTGTCCGAATGCGCGTGGACGCATTGGGCCAGCCCATGGAGCTCGAAGGAAGAAGGCGAGGCGCGGCCCGCCGTGGAAGGAGCAGAAATGGATGGTTTGTTTGAAGCGACGGTGACGGCCCAGAGCGGCTCGACCGTCAACCTCAGAAGCGCGCCCGAGGGCGGCGTGCTCAGGCGCGTTCCGATCGGCACGCGGGTTTCGGTATTCGAGGAAAGCGGCGGATGGAGCCGCGTCCGGGCCGGAGACCTCGACGGCTGGATGCAAAGCGCGTTTCTCGAACGCGCGGACTGGACGCTTGAGACGCTTGGAGGCGCGGTGGAGGACATCAGAAAACGGCTGTCGCGGGCCGGATTGTAAGGAGGAGCGAACGTATGCATCAGATATGGGAAAGGGCCCTGAAGGCCGCCGCGGCCGTGGGCGGCGCGATCGCGGGCGCGTTCGGGGGCTGGGACGGGACGCTTTTCGCGCTGATCGCCATGATGGGGATCGACTATGTGAGCGGCGTTGCCGTCGCGATTCTGGGCAGGAGCCAGAAGACGGACTACGGCGGGCTGAGCTCGAAGGTGGGCGCGGCGGGCCTGTTCAAAAAGGGACTGATGCTGATGGTGGTGCTGGCGGCGGCGCTGCTGGATCATGCGATGAACGTCGACGTCTGCCGCAACGCCGCGTGCTGGTTTTACATCGCCAATGAGGGCCTCAGCCTGCTTGAAAATCTTTCGCTGGCGGGCGTCCCGTTCCCCAAGCGGCTTCAGGAGCTGCTCGGGCACAAGCGGGACGAGGCGGACGGAGAGGGGGAGGACGATGGCGTACACCCTTGAGGATCTGATCGCCCAGCTCAACCAAAGCCAAACGGCCTATACGCCGCTTACGCGGGAGCAGATGGAGCTTGAGGCGAGCAACCGGTATCAGTCCGTCTATGATCAAAAGCGGCTGAGCGCCCGTCAAACCTATGAAACCGACGACGCGGCGCTTTTGCGCGAGCTCAGCGGCCTTCAGGCCTCCTACGACCGCGAGCGCGCCCAGAGCGCGGCGGACTATCGCTCGTTGTATCATCAGACGGATCGGCAGGCGCTCTCGCGCGGCATGCAGCGCTCCAGCTACAACGGCGCCACGCTGGCCAACGTCGGCCTTCAGGCCGAGGCGGCCCAGCAGGAGATCTCTGGCCGTCAGACGGCGCGGGAGAGCGACATCAACGAGCAGCGCTCGCTGCTCTCCCGTCAGCTGGGGCAGACGCTTGAGAGCTACGACGCCGCGCAGCGCGGCGACATCCTCAGCTATATCGACCAGCTGGAGGCGCGCGAGTACGACCGCATGACCCAGCGGAGCAGCGAGCAGAACAAGCTGATGATGCAGCTGTATGAGTATCAGCACCAGCTGGAGCAGGAAGCGGCGGAGCAGGAGCGTTGGCAAAAGGAATTCAACGCCAAATATGGCGTCGCGACAGGCTCGGGCGGGGGCGGCGGCCGGAGGGCGGCGTCAAGCGCCTCAGCCTCGTCGGTATCCGATATCGCCAGGCTTGGGGCGGCCATGGCGGCGTTGGGCGGCATCGCCGTCGGACGGTAGGAAGGGAGAACGAAACGCGGCGCGCCAGCCATGGCGACGCCGCGTCAGACCGTCGAAAAAGCTCGCTGCGCGATCTTTTCCGCCGAAACAGGATTCACCTGCGCCTGCGGCGCGGCCGGTGAATCCTGCAAGGAAACCTTGCTACGCAAGGCTTCCGAAGCTGACGCACATGTCGTCAGCTTCGGATTTCACTTGGAGGTTGACGGAGGGAAGCGGGGCCGCTGTGCGGCCTTGCCCCGAAGGGGCAAAGCGACCCGAAGGATATCAACCGAAACGAGCAGAGGGCACGGTAGTGCCTTCTGCGACGATTGAGGTTGCGGGTCTGCGGCCCTCCAAGCCTCCCAATTGGGGTTTGTCGACAGTCTGAAACGCGGCGCGCCAGCCATGGCGACGCCGCGTTTTTTTTCATCCACGAAAGGGATTTTTCGTTCATCTGGTGTCAATTTCAGCACATGGCTGAAAAAGGAACAAAACTTTTCTTAAAAAAACGACAAAAATCTATTGACATCTCAAGACGACTCTGCTAATATGATTACACAATCATACTAGCTAAACAGATCACGGACTCCGAAGGGAGGTACCCGATGACACGCAATACCAAACCGGTGACAGAGATGGTCTATGATTCTCTCTATCGCGATATCATCAACGGCAGCCTCACCAGCAACGAAATCCTGACGGAATCGTCGCTCGTCAGCCGCATGCAGGTCAGCAAGTCGCCCGTGCGAGAGGCGCTCATCCTGTTATGCGAGGAAAATGTCCTTCAGGCCATCCCCCGCACGGGCTACCTCGTGGTGCAGATCACCCCGGGGCAGGTAACCAAGCTGATCGAGGCGCGCTACGCCCTGGAGATGTTCATGCTGGAGAAATCCTGGCCCACGCTGGACGAGGTGAAGCTGGCGCAGCTGAAGCATCAGCGGGAGCTGTGCAAGAAGGACGAGCTCATCAACACCAGCGTCTATGACAACTGGAAGAGAAACATCGAGTTTCATACGCTGCTGGCCAGCTTCTCGGGCAACGATTATCTCCTGGACGCGCTGAGAAGGACGCTGAGAACCAGCGCCCGCGCGGCCAATCAGTATTTTCTCAATGTACGGGGGATTCCCAGGGGCGACGAGGACATCCACGACACGATCGTCGCCGCTGTGGAGGAGCACGACTATGACAAGGCCCTGGCCGCGCTCAAGGTAGATATCCGGCAGATTCTCTAAGAAAGGTGTGACCCTGATGAACAAGAAGGAACGTGTCAAGGCGGCGATCGCCAGGCAACCGGTCGACCATGTGCCCGCCTGCTTCTCTCTGCACTTCCCGCGCGAGCTGGCAAGCGGCGACGCGGCGGTGAAGGCCCATCTGGATTTTTATCGCCAGACGGATGTGGACGTGCTCAAGATTATGAACGAAAACCTCGTTCCCCTGATCGGCGAGATGAACCGTCCGGAGGATTGGGCGAAGCTGCCCGCCTATGACCGCCATTCTCCCTTCATGCAAAAGCAGCTGGATATGATCAAGCGCATTCTGGACGAGGAGGGCGACGCCTATTCGCTCGCCACCATCCACGGCATCTGCGCCAGCACCATCCATCCCCTTGAGGCCACCTACGGCTATGAGCCGGTGCGCAGGCTCTTTGTGGAGCAGATGCGCACGAACAAGCAGCCCATGCTGGACGCCCGCAAGCGCATCGCCGACGCGATGAGCGATCTGGCGCAGGCGTGCATCGAGATCGGCTGCGACGGCGTCTACTACGCCGCCCTGGGCGCGGAGAAGCACTTCTTCACCGACGAGGAGTTCGCCGAGGCCGTGAAGCCGTTCGATCTTCAGATTCTCGGCGCCATCCGCGAGGCGGGCGGCGATATCTTCCTTCATATGTGCAAGGATGACCTGAATATGAATCGTTATCAAGGCTATCAGGACTACTGCGACGTGGCCAACTGGGGCGTGTACGAAACGTCCTTCAGCCTCGAGGAGGGCAGGAAGCTCTTCCCCAACGCCGCCATCATGGGCGGCCTGGCCAATCGCAGCGGCGTGATGGTGGACGGCACGATCCAGGAGCTTCAGGCGGCGGTCAGAAAGGTCATCTCCGATTTCGGAACGACCGGCTTCATCCTGGGCGCGGACTGCACGCTGCCCACCGAGATTCCCTACGAGCGTATAGCGGCCGCGGTACACGCCGCCGTTTACGAATAAATAAGGAGGGTTACTTATGAAAAAATTGCTCTCTCTGGTTCTTGTACTGGCGATGGCGCTCGGCATGACGGCATTCGCGTCCGCCGAGGAATCCACCGTGTACCCCGACGGCACGGTGCAGATCTATTGCACCGGCCAGCCCCAGTTCCTGAAAATGTATTTTGACGGATGGCTTGAGCGCAACCGCGACATCGCCCCCGGTGTGACCATCGAGATGGTTCAGACCGAAACCCAGGCCACCGGCCGTCAGCAGATCTCCATGGACTATCTGGCGGGCGCGTATGACGACATGCCCGACGCGATCTACATGGACACCGTCGGCATCCTGGATCTCGCCTCCGCGGGCCTGCTCGTGGACGAGACCGAGTTCTACAACAGCGTTGCCGACCTGTTCGTGGACGGCGCCGCCGGCGACGCGACCATCAACGGCCAGATCTGGGGCCTGCCGGACAGCGTCCGTCCGCAGGTGCTGTTCTACAACGCCGACGTCTTTGAGAAGTACGGCGTCGATCCCTCGATCATGAGCACCATGGACGGCTATCTCGAGGCCGGCCGTCAGCTCAAGGAAGCCTCCAACGGCGAGGTTTACCTCTCCTACATCGACCCCACCTCCTACACCTGGCGCTACTGGGGCCGCCGTGGCCTGATGCCGCAGGCGAACGCCCGCATCTGGGATGAGGAAGGCAACGTTGTCATCGGCTCCGACGAGGGAACCAAGCTTGCTCTGGGCTTCCTGGACACCCTCAACGCCGAGGGCCTGCTCTACAAGACCACCATCTTCCAGCCCGCTCTTTACGAGGCTACCGACAACGGCCAGATCGCGACCTTCTACATCGGCGCGTTCTGGGATGAGTTCATGCGCGCGAACCTGACCGCGACGGCGGGCGCCTGGCGCGTGATGAACGCCCCCGTGTTCAGCGAGGTCGGCACCGCGGGCGCGCCCGTGTCCAACTTCCTGTGCGTGGTCAACAACGGCACCAACGAGTACGCCGGCCTCATCGAGAAGATGTGGTACGATTTCCAGACCGACAATGACAACCGCAAGGCGTGGGTCAACGAGATGGTCGAAATCGGCGGCGCTTATTCCAACCCCATCACCAAGGAAATGCTGGCCGATCCCTTCTGGCAGGAGACCGCCGAGTTCTACGGCGACACCTCCTTCCGTCAGGCTGAGGGCGAGGGCCTCAACAACGCTTCCGCCAACATGGCCGTGACCATCGACGACGCCGAGGCCGACGAGATCATCAGCGCCGAGATCGAGAAGTACGTCGCGGGCGAGCAGACCATGGACGAGGCGATTGCCAACATGGATACGGAGCTGAAGAACCGCATCGGCCAGGCGGACATGCCGTGACGGTCGAGCCGTTAGGACGCGATTCTCGCAGCACACCTCTTTAAGCGGATAACGCCCTGGGGCGCGGCTCACCCCGCGCCCCCTTCTGACCGTCGAAAAAGCTCGCTGCGCGATCTTTTCCGCCGAAACAGGATTCACCTGCGCCTGCGGCGCGGCCGGTGAATCCTGCAAGGAAACCTTGCTACGCAAGGCTTCCGAAGCTGACGCGCATGTCGTCAGCTTCGGATTTCACTTGGAGGGCTGCGGCCCTCCAAGCCTCCCAATAGGGGTTTGTCGATACTCTGTGGGGCGCGGCTCACCCCGCGCCCCTTTTTCAATCTTTTCTCCGAGGAAGGAGGGGCACGCAATGCTCAAGACGCTGAAAAAGCACAAGTGGCCTTATCTTTTTATCTGCCCGTATTTTCTTTTGTTTCTGGTCTTCCAGCTCATTCCCACGGTATGGACGGGCGTGATCAGCTTTGCCGAGTGGGACGGCCTGCGCGCCCTGAAATGGATCGGCCTGGACAACTACGCGATGATGCTCAAGGACTACATGTTCAAGGACGCGCTGCGCAACACCTTTATCTATTGGGTTGCGACGGCGATCGGCGTGATTTGCTGCGCGCTGCTCATCGCCTGTCTGCTCAACTCCAAGGTGCTCGGGGGCAAGCGGTTTTTCAAAACCGTGACCTTTCTGCCCTATGTTTGCGCCTCGGTGGCCATGGGCCTGATTTTCAAGATGCTCTTTGAGGAGAACACGGGCCTGATCAACGAGATCATCGTCTCCCTGGGGGGCGAGCGCGTTCCCTGGCTGACGTCGAGCAAGACCGCGCGCATACCGGTCATCATCCTGCATATCTGGAGGCTGACGCCCTGGTACACGCTCATCATTCTTTCGGGCCTGCTCAACATTTCCCCCGAATATTACGAAGCCGCCACCGTTGACGGCGCCAACGCCGCGCAGCAATTTTTCAAGATCACGCTGCCGCTGCTGAGCAACATTTTATTCTTCTGCTTTGTGACCGTGACGGTGGATTCGTGGAAGATATTCAACGAGCCCTACGTCCTGTCGGGCCCGGGCTCATCCAACATGTCGCTGTTCCAGCTGCTCTACACCTCGGCGTTCACCACCTTCAAGATGGGCTACGCGAGCGCGCTGGGCGTGGTGCTGATCCTCATTCTGCTCCTGATCTCCGTCGTGCAGTTTATCGCGCGGCGCCGTCAGGGCGAGCTGTAAGGGAAGGAGGAAACCGACGTGAAAAGCAAAAAAATAGCCTGCAAGGTGCTTGTGTATCTGCTCATGGCGGTGATCGTCGTCGTCTGCCTCTTCCCCGTGCTGTGGATGTGCGTCATTTCCATCAAGACCGTGGGCGAGAGCATTTCGGGCTTCAACGCCCTGAAGGTCACCACGCCCACCCTGGCCAACTACAAGCGGCTCTTTGAGCTGATCCCGCTATGGCAGAACCTCTACAACAGCCTCTTTACCACGATCCTGGGCACGCTGACCACGCTGTTCTTCTGCGCGCTGGCGGGCTTCGCCTTCGCGAAATACCGCTTCCCGGGCCGCAACGGGCTGTTCTACTTCGTCATCGCCACCATGCTCATTACCGCCGAGGCGGGCGCGATCCCGCTGTTTATCATCATGCGCAAGATCGGCATGATCAACTCGCTTTGGTCCCTGATCATCCCGCGCGTCGCGACGGCGGTCGGCATTTTCTACATGCGCCAGTACATCATGGAGGTGCCCGACGAGATCATCGAGGCCGCCCGCATCGACGGCTGCCACGAGTTCGGGATCTTCGCCCGCGTCGTCGTGCCCATCATCAAGCCCGCCCTGGCCTCCTGGGCAAGCCTGACGGTTATCGCCCGCTGGAACGACTTCTTCTGGCCCCTGCTATTCCTGCGCAAGTCCAGCAAATACACCCTCATGGTCTCCATTTCGATGCTCCCCACCAGCGATGGCCTCTCCACCCCCTGGCAGGTCATCCTGGCCGGCACGACCCTTGTCATCGTGCCCAGCATCGTTCTCTACCTCGTCATGCAGCTCTTCCAGAAGGAAGGCATGACGGCCGGCGCGGTCAAAGGCTAGGGCTGAGCCCTTTTCACTCCGCCGGTGTTGGCGCTTACCCTGCCCGTCCCCCGCGAAGGAGGCAAGGCCTCAGCGACTCCGCCGGTGTTGGCGCTTACCCCACTCGTCCCCCGCGTGAGAGGCAAGGCCTCAGCTACTCCGCCAAAGCTGGCGCTTATCCCGCTCGTCCCCCGCGGAGGAGGGCTGAGCCCTATGCACTCCGCCAAAGGTGGCGCTTATCCCACTCGTCCCCCGCGTGAGAGGCAAGGGCTGAGCCCTATGCACTCCGCCGGTGTTGGCGCTTACCCCACTCGTCCCCCGCGAAGGAGGCAAGGCCTCAGCGACTCCGCCGGTGTTGGCGCTTACCCGGCATGTCCCCCGCGTGAGAGACACGGCCTCAGCGACTCCGCCAAAGGCGGCGTCCGGGTTTCCCATTTTCGATCAAAAGGAAGTTGTTCATATGCAAAAGACGGATCCTCGCTATTCCGCCTATGTCGCGGTGCTGAAAAACCATCTGCGTCCCGCGATGGGCTGTACCGAGCCGATCGCCATTGCCTATGCGAGCGCCGTGGCGCGCCGTGCGTTGGGCGTGCTGCCCGAGAGGGTGACGGTTCTGGTGAGCGGCAACATTATCAAGAACGCGAAGGCTGTGACCGTGCCCAACACCGGCGGCCGAAAGGGCATCGAGGCGGCCTGCGCGGCGGGCGTCGTCGCGGGCGATCCCGACCGCGAGCTTCAGGTCATCGCCTCCGTATCGGACGAGCAGCTTTCCGGAATTGACGAATACCTTGGGCGAAACGTCATCACCGTCGACGTCAAGCCCGACGCGCGCCTCTTCGATATCCTCGTCCGCGCCGAGGCGGGCGGTCACGTCGCCACCGCGCGCATTGCCGACCGCCACACCAACGTCGTGGACGTCGAGCTGGACGACAAGGTCATCAGCCGCCGCGAGCTGGACGGCGAGGATCTCTCCGTCGACGAAAACGAGGCGCTGCTGACCATCGAGGGCGTTTACGATTTCGCGGACACCTGCGAAATCGCGGATATCTCCGACGTCCTCGACCGCCAGATCGCCTGCAACACGGCCATCGCCGAGGAGGGCATGACCGGCCGCTGGGGCGCGGCGGTCGGACGCGTCCTTCTGGACAGCTACGGGGCGGACGACGTGCGCGTCCGCGCCAGGGCCTACGCCGCCGCCGGCTCCGACGCGCGCATGAGCGGCTGCGAGCTGCCCGTCATCATCAACTCGGGCAGCGGCAACCAGGGCATCACCGTCTCCGTTCCCGTCATCGAGTACGCCAGGGCCAACGGCGCGTCTCAGGAGCGGCTATACCGCGCGCTGGCGCTGTCCAACCTCGTCGCCATCCGCCAGAAGGCGCTCATCGGCTGCCTCTCCGCCTACTGCGGGGCCATCAGCGCGGGCTGTGCCGCCGGCGCGGGCATCGCCTATCTCAACGGCGGCGACCTCCACCTCATCAATCACACCATCGTCAATTCCCTGGCGATTCTCTCCGGCACCATCTGCGACGGCGCCAAGCCGTCCTGCGCGGCCAAGATCGCCTCGGCCGTGGACGCCGCGCTGGTCGGCTACCAAATGGCGCTGGACGGCAAGCAGTTTCGCGGCGGCGAGGGCATCGTCAAGAAGGGCGTGGAGAACACCATCCGAAGCGTCGGCCGTCTGGGCAAGGACGGCATGAAGCAGACGGATGAGGAAATTCTCAAGATCATGATCGGATAATGAAACGACTGCTGCGGAAACCGTTTTGAATGGACGACGTCAAAAATCCGCTCCCGGGCGACGCCTGGGAGCGGATTTTTGATTAGGCCCTCTCTTTTTTACCCCGCGAGGCTCTCGTCCTCGCCCGGGGCTTCCTCCTCCTCGGGCGCGTCGTCCGCGTTCTCCTCGTCCTCCTCGGTGTTGGCCGCCTCCTCTTCCGCTCTGCGCGCCGCCTCGGACGCCGCGACCGCGTCCGCGTTCTCAAACAGCATCGTAACGCTGTTCTCCACGCGCGTGCAGGTCAGCCGGTACGCTCCGACCTGAGAGGTGAACAGGCCGTCCTGGCTCGCACTAAGCCCCGCGTTGACCTCCTCCACCAGCGAGTAGCGGTCATAGGGCGCGGTCTCGGGGCTCATGGCCATCAGCAGCGCGTAGCTGTGGTAGCCGGATATAGTGAAGTCACTGTGGGCGGAGCTGCCGTAGCTCATGCCCTCGGGCGCGGTCAGCACGATCTGGCAGGACTCGATGAGGCTGTTGGTGGCGTCCATGCGGATGACGGCGCTGAGCACGTCGCCATAGAGCTCATAAACGCGATGGCCGCCGCCCTCGTCCGCGCCGGTCTTGGTGATGACCAGCGGCAGGAGATAGCGCCCCGTGTTTTCGTTGATAAAGGTTAGGTTTTCGGCATACGCCTCGATGAAGCCGTCGTAGCTCTGATCGGCCAGCGCGGCGGACGAGAAGCCTGTTAATAAGGAAAGAACCGTTAAAAAGGCAAGAAATCTGCGCATTATATCGCCTTCCTTTCCATGAAAGCATATCATAACGCGCGGCGTTTTTCAATGCGCTCCGAGCGGGGCGGGCGTTCGTTGCTTTTTCAAACGCCATCTGCTATACTACGCACATCAAGGACCATGGGAGGCGCAGAAATGAACGCGGCATGGCAGATGCGCGCATTGTGCATGGCGGGGCGGATCATTTTGGAAAACGGCGGCGAGACCTATCGCGCCGAGGAAACGGTCATTCACATGGCGCAGGCGCTGGGGCTGAGCGAGATCGACGTCTTTGGCATTCCCAGCGGCCTGTTTATTTCGTATACGGATGAGAGCGGCGAGCGGGAGACCTCCGTGTGCCGCGTGTTTCTGCGGGGGACGCACCTGGCGCGGGTAGACGCGGTCAACCAGATCAGCCGAAGGCTGGCAGCGGGAACGCTTGAGGGCGATGATCTGATTGACGAGCTGCGGCGGGTGGAGCGGATCGGAGAACAGCTGCGCGGCTGGTACGCGCCGCTGACGGCGTTTCTCACGGCGGCGGGCTTCGCGGTCATGTTCGGCGGAGGCGTGTTGGACATGCTTGTGGGCGGCGTGTGCGCGGGGCTGACGATGATCGTCCCCAAATGGCTGGGGCGGCGTGACAGCGGCGGGATGGCGGCCGTGCTGATCGGCGGCGTGCTGTGCGCGTTCATCCCGCTTTTGTTTTCGGCGCTGACCGGCCTGGGCGTGCCCGAGGCGATGATTGCGGCGGCCATCATGCCGCTGGTGCCCGGGCTGAGCATGACCAACGCGGTGCAGGACGTCATGCGCGGGGACATGGTCAGCGGCGTGGCCCACGCGGCCCGCGCCGTCATGACGGCGGCGCTTCTCGCGGGCGGCGCGCTGGTGGGCACGCATCTGTGCGGGCAGCTCGGCCTGGCCGCGCCGGACGCCGCCGCGTCGGAGGATATGCCGCTGTGGATTGAGACGGTTGTGCTGTTCTTCAGCAGCCTTCTCGCGGGCGGCGGCTTCGGCGCGCTGCTATACGCGCCCAGACGGGCCATTCTTTGGGGCGGCCTGCTGGGCGCGGTGGGCTATATCAGCTATTTCGCGGCGATGCGCCTGGGCGCGGCGGAAACGGCCGCCATGTTCGTGGGCGCACTGATCGCCTCGGCGGGCGCGCAGCTGGCGGCGAGAAGGCTGAAGATGATCGCGACGGTCTTCGTCACGATCGCCATCCTGCCGCTGGTGCCGGGGCTTGGGCTGTACCGCGCGATGAGCGCCTTCGCGATGGGGCGGATGGAGGCAGGCGCATCGGTCGCGTCGCACACAATGGCGCTGATCGTGATGATCGCGCTGGGCCTGGGCCTGGGCTCGGCGCTGTTCGGCGCGAACCGGCGCCTGGAGAGATAAAGGAGGGAAGAGCCATGGACAACCAAGCAAAGCCCTCGGCGCTCAGCGCCGGATTGTGCGACGCCTCGATTTTGCTATATACCTTCTGGCTGCTTCTGCCAGCCGTGCAGACGACGGGCCGCGCTGCGACGGGCGTGCTGGCCGTGGCGCTGTTCGGCCTGGGCGTGCTGATGGACGTGCCCTATTTGAGGAAAAGCTGGTATTGGACGCTGGCCCGCGCGGCGTGTGCGGCGGTGATGCCGCTGATCCTGCGCGCGTTCGTGGGACGCGGCGGAACGAATTTTTGGGGATTTTACGTCCAGCAGGCGATGTTCTGGTTCCCACTGGTGTTCGCGGGCTATGCGCGCGAGCGCGGCGACCGTCGGCTGTGGCGGGGGCTGAGGACGCTGATGCTGTGCGTCGTGACGGTGACGACGCTGACCACGATTGCCTGGCTGATTCAGGGCATGCTGCGCGGCGGGCGTGTGTATGCGTATTCGCGCTCGCTTGGCTACGCGGGCGAGGGACGCGAGGCATATCTCAAGGAACTGATGCTAAGAAACATCGGCGGCTATGACTTCATCTACGCGTCGGTGGCCGCGATGCCGCTTACCTGCCTGGAAATTCAGCGCCATCGCGGCTGGACGCGTGCGGGCTTTGGCACACTTCTCCTTTTGCAGACGGTGATGATTTTTCTCTCCCAATACACCTATGCGATGGTGTTTGCAGTGGCGATTCTTCTTGTGGAGGGAACGGCGATGATCGTGCGTGCGGCCTCGCGCGGGCGCGTGGGTCTGGGCGCGTCGCTTTTGTGGGGGATTGTCTCGCTTCTCGTGCTCGCGCTTCTTGCTGTGCCGCTTGTGCGGCTGGCGGCAGACGTGTGCGCGTCGCTCGGCCTGAGCAGCTTTGCCCACAGCTTTGAGCTCCTGCTTTCGGCGCTTGAGAGCGGCGCGGGCGGGTCGGATTCACGTCTGACCTATTACCTGACGGCGCTGGAGGGCTTCAGGCGCTCGCCGCTGGTGGGCAGCCTGCTCGGCGGAGAAAGCCTGCTCAGCGGACACAGCGACGTGCTGGATCTGCTCAGCGGCGTGGGTCTCCTGGGGACGGCCGCTGTCTGTGGGATGATCGTCCTGATGGGGCGCGGGCTGCTTCGCGGCGTGAGGAAGAGCCCCGATCGCGCGCAAATGTGCGTCATGGCGATTACTGTGCTTGCGACAGCCCTGCTGGGGACGGTGGTGTATAGCCGCGATATTGCGCTCGTGGCGTGCGCAGGCGCGATGATGACGTTGGAGAGCGCTGAAAAAAGCACTCTGGTTTGAGAAAGACTATATCAAGAAACGCTCATATCCTGTATATGGGCGTTTTTCTTTCGATAAACCACAATATCTTGTGGTTTTATGCGGTTTCTTGACACTGTATTTTGTCGCTTGTCGCTTGTTTGTCGCTTAAATCTGCTAAATGCGGCTTGAAGATATTAGAGGATAAGCGACAGACGGC
>CAYQCL010000051.1:0-13358 GCA_964416065.1 uncultured Oscillospiraceae bacterium | reverse complement strand
CCGCTTTTCGACCAGATATTGCGCGTCCGCCATCGCTGCGATCTGCGCCAGATGGGTGACGCAAAGCACCTGATGATACCTTGCGATCGAGGCCATCTTCTCAGCTACGACGCTCGCGATATGTCCGCTGATTCCTGTATCGATCTCATCGAAGATCATGCAGGGGATTCCGTCATGATCGGCACCAGCCGCCTTCATGGCAAGCATCAGCCGTGAAAGCTCGCCGCCCGACGCCGTTTTGTCCAGCGGCTTGAGGGGTTCTCCGGGATTTGGCGCAATGTAGAAAACCACGTGGTCGTCGCCATTATGCGTCGGCACCTTTTTTTGACCCGGCTCAGGCTGCTCAAAGACGCACGCGAATCTCGTATTTTTCATCCCCAGTTCCGAAAGCTCCGACTCCATAAGGGCCTCGAATCGCTCCGCGAGCAGCTTCCGGCTCTCCGTCAACGCCGCGGCTGTCGTCCGATAGGCCTGCAGACGCTGCTTGTATTCGCTCTCGGCACGTTTAAGCCTGTCCTCCATGCCGCCAAGGCGATTCAGCTCGTCCTTCATCTCTTCGTGCTGCCTTACCAGTTCGTCAGCGGGCATGCCATAACGACGTTCGAGCCTGCGGATCAGATCCAGACGCTCCTGAATCTCCTCGTTGCGCTGTGGATCATAGCTTTCGCTTTCCAAAATGTCCCGCAGCTCGATTCCCATTTCTTCCGCTTCATAATATGACGAGGACAGGCGTTCCGCGAGAGCCTTGAATTGTGGGTCAAGCTCCTCTATGCGACGCATCGCGTCGCATGCATCGCGCAGCTTGTCCATCACGCTTTGCTCCCCTCCACCGGACATGACCTGCTCATATGCCTGGCGCACGGCCCCGTCGATCTTTTCTGCGCTCGCAAATCGAGCGCGCTCCGCCGTCAGCGCGTCCGACTCCCCAATGGTCAACGCGGCTTCATCCAGCTCTTTCACGCGGCTTGAAAGGTATTCCTGCCGTTCGGCTCTCCGCGCGTTTTCTTTGCGAAGCGCAGAGAAGTGAAAACTGCTTTCACGCCATGCATGATACGCCTCGTCGACCGCTTTTTTTTGCTTGAAAAAGGCCTCGTCTCCGAAGGAGTCAAGAAATTCCAAATGGTTCCTGCTATCCAGAAGGCTCTGATGCTCATGCTGGCCGTGGATATCCACAAGCAAAGCGGTCAGTCTTCTTACATAATTCAGGGGAACGATCACGCCGCACACGCGGCAGATATTGCGTCCGCCGGTTGAAATCTCGCGCTGAATTGAAATCAGGCTTCCTTCCGCCTCAATTTCCTGCTCCTGAAGAACCTCCAACGCGGACGGACAATCCGAAATGTCAATCAGGGCTTCCACGGAAGCCTTCTCACAGCCGGAACGGATGAGACCTCTGTCGGCACGTTCCCCCAGAACAAGATTGATGCTATCCACGATGATTGATTTTCCCGCGCCGGTTTCGCCGCTGAGTACCTGCATTCCCTTATGAAATTCAATCTGAAGGTGCTCGATCAGCGCAATGTTGTGCACGGTCATTGACACGAGCATAGACCAATGCTCCTTTCATCGCTAAGACCGATGCATCATCGTATTGAGGCGCTCCATCACCGGCTTGACCTCCTCGATGCTGCGAACGATCATCAGAATCGTATTGTCTCCCGCAATGGTTCCCAGAATTTCGGGCCATTGAAGGCTGTCAATGGTTTCGGCGGCGATATTTGCGCTGGCCGCGATGGTCTTGATGATGATCTGATTATATACGCCAACCATGCTGACCACAGTCTCATTGAACATGCGGATCAATCGCTCACTGAGGCCGACATCCCCCTTGTCGGCGGTAACATAACGATATACGCCGTCAGACGACAGCGCCTTGACAAGCCGCAGCTCCTTAATATCGCGCGAGACAGTCGCCTGCGTTACACGAAAGCCCCGCTTTCGCAGCTCTTGCGCAAGCTCCTCCTGCGTTTCAATGCTGGTTTCAGAGATGATTTCCAAAATGGCGATCTGGCGCGTAGATTTCATCATTCACACGCTTCCTTTCAACGGCTCCATTCGGACAGTTTATATTGAATCGTATTAAAAAAGCTTCCCTGTGCCAAGCGAATAAAACGCGCATGCTCTTTTGCGCACGTGATTGTGAGCAAATCTCCTCCACCAAACCGAGTCGGCTCCATCCCGTCGATAGAGAGCATCGCGTCATGTTCGCCGTCAAGGCGAATGGTGATCGTCTGCGACGCCGACGTTACCACAGGCCGATGCTGGAGGGAATGGGCGCAGATCGGCGTAAGCAGCATACAGGATACCTCGGGACAAACAATCGGTCCGCCCGCCGATAGGGAATATCCCGTTGAGCCGGTCGGCGTCGCGACAATCACGCCGTCGGCAATAAAGCGTCCAATCTGATCCCCATCAACCCAGGCGTTGATGCCAATCAGACGCGAATAACCGCCGCGGTTTAAAACAACATCGTTGAGGGCGAGCCTTTCCCACTTTCCTACCGACGCCCTGAGCATCATGCGTGTATCAATCGCATAATCATCATTGGCGATGCGTCTGACAGCGTCTTTGAGCTGATCCAGCTCCAGTTCGGCCAAAAAGCCCACTCGTCCAACATTGATCCCCAATACAGGGAGGTCAAGTGGAACAGCAGCCGCGTTTGCCCGAAGAAGCGTTCCATCCCCACCGACGGCTACGATTGCGTCGCAGGCCTCAAGCGGTCGCTTATCCAACTCTTCCGAGCCCGCCAGCGCATCCAGCCAAGGCTCGGCCGAAACGGAGATTCCGGCGCCGCGAAAGGCCGAACAGACCTGCCTTGTCAGATCAGCCACGTTTGGCTTGCGCTGGTGCATAAAGATATACACCGATCTCATCAACGTTCCGCCTGCCTTTCTAAAGAACAGTATAGCATAATTTGTATAACTATGCAATGTTGCATAAGCATTAACGGATCATGTATTTTTTGCGAATGTACGATGCGCCGACGCAACGACTTCATCCATACGCGTGAGATCAACGGGCCGCCTGGCTTCCTCTGTCGGCAGCAGCTGCGCAAGGTACTCAATGTTTCCCTCCGGTCCGGTGATTGGTGAAAAGTCAACCTGCGCCATCTGATATCCAAAGGTTGGAACGAAATTCGCGATTTCCTTTATAACCTGCCTATGGATTGCCGGATCCCGAACCACGCCCTTTTTGCCGACATACTCGCGTCCCGCCTCAAACTGCGGTTTAATCAGGATATAAAAGATTCCCTTATGCTCCATGAGTTCCGCGGCGACAGGCAGAATAAGCCGGACTGAAATAAAGGAGACATCCATGACCGTCAGGTCGGGAACGCAAGGAATTTCCTCATGAGTCAAATAACGCGCGTTTGTACGCTCCATGACGGTAACCCGTTCATCGTTGCGGATCTTCCAGTCAAGCTGTCCATAGCCTACGTCAATGGCATAGACATGTTTCGCGCCGTTTTGCAACAGCACGTCCGTAAAGCCGCCGGTCGCGGCGCCAATATCCATCGCAACCAAGCCGTTCACAGAAGCGCCGAAAACGCGCAGCGCCTTATCGAGCTTCAACGCGCCACGACCGACGAAGGGATGCGCGTGCCCCCGAACAATCAGCTCGTCCGTCTCATCAACCTTCTCGGAGGATTTAAGAATTTTGATTTCTTTTTTATATACTTGGCCCGCCATAATGAGCGCCTGCGCGCGTTCACGGCTTGGCGCAAGCCCTTGGCGAACCAAAGCGATATCTGCCCTAAGCTTTTCACCCATCTTAGTTGACCGTCCCTCCCGAAAGAACATGGGAAATTTTTTCGGTTATACTTTTATCGTCTAGCCCCACATCAATCAAAAGTCGCTTGTGATCGCCGTGCTGCACAAACCGATCTGCTATGGCTAAAGGGACGATTTTCGCAGAATATCCATGCGTGGCGCCATATTCCAAAACAGCGCTTCCAAAGCCGCCGGAAAGGATGTGTTCTTCAATGGTAAAGATTGTTTTTCCCGAAGAAAGAAGCCGCCGCAGGCATTGCGAATCAAGGGGCTTGATCGTGGAGGCGTTGATCACCTCAATAGAAACTCCGGATTCCTCCATCTGCTTCGCCACGCGCAAGGCGGCGTTGGTCATGGTACCAACAGAAAGGATTGCCGCATCCTCCCCCTTTTTCAGTGCTGTCCATTTCCCAACCCGAAATTCGGTTATTCCATAACCAGACGGGAGTTCCTCAGCATTTTTGGGATAACGAATAGAACAGGGGCCTTCTAGGGAATAGGCAGCCTCGACCATCAACGCCAGTTCAGACGCATCCGCCGGCGCCAAAACAGTCATATTGGGGATATGACGAAGGTAGGCAAAATCATAAAGTCCTTGATGCGACTGACCATCCTCGTTGGATAAACCCGCCCTGTCCAGCATAAAAACGACAGGAAGATTCTGGATACACACGTCATGAAGAACCTGATCATAGCCTCGTTGAAGAAAGGTTGAATAAACGAAAAAGAACGGCCGCAGACCAGCTGACGCCATGCCGGCGCACAGCGTCACAGCATGCTCCTCAGCGATCCCGACATCAAAAAAACGATCGGGATAATGGCGTTGGAACAAATCCGTACAGGTACCGAGCGGCATGGCCGCTGTGATCACCTGAATGCGGCGATCATCCTTTGCGAGCTCGATCAAGGCTTCGTTTGCGACCGTCCCGTTCATTTTTCTGGAGGTGGTGTTAATTTCCCCGCTTTCAACGAGAAAAGGAGGCGTGCCGTGATACGCCTCCGGCCGACGCTCCGCACGATTATAGCCGTAGCCCTTTTTGGTTACGCAATGAATCACAACGGGTTCATCAAGCTTTTTGGCCTGCTCAAGGATGCTTTCCACAGCGCCAATGTCATTGCCATTGATCGGGCCCAAGTATTGAAAGCCAAGCGCTGAAAAGAAGCCCTCGTCCACAAAAACGCTTTTCACCATCTGCTTTGTCGCGTGGATAATGCGATAAAGCGGTTCGCCAAGAACGGGAAGACGGTTCAAGCCCTTTTTGACGCACTTTTTCGTACTGTTCCATCCCGTGCTGGCACGCAGCTTGGACAAATGCTTGCTTAACGCGCCAACGTTCTGCGCAATGGACATCTCGTTGTCGTTCAGGATGAGAATCATCCGCGTTTTGCTGTTTCCACAATCGTTCAGCGCCTCATAGCACATGCCGCCCGTCAGCGCTCCGTCGCCAACAACGGCAACCACATGATAATCCTCCTTCAGAGCGTCTCTGGCACGCGCCATTCCAAGCGCAGCCGAAATAGCCGTTGAAGCGTGTCCCGCCTCAAAGCAATCGTACACGCTTTCGCAACGCCGGGGAAAGCCCGACAGGCCACCATAAGTACGCAGGGTATCAAACCGGTCATAGCGTCCGGTGATCAGCTTATGCGCATACGCCTGATGTCCTACGTCAAAAATGATTTTGTCCTTTGGCGTATCAAAGACACGATGAAGCGCAAGCGTGATCTCAACGATGCCAAGATTGGATGAAAGATGTCCGCCATTCTTGGAAACGGTTTGAATGATCTTCGCGCGTATATCATCAGCCAGTTCCTCACACGCCTCCCGATTCAGCGCGCGAATATCCGACGGATCCCTGATCTGCGATAACTCGATCATAGTGCTCCTTTGTATATCAGGCGTTCTTCAGCCCGTTCTTCGCGCCGGCTTTCCCGCCAAGCGAGATGTTACTGAGAATATCGGAGGTATAGGCGTAGTTGCTGTTATCCTTGTCACGCTGCGCCTCCATGGCGCATCTGACCATTTCATCGATAAGGGCGCTATAGGGCATGCCGTCCGGCTCCCACAGATAAAAGGCCAAAGAGCCCGGAATGGTATTGATTTCTGTGATATAGAGGTTATTGCTTTCACTATCATACATGTAGTCGATACGTACAACGCCCTTGCAGTCCATATCGTTGAAAATATCGACGGAAAGCCGCTGGATCCTGTCGCGTAGCTCCGGTTCAATAGGGGCCGGAAGCACGCGCTTGAGTGACGCCATACCCTTGGTGGAATTCCCACCCATGTATTTATCCATAAAGGATAACAGGTCGCCGCCTGAAATGGGCATTTCAATCTCGCTCGCACGCGCCTTTCCATTATAGCCAACCACCGAACAGTTCAGCTCCAGCGGCTCATTAAGTCCCTTTTCCACCAACACCTTCCGGTCAAACTCGAAAGCAACCTCCAACGCCTCTTCGAGCGACTTGCGGTCTTTGGCCTTTGTTACACCGATGGATGAGCCAAGAGAAGCTGGCTTTGTAAACACCGGGTAGGGAAGCTCCTTTTCGATCTTCTCCAAAACGGCTTCACGATTCTCTTCCCATTCGCGGCGGAGGAACCAGCAACTTGGAAGCACAGGGAATCCCGCGCCACGGAAATACTGCTTCATATAGACCTTATCCATGCCCATGGCGCTCGCTCCAACGCCGGAGCTGGCGTAAGGGATGTTGCATAGCTCCAAAAGACCCTGGATGGTACCGTCCTCGCCGTGCATGCCGTGAAAGACGGGAATGACGCAGTCCAGTCGCGCGACAATCACCTCCTGATCGCGGCCAAAAAGACCTTTTCCATGTTCGAGACGTGTCAGCGCTCCGGAACCCGCGGTGACATCAAGATTTACCCTAACAATTCCCTTGCGATTTTCGTCAAAGGGCGTATAGGTGGCGATATCAAACAAGGGGTCACCGGTGAACCATGCTCCTCTTTTGCTGATATAAATCGGAATAACGTCATAGGTCTGCCTGTCGGCGGCGCGCATCAACTGAACCGCGCTGATGATCGAAACCTCATGCTCGCAGCTGCGGCTGCCAAACAAAACTCCCAGTTGTATCTTACTCATTCACTCTTCCTCCAATTTACGCTTCCTGATAGTGATCGGGAAGGTCATTTTCATATAGCACCGTATCCGTGGGCAATACCAAGGAATGAAGCAGCTTCGTCGACTCATCCAGGCTGTCCACGCGATGAATCGCCTCAGGCAGAAAGCCGGCCTCCTTGAGCCCATTGATGATCGGCATCGCGCGATTCTTCCCCACTATGATCGCGATGTCGGCACATTCCGCTATTTCGCGTCCGAATTCCCTGTTATATTCCGCTTCCTTTTCGCCAAGCTCGACCATACCGGGGGTGATGATGATACGGCGCTTTGGAAACTCCTTGAGAACATTGAGCGCGGCCTTTGCACCGACAGGGTTGGAATTGAAGGCGTCGTTAATGATGGTAAAGCTTCCGGGGTGCTGAATCAATTCAAGTCGATGCTTGATGGGCTGGAGTTTTTCAATCCCATGCGCGATCTGACGAAGGGTCAAATTTAAATCGCTGGCAACAGCGGCGGCAAGCAGGATGTTCTGGATGCTATGCTCACCCAGCAACCGCGTATGACATTCTATGCTGCCTTTTCCCTTGATATGGAGCATAAAGGCGCTACCTTGGGGAGATACGCGCACATCCTCACACCAGCAGTCCGCGCGTTCACATGAACGGCCACACAGCGTCTTGGGCTTTTCCGTGCGTTCATACATCCTCGTTACGTATGCGCCGTCATCATAAAAGTAACTATGTGAATCCTTTTCGGGAAGCGCCTCAATCAATTCATACTTGGTCTTGGCTACTCGTTCAACGCTCTTAAACGTCTCCAAATGCTGAGGGCCCACCGATGTGATCACGCCGATCGTCGGATGCACCAGGCGGCACATTTCCTTAATGTCACCCACATGGCGCGCGCCCATTTCCCCTACGAAAACCTGATAAGAGGGTGTCAGCTTTTCCCGAATGGTTCTCGTGACTCCCATTGGCGTGTTAAAGCTGGCGGGCGTAATAAGCGTGGGATATTTCTCGCTGAGAATCGCCCCCAAAATATGCTTCACGGAGGTCTTGCCATAGCTTCCGGTGATGCCAATGCGGATTAGCTTCGGATTGGAAAGCAGCTTTCTACGAGCATCCCTGAAATAACACTCACTGATCGCCTTTTCGATCGGCCAGGCCAGGAGACCGCTCAGAGCGATAACCAGCGGCAAAAGGAGCGGCCATAGCGCCGGCGCAATCCCGAGAGGCGTTAAGGAGCACAGATAGCTGATCAGCAGCATGACGAGGAAACACATTCCATAGAGCCGCTTGACACGGCCGGTATATACAAATTTTTTCTTTGTGTTCTTTTCACAGAAAAACCGGCCGATCGCAAAGCCGAGCGAGCCTGATAGCGGAAGAAGAAGACAAATGGCGACGACGCGCGAAATGCCGTCGCCTTCACGCAGGGCAAGCACATCGAACAGATAGAAAAACACAAGCATTCCAACGGTCACGCAGACGCCAGGAAGAAGGCTGTGGATCCGATTTCGCTTTAGCGTTCTGAAATAGCCGGGAAATTGATAGCTTTCCAGCTGAAAATAATGCAAAATGCCCCGTGACGCGAACAGACAGCATATCACAGGAGACAGAAGTAACAGCCATTTTAACAGAGGCGTTTGAATATTCATGCTTTCTCGCCTCCCCAGAAAAATTCCTTTACGATCATCAAAAAGCGCTGCCATTCCTCAACAAAAGCAAAGTGGCTTCTGCCTTCAAAGACAACAAGTCCGGCGTCCGGAATCCGCTTTTCCATCTCCTGCCCCATCCAAAGAGGCGTTTCCGTATCCTCACTTCCCCATATGAGCAGCGTCGGCGCCTGAATATCATTAAGAAAGGGAAGCAGATCCTCGGAAATCACTTTTACAAACGTCTTTCTCATGTTCTCGTTCAACCGATTGTAGTCCGCCGATCCATAGCGCCTGCGTAGCGCCGTCTGCCAGCGTTCGACAATGCGCGTAAACGGCTTAAAACGCTTAAGCGCGTTGAAAAAAGAATTCCAGCGTTTGTAGCGTGCCTGACGCTTTTTTTGACTTTCTGATATGGGCTTGCGAATTCCCGCTCCGCCCGTAATGACCATTTTCTCGACGCGTTCAGGATAATGCGAGGCCAGATAGATTGCAATCCGTCCACCGAAGGAATGGGCAATCATGCGCACACGCTGGATTTTGAGCGTGTCCATCAATTGCAAAAGCTGTTGGGCATATTCCTTTACACCCCAGGGCTGCGACGGCTCTCCGCTCTTTCCGTGTCCAGGGAAATCAATCGTCAGCACAGAAGCGTCTGCCGGCATACCGCTTTCAATAAAAGAAAAGATTGAGCTGTCACAACCCCAGCCATGCAGCAGTAAAACCGTAGGACCCTTCGCGTTTTCCGGATGCTGCCAGCGATAAAACAGCGTGCAGCCCTGAATCGTCGCTTCCAAAGAAGCACCACCTTTCCGAAACATCCCAACGTATTTTACCCTATCTTATGCAAAAAGAAAAGCCATTACCGCATTTTCTGCTGGCCAGAGACATTGTTTTCTAAGATGTAGCGCCTTTTTCGGGCGCTGATTCCAAATTTCTCACGACACCATAGCGGAACATCTACGGTGCTTTCCAGAATGCAGCCCAATCTTTCGCAGGTACGAATGCTGGGGATATTGTCCTCGTCTGTGGTTATGACAAGCGAACGCATTTTCATCTCCCAAAAAATCGGAAGACAAAGCCGACACGCGCGCAGGGCATCATGCTGTCCCTGAAAAGGAGGATCGACATGATAGCCAATATGTCCCAAATAGAACAGGCTCTCATCGTCTCCCACACGCAGCGCGATCTCTCCCGCTTTTTTTAGCGTATCCAAATCAATGATATCAAAATCCAGCTCTTTTGCGCCGCCAAGCTGAAGCAAGCAGCCAAAGTATTCTCTCGGGCGTAGCCCGATCAAATCGTCTGATAAAGAAATCTGTCCACGCCGGACATCATGGATGAATGCCTTTTCAAATGCTGTTCTCATACTTCCTGCACGGTTACCTTCGGAAGCAGCGTCTCAAAATCTTCCGCACGCACAAGCTGCGTTCCGTCCGTCATGACGCTGGCCGCTCCCGCTGCGACGCCATAGCGGAACGAATCGACAAGCGTTTTTCCACGGGAAAGCCCCGTCAGGATACCGCCAATCATGGCGTCTCCCGCTCCGACTGTCGAACGGGTCTCAACCATCAAAGCGGGTGAAAAGAACGTTGACGACGAGTTGACAAGCATCGCCCCATATTTTCCCATGGATATAACAACATTTTGCGCGCCGTAATCCATCAGGAACAGGGCGGCATCCCGCAGACCGCGCAATGTCCGAAGCTCCTTTTTCATGATGGATTCGATTTCCGGAAGGTTCGGCTTAATCAGGAATGGTTTTTCCTTAATGCCGTGCAAAAGCGCCTCCCCCGCCGCGTCAAGAATGCACTTTTTGCCTGAAACCGCCTGCATGCAGCGCTGGTAAGCGGTATCGGGGCAGCCGACCGGAAGACGTCCGCTCAGTACGACATATTCGCTTACACGAGCGCGCTCCGCAAGCAACGCAAGAAAGGCATCAAGCTCCCCTTCCTCCATACGATGACCCGGCTCATTGAATTCTGTGATCATTTTTTCCTTCTCATCCACAAGCTTTAAATTGGTACGAACCTCGCCCTGCACCTTTAAATATTCAAAGGAGACGCCTTCCTTTTCGATCATGCGCAAAAACGTCTCACGGTCTCTTTCGCCAAGGCATCCGACACATTCTACCGGCACGCCGAGACGCTTTAACACGATCGCGACATTGACGCCCTTTCCTCCTACATCCACACGCGTATTTCTCAGACGGTTGACCTCGCCGACGACAAGCCGCTCTACAGATGCCGTTTTATCAAAAGATGGGTTCATACATACGGTTGTGATCATATATCGCCCCTCCTGTTCCCCTATACCACAACGGGACCGATGCGGGCATGCATCGGTCCCAAGGAATACCGCGATAAGCGTTACTCTTCCTCGTCCTCTTCGATCTTGGCGTTCTCAATGATCTTCTGGGCCACGTTGGACGGAACCTCCTCGTAACGCTCAAATGTCATGGAGAACGAACCGCGCGCCTGCGTCATCGAACGAAGATCTGTCGCGTACTTAAACATTTCACCCTGCGGGGCCTCGGCAACCAGCTGCTGCATTCCATCGACCTGGTTCATGCCCATGATACGGCCGCGGCGCTTGTTCATATCGCCCATGACGTCGCCCATATATTCGTCAGGAACAAGCACCTCCACATGCATGATGGGCTCAAGCAAAACGGGACTCGCGTCCATGCAGCCCTTCTTGTATGCGATACGTGCCGCCGTCTTAAAGGCCATTTCAGAGGAATCAACCGGATGATAGCTACCGTCATAAAGCTTGGCGTGCAGACCAACCATGGGATAACCGGCCAAGACACCCTTGCGGATATTTTCACGCAGTCCCTTTTCGACGGAGGGAATGAAATTACGCGGTACAACGCCTCCAACTACCGCGTCCTCAAATTCAAAATCGACGCTGG
The DNA here is from genome assembly GCA_964416065.1 of uncultured Oscillospiraceae bacterium. GTDB lineage: Bacteria > Bacillota > Clostridia > Christensenellales > Aristaeellaceae > Limiplasma. Next base: position 1,940 of record CAYQCL010000051.1, on the reverse strand, counting down.
TATCGCCAATGGGAGAGAATTCAATCCAAACATCGCCGAACTGTCCATGGCCGCCAGACTGCTTCTTGTGACGGCCCTGCACCTTGACTGTCTTTTTGATGGTCTCACGGTATGGAATGCGCGGGTCCTGAAGATTAGCCTGCGCGCCAAACTTCGTTGCCAGCTTGTTGCGAATCACATCCAAATGCAGTTCACCCTGACCGGAAAGTAAGGTTTCCGTCGTCTCAGCGTTCTTCTCCAGCTTGATGGAGGGATCCTCTTCCATTAAGCGGGCCAGTCCGCTGAACACCTTGTCCTCTTCGCCCTGCTTGGCGGCAAACACGGCCTTGCTGATGCACGGTGCGGGATACTCGATGGCCGGATAACGAATCGGCTTTGCGGCGTCGCATAGCGTATCGCCGGTATTGGTGAATTGTAGCTTGGAAAGCGCGCCCATGTCTCCAGCGTTAAGCGTCTGGGTGTTGATCTGCTTTTTGCCGCGAAGGACATAAATGCCCGCAATCTTCTCTGTCTTGTCATTGGTGGCGTTGTAGAGCGTACCGCTTCCATTTAGTGTGCCGCTCATCACTTTGAACAGACTCAGCTTGCCGACAAAGGGATCGGCGATGGTCTTATAAACCAAAGCGCTGAAGGGCTCTTCGCTCTTGCAGGCGCGCTTTTCCTCTTCGCCTGTCTTGGGATTGACACCCGTATACACCGCGCGCTTCGGAGAAGGCAGGAAATCGGCCATCACATCCAACAGCTTGGCAACTCCGACGCCGGTCAGCGCGGAGCAGGGAACGACGGGGCAGATCTGGCCGGAGAACATTCCCAGCTTAAAACCCTCAAGAATTTCCTCGTGGGTCAATTCGCCCTCTTCCAAATATTTCATGGTCAGCTCGTCATCAGACATAGCCGCCGCCTCGGTGATCTCCTCCAACGCCACGGCGATATCATCCGCCATATCGGCAGGAACCGGTACTTCCTGGGGCTTGCCCTTGTTAACACGTTCATAGGCCTTGTTTTCAAGTACGTTGACAATTCCACGGAAATTCGCGCCGTCGCCGATTGGCAACATGATCGGCACGACGCTGCTGCCAAAGCGCTCACGAAGCTCGGACTGCACCTTCATAAAGTTGGCGTGATCGCGATCCATTTGATTGACGATAAACATCTTGCCAACGTTATTTTTCGTAGCGTAGTTCCATGCCTTTTCGGTGCCAACGGCGATGCCGCCGACAGCGCTGACCAGAATCGCCGCCGTCTCAACAACGCGCAGGGGACCCATCATTTCGCCGATAAAATCGAAATAGCCGGGAACATCGATGACATTAAGCATTTTCTGATTCCAGTCGATCGGAGCAATCGACGCGCTGATGGAGATTTTCCTTTTGATCTCTTCTGCATCATAGTCGGTGACGGTATTCCCGTCCTCAACCCGGCCCTGACGGTCGATCGCGCCGGCAGCGAACAGCAGTGCCTCCATCAGCGTCGTTTTGCCTTCGCTGCCATGTCCCAGGAGGGCGATGTTTCGGATGTCCTTGGTTTGATAACTTGCCATTATGGATCCCCCTTATTTTATTTGAATCTTTGCAATCCGGCGCACGCCTCTCAAGCTTTTTTGATAATAAGAACTGATCGTTCAACCAAAGATACGCCGGATGCATATGAACCCGCTTCAATCGGGAATTATTATATCAGAAAGAGGAGGAAAAGAAAAGTAGAATTCAAGAAAAAGAATCGGAATGTTTATAGACGTATAACAGGTGGGCAAGATTTCTTTATAATTGAAAAAGGACTGTACAAAAAGTCAGCCCCTTAGAGATCGCATGGTTGTCTCATGAAGTGACAAACTAAAACTGGACACGGGGGAGTGCAAAAGCTGGACACGATGATATAATCTATGTACATAAGAAATATCATCCATGGACAAGCAGCGCCAAGCAGTGGACAGGAGGTTT
>CAYQCL010000050.1:0-14368 GCA_964416065.1 uncultured Oscillospiraceae bacterium | reverse complement strand
CCTTCCCCAAGATGGGTGAAAAGGCATACTTCATTGCCGTTCCCACCAGTGCCGGTACGGGCAGCGAGGTCACGCCCTTCGCCGTCATCACCGACGAGCGCACCGGCGTCAAGTATCCGCTGGCCGACTACGAGCTTCTGCCCAAGATGGCGATCGTGGACGCGGACATGATGATGAACGCGCCCAAGGGCCTGACCAGCGCGAGCGGCATCGACGCCGTGACGCATGACCTGGAGGCCATCGCCAGCATGATGGCGACCGATTATACCGACGGTCTGGCCATCCAGAGCCTGAAGATGATCTTTGACTATCTCCCCCGTGCCTACAACGACGGCCCCAACGACGCCGAGGCCCGTGAGAAGATGGCCAACGCCGCCACCATGGCCGGTATGGCGTTCGCCAACGCGTTCCTGGGCGTGTGCCACTCCATGGCGCACAAGCTGGGCGCCTTCCATCACCTCCCGCACGGCGTTGCCAACGCCCTGATGATTGATGAGGTCATCCGCTTCAACGCCGCCGAGGTTCCCGCCAAGATGGGCACCTTCCCGCAGTACGATCATCCCCATACCATGGCCCGCTACGCGATGGCCGCGCAGGCCCTTGGGCTGGGTGGCAAGACCGACGAGGAGAAAGTCGAAAACCTCATCAAGGCCATTGACGAATTGAAGGTCAAAATTGGCATCAAGCCCACCATTCGCGACTATGGTGTGGATGAAAAGGACTTCCTGGATCGTTTGGATGAGATGGTGGAGCAGGCCTTTGATGACCAGTGCACCGGCGCGAATCCCCGTTACCCGCTGATGAAGGAAATCAAGCAGATGTACCTCAATGCATACTACGGCACTGAGAGCAAGTAAGGCTGGAGGAATTTGACGATGAAGCTGGAAAAGGTAATTGCGGTACGAACCAACAAGACCGTTTACCGCGACGGAGATCTCGCTATCAAGGTTTTTGACAGCGACTACAGCAAGGCGGACATCCTCAACGAAGCGCTGAACCAGGCGCGCGTTGAGGAGACGGAGCTCAACGTTCCCAAGCTGCAGGAGGTGGGCATGCTGGATGGCAAATGGGCCATCATCAGCGAATTCATCCCGGGCAAGACTTTGGCCCGTCTGATGGAGGAAAATCCCGACAAGCGCGAGGAGTATATGGAGCTTTTCGTTGATTTGCAGCTGAAGGTGCATGCGCAGAGCTGCCCGCTGCTCAACAAGCTCAAGGATAAAATGAACCGCAAAATCAGCCAGAGCGGACTGGACGCCACCACCCGTTATGAGCTGCACACCCGTCTTCAGGGCATGCCGACCCATAACAAGCTCTGCCATGGCGACTTTGATCCCAAGAACGTCATTCTCCGCGACGACGGCGTCGCCTATATTCTCGACTGGTCGCACGCCACGCAGGGCAATGCCAGCGCGGACGCCGCCCGTACCTATCTTCTCTTCTGGCTCGCGGGTGACATCGACGGTGCGGAGCGTTACCTCGATCTCTTCTGCAAGAAGAGTGATACGGCCAAGCAGTATGTGCAGAAGTGGATCCCCATCGTCGCTGCCAGTCAGAGCGTGAAGGGCCGTGCCGAGGAGCGGGAGTTCCTCCTGCACTGGGTCAACGTCGTTGATTACGAATAATCCGACGCTTTGCCGCCTGAGCGGCTTGTGGAATAGAAAATCCAATCAAAGGAGCAATTTGCATGAAGATTACCATCTGTATCGGTTCCAGCTGCCACCTCAAGGGTTCCCGTCAGATCGTCGAGGAGATGCAGCGTCTCGTCGCGGAAAACGATCTGAAGGATAGGATCGAGCTGGCTGGAAAATTCTGCATGGGCAACTGCCAGAACGGCGTGTGCGTGACGATCGACGACGAGAATTTCTCGTTGAAGCCTGAGGATACGGCGTCGTTCTTTGAAAAAGAAGTGCTTCCTCGTCTTTAATTTCCAAAGGTCAACAGGGGCTGATGCGATTTTTCCGTCAGCCCCATTGCCCTGTTCATAACCCTTAGCATTTAGGAGGGCTCCCCCCATGCTTGAAGTACTCAACCTGAACAAGAACAACTGCGCGGACTGCTACAAGTGCATCCGAACCTGTTCCGTCAAGGCCATTACCTACGCCAACAACACCGCCGAGATCATTCATGACGAATGCATTCTCTGCGGCAACTGCTTTGTGACCTGTCCGCAAAAGGCCAAGCAGGTTCGCAGCGACATCGTGCGCGTCAAGGCGGCCATCGCCAGCGGCAAGCGTGTCGTGTGCAGCCTCGCGCCGTCCTTCATCGCCGACTTCCGCATCCAATCCCTTGAGGTGATCGAAAAGGCGCTCAAGGCGCTCGGATTCTCGGAGGTAGAGGAAACGGCCGTCGGCGCACAGATGGTCAGCGATGAGTACGCGCGCATCATGCATGAGGGCAAGCAGCGCGTCCTGATCTCAAGCTGCTGCCCGTCGATCAACATGCTGATCCAGAAATACTATCCCACCATGCTCCCCCATCTGGCTAAGGTGCTCACCCCCATGCAGGCGCACTGCAAAGCCATCAAGGAGCAGGATCCCGCCGCTTTCACCGTCTTTATCGGCCCCTGCATCGCCAAGAAGGCCGAGGCGGACGAAAGCCCCTACACCGATGTGGCGCTGACCTATGACGAGCTTCGCGAGTGGTTCGCCGCCGAGCATATCGAACTGCCGATCGACCACGTTGCGCCCACAAACGGAAAGCTTTCACGCCTCTATCCCGCGACGGGCGGCGTGCTCAAGTCCACCGAAAAGGTTGAGGGGTATCGCCGCATCGCCATCGACGGCGTGGACAACTGCCGCGCGGTCTTTGACGAGCTTGAGGACAATTCCTTTGGCAACGTGTTCATCGAAATGAGCGCCTGCGAGGGAAGCTGCGTCAACGGCCCCTGCATCCGCGAGCATACCGAGCGCCGCCTGAAGGGCGCGCTGCGCGTGGACAGCTATGCCGGTTCAGAGCGTTTCGACGCGCAGTCTCCCGACAGCATTTCCTACAACTATCCCTTTCTCGGCGGAAAAAGGGTGAAGTTCGGCAACGACGCGATCAACGACATGCTTTACAAAATGGGCAAGACCTCCCCTGAAAAGGAGCTCAACTGCGGCAGCTGCGGCTATCCTACCTGCCGTGAAAAGGCTATCGCCATTCTGGAGGGGAAGGCCAAGATGGAGATGTGTCTGCCCTTTCTCAAGGAAAAGGCTGAAAGCTTCTCCGACAGTATCATTAGCAATACGCCCAATGCCATCATCGTTATGGATGAGGATTTGATCGTGCAGCAGATCAACCGCGCCGCCGTGCGTATGTTCAAGCTCAAGGACGCCTCCGACATTCTGCACGAGCATGTGGTGCGGATTCTCAATCCCGCCGATTATCAGAACATCATCACCTCGGCGCTGCACACCACCTCGCGCAAGCACTTCCTTGCCGAGTATCAGCTCTATGTTGAAGAGACCATTCTCTATGACCGACAATATCACATCGTGATCTCCATCATGCGCGATGTAACGGAGCAGGAAACCCTGCGCGGGCAGGACGAGGAGCTGCGCAAGCAGACGGTCGAGATCACCGACAAGGTGATTGACAAGCAGATGCGCGTCGTGCAGGAGATCGCTTCTCTGCTCGGCGAAACCACGGCGGAGACGAAGATCGCTCTGACCAAGCTAAAGGATGCGATGGGTCATGAATGACCTTTGGATTGAAACCGGCTATATCAGCCTCAACCATGTGGGAGAAACCCTTTGCGGCGACAAGGTGGAAATCGCCGGAGGCGGGGACGACGATCTTACGCTGGTACTGGCCGACGGCCTGGGCAGCGGCGTCAAGGCCAACATTCTTTCAACCCTGACCTCCAAGATTCTCTGCACGATGATTTCGGGCGGCATTCCGCTGGAGGAATGCGTCTCGACCATCGCCAGCACGCTTCCCGTGTGCAGCGTCAGGAAGGTGGCGTATTCCACCTTCACCATCATTCGAATTCTGGATAACAAGATCGCGCACATCATCCAGTTTGACAATCCCGCGACCATCGTGCTGCGCAAGGGAGAGCTTTTCGACTACCCCAAGCTCACGCGCGTCATCTCCGGCAAGACCATCTGGGAAAGCACGTTTCCCATCGAGGTGGACGACGTGTTCATCGCGATGAGCGACGGCGCGGAATACGCGGGCATCGGCAGGGAGATGAACTTCGGCTGGACGCGCGATTCCATCGCGGATTACGCCATCGCCAACTATCTGCCACAGAACAGCGCCAAGTCCACGGCGGGCCTCATCATCGACGAGTGCAACCGCCTCTACGGCGGCGCGCCGGGCGACGATACCACCATCGCCGTGGCGCGCGTCAGGAACCGCCACCCCGTCAATCTCGTGGTCGGCCCTCCGGAGCATAAGGAGGACGACGTGCGCATGATGAATCTCTTCTTCGCCAAGGAAGGCACGAAGATCGTCTGCGGCGGCACGACCAGCAACGTGGTCTCCCGCTATCTTCACCAGCCCATCATCGCTTCGCTGGACTATCACGATCCCGAGGTGCCGCCGATCAGCGAGATCAAGGGCGTCGACCTGACCACCGAGGGCGTGATTACGCTGTCCAAGGTGCTCACCTATGCCGAGGACTTTCTGGATCAGGCGAAGCTGGCTCCCAACTGGGCGGTGCAGAAGGACGGCGCAAGCCTCATCGCCAAGGAGCTGTTTGAAAACGCGACGGACATCAACTTCTTCGTTGGCCGCGCGATCAATCCGGCGCACCAAAACCCTAACCTGCCCATCGCCTTTGGCATCAAGCAGCAGCTCATCACCAATCTGGCCGACTGCCTGAAACGGATGGGCAAGCACATTCGCCTTTCTTACTTCTAAACACAGGATGGAGGAACGAACCCCATGCTTCTGTTCGACACCTATGTTCAAAAGCTGAAATACAAGGTACTCTGCGAGGTGGCCAAGCACGCCTACGCGGGCACGCTCCAGGACTGCTATCTCGATATCCCCAAGGTGATCTCTCCCGGGCCCAAGAGTGCCCTGCGTTGCTGCATTTACAAGGAGCGCGCCATCGTGGCGGAGCGCGTGAAGATCGCTATGGGCGGCGACAAGGAGAACAGCAACGTGATCGAGGTCATCGGCATCGCCTGCGACGAGTGCCCTGTCAGCGGCTATCGCGTAGGCCCTGACTGCCGCGGCTGCATCGCTCATCGCTGCTCCAGCAACTGTCCGCGCGGCGCGATCTCCTTTGACGAGAACCATCGCGCGCATATCGACCCCGATAAGTGTATCAACTGCGGAAAATGCGCCTCCGTCTGCCCGTACAGCGCCATTCAGAACCATGTGCGCCCCTGCGAGCGCGCCTGCAAGGTCAAGGCCATTCAGGCGGGTGAGAACCATGTCGCGCATATTGACGACAGCAAGTGCATCGCGTGCGGCGCGTGCGTTTACCAATGCCCATTCGGCGCTATCCAGGACAAGAGCTTCCTGCTGGACGCCATCCGTCTGATCCGCGAAAGCGAGGGAAACAAGAAGTACAAGGTATACGCGGTGGTCGCGCCCTCCATCTCCAGCCAGTTCGTGTACGCGAAGCTGGGCCAGGTCATCACGGGTCTGAAAGAGCTGGGCTTTTTCAGCGTCGTCGAGGCGGCGCTGGGCGCGGATATGGTCTCCTACCGCGAGGCCAAGGAACTGGCGGAAAAGGACTTCTTGACCTCCAGCTGCTGCCCCGCCTTCGTTACCTACATTGAAAAGACCTTCCCCACGCTCAAGCCCTTTATCAGCCACAACCTCTCCCCCATGGCCGAGGTTGCCCGCTTCATCAAGTCCACCGATCCCGAGGCCAAGATCATCTTCATCGGGCCCTGCACCGCCAAGAAGCATGAGGTTCAGCGCGAAGAGGTCAAGCCGTATGTGGACTGCGCGCTGACCTTCGAAGAACTTCAGGCCTGGATCGACAGCCGTGAGCTCGATCTTCCTTCCCTTGAGGAAGGGGTTTTGGATAACGCCAGCTACTTTGGACGCATCTTCGCCCGAAGCGGCGGCTTGAGCGACGCGGTCGCACAGGCCTTGAGGGAGCAAAAAAACGCCGAATTTATCGCCAATCCCGTCATCTGCGACGGCATCGAGGCATGCCGTGTGGCGCTGCTCAAGAAGCAGAAAAACCTTCTTAAGGAGAACTTTATCGAGGGCATGGCCTGTGTCGGCGGCTGCATCGGCGGCGCGGGCTGCCTGACGCATGGTCCTAAGGATAAAGGCGAGGTTGACAAGTACGGCCACGAGGCCTATGAAAAGACCATCTCCGATGCGCTTGCTCAATGCGCCTATAACGTGGATCAATAATCGTTTCTTTTGCTGAGAGAGCCCCCGCCCTAGAACCCTGTGGGGCTGGGGGACAGACTGTCGATATCCCCCTATTTTCGCAAAGAGCCGCAGCGTCGGCCCGTCTGGGTCGGCGTGTCTCTCACTTGAAAACGCTGCGGCGTAAGGTTTCTGGGACTCTGTCCCAGACCCTGGCAGGGGTTGACGGAGGAAAGCGGGGCCGCTGTGCGGCCTTGTCCCGAAGGGACAAAGCGACCCGAAGGATACGCCGGAGGGAAGTGTGGCCCCAGTGGAGCCTTGGGCGAAGCCCAAAACGACCCGCAGGTGTGAGGTTTGACAAGCGCATGGCGCGGGAGCGTCTTACGCGCCGATCGAACCGGGGGTGCGAACGAGTGTTAGGGCACGGTCAGCGCCCTACACGATGATTGAGGTTGCGGTCTAAGTCCCCTGCACTCCATCCTTTGTCAATACCCTGGGCCTATCCGTGCTCGCACGGATAGAGTGTTTTTACCTCTGGCAAAACTCGGCCGTGCCCTCCATGATGTGGCATCGCGGTCTGAGTCCCCGTACTTTGTCGATGCTTTAGTGCCTTCCCTTTTTATGGATTTTTCGACTTAGTTATTGACATCCACATCAACTTTTATTATAATTATTTCCACATAGTGTTGATCAACCAAACATTCCCTTATTTTTAAGGAGCGGTATGTCGCGGACGGATCATTCATCCCCTGTTTCCTAAGAGGATCCGTGTTCTTGTCCATTCATCGGCCGAATGCCAAGGGCACTATCCAGATGTTTCTGGTTTCCAAAATAAAAAATGGAGGTGTATCTCATCATGACAGGCATTCCCCTTCTTATCGCGTTTGTTATCGCCATCATCCTCATGATTCTCGCAATCTCCAAATGGAAAATTCATCCCTTCCTCTCCATCATGGGCATCTCCCTGCTGCTTGCTCTGGTTGCCGGTTTGGACATCACGCAGATTGCCGATATCATCGGCGCCGGTTTCAGCAGCACCTTCACCTCGATCGGTATCGTCATTATCCTGGGTGCCCTGGTCGGCACCCTGCTGGAAAAGACGGGCGCCGCGATCAAAATGGCCGAATGTGTCGTGAAGCTCGTTGGCAAAAAGCATCCTGAGGCTGCCATGATCATCATGGGCTGGATCGTTTCCATCCCTGTGTTCTGCGACAGCGGCTTCGTCGTCCTCAACCCCATTCGCAAGGCGCTGGTGCAGCGTACCCGCAAATCCTCCGTGGCCTGCACGGTGGCGCTGTCCATGGGTCTTTACATCTCCCACTGCTTCATTCCGCCCACCCCTGGCCCCATCGCCGCAGCCAATACCCTGTTTGGTGAGGGCGGCCTAGGCACAGATGTCAACCTGCTCCTGGTAATGGGCATCGGCGCGCTGTGCTCCATTCTGCCGATGATCGCCGGCTACTTCTATGCGCTCTTCATTGGCAAGAAGGTCAAGGCGAAGGATGAGCCCACCAATGAGGAAGCAATCGGTCAGAGCTATGAGGAACTGGTCGCCAGCTATGGCAAGCTGCCCAATGCTTGGCTTGCCTTTGCGCCCATCGTGGTTCCGATCCTTCTGATGGGTCTCGCCAGCGCCTTCAGCATGGGCGGCGTGACCGTGCCGGTGATCGTATTCCTCGGCAAGCCTATTATCGCGCTGGCCGTGGGCCTCATCCTGGGCATCATCCTTCTCGGCCAGGCCGGCAAGATGAAGGACTTCTACGAGCTTACCAATGACACCCTCAAGACGGTTGGCCCCATCCTGTTCGTGACCGCTGCCGGCGGCGTGCTGGGCAAGGTTATCTCTTCCAGTGATCTGGTCAACTTCATTACCGCCCATGCCAATGTATTGGAGAGCGTGGGGCTGCTGTTCCCGTTCCTGCTCGCCGCGATTCTTAAGACCGCGCAGGGCAGCTCGACAGTGGCGATCACCACCAGCGCCGGCATCATCGCTCCCTTGATGATGACGCTTGGCTTCACCACCCCGTTGGATGCGGCGCTCGTCGTTGTCGCGATTGGTGCGGGCGCTATGACGGTCTCCCATGCCAATGACAGCTACTTTTGGGTTGTCACCAACTTCGGTGAAATGGACACTCAGGACGGCTACAAGACGCAGACACTGGGCACGCTGGTTATCGGCATCGCCGCCATCATCAACGTCCTGCTCGTCTCCGTGATCTTCTAATATCATTCCAGAATTCACGGGCCGTCCGTTTTGGAAAAAACCGGCGGCCCAAATACCTGTGGAGGTTCTTTATGACGCACGACGCACAACAGATCATTCAATCAACTCTGCTGGAGGCTATGCCTGGCGCGGCCGTTGCACAGGCGCTGGATCAGATCGCTTTCCCATCGGGGCGGCTCATTGTCGTCGCTGCCGGGAAGGCCGGCTGGGAGATGGCTCGTGCCGCTTATGAGCGTCTGGGCGACCGCATCGACGCCGGAGTGGTCGTCACCAAGTACGATCATTCGCGCGGATCACTTGGCCGCCTGGAAATCTTTGAGGCGGGCCATCCCGTTCCGGATGAGAACAGCTATCGTGCCACCGCGCGCGCGCTGGAGGTCGTAAGCGGTCTCACGCCCGAGGACAGCGTGCTGTTTCTCCTCTCCGGAGGTGGCTCCGCGCTCTTCGAGCAGCCGTTGGTTTCCTCAGAGGAAATGGCGGACATCACCAGGCAGCTTCTGGCCTGCGGAGCGAATATCGTGGAGATGAACACGCTTCGCAAGCGCCTCTCTGCCGTAAAGGGAGGACGCTTTGCGCTGCGCTGTGCGCCTGCGCATGTCTATACCGTCGTCCTCAGCGATATCATCGGCGATCCGCTTGATATGATCGCTTCCGGTCCCGCCTATCCTGACGCTTCGACCTGTGAGCAGGCGCTAGAAATCAGTGGACGCTATGAACTGAGGCTTTCGCAAAAAGCGAAGGCTTTGTTGGCTGAGGAAACCCCAAAGGCGCTTACCAATGTAACGACCTTCGTAACCGGCAGCGTAAAGCAGCTCTGCCGCACCGCCGCCGAGACCTGCCGTGAGCTCGGGTATGAGCCCTTCTTCCTCACGTCAAGCCTGTCCTGCGAGGCGCGTGAGGCGGGAGCCTTCCTGGCCGCCATTGCGCGAGACCATCAGGATGCGAAACGCTCTCTGGCCTTTCTCGCGGGTGGCGAAACCGTCGTCCATCTCACGGGAAAGGGCTTGGGCGGGCGCAATCAGGAGATCGCGCTTGGCGCGGCAGAAGGCATCGCCGGCCTGAGGGATACCTGCGTCTTCTCTTTCGGCTCCGACGGTTCCGACGGGCCGACGGATGCCGCCGGCGGTATTGTGGACGGATCCTCTGCCACAAGGCTCGCCCAGGCCGGTTTCGATATCCGTAAGGTCATGGCGGACAACGACGCCTATCACGCGCTGAAGGCGGTCGATTCTCTCATCATGACCGGCCCGACCGGTACAAACGTCAACGATCTGTCCGTCGTGCTGATCAAGCGATAATGGTCTGTATTCTCAGGCGCACGCTCCTACTGAATGCGTGCGCCTGAAGCTTTTTATTCCCTTTCTGCTTCCTCAACCGCTCTTTCAGCCGCCTCCAGCGCCTCATACAGTGCCTCGGTTTTTTCCTGCTCTGCCCGATATTCCTCCCCCAGCCTCCGCGCCTTTTCCGCATCCTCATAGGTTGTGGGATCCGCCATCAGCGCCTCCAATCCGGCAAGGCGCTTTTCGTTGTCCTCAATGGCCTCCTCCGCCTTTTTGACCTGAGCGCGAAGCTCGCGGATGCGTACGGATTGCTGACGGTCACGTTTGCGTTCCCGAACCAACGCCGTCTTTGTGATCTCTGCTCCATCCGTCGGAACAGGCGGCCGTGGACGGTCGCGTTTTTCTACATACGCGTCAAAGTTGCCAAGATACTCTGTCATTCCCTCCGAGCTCATCACCATTACGCGATACGCAAAACGATTGATGAAGTATCGATCATGGCTGATCGCCAAAATTGTGCCCGGAAAGTCCTCCAGAGCGTCCTCCAAAACCTCACGGCTGTCCATATCAAGATGGTTTGTCGGCTCGTCCAAAAGAAGCAGATTATCCTTTTTGAGCATCAGCTTTGTCAGCGCCACACGCCCCCGTTCTCCGCCGGACAGGCTTTGAATAGTGTCGAAAACATCGTCCCCTGAGAACAAAAACAGGCCCAGCGCGCCGCGTACCTTGCTCTGCTCCATCGACGGAAAGGTATTCCACACCTCGTCCAGCACCGTATTGTTAGGATTCAGGTTCTGCTGATGCTGGTCGTAGTATCCCACGTCGATATTCGTTCCATATTTGACGCTGCCCCGATCGGGCGTGATCTGATTCATCAGGATCTTAAACAGCGTGCTCTTTCCCACACCGTTGGGGCCGATGAGCGCGACGCGATCGCCCGTGCGCAGCTTGAAATTCACGTTCTCAAATACTGTCTGTCCGTCGAACGTCTTGGAGAGTCCCTTGACCTCCATCGCTTCCTCACCGCTACGGCGGCGTACATCAAAGGAAAAGCGGACGTGGTTTTCCTCAACCGGCTTTTCAAGCCGTTCGATCTTATCCAGTCTTTTCTGACGACTCTCCGCCGCGCGGATGCTCTTCTCGCGGTTAAAGCTGCGATAACGTTCAATAATCGCCTTCTCCCGCTCGATCTCCTTCTGCTGAAGGTTATATGCCTTCATACGGGTTTCAAACTCCGCCGTTCGCTTCCGCATGTACTCGGTGTAGTTGCCGGTAAACTTGATCATCCTTCCGCCGAGGATCTCCCCCATGCTCGTGCAGACATGATCGAGAAAATAGCGGTCATGGCTGATGAGGAGCAAGGATCCCTTATATTCCGTCAGATAATCCTGAAGCCATTCAATAGCCTCAAGATCAAGGTGATTGGTGGGCTCATCCATGAGGATGATGTCCGGCTTTTGCAAAAGCAGCTTCGCCAAAGATAGTCTGGTTCGCTCGCCACCAGACAGCGTGCCCACCAGACGCTGATGCATCTCAGGCTTGAGACCCAGGCCGTTCAAAACGCCTAGCATCTCTCCCTCGTAGGCATAGCCCTCCGCCTCGTTAAAGCGCTCCAAAAGCCGCTGATAGTCATTTGTCAGGCGTAAGGCGGCATCAGGGTCGATATTTTCCTCCATCTGCTTTTCCAGCTCATGGAGCCGCTTCTCCATCGCGATAACCGGTTCGAATACGCGAAGCAACGCCCCCCAGACCGTGTCCGTCAAAGCAATATCGTCAATCTGCGCCAGATAGCCGATCCTGAGGTCGCGATTCTTATGGATCAGTCCACCATCAGGCTCCACCTCGCCTGTGATGATACGCATGAGCGTCGTTTTCCCGCAGCCATTCACGCCCACAAGGCCCATTTTCTCGCCCTTTTGCAGGCTGAAGCTCACGCCTCGAAGCACCTCATGTGTTCCAAAGCTTTTTTGTATATCCTGTATCGAAATCAAAATCATGGGTTGCTTTCCCTCTCGTTCTTTTCTTTCTGGTTGAGACGCTCCGCCACCGCCTGCAAATTGCTCACAGCCTCACGCAGCTCCTGTGGGGAGGTGTCGGCCGGGTCTCGCTCGCTGGCTACCGCCGCTGAGGTAAGAAGCGTCACGCCTCGCTCTGTATGCCGTCGCCGCTCGATCGTGCCAGAGACCTCTATGGCCCGAAAAATGGCATCCTTCATATCGGCGTATTCCCCACCCTGGAAGAAAAACTCCGCGCAGGCCATTAAGTCATCCGCTGTGAGCTCATTAAGCAGCTCCTGCTTAAGCACCTTAAGCCGCAGTGCGTGAAGTTCACAAAGCAGGCCCTCCGTGTACATGGAGGCGAGTAGCCTGAGGCTCTTGAGCTTTAGCTCTTCTCCATTTGGTTGAGAAAGCGTCGCCCTTGTGTAAAGCAGCTCACTGGCAAACAGCCTTGCCGACGGCGCAAGCAGCTCTATCAGACTATCCGAATGAAGCGCCTCGATCGCCGCCAGAGGCAGCCCGCAATACCTTCTGCATCCGTTGTCTAAAAGGCGCATTTGCCTGAGTTCATCCATCAGTTCGGAAACGCGCTGCGAAAGATTGCTCATCAGCTCGATCAAGCGCAGGATATAGTCACGTTGAAACACCGATCCTCACCCCTCAGCGGATGACGCGTTCGCCAGGCCTTTCCTCCGCGCCGGCAGTACAAGCGTTCCCAGCAAAAATGGCCCGCATAGGATGATCGGATAAATATAGCGCAGCATCACGCATGGGCCCAGGAGCACCGTCAAAAACAGCGCCGTAACAACAACGCCGATGCTTATGGCCGCTTTGTTTTTAAGATACATCGCCGCCGTCATCCCCCAGAGCATCAGCCAGCACCAAAAGGCATGGGACAGAAGCGCGGCGTAGATCGGGACGGAGAGATAGCCCCGTCGGCTATACAGTTCTGTCATCCAGTCACGCAGTTCCGGCCACAGCGAGTGTTCGAGCAGCCCGTCCTCTTTGCTCTCATGAAACTTGGTCTCCAAATACTGCGCACCCCACGGCGGCGTTTCGTCCAGCTGATAGAATCCTTTGTTCAGCGCGACAAACGCGTCCATATAAATGATGGGATGTCTCAAGCCCACGCTTATCCAAAGGCGAAGAAGGCCAGGCAAATCCCTGGACGTGCCGGTAAAGGTGTCCTTGAGCGGATCGGAGATGGAGGGCGCGTAGTTCGGCGCGCCAGGAAAATATGACAGAATTTCGTCCTTGGCCTCATCGTCCGTCAACGCGTATACACGCCCAAGCTGCTGTGCGGGCACGCTGAGAATTTCGCGGATCGGTCCGTTTTGCGCCCCGACCGCAGCCTTGAGCCCCGCGTTTCCCGCGCCGTACATCACAAGCCCGCAAAGCGTCAACACGATAAGACGCTTTCCCGCCTCATGATGTCGAACGAGCTCCACTACCCCAACCGCCAATACGGCCGCCAGGCAGATAAATCCGTTGTTTCGCATCATCCCGACCGCCATTTGCGTCAAGACAAAGCGAATGCCCCATGAGCATCTGTGAAGCGCTTGAGGTTCCAGAATTGCTTCCAGCAACAACACGCATAGATAGAGCAACGCTCCGGCAAACAGCGTATCCTTCGTCGTGCTGATCACCAAAAGCGTATGGAAGGGCATGATTCCTTCGATGATCAGGAGCGTAACGCACACCCATACCGGCGCCCTATACCGGTGTAAAAGAGCGTTGGCGCTCGCCATGGAAAGCGCCATCAGGCCCATTTGGAATAGCGTGTATAAGAGAATTCCCTTGGATGGATAACCGAAAAGGAGACGTCCCAGATCGCAAAAGCCGCCCACCAGCAGCGTGTGCAGCAGGGGATGGTGCGTATTAAAGTCTCCGGTGGTGTACTGAAGGTACTGATAACTGACGTCATAGGTAAAAAGACCAGGGTAGAAGGCCAGCAGGTACGGCAGCCACAGTAGAAGTAAAATCGCGGTGCTTCCCCAAAAGACAGCACGCGTGCTTAGTCTCCTTCCATCCTTTTTCTCCGCCCCCTGACGGGCCACTTGGAGCCCGCGCACAAACAGCGCAAAAAGTCCCCCGACAGCTGGTGCGAAGCCAATCACGCAGCTAATCTGAAGAAGCCAGTCCCAGCCCCCGTTTATGAGGGTACCTATCTTGCTCACACGCTCGCCGCAGACCTGAGCCAAAGAAAAAAGCATACCTATTGCCCAGCCGTAGCGTCTCAGTCGCGCATCACGCTGTTCAAAAAGCCGTGTGCCGAGTACTGTCAGCACGGCGGTGACGGCCAAGGCTAAAAAGCGATGCGTTATTTCTTCTGACAGCTGCAAGTAGATGCTAAACGCTTCCACACCGATGACTGCGCAAAGCGCGGATATGATCCATGACCGGATCGGTACATGCGTTGCTTTTTCCACGCATTCTTCCCCCTTGTCACACATTGCGCAAGCAACGATTCTATATCTTATTTATTATACTATAATTGCTTTCGTCTGGCAATTCGACGTCACGAGCGCGCGTCCTTTTTTTGTGTTGAGTTACAATAGAACGGTAACATTAAGGATAGAAAAACAGAGAGTCAAGAG
>CAYQCL010000049.1:0-14720 GCA_964416065.1 uncultured Oscillospiraceae bacterium | reverse complement strand
CGATCGTGCCGATGTTTACGTGCGGCTTGGTGCGTTCAAATTTAGCCTTAGCCATTGGATTCGACCTCCTGTTTGATGTAATGGAATGGTTATATCCGGCTGGGTTTCATGCGGTTGGAGCGGGTGATGGGAATCGAACCCACGTAGCCAGCTTGGGAAGCTGGAGCTCTACCATTGAGCTACACCCGCATGTCCGCATGCGCCGACCGATTACCAGACATGAGATATTGTAACGGTTTTCAATGCGCTTGTCAACTGCTTTTTTGATTCTTGTGCTGCAACGGTTTTTTCTGAAAAAAATACCTTGACAGACGATGTATATTAGAATATAATCCTTATATCAGGAGGTGATGTTATGCCGATTTCCGCGGATATC
The DNA here is from genome assembly GCA_964416065.1 of uncultured Oscillospiraceae bacterium. Lineage (GTDB taxonomy): Bacteria > Bacillota > Clostridia > Christensenellales > Aristaeellaceae > Limiplasma. The sequence goes on along the minus strand of CAYQCL010000049.1, from coordinate 14,344 downwards.
CTGCGCGGCTACACGGACACGATCATTCTTTGTCAGCTGAGCCATGGGGACAGCTACGGCTACCGAATCTCCAAAACGGTCGCCGAAATCAGCCAGGGCGGGCTGGAAATGAAGGAAGCCACGCTATACACGGCCTTTCGCCGACTGGAGACGGGCGGGCTGATCCGCTCTTATTGGGGCGACGAGCAAACGGGCGCGAGGCGGCGCTATTACACGATCACGCCGGAGGGACGGGAACGCCTCGCGCGCGACCGCGCCGCCTGGCGGGAAACCAGGGAACTGATGAATCGTTTGATAGGAGGCGAGGGCAAATGAACCCTACCATCGAAAAGATTGTCAATCTTCTGTTCGAAGAGCTTGAGGAAAACGAGGAGACTCGCGCACTGCGCGAGGAGATCCTCAACAACTGTCAGGAGCGTTACAACGACCTGCTTGAACGCGGCATGAGCGAGGATGAGGCCATCCACGCGGTTGTCGAGAGCCTGAACGGCATGGAGGAAATGCTCAAGAGCTATCCCCGCAAGGCGCGGGAGGATGAGGAGGAATCTAACGAGGGCTCGTACCGCTTTGAGGCGGACACCGTCCGTGAGATCGCGTTGCGTCTTGCCAATGAGGACGTGGAGGTTCTTCCGTCCGAGGACGAATGGGTTCATGTGGATACGGAGGGCAGAGCCTCCCGCCTGTCGGTCTCGCTCGAAAACGGTACGCTGTCCGTCAGCCGCGTTCCCAACGCGTCGCACGGGCGGGGGCTTGAATTCACCTTGAATCTCAACGATATATTCAGCTTCAATCTGAGCGACCTGTCCAAATCGCTGGGCAATCTGGCGCACGGCAGCTTTTCCTTCCGAGACAAGGCCGATGTGCGCATCCGTCTTCCAGAGGGGTGCCGTCCCGCCGCGTGCCTGGGCACCGCGTCCGGCGACATCGAAATGGAAGCTGTCGTCCTTTCGTCGCTCGACGCGGCCACGACCAGCGGCGACCTCCGTCTGGATGACGTCTGCGCGGACGAAGTGCTCAAGCTTTCCAGCGCTTCAGGCGACGTGGAGTGGAACGGCAAATGCGTCACGCTTGACGCGGGTACGCTCAGCGGAGATCTCAATCTGGACGGATATTTTGTCGAGGGGCACGCCAAGGCAACCAGTGGCGATATTGACCTGACCGTGCGCGGATCGTCTCTGCGTACCCTCACGGCGCAGAGCACCAGCGGCGATCTCGACATCCGTCTGCCGGAGGTATCCGAGGCGCAGATTGAATGTCACACCGTCTCCGGCGACGTCCGTCAGCGGATATCCTCCGCGTCCGGAAGCGCCGTAACGGTGCGGCTGTCCAGCGTATCGGGAGACGTGTCCGTGAAGCGGTAGGAAAAAGCCATCGTGGCCGCGAATTTCGTTCGCGGCCACGATGGCTGATTCAGCCTTTATCCTGCCCGCGCTACCGTCAGCCTCGGTGTCTCAAACTGTCGGCGAAGCTCCTGATAGGGCATTTCGGGCGGCGCGAACAGCCACAGCTTTTTCAGCGGCTCGCTGTCCAAAATCACCGGCATGCGGTTATGATAGGGACTCATCTGCCCATTGGCCTCGCGCGTCAGAATGGCGAAGCCGTCAAACCCGCCGCCCGCGAAGCCGCCCAAAAATTCGCCGTATACGCCGGCGAGATACATCATGCCCTTTTCAAGCGCGCCCTGGGAGCGAAAGGCAAACTTGTCCTTCGTTTTGCCTCCGGAGGGGGTGCGCCGCCATTCGTAAAAGCCCGACATCGGGATCAGGCAGCGCCGTTCCCTGACGGCACGCTGAAACATGGGCGTGTAATCCGCTTTTTCGCTCCGGCTGTTGATGACCGTGCCATGGCCGCCGCCGCGCGGGAAGCCCCAGCGCATGGGACGAACCGTAACGCTGCCGTCCCTAGGCACGATGACCGGCGCGATCTGAGTGGGAAAGATCTCGCCAAGATGCACCTGGGAGGCCATAGGATGTCCCGAGCTCAGCAGCTCCTTGAGGATGGCAAGAAGCCGCCGGTTCTCCAACTCATCGTCCGTGAGAAAATACCGTCCGCACATTTTACGCCTCGGCAAGCGCCCTAGCCAGCGCCCGCAGCGCGTCGCGATCGTCCGCCTTCACGGAGGAACGGACGCTCACGGCGGGCTCAAGCACGCGGACGTCCTTGAGAGAGCCAAGCTCCTCGCGCATGAGCTTGCCCGCCGTCAGCGCCCACGAACCGCTTTCCACCAACGCCACGATGCGGTTTTTCAGAGCGTGCGCCTTGATGTCGCTGATGAGCGTCTCCATCGCGGGGAAGACGCCCGCGTTGTACGTGGGAGAGAGGAATGCGAGCTTTCCAAAGCGGAAGGCGTCGCTGAGAATATAGGACGGATGCGTGACGGAGACGTCGTACATGGCGATACGCCTGACCCCCGCCTCACGCAGGGCCATGGCGAACATCTCGGCGGCGTTCTCCGTGTGCCCGTAAACGGAGGCGTAGGCGATGAGCACACCTTCCTCCTCCGGCCTGTAGGCGCTCCACAGCGCGTACTTCTCAACGAACCATTGGATGTTTTCGCGCCAGATGGGACCATGCAGCGGACAGAGCGTCGCGATGTCCAGTCCCGCCGCCTTTTTCAGAAACGCCTGAACCGGCGCGCCATACTTGCCCACGATGTTGGCATAATAGCGGCGCGCGTCATCCAGCCAATCCCGCTCAAAATCCACCTCATCCGCGAACAGAAAGCCGCTGAGCGCACCGAAGGTTCCGAAGGCGTCGGCTGAAAAGAGTGTTTTCGTCGTTTCCTCATAGGTGACCATCACCTCGGGCCAATGCACCATCGGCGCCATGTAGAAGCGGAAGCGATGCCTGCCCGTACACAGCTCGCCGCCCTCGGCCACGGTGACGAGACGGCCAGAAAGATCGCTTTCAAAAAACTGGCCGATCATCGCGGCGGTCTTGGCGTTGACCACCAGGCGCGCATCCGGATAGCGCGCGCAGGTCTCCTCCAGCGTGGCCGCGTGATCCGGCTCCATATGATTGACGACGATATAGTCCAGCCTCCGACCGTTCAGCGCCGCCTCGAGGTTTTCAAAAAAGCGGCCGCTGACCGCGCGGTCCACCGTGTCCAAAAGCACAGTCTTTTCGTCTGGCATCACATAGGCGTTATAGCTCACCCCTCGCGGAATGGGGAATATGTTTTCAAACAGATTCAGCCGTCTGTCATTTCCGCCCACCCAAATCAGTTCATCTGTTACTTTCGCGTTGCATTCCATCAATCAAGGCCTCCTCTTTGAGTCAAGGAAATGATACCACATGCGCACCACGGACGCAAGCGTCCGATTTTTTGATTTGATGCCCTTATGCAAAAAAGAGCCCGTCCGCCTCTTGACACCCCGCGTGCCGCGTGCTATCATCTCCCCGTAAGCTCAATATAGATGGCTTCTTCGGGGCAGGGTGAAATTCCCTACTGGCGGTATAGTCCGCGAAGGAGCCGTGAGATGTCCGATTCGTCCGCGGCTCCCCGATCCGGTGTGACTCCGGAACCAACGGTGAACGGCCTTTGGCCAAAGTCCGGATGTGAGAAGAGCAGCTTTTGCCTTTTAGGTGCGGTTGCCCCTGATGTAATAAGCCATCAGGGGCAATTTCATCTTGAAGGAGGAAGCCTTATGACCACTACCAAGCGCAAGCCCATCCTGACCACCCGCGACCTGACCACTGTCGCCGTCCTCGCCGCCATCTCGGCCGTATTGTTTATGAACGAGATCCCCGTCGTGCTGTTTTACAAGCTCGACTTAAGCCACCTGCCGGTGCTTCTGGGCACCTTCGCAATGGGCCCGATTCCCGGAACGCTCATCCTGCTGGTCAAAAGTCTGCTGGGCCTTCTGCACTCCACGTCGCAGGGCGTGGGCGAGCTGGCGGACTTCCTGATGGGCTTCGCGATGCTGCTGCCCGCCGGTCTCCTCTATCGGCATGAAAAGAGCCGTAAAAGCGCGATCCTGGGGATGGCCGTGGGTACGATCATCGCCACTCTCGTGGCGGTGCTGGTCAACCTGTATATCATGATCCCCTTCTACGGCGTCGCCTCCGGCATGCCTGTGGAGGCGATCGTGAGCATGGGGACGGCCATCATTCCGGCAGTGGACAGCGCCTGGAAATTTGTCCTGCTCATCACCGCGCCGTTCAATCTGCTCAAGTGGATCTTGATCAGCGTGCTGGCGGGCTTGACGTATAAGCCGCTTTCGCCCATCCTGCATGGCCGCAAGCGCGCGAATCCGGAGGCGAAGGCGAAATGACCCTTTTCAGCCGCAGCGCGGAGGAAACCAGACGCATCGGCGAACGGCTCGCCTGCCAGCTGCGCCCCAACGACGTGCTCCTGCTCCTGGGCAACATGGGCGCGGGCAAGAGCGAGCTCACGCGCGGCATCGCGCGGGGGCTGGGCGTCACAGGCTATGTGACCAGCCCGACATTCACCATCTTGCAGGTGCATGATTCCGGACGTCTGCCCCTGTACCATTTCGACTGGTACAGGCTCAGCGGGTCGGAGGAGCTTTATGAGCTTTCTATGGACGAGTATCTGCAAAACGAGGGCGTGGCGGTGGTCGAATGGCCCAGCCGCGCCGAGGAGGCCGTGCCGGAGCGCCGTCTGGAAATCGAGCTTGTCCCGCTTGATGACGATACGCGCCGCCTTACTTTCACGCCTGTGGGCGGCTTTCACGAGCTGGATGAGAAAGGACTGGTCGAATGAAGATTCTCGCAGTGGATACCTCGGGGCCCGTTGCCGGCGTGGCCGTCGTGCGCGACGGCGAGGTCGTCTATGAAGGCTCGGCGGTCAACCGCCTCACCCACTCCGTCAACCTCATGCCCATGATCGAGGAGGCGCTGGGGCGCGCGGGGATCGACGTGAGCGAGATCGACCTTTACGCCGCCGTGACGGGCCCCGGCTCGTTCACCGGCGTGCGCATCGGCGTGAGCGCAGTCAAGGGAATGGCGCACGGCGCGGGCAAACCCTGCGTCGGCGTGGACGCGTTGGAGGCGCTTGCCTGCGGCGTATGCTTGACGGACGCCCTCATCTGCCCCATCCAGGATGCGCGCGCGGGTCAGGTCTACGGCGCGGCGTTTCTGCCGGGCTTCCCGCCCGTCCGCGCGCTTGAGAACATGGCTGAAAAACTGCCCGCGTTTCTTGAAAAGGCCCTTCGGGCGGCGGGAGAGCGGCGGCTGTGCTTCCTAGGTGACGGCGTCAGGCCCTATCGGGAGGGAATTCTCGGCCTGGTTGGGGAGCGCGCCGTCTTCGCGCCCGCGCACCTGAGCTTTCTGCGCCCCGCGAGCGTGGGCCTTCTCGCCCATCTGCGCCAAAGCGAAAGCGTGGACTATCTCACGCTGATGCCCGTCTATCTGCGCGCTCCGCAGGCCGAGCGCGAGCGCGCCCGAAGGCTCGGGGGCCAGACATGAGCATCGTCTATCGCCGCATGACCTTGAACGACGTCGACCAGGTACACGCCATCGAGGAGCGCACTTTTCCCACGCCCTGGTCGCGTCAGAGCTTTGTGGATGAAATGACCACCAACAAATGCGCCCGCTATGTCGTGGCCGAGGAGGACGGGCGCGTGATCGCCTACGCGGGCGCCTGGCTCGTCTTTGAAGAGGGGCATATCACCAACATCGCCGTGGACGCCCCCGCGCGCGGACGGGGCGTCGGCACGGGCGTTACCCGCGCCCTGATGCAGTATGCGGCCAACATGGGCGTGGAATACCTGACGCTGGAGGTCAGGAAAAGCAACCTCATGGCCCAGCGGATGTATCAATCGCTCGGCTTCATCAAATTGGGTGCAAGAAAGCGCTATTACGAGGACAACGGTGAGGACGCCTATCTCATGGTCTGCGCCCATCTGCCCGAAATCGACCTCGACTTTTATGAGGAAAAGGAGGCGGCGTCCGATGAGGGGAAATCCTGAAGCATTCGCCCGCGCCTTTCTGGACGCGGTTGTACGTCAGGACGCGCAGACCCTGCGCGCCTTCCTTGCTCCCGACGCGGAGGTGCGCTGGCATTGCAGCAACGAGCGCTTCACCGCCGAGGGCTTTGTCCGCGCCAACTGCGACTATCCAGGCGACTGGCACGGTCAGGTTGAGCGGGTGGAGAGGCTTCAGGAGGGGATGGCCGTCGTATCGCGCGTCTGGTCAGAGGACGCCTCGTTCCATGTCGTCTCCTTCTTTCGCTTGACGGAAGAGGGACGCGTCGCCTCTCTGGACGAATACTGGGGCGACGACGGCCCGCCTCCCAGCTGGCGCGCCGCGCTTCAGCTTTCGCGGCCCATATAGGCCTCCTCCTGAGCGAACGCTTCGTCGTCCTTTTTCTTAGAAGGGGTGCTGTGATACGCTACACGCCCTTCCAGCATGTCATCGTAGAGGTGCAGCTTTCTGTCGATATACGCCATGCTTTCCTCAAGCTCCCTGACGCGTTCAAGGAGTTCCTTTTTCCGCCCCGCGAGCAGCCGCTTGCGCTGGGGAAGGCTTTCCTCCCCCGCGAGGCAGAGGTTCAGGTATTCCTTCATATTGGCATGGCTCATGCCGCATTTTCTCAGGCAAAGAAGTCCCTTAAGCCACGCGATGTCATGGTCGTCAAACACGCGGCGGTTGCGCTCGTCCCGCCTGACGTTGGGAAGCAGTCCTTCGTTGCAATAGAATTTGAGGGTTTCATAGGTCATACCGGTCATGGCGCAGGCTTTCTTCATTGTATACATGCAAGCTTCTCCTCATAAAAGAAAAATGGGGCTTGACCGGTAGCAGCTACCGGTTGATATACTTGCATTGTAGCACGGGCTTCAAACATATACAAGAGGCGAACGATAACCATCTTCAGGAGGGGTTTGCATGAAGGTTATGCTGGTAAACGGGAGCTCGCGGAAAAACGGTTGCACGTCCGTGGCGCTGGGTGAGGTCTCCAGGGCGCTTCAGGGTGAGGGGATCAAAACCGAAACCATCTTCATCGGCAATGAGCCCTTGAGCGACTGCGTCGCCTGCATGAAATGCCGCGAGACGGGAAAATGCGTGTTTGACGACATCGCCCGCGAAATCGGCCTGCGCGCCGCGGAATTTGACGGCTTCGTGTTCGGCTCGCCGGTGTATTACGCCCATCCAAGCGCGCGTCTTTTAACCGTGATGGATCGCGCGTTCTATTCCTGCGGGCGCAACTTCATGTTTAAGCCTGCGGCGGCCATTTTAAGCGCGCGGCGCGCGGGCACGACGGCGTCTATGGACGTCATCAACAAGTATTTTACCATCTGCTCCATGCCCATCGTTTCCTCGACCTATTGGAACCATGTTTACGGCCGCAGGGCCGAGGATGTGGCGCAGGACAAGGAAGGCCTGATGACGATGACCAACATCGGGAAAAACATGGCCTGGCTGCTCAAGGTGATCGAGCTGGGCAGGCAAAACGGTCTTTCTCATCCCGAGAACGAAAAGGTGCTTACCAATTTTAGCCGCTGACGCTGAAATACACAGGAGGTCATTATGAATCCATACTTTCAGGAAATCAAGAAGAACTTCGGCTTTGGCTGCATGCGTCTGCCCATGAACGGCGACAAGGTCGATACCGCCGAATTCAGCCGCATGGTGGATGCCTTTCTGGAAAACGGCTTCAACTATTTCGACACGGCGCATGGCTATCTGAGCGGATTAAGCGAGCCGGCCCTGAGGGAATGCCTGACCAGCCGCTATCCGCGCGACGCTTATGTCCTCACCGACAAGCTCACCGGCGTTTTCTTCGAAAGGGAGGAACAGATCAGGCCGCTGTTTGAAAGCCAGCTTGCCGCTTGCGGCGTCTCCTACTTCGACTTCTATCTCATGCATGCCCAAAGCGCGGAGCTCTTTGCCAAATTCAAGCGTTGCCGCGCCTATGAGACCGCGTTTGAGCTGAAGGCCGAGGGCAAGGTGCGCCATGTCGGCATCTCCTTCCATGACAAGGCCGAGGTTCTTGATGAGATTCTCAGTGAATATCCGCAGATCGAGACCGTGCAGATTCAATTCAACTATGTGGACTATGATGACGCGTCGGTAGAGAGCCGCAAGTGCTATGAGGTCTGCCGCAAGCATGGAAAGCCCGTCATCGTCATGGAGCCGGTGAAGGGAGGCAGCCTGGTTAAGCTGCCTCCGCTCGCGCAGGAAATCCTGAACCGTCTCGGCTCCGGAAGCAACGCCAGCTATGCCATTCGTTTCGCCGCAGGCTTCGAGGACGTCATGATGGTTCTTTCCGGCATGGGCGACATGAGCATGATGAATGACAATCTCAGCTATATGAAGGATTTCAAGCCTCTGAGCGAGGAGGAGCTGGACGCCGTGTGGAAGGTCAGGGATATCTTCCGCAATCAGGATCTGATTCCCTGCACGGCCTGCCGCTACTGCACCGACGGCTGCCCCAAGCATATCTCCATCCCCGACCTGTTTGCCTGCATGAACGCCAAGCGCCAGTTCCAAAATTGGAATACGGAGTACTATTACACCAATGTCCACACCCTGAACCATGGCAAGGCCTCCGACTGCATCCGGTGCGGAAAATGCGAGCAGGTCTGCCCACAGCATCTTTCCATTCGTGATTTGCTTGCGGACGTCGCGAAGGAATTCGAGCGCTAAGAGAATCTGGGCATATGGAAAGGAGCGCGCCTCTTTACGATAAGAGGCGCGGCCCTCAGGGCATCGACAAAGGATGGGGTGCAGGGGACTTAGACCGCAACCTCAATCGTCGTGGAGGGCACTGACCGTGCCCTCCACTCGTTTCGGTTGATATCCTTCGGGTCGCTTTGCCCCTTCGGGGCAAGGCCGCACAGCGGCCCCGCTTCCCTCCGTCAACCCCTGCCAGGGTCTGGGACAGAGTCCCAGAAGCCTTACGCCGTAGCGTTTCCAAGCGAGAGACGCGCCGACCCAGACGGGTCGGCCCTGCGGCTCCTTGCGTATCTATGGGGTTTATTGACAGTTGTCGATGCCATGAGGGAGCACCTGATTCAGGAAGCCTTGTCAGCCGTTCAGGCCGGGATCCTCGCTTCCGCCGGGGGTCTGTGTGGGCTCCGGTTCGGCAGGCGCCTGCGTTTCCGTTATGGCCGTCTGCTCTTGGGGAGCCTGCGTCGCGGCATCGGCAAGCGGAGTGGCGGTAGGCGTCTGGATACCGTCGCTTGCCGGCCAAGGGTCATTGTCGATGTGGCAGGCGGTAAGCGCCATGGCCGTCAAAAGACAAAGCAGAAGCGCAAACGCCTTTTGTTTTCGATTCATTGCGTGTTCCTCCTTGCGTTGTTTTCTGTGGTACGCTATCAGTATACCATAAGTGAGGGCAAAGCGGCTTTACAAGTCGCGTCATGGTTGTTACAATACTCGGGGAACAAGAAGAATCAGAGAGGAGCGCGGTTTTTATGAGCAATATTTGGCATGATATCTCTCCTTCCCGCATCACCAAGGACGACTTCATCGCTGTGATCGAGATTGAAAAGGGAAGCAAGAAGAAGTACGAGCTGGACAAGGAGACGGGCTCCCTGATCCTTGACCGCATCCTTTACACCTCGACGCATTATCCTACCAATTACGGGCTGATACCACGCACCTATGCCGATGATAACGATCCGCTGGACGTCCTGGTGCTGTCAAGCGAGGTCATTCAGCCCTTGAGCCTGGTGAGGTGCTACCCCATCGGCGTCATCACAATGCTGGATCAGGGCAGGCTGGATGAGAAGATTATCGCCATTCCTTTCCAGGACCCCACCTACAACACCTATCATGATATAAGCGAGCTGCCCTCCCATTTATTCACGGAGATGAGCCACTTCTTTACCGTTTATAAGAATTTGGAGGGTAAGGAAACGGTGGTGGATGAGCTTCGCGACGCGAACGCCGCGCGTGAGGTCATTCAGAAATGCCTGGATGCCTATATTGAGAAATTTTGCCGGTAAGGCATGGGGGTGAACGTCCCGAGAATACGAAAAAATTTCTGGCGTCGGCCCCGTCGGGGTCAGCGTATTTTCCTGCTTGAATATAGAAATTTGTGTTAAAAAACGTCATACGTTTGTAAAACTTCTGAGGGAACGGACAAGTTTCTTTTCTAAAAGACTATACATTTTCTAAGGTTTCATGTACAATAAACAGTGGAAAATTGTAATACTTTCAGTCCGCACTTTGGGGGGAAAGCCATGAAGATTGATTTGACCTGTCCGGTCGAGCTGTGGCAATATGCCATGCCCGCCGAGGATAACGCGGAATGTACCTTTATTTTGAACAACCTGAGCGACAAGGTGGTCGTCTCCGTTCAGGTTACCTTGGCGTGCTTTGACAAGGAGGATCATCTTATCTTCAGGCAGACGGAACGGATCCAGGGCCTCAAGGCGGGCGTGGGCGAACGATTCAGTATCGTGCTTCTGCCCTCTGAATGGCGCGGGGTGGAGGGCGTGGATCTCATCATCGAAAAGGTCTGGTTTGATGACGCGACCATCTGGCGCAAGGGCAACGTGCCTCTGACGCATTATACCTCCAACGCCCTTCCCAATGGGCGTGCGCTGGATCAGCTTCGCTTTGTGGCCGGTAAGGACGCGGTGGGCTATCCGCAATGGCAGGATCAGGTCTGGCTGTGCGTGTGCGGGCGGGCCAATCCAGCGGAAAGCGACCGGTGCTGCCGCTGCGAGCGTAGGCGCGAGGCGATATTCGCGAGCTTCAGCCCCGAGAATGTGGAACACGTCATCGCGGCGCATGAGCAAAAGCTCGCGCAGACCGCCCGCAAGGCGCGCGAGGAAAACAATCTCTTGCAGGAAAAGCAGGAGAAGGAACGCGCCTCCAAACGCCGCCGCCGCAGACAGGCGGTACGTCTGGGCCTTTCGGCGCTGTGCTTGGCCGCGTTGGTTGCGGTCATGGTCATCTGGGTGCTGCCGGCGTTCCGATACAACGCGGCGCAGAGCCTTTTAAGGGACGGAAATTTTGACGAGGCGCGCGCGGCGTTCCAGAACATGGGCGGCTATCGCGACGCTCAGGAGCAGCTGACCGAATGCGATTATCAGGAAGCGGTCGCTGCGCTCAACGCGGGCGGGATCGAGGAACTGGAAAAGGCCGAGACGGCGTTTGAGGCGCTTGCGGATTATGGTGACAGCGAGGAGCTTCGCAGGCAGGCGGCCTATGAGCTGGGAGAAATCTATCTGGAAAACGGCAGCTATGAGCTGGCGGCAGAAAAATATCAGGAGCTTGGCGATTATGAGGACAGCGCCGAGAGGCTGAACGAGACGGTCTACCGGCAGGCGTGCTCGCTTTTGGAAAGCGGGAATCCCGTGGTGGCGCGCGTGCTGTTTCAGGAAATTCCGACCTATCGGGACGCGGGGGAAAAGGCACTGGAGTGCAGCTATACGCAGGGAAAAAACCTGCTTGAGGCGGGCAGCTACGCCGACGCGGCGGAGGTGTTGTCGACTCTGACGGGGTATGGGGACGCGGCGGAGCTGGTCAAGCAGGCGAACTACGAGCTGGCCGAGCAAACGCTGGCCGCGGGTGATCGCGAGACGGCGGGCAGGCTTTATCTGGCGGCGGGTGATTACGGCAACGCGGCGGACAAGGCGAACGACTGTCTCTACCAGCTCGCCATGGAAACCAAGACGGCGGGCGACTATGAGAAGGCGGCGCGGCTCTTTTTGGAGATCGCGCCCTACCTGGACAGCGAGGGACAGGCGCAGGATTGCGCCTATCAGGAGGCGCTTGCCTTAAAAGAGGCGGGTGATTATGCCGGAGCTGTCGCGCTGGCGGAGACCCTGAGCGCGCATGATGGCGCTCAGGCGCTTTGCGACGAGTGCAACTATCAGCTGGCGATGGAGGCGATCGAGGGCGGAGAGCCGGAGCGCGCCGAGGCGCTTTTGGAGAAGGTAACGACCGGCTACCAAGACAGCACGCGGCAGCTTCGCACCGTACGCTATCAGCTGGCCGAGGCGGCGCTCGAGGAGGGCCGCTATGAGGACGCGAGTGTTCGCTATGAGGCGCTCGGCTCCTATTCGGACAGTGCGGCCAAGCTGAAGCAATGCCGGTACGCCATCGCATCCGCCGCGCTTACGGAGGGTGATTTTGACGCGGCGGTCAGCGGCTTTGAGGCGCTGGGGGGCTACAAGGACAGCAAAACGATGCTGGAAGAGGCCCTGTATCAGCAGGCGCTGAGCCTGAAGGCGGCGGGCAACGCGCAGGGGGCAATTGAGGTGCTAAGCGCCGCGGACGGAAGCGACCGCGCAAAGGACGAGCTGGCCTCCCTGCAAATGGAGGAGGCCGCCAAGCTGGAGGAAGCGGGCGATTTGGAGGGCGCGGCAGCGGCTTACGCGGCCATTGAGGGAAGCGAGGAGGCGCAGGAGCGCGCCAATGCCTGCCGCTATCGGCTGGCCGAAGCACTGCGCGAAAGCGGCGACCTGACCGGAGCAGGCGCGGCATTTTCGGAGCTTGGAAATTATAGCGACGCGAAGGAGCGCAGCGCCGCCTGCTATGAGGAATATTTCGGAGGCATGGCGCAAACGGCGCGCGACGCCATGGAGAAAAAGGACTATCAGACGGCGGTCGCCGCGCTGGAGGGCTTTTCACTGGACGGATTGTCCGGTGAATACGCCGATCTTTACGATCTTTACCTGGAGGCGTGCTATCAGTATGCCGAGGAACTCTATCGCGACGGAAAGCCCTATGAGGCGCTTCCTTACTACCAGCGCGTAGGCGACTATCGCGATACGGCGGAAAAGAAGCTCGGGCGGCGGGCGTATCTGGTTTTGGGCGAGTGGACGTCCACGACCGGCAAAACGGCTGCTTTCTATGCGGACGGTACCTGCGATCTGATGGGGGAGAGGCTCTGCTTCCGCGTGAGCAATTTCAGCCTTTATACGGGAGAAACGCCGGAGAATATGACCATCACCCACAAGCTCAGCACCATTGACAAGACTGGAATGAGCCTGCGCGACATCCGAGACGGGCAGGACGTGGTATATAAGTTTGAGCGCGTGGGCGAGTGGACGTTGCCGCAGGCCCAGACGGCGGACGAACCCGCGCCTGAAACGGTGGGGCCTGAGACGATCCCCGAGGTGAAACCGGAGGATGACTCCCAGGAGGGTGAGCTTGACATGCTGGTGACGGAGGGCGGCGATGAGTCCAACCCATGAGAAGGAACGGCTGGAGATCGGTGTGCTATATGGCTTTCGCGCGCTGATGGTGCTGTTCGTCGTCAACTATCATATCTGGCAGCAGAGCTGGCTGCCGCAGCATCTGGAGCTGCTTGGAAGCAGGATTAGCTTTGACTTTTTCACCCGATCCAGCTATCTGTTTGTGGACGGCATGATCCTGCTCAGCGGCTTCCTGCTCTATCTGCCCTACGCGCGGCAGAAAACGGAAGGGACGTCGCCCCCTGACGCGGGACAATTCTATTTCAACCGCGCCGTGCGCATCTTGCCATCCTACACGGCGGCGGTTCTGCTTGCGCTGTGGTGCTTCGCGCTGCCGCAGGGCGCGTATGCGTCCGCTGGAGAGATGTGGCGGGACGTGTTCAGCCACCTGACGTTTACATTTCTCTTTTGGCCGCAGACCTATCTTTACACGCCGCTGAACGGCGCGCTGTGGACAATCGCGGTGGAAATGCAGCTGTATCTGATCTTCCCGCTCCTGGCACGCGCCGCGCAGAAGCGTCCGGCGCTCACGCTCTCCCTGATGATGCTCGCGGGGCTGGGATATCGTCTTCTCGTGGCGCGCTTTGTCACCGATACGGCCATGTATGTCAACCAGATGCCCGCGTTTTTGGATGTATACGCGCTGGGGATGCTGGGCGCGATCGTCTATTGTCATTTGCGGCCGGTTATCCCTGAGATGACGAGGAGACGCCGAGGACTGTTTGAATGGCTCTCGGCGGCGGTTCTCGCGGCGGGCTGCCTGGTGCTGTGCGCCATTCTCAGAGCTCAATCGGCCTCGAGCGCGCAGGGCTACGAGGCGCTTCGGCTGTCGCAGATGCGCCTTCGCCTGCTCATCGCGCTGACGCTTCTGTGCATGATGCTTTCGGCCGCGCATATGCCGCGTTTTCTGCAACGGCTGCTGGATAATCGGCTGACGCGCTTCCTTTCGGCCATTTCCATGAACCTCTATATCTGGCATCAGCTCCTGTCCGTGCAGATGCGTAGGGCTTGGTTCCCCGACGCGGACGCGCTGCATGCCTCCGCGTCTCAGCAGCGGGCGTTTACCGTCCTGTGCTTGAGCGTATCCATTCTTGTCGCGATGATCTTCACCTTCGGGCTTGAACAGCCGGTGGCACGGCTGGCCCGGGAAAACAAAAAATGTTTGGGAGGAAGAAAAAGTTTGAAACAATCCAAACAGGAAGATAAGGGAAACACGGCATAGCAAA
>CAYQCL010000048.1:0-14964 GCA_964416065.1 uncultured Oscillospiraceae bacterium | reverse complement strand
GCCTTGAATGGAGCACACACAAAATAATTTCTCCTTGACATGGGGTACACTTTAGACGTCCTCCAGCCTTATGTGGTTTACTGAATCGCGCGGATCGTATTAAACGGGAAGATAACGCACCTCACATGGCCGATGATCATATCGCGGGTCAGCGCGGCCGGCGTGAAATAGTCATAGTAATTGCGGCTGTCGTGGCTGTTGTCGCGGTTGTCGCCCATGACAAAGTATTCATCCTCTCCCAGCGTAAAGGGAGCCATGCTGAAGCCGTTATCATTGCGCTCAGGAGTCAGGTAAGGCTCATCTATCGCCTCTCCATTGCGATACACAACGTTGGAATGAATTTCAATCACATCACCCGGAACGCCTATAACCCGCTTGACAAAATTCTCGGTCCGACCGGGATATTTGCAGATGACGACATCGCCGAACTGAGGATCGCCAAAAAGATATTCCGGCTTGGTGACAAGCATGATTTCATTATTTTGCAGCGTGTCGCACATGCTTTCGCCATCCACACGAATGGGTTCAAAGAGGAAGGTGCGTATCACCAAGGCCGCAATGACCGCGACGCCGATGGTCAGAATCCAGCTTAAAATTTCCTTTTTCACGTTGACCGGCTTCTTCTCCTTTTTTTTCTCTTCGGCCTCGGGCTGCTGCGCCACATTCGCCTTTTCCTCTCTAATTTGCATAAGAATTCCCTCCTTAGGCTTGCCCCGTCATAGCCCGAAGCGATTCCGCCTCCGAAACAGGTCCTTGCTCAAGCACCTTTTTGCGCCGCTTGATAAAATCCGCCCGTTCCATCATCACGATTCGGCCGCAGCCGAGGCATTTGATTTTAATATCCGCGCCAATGCGGATAACTGTCCATTCATCGCTGCCGCAGGGATGCGTCTTTCGCATCTTGACCTTATCACCCAGACGGATCTCCTCCATTGTACACACCTCCGCAGCATCCGGAAATTATTATACATCCCCGCTTCTCAAGTTGCAAGGCGCGTCCGAGGCCAAAATTCGGGGAAAATGTGAACATTCAGTAAATATCAGAGTATCGACAAACCCCAATTGGGAGGTTTGGAGGGCCGCTGCCCTCCAAGTGAAATCCGAAGCTGACAACATGTGCGTCAGCTTCGGAAGCCTTGCGCAGCGGTTTCCTTGCAGGATTCACCGGCCTCTCCGTAGGCGCAGGTGAACCCTGTGGAAAAGATCGCGCAGCAAGCTTTTTAGACGGTTTGTAAATATGCGCATTTTACGGCCTTGTCCCGAGAACCCAAATGTGATATACTTCTTGATGAATCAATCAGGCGGGAGGAATTGCTATGTCTGCTCAGGCAAGACGCAGAAGGGATCGTAAGACAGCCGTGGCTCGCATCGTCAGCCTTGCGCTGGCCGCGCTGATGCTTCTTTCCGTTGTTTTAGCGGCGGTTTGGAAATGGTAATGCAAAAGCGTTAAAAGCGGGTGGAGTTTTGTCCGCCTGCTTTTTCATTTGGCGTACCATGGAACATATGCTTGTCGCTATTTTGCAATTTCTGGATGCCTCTTGAAAGTGCGAGATGACGATTGCGTATAAGGACATACCGACGGGTAAAGAAGCACCGTCTTCCGTGCTTCAAGAATCCGGGAGCACAATGCGGACGCTCAATCTACTGTTTCCATACCTTGCCGAGATTGTTCCGTTCATTTGTTCCATCAGCGTTCTGGCAATTGCCAATCCCACGCCCGTTGATTTTCTGGCGGTATCAACGGTATAGAATCGATCGAACAGCCTGTCGACCTGTACCGCGTTCAGTCCCGACGCCGTATTGGTAAAAGTGATCTCGCCCGCTTCGGATAGCGCTATATCCAAATCACCGTTGCTATACTTTATCGCGTTGTTCAGAAGATTGGCAAACACGCGAGATAAAGCGGAACAGTCCAGGGTTCGGATCACCTTATTCTGAGGCATTTGTATATTGGGAACGATGCCACGTTCGTTAAGGGTGGTATAAAACGCAGCGAGGCTTTTCCAATATGCCGTCAACCGCAACGGGCCCTTTGACCGCGTTTTCCTCGTTTGAAACAATAACGGAGTATCGAAAAAGCTCCTCCGTTAACCTCGTTAAAATTTCCGTGCGGTTTCTGATGATTCCAAGATAGCGTTTTACCGTTTCCGATTGATCCTCTTCCCCCAGCAAATCCAGATATCCGCAGATGGCCGTAAGCAGGGTACGCAAATCATGCGAAATATTGGCAACGGCATTTTTCAGCTCGCTATCCCCCTGCCGGAAGCGGCGTCGTTGTAAACGAAGCTTGCGAAGCTGAATATTGATAGCGTTCGTCAGACTTTTTATACTATTCTTTAATTAAATAGTTTAATTATCCAATCACGTCCCGTGATACTAGAAATAACCTGATTGGACAAGGAACGGATAGCCTCACATAAGCGATCTGCAACCTTCTCCAAAGTTGTGAAGACTTCATTGCGAAAGCCACGCTTTCGAAGCTCCTTCCAAATCTGTTCAATCGGATTCATATCCGGCGTGTAGGGTGGATGTGAAAAAAGAACAATATTCGTCTGCATGACCCTCTTTCTTGGTATTCCTCTTACCATACAGCATATAGTTGCCGGTGTAGGCTCTTGTAAACCGCAGATAAGTCGAATAAGTGTTGTTTTGCCAGCCCCATTTCTCCCAACCAAACCATAGTTGCCCTTTGGGGACATTCATAGACAGGCCGTTTAAGGCTTTGAAAGCTTTGTAGCTTTTGCTTAAAGCGTTGGTTTTCAAAACGTAATCCATAAGAGTAACCTCCTTTCTGTAATGCTTACATTTTACTTTAAAGCAGCTGAGAAAGAGATAAAAAAACGTTGAGATATGGTTGAGATTTATGCTTCCCTCATTTTGAAGCCGATTTCCCATACTGCCTCAATGTATTCTTTGTCCTTCGCCCCACGGAGCTTTGCTCTCATATGACTGATATGCGTTTTTAGCGAGTTTTCTGTGCAGTCGGGCGTATCGTTACTGATGCTGTCCAGCAATCGCGACTTTGTCATAATCTGTGTGGAATTTTGCGTAAGCAGTTTAAGAATGGCGTATTCCGTCCGGGTCAGCTTGATTTCACTTGTGTTGATGGTGACAATGTGTGTATCCGTATTAAACGTAATATCATCAAAGGTTAGGATGGAGGCGGCAGAGACGGCCGCGACATTTCGAAGCTATACGGCGATCCTGGCCAAAAGCTCTTTTATATTGAATGGTTTTGTTACATAATCCGCAGCGCCGTTAAGCAGCAGATTCACCTTATGATCAATATCAACCTTTGCGCTCAATATAATGACAGGGATCCCCTCTATCCGTGCAAGCACTTCCTCGCCGTTTAATCCAGGCAGCATTAAATCGAGCAGCGCAAGGTCTGGTTTTGATTGGGATAAAACTAACAGCGCCTCCGTTCCGGAATAAGCGCGGGAAACACGATATCCCTCCTTCGTAAGCGTTTCTTCAAGCAAATTTCCAATAGAAAGGTCATCGTCAACAATCAGAATGCTTTTCAAAGTCAGTCATCTTGCTTTTGTTTTCCTCCGCTCCGCCCGCTTTTTCGCTATCTTTTGTCCCATTCCATTGATTTTCAACATTCATTTCAAACCAAAATGTGCTTCCTTTTCCGACCGTGCTTTCGGCACCATAGGGAAATCCATAATTTTCTAAAATCTCTTTGACAATGCTCAACCCTAAGCCGCTGCCGATAGCCGCGCGTTTATGCGGCTTGCCGCCTCGATAATAGCGATCCCAAATATAGGGCAGATCGTCCGGCGCGATGCCCTCGCCGCTGTCGGAAACCTCGATGCGCACCCTGTCGCCCGACACCTTTTGACGCACGGTCACGGTCTTATCCTCGCCGGTATACGTCAGCGCATTGTTGATGAGATTATATATCACCTGCTGAACCTTGATCTCGTCAGCAGACACCGTCACCTCTCTCATCGGCTCAAACACGATCTGATACCCGTCCTGTTCAATGAGCTTCGCGTAACGATTTATAATAGCCCGAATCGTCTCCGTCAGTTCAAATCGCGTCCGTTCCGCCTCATCCCCGCCCCGACGGGCGGCGTTGAGGTCAAGAACAGCGTTTACCAGCGTATTCAAGCGCTTTGTCTCGTCAATGATGACCTGCATGTTCTCCGGCGTGTTCTCGTCGGGCAAATCGCGCATGGCCTCCGCATATCCCTCGATCAAAGTCAGAGGCGTACGCAAATCATGGCTGATATTGGCAATCAGCTCCCGCTGCATCTCCTCCACGCGGCGCAAATCGTCCGCAGTCTGTGTTAGTTGAGCATTCAGCTGGACGATTTCGCGATAACCGGCGTCCTTAACCGGCGAATACTGCGCATGGCTCAATTCGCGCGCCGCCTCCGTGGTCTCTACCAACGGTCGGGTAATTCGTCTGGACAGCACCAAAGAGAGCAGAAAAGCAAGCAGGATCATAATCGCCGTAATGAAATATAACTCGCCGCGAATGGTTCGAATGGTGCCAGTGACCGGCGTCACAAGCGAGTTCAAAAACACATAGACCATTTTGCCGTCCGCGAGACTTGCGCGCTGAACCGTGACCATACTGCTCTCCTGACCATCGTCGCTTGGCGGTACGTATCCGACGAAGTTCTTTTCATCATAGCGGCTATTCCGAAATCCAACCATTGGAAAGGTTTTTACTTGAATTTCTTCTTTCGTGGCCGCCATCCGCATATACCGCTCGAGATCTCGCACACTCATATGATGAATGATACATCCCGGAAGGGCCTCGGCTGCGGCGATCCATTCCATCTTCTCTGTCGTAATCAGCACACAGACGCTGTTTTGCTCGGCAATGCGATCTACGAGAGACTGTAGATCCTCATTGTCTATGTTGCGAACAATGCTTTCAGACGAGGACTTGAGCATATCCACCATCTGCATGCGGTAGAAATCATCCAAAAGAACGATCTGCAAAAGCCACAAAATGATGAGCAGAAGCGCTGTGAACATCAAAAAATAAAGGAATATCCGACTTCTGACCCCCATGGAACGCTTTTTACGCAAAAAGCGCTCCCAGATAGAGGGACACGCCTGTCGAAAATATGAATTTTCCTCAATCGTTTTCAAACCGATAGCCTACCCCTCTTAGCGTGGTGATATAGTGCGCGTAATCGCCCAGCTGCTTTCTGAGCAACTTGATATGCGTATCCAGCGTACGATCATCCCCAAAGAAATCATAGCCCCAGACCTCGCTGATGAGACGATCCCTCGTGAGCGCTATACCGCGATTTCTGACCATATAAAACAGAAGATCATATTCCTTGGGAGAAAGGTCAAGCGCAAAGCCGCCGATCGTCACCAGACGCGCCGTAAAATCCACGATCATGTCATCGCCTACGCTCACCCTCTCGTGCGCATTTGGCTCCTCCGAGCCTGTCTGTGCGCGGCGCAGCACTGCGTCGATACGCATCATCAGCTCACGCGGCGAGAAAGGCTTGACAACATAATCATCTATCCCCAGTTCAAAGCCATGGATCTTATCATATTCCTCGCCGCGCGCGGACAAAAGGATGATAGGGACATTACTATGTCTCCGGATTTCCTTGGCAGCCGAAAAGCCGTCCAATTCCGGCATCATAATATCCATAACGATCAGATCATACGTCCCTTTACGGGCCATCTCAACCGCCTGCATGCCGTCACCGGCCTCAGCAACCTCATATTCCTCAAACAACGCGTACTTCGCGATCAGTCGGCGGATTTTCTCCTCATCATCTACAATCAGTAGCTTCATCCTTCACCCATTCCTTTGCATCGGATACCGCGCTTTTCCTATATGCTCAGATTGGCGTCCACACCCATCTGGATCGTCAGCGTATCGCCCTCGGAGCCGCGTGCGATCACCAGCTCCAGCTCCTCATCATATCCAAGCAGGCTTTCCATCTCGCTTAATTCGTCTGAGGAAGAAATATAAACGCCGTTTGCGCTCACAATCCGATCTCCCGAGCGAATGCCCATCTCATAAGCCTGACTGTTTTCAGCCACTGCCAGAACATACACGCCCAGATCCGTAACATGGTAATAGGTCGCGGCTTCTTCGTCCATAATGTCAATCAACACCATATCCGACACATCCTCTGTCAGGGTGAGCGGGTCGGAAGAAGGCTGCCAGACGTTCAGACGCACCGCCAGGAAGAGCCCAGCCGCAGCAAGCAGGCACACGCACACGACGGCGCAGGCAACGACGGCTCTCCTGTGTCCCTCTCTTTCGAACATACCTCTCCTCCCTTTTCGTCACACACACAAGTATATCCGAAAAAGGTGAACGGCAAATGAACATCGGCTGAACGCCTGTCGAAAGATAGGATCAGTCCTCGGCGTCAAAAGGCAGAGGAATACGGTTGCTTTCATTCTCCCAGAGCTTGTCCAGCTGGTAAAAGTCGCGTTCCTCCGTATGGAAGATATGCACCAGAACCGTACCATAATCCAATACCACCCAACGGCCCTCCTGCTGTCCCTCCTTACGAATCGGGTCGACTCCAATCTCTCCAAGACGTTCCTCGACCTCGTCCGCAAGCGTCTTGACCTGGATGGCGCTGCGTCCGCTCGCGATCAGCATGCAGTCGGTAATCACCGTCAAGCCGCGCACATCCAGCGCGACGATGTTGTGTGCCTTCTTTTCGTACAACGTGGCTGCGATCTTTTCAATCAATTCATTCATTCGACCTGCTCCTTCTCTTTTTGATCGGTCTTGTGTTCAATCCGTCTCAGCCAATCCGCCACCCTCTGCGTCGTGGGATGTGGCGTGGTCTTCTGTTGGCGCACATAAGCAAGCGTTGATTCAAGCGAATACCGCATCGCGGCCGCCAAATCCGTCTGCGCGAGCTCCCTTACGACCTCAAGCGCCGGATAGCTGCGTCGCGACGGCTCAATCTTGTCCGAAAGAAATACAATCATATCTAACGGCAGCATCCCCACCTTTCCCGTCGTATGGCAGCGGATAGCGGAGAGAATGTTGGGATCGGAAACGCCGAAATCGCGTTCCGCCACCACCGCGCCCACCGGTCCATGCAAAAGGTTTTCGCTCTGTAAGGTTTCCTTATCCAAAAGCAAACGATTCTCCCGCGCGATGGATTGCATCGTTCCAAGCGGCATACACTTGGCGCAGTCGTGCAGCAGCCCCGCCAGAGCCGCCTGTTCAGGATCAATTCCATGCTTTTTCGCCAGGCTACGCGCCGTATGGGCCACCAGCAGCGAATGCTGAAGCCGTCTGTCCGAAAGCGTCTGCCTCAGACGCGGATAGGCCGCCGCGCCGTATCGGCTTGGCGTCAGACCGTAAAGGCCCATAATATGGATGTATTCCATCACCTGGGGAAGTATTTGCTCAGGTTCCTCTCCGCGCAGAATCCTCTCACGGATATCGGTCGATGAAACCGCCTTGGGCGGAAGGGAAAGAAAGGTAAAACGCGCACCGCGGGATTTTAGCTGCTTTACGATGGGCAGCTGCTCGATCTCCGTCGACGACCGGCTGCAAACTAGGAACCGGCAAAGCGTAAATACCTTATCCGGCTTCCTCCAATTTGGCAGATCGAGCAGCGTATCCTCCCCGATAATGTAAAAAAGCTCCGCATCCAGTAGCTGCTTTTGCAGCCTTGTAAGCGTGTCCACCGTGTAGATCACGCCCTCACGCTCCAGCTCCATTCGTGACGCCGTAAAGCCGGGCAGTCCCGATACGGCGAGCCGCGTCATTTCAAAGCGGTGTTCCGCGTCCGCCAATCCCTCGTGCTTATGCGGCGGATTGCCAGTCGGCAAAAAAATGACACGATCCAGCTTTTGTTCCTTTCTCGCGCATGCCGCGAGCTCGATATGTCTGTCATGGATAGGATTAAAGCTCCCACCCATGATGCCAATGTGCTCCTTTGGCACATTCGCGCCTCCCTTCACAAAAGAGGCTGTCGCCTCCTAATAAGTATACAAGAAAAATGAGAAAAGGGGAATACTTTGTTAACGGATATTCCGCGCGGGAAGGGAGGGATCATCTTGCAGAAATACAAGCCCAAGACGCCTGTGGCAAGCGCGGCTGATCGGATCATGCGACTGCTGATCGCCGCTGGATTGGGAATCGCTTGGTTCGTTTCCCTCTGGGGGCTTTCGCTTCCGGCGTTAACCGCCGGTCTGGCCTATGGCGGGCTCTTATGGCTGTGCGCGCGGTTGTTTAGCAAAAAAAGCGTTGAAAAGCGCGAAAAGCAAATGCGTCGTATGATCGGCGGAGAACTGGCGCTTAACCGTCTGCTCACCCTTCCGCCCAGACACGCGGCATTTCAGGCGGCGTTGTGGATCGCGCCAAAGGAGCCTGTTAGCATGCAAAAGGCGGTGGATTGGGGGGTCCTTGGAAATCTGGAGGGAAAAAGGGTGTTGATCCGTCTGATCGCTCAGCACGAAAGCATCCCCGTCAATGTACAGCAGATCATCGAGATTCTGCGCGAAACCCACGAGCATACGGCAGAGCTGTTCATTCTCTGTCTCACCGCGCCAATGACGCGGGAGGCGCGGCAGTATGCGCAGGACAGTGAGCTCCCTATCCGTTTGATCGAACGCGACACGCTTATTGATCTGGCCGGCCTGTGCTCGCCCGCGACGGACGAGGATCTCAGCCGTCTTGGCAAGCGGAAACGAACGCGCCGAAGTCCGAAGGAATGGCTTTCCATCGTGCTGGACGTTTCAAAGGCAAGGCGGTACTTCTGGTACGGGCTGGGCCTGAGCGCGCTGGCGCTCCTGACCGGACAGGGCTATTATCCGCTGCCCGCAGCCATTTGTCTGGGGCTGTTCGCCACATGCAAACTCCGTCAGTTCCATCAGACGCACGGCGCTTGATTTCCGGCCGCGCAGGCATTGGAAAGGGCAATCCAGTCGTCAACCGAGAGCGCCTCGCCGCGTATGCTCGGGCTCAGCCCGCCCGCGTTCATCGCCTCCTTCAGCCTGTTTCCGTCCACCACGCCCTTGAGCGCGTTTGTCAGGGTTTTACGGCGCATACCAAAGCCGGACTTAACCATTCGCATAAAAAGCGCCTCATCCTTTAGCCTGGCCTGCGGGTTGGCGCGCATGTCCATGCGGATAAACGCGCTGTCGACCTTAGGAGGCGGCGTAAAGCACTCGGCGGGAACAGTCCGCACAAGGGTAGGGACAGACAGATACTGACAGTGGACGCTCAGAATACCGTATGCGGGCGTAGAGGGCGCCGCCATCAGCTTATCGGCGACCTCCTTTTGAACCATGACGGAGATCTGACGGATGGGCAGACCGCTGAACCAAAGCAGGTCAAAAATCGGCGTGGTGATGTTGTAGGGAATGTTGGCGATGACATAGAAGCCCTCCCCCAGTTCGCGACAGACCTCGCGTAGGTTGAGCCTGCGCACGTCACCCTCCACGATGGTCAGGTTGTCACATTGTTCCGTTGCCACACGCAAAAACGGAAGGATATCGTGATCCACCTCCACCGCCACCACGCGTCCCGCCGCCTCGCAGAGGCACCTGGTGAGCGTTCCCGCTCCGGGCCCGATTTCCAGCACGCCGTCTGACCTGCGTACGCCCGTTGAGGCGACCAGGGAGCGTAAAAGCGCCTTGTCATACAGAAAATGCTGGCCGAGATCATGCTTGTAGCCGACGCCCTCTCTCTCTCTGCGGCGGGCCTGCTGAAAGGATTTTTTCACGCCTGTCTCCCCTCGTCGATCTGCACCATTTCGCGCCCAAACGTATCGATCAGACTCTTTTGCGCCTCGTCGCGCAAAGCGTCCATCCGCTTGCTGCCCTTCTCCTGCTCCAAAACCGCCTCAAAGCGCAGCGGTGTGCCCGCCGCTTCCGTAAGGACCTGGGAAACGCGCTCACGGCGTGCCTCCTGATTCAGCTTGATATAGCTGAATCCCTTTTTGGCGAACGGGATCAGCACCTGATAGACACTGTCCTTTGCCCCGATAAAACGCTCGTTTTTCAACAGTGCGAACAAAGGAGGATCCGTTTTCTTAAGCGTTTCGAGGGCCTTATTCCAAATGGCCCTCGCGTCCGGCGAAACCGTCGTGGGCTGAGGCTGCTTCGTCTCCTCGTCGTCTGCGGGAGCCGATGGCTTTGAGGGCGTGGGGCGCCTGGTGCCTTCCTTATGAAGGGGAGCTTCAGCCGCCACAAGTCTACCCGCCGTGATATCGCTTTCCAGCTTCTTCAGCTTCGTCTCCAATTCTCCGATTCGCTCTATCAGCGCGGCGCTGTCCTCCCCCGCGCTCTGCTCGCAGGCATGCAGGGCGGCGGATTCCAACCCGATGCGTGGCGTGGAAGCGAATTTAAGCTCTCCCTCGGCGCGCATGAACAGATCCAACATACGGAGCAGACGTTCCTGTGAAAAGCTGCTCGCCTGCTCGCGATAGCGCGCCTCGTCCTCCTCGGTCACATCCAGAATGGAAGCGGCATCCCGATGGACGGCCAAAACCGTCAACAGTGCGCGGCAATGCCCGCTCAGCTCGCGCAAAAACACCTGCGGCTCGCGTCCGGAGCGCATCAGTTCGTCTACCTTGCGCATCACGCCGCACATATCCCGCTTGGAAAGGAGAGAGAAGAAATCGAACAGAAATTCACGGTCGCTCGCGCCCAAAATCTCCCGCGTCTGCGCGGCGGTAATTTTTCCGTTCTCCGCGCCTGCCACACACATGTCCAAAATGCTGAACGCGTCGCGCATCGCTCCCTCGGCCGCGCGCGCTACCATACGCAGCGCCTCGTCCTCGGCCTGGATATTCATATCCTCAAGGGCCTCTCGCATGCGATCGACCATCAGCGAGGAAGGAATACGTCCAAAATCATAGCGCTGCACGCGGGACAAAATGGTTGCGGGCAGTTTTTGCGGCTCGGTGGTTGCCAGAATAAACACCACATGCGCGGGCGGCTCCTCGAGCGTTTTTAAAAGCGCGTTGAAGGCGGCCGTGGAAAGCATGTGAACCTCGTCGATGATGTAGACCTTGTAGCGGCCAAGCTGCGCGGGATAACGCACCTGATCCAACAGCTCGCGGATATTGTCGACGCTGTTATTGCTGGCCGCGTCAATTTCCAAAACATCCATGGTCGTTTCGTTCATGATCGCGCGGCACGCATCGCATTCGCCGCACGGGTCGCCATGGTTGGGATTCTGACAGTTGATCGCGCGGCTCATGAGCTTGGCCATGGTGGTCTTGCCTGTGCCCCGACATCCGCAGAATAGATAGGCGTGCGCAACGCGGCCCGCCTCGATCTGCCTGCGGAGTGTTTTGACCGTGGCGGTTTGCCCCAGCACCTGTTCAAAGGTTTGGGGACGCCATTTGCGATAAAGCGCTTGATAAGTCATAGGACACCTTCCTTGGAAACGGTTAGCGTGCGGAAGCCGAAACGCTCCCTGTATGCTCTCCTAATCATAGCGTTTTCAGCCGGTCAGGTCAAGGCAAAAAGCAGGAGTTTTGCTTGCCGGCACAGTATATTACATTTTGTTTCTAAATTGGTTCTTTACGAAAGAGGGAGGAAGCGCCATGACGATCCGTGAACGCTTAGAGGAAGAGGAGGGACGGCGTCTGTCTCCCCTGGCGGCGCTGTCACGAAGCAGCGCGGGCCGCGCAAGGGACATCACCCCCTGCGATCTGCGCACCTGCTATCAGCGGGATCGCGACCGCATCATTCATTGCAAGAGCTTTCGCAGGCTAAAATACAAAACGCAGGTTTTTCTGTCCCCCATTGGCGATCATTACCGCACGCGGCTCACACACACGCTTGAGGTTTCGCAGGTGGCGCGCACGCTGGCGCGCTCGCTCAGGCTCAACGAAGACCTGACCGAGGCTATCGCGTTGGGACACGATCTGGGACATACGCCCTTTGGGCATATCGGCGAGACGACGCTGAACAAGCTGATGCCTGGCGGCTTTAAGCACAACTTGCAGAGTCTGCGGGTTGTCGAGCGGCTGGAAAACGGCGGAGAGGGGCTCAATCTGTGCGTGGAAACGCTGGACGGCATCCGCAACCATTCCGGCGAGGACGTGCCGAGGACGTTGGAGGGCTGGTGCGTACGGCGCGCCGACCGCATTGCCTACATCAATCATGACATCGACGACGCGATTCGCGGCGGTATTCTCAAGCCCTTTGAACTGCCCCGCAGGTGCCTGAAGGTTCTTGGTCAAACGCACGGCGAGCGTATCAACACCATGATCCGCGATATCGTGGAAACTTCCATGGATCAGCCCTTCGTCGCGATGTCGGACGAAATACGTCAGGCCAGCGACGAGCTTCGTCAATTTCTCTTTGATTATGTGTACCATGACAGCTGGCGCAGGGAAGAGGAAAAGCGCTGCGACTACATCATCTCCGCCCTATTTGATCACTATTTGAGGCATCCCGAGCAGCTGCCCGCGGAATACTTGGAAATCCGTTATACCGAGGGGCCCGAGCGCGCCACATGCGACTTTGTGGCCTGCATGACGGATCGCTATGCTATCGATCAGTTCACCGAGCTTTTTGTCCCCAACGCCTTTGCCAAGAGATGAAAATTCCAAAGAGATTGTCGGAAATTGTTGTATCGCTGGCAGGAAAGTAACCGTCAGCGGCGAATGAATAGGAGTGGGTGAAAGCATACATGGCCGGAAGGTACCCCTCTCAATGGCTGGATGAGCTTAGAGCGCGCGCCGATATCGTCAAGATCGTCGGCTCGTATGTAACGCTGAAGAAGAACGGGCATAGATATGTTGGTCTGTGCCCGTTTCACAACGAGACCGCGCCCTCCTTTTCCGTGGACGAGCAAAAGCAGGTTTATCATTGCTTTGGCTGCAAGGCGGGTGGCAGCGTCATCCAGTTTATCATGGATATCGAGCGCCTCTCCTTTCCGGAGGCGGTCGCCTTTCTTGCCGATCAGCTGCACATGCCTCTGCCCGAGATGCAAAACGACCCTGCCTACGAAAAACGCCGTTCGCTCAAGGAGCGTATTTATCTGGCCAACAAGGCAGCCGCACGATTGTATCATCAGCTTCTCTGGCAGCCCGAGTGCGCGCACATCCTCGACTATGTCAAAAAGCGCGGCCTTTCCGACGCGGTCATCCGCCGTTTCGGCATCGGCGCGGCCCCTCCGTCCGGCGGTATCGGCAAGCGTCTGATGGAGGAGGGGTTTAGCGAGGAAGAGCTTGTTCAAGCCGGTCTTATGCTCCGCCGTGAGGAACGTACCTTCGATATGTTCCACAATCGTGCCCTGTTTCCCATTATTGACGCCTATGGCAATATTCTCGGCTTCGGAGGCCGCGCTATGGGCGACGCGATGCCCAAGTACCTCAACACCAGCGATACGCCCGCCTTCAACAAACGGTATACCGTTTTTGCGGCCAATCTGCTGCGCAAGGCAAAGGGGCTTACGCGTGTCATTCTGGTAGAGGGATACATGGACGTGGTGGCGCTGTCTCAGTTCGGCATAGAGGGCGTGGCCGCCACGCTGGGCACTGCGCTCACCCCTGAACAGGCGCAGCTGCTTCATCGCTTCGCCCCCGAGGTTCATCTCGCCTATGACGGCGACCGCGCCGGTCAAAAGGCCATTTTGCGCGGCCTTGAGGTGCTGGAAACGGCGGGCGTTCCCGTCCGTGTGCTGGATTTTCCTGGCGGCCTCGATCCCGACGAGTTTATCCGGCAGGAAGGCGTGGAAGCGTTTCGCGCGCTCAAGCCCATTTCCGGCGTACAGTATCGTATGCTACGAGCCAAGGAACAGTACGATATGTCCACGGAGGAGGGACGCACGGAATATGCCAAGACCAGCGCGCAGTTTCTGCGCGGCGTGAAGGAGCCCGTAGAGCTTGATAATTACCTCAAACGGCTTTCGCTTGAAACGGGCTTCAGCTACGAGGTGCTTATGAAGCAGGTGGGGACCACGCCACCGTCGCAAAAGGTACCCTCCCCAAGGCGCGAAGGCTTTTCAAAAAAGGCCAAGGAGGCCGCCGGAGTCGATTGGACGGCTCGGACGCTTTTGGCAGTGCTGGCCACCGGTCGTTTGCCAAAGGATAGTGTCTCGCCTGAGGAATTTGAAGACCCTTTGCTTCGTTCTTTATGCGAGGGACTGCTCGCGGGCGAAAGCGCCGCGGCGCTGATGGAACGCCAGGTCGACGACGCCGGACGCGCGGCGGTAGGCGATATTCTGAGCATCAATACCGACATGGATGATGACGGCTTGATGCAGATGGCCCGTGACTGCCTGAAAAAGCTCAGGCAGGAGCGGCTGGAAAGGGAACTGGACCGGATTCAGCGAACCCTGCCCACCCTTGAGGAGGACGAGCGTGAGCGCGAGACGCGGCGTGCCTACGCCTTGACTAAACAACTATTGGATTTAAACTGACCCCCCTGTGCGCACATGAAGGAGTGAGAGAGTTGAGTCAGAATCAGTCGCCTGAATCGCTAAAGGTGAAGCTCAACGAACTATACGAAGACGCGAAAAACAAAGGCACCATCACTCGTGACGAGGTCGCCGCTCAACTGATGGAGATGGAAATTGACGCGGATCAGATGAACAAGATTTACGAGACGCTCGACAGCATGGGCGTCGATGTGGTTGCTGAGTTTGATTCCATTCCGCCAGAGGAGCAGATCGAGTCCGAGCAGATCGAGTCCGAGCAGATCGATCTGAGCGTGCCCGAGGGCATCAGCATCGACGATCCTGTCCGCATGTATCTTAAGGAAATCGGCAAGGTGCCGCTCCTGACTGCGGAAGAGGAGATCGAAATCGCCAAGCGTATGGAGGAAGGCGACGAGGCGGCCAAAAAAAAGCTGACGGAAGCCAATTTGCGTCTGGTGGTCTCCATTGCCAAGCGCTATGTGGGGCGCGGCATGCTCTTTCTTGATTTGATTCAGGAGGGAAACCTGGGCTTGATCAAGGCGGTGGACAAGTTTGATTACCGAAAGGGCTATAAATTTTCCACCTACGCGACCTGGTGGATCCGTCAGGCC
>CAYQCL010000047.1:0-15026 GCA_964416065.1 uncultured Oscillospiraceae bacterium | reverse complement strand
TTGTTCATATTAGCACACTTTCTTCCCCTCGTCAACACTTTTTTTCGTTTTTTTTTGAGATTTTTTCTCCGAGCTTGTATTTCCCGAACTATATTATTTTCCCTCCTTTGACGTTCTTATATTATTCCGAATATTCCGATTTAACATTTGATTGATTGTTCGTGCTTGATTTTTGACGAGACGATCGTACCTATTTCTAATATCAGTCTGTCAATCTGAAATTGCTTTTTTAGCCATTTCGGGCTATACTATCCTTTGAAATCGGATGTACTGAGGAAGTGGACATCTTGAAGCTAGGAATTGTAGGTCTCCCCAATGTCGGTAAAAGCACGCTGTTCAATGCGATCACCCGTGCGGGGGCTCAGGCGGCCAATTATCCATTCTGTACGATTGAACCCAACACCGGCGTCGTTCCCGTGCCGGATGCGCGGCTGGATGTGCTGGCTGAGATGTATCAGCCAAAAAAGGTCACCCCAGCGACCGTTGAATTTGTGGACATCGCCGGTCTGGTCAAAGGCGCGAGCAAGGGCGAGGGCTTGGGCAACAAGTTTCTTTCCCACATTCGGGAGGTCGACGCGATCGTGCACGTCGTGCGCTGCTTTGAGGATGAAAACATCATTCACGTCGATGGGTCTATTGATCCCGCGCGCGACATCGAGGTCATTCAGCTTGAGCTGATCTTTGCCGACCTGGAGACTGTGGAGCGCCGCGCCGAAAAGGCGAATCATCTTCTTCGAAACGGCGATAAGAGAGTCGCGGCGGAAGCCGATCTGGGTGCGCGTCTCAAGGTTCATCTTGAATCCGGAAAGCCTGTGCGTACCTTTCCCATGACGGAGGATGAACGTGAAATTGTCAACGGCTGGTTCCTTCTGACAGATAAACCTGTCATTTATGCTGCCAATATTGCTGACAGCGATATTGGCATGGATATGGACGATCTTCCCTATGTAAAGGCTGTGCGCGCCATCGCCGACGCGGAAGGCTCACAGGTCTTTACCGTCAGTGCGCAAATAGAGGAAGAAATTGCTCAGATGGAGCCTGCCGAAAAGCAGGAATTCTTAAGTGAGCTTGGCCTTGGTCAAAGCGGTCTTGATCGTTTGATTACCGCCTGTTATACCCTTCTTGGCCTCATTTCCTTCTTGACTGCGGGCGCCGACGAATGTCGCGCGTGGACGATCAAGGACGGTACCAAGGCTCCGCAGGCTGCCGGCAAAATCCATACCGATTTTGAGCGCGGCTTTATCCGCGCCGAGGTTGTTGCCTTTGATGATTTGAAGACGCTTGGCAGCATGAGCGCCTGCCGTGATAAGGGCCTGGTGCGCAGCGAGGGTAAGGAATACGTTATGAAGGATGGGGACATCGTCCTTTTCCGCTTTAACGTTTGATTTTCCGAATATGCCAAAAGGGGGGGATGCGCTATGTCCAAGCTTTCCTTTTTCTTCAAGCGCCTTGTGCGCATGGATTGGAAGGCCATGTGGAAGACAACCAAAATCCTCAAGGAGCGCAGCGGGAAGAGCCGTCTATGGCTGCTGTTTGATATGCTGCGTTGCGCCATAAAATACAACGCGGGATATGTGGACTACAAGATTGCCCAGATGTATCGGCTCAATGACGAGCAGCGAAAGACACAGATCACGCGCGGTCTGAGCAACACGATCGTACGTCGAATGAATGACAAGGCATATTGGTATCTTTTCGATAATAAGGCCACCTTCAATGAGCTTTTTAAGGATGAGGTCGGTCGTGGCTGGATGAAGGTCTCGACCGACACGGATCCCGAAGCCTTTAAGGCCTTCCTCGCCCAGCATCCCGATATCATCGCCAAGCCGCTCAACGGCAGCAGCGGAGTGGGGATCGAGCGTTTCACCTCCGAGCGCTGGGCCGGACGAGAGGATGCCTTTCTTCAGGAGCTGCTGGATAAGGAGATTGGCATTATCGAGGAACGCGTCATCCAGCATCCCCGTATGATGGAAATGTGTCCGACCTCCGTGAACACAATCCGCATCGCTACCCTGTTAGGCGACAAAAAGCAGGGCATTGTCTATGCCTTCCTGCGCATCGGCAATGGTAACGTGATGGATAATGTCGATCAGGGCGGCATGGCCGCGCGTGTGGATTTGGAGAGCGGAAAGCTGCTTACCGTCGGTGCGGATAAGCAGGGCAATACCTACACTGAGCATCCGCTGACGCACACGCCGATTATCGGCTTTGAGGTTCCTTTCTTTGAGGAGGCTAAGGCCATGTGCTTAAAGGCGGCGCAAAAGGTGCCACAGATGCGCTTTGTCGCGTGGGATGTGGCGATCACTGAAAAGGGGCCCCTGTTTATCGAGGGCAACAGCTTTCCCAGCCATGCTGTCCCGCAGTTTGCGGCCCATTATCCCGACGGCATCGGCATCATGCGGGAATTTCGAGAATTCATCGACATCTGATATTTTCACAAAACAATGCCGCCGCGGTCTGCCTGATTAGCCGCGGCGGCATTTTGTCTGTATGCGGCTCAGCGCTCCTTTGCCGTCATGCGTCCAAGAGCCTTGCGAACCTGCGGGAAGGCAATCACCACCGCGCAGATGGCCAAATCAACGAACACAAACGAGTTATAGCTAACCGAATACATGAACGGAGAAAGGCCCGTACCCTCGGCATATTCCGCGAAGAAGATCACGCCGCTGAGGACATGGCAGATGAAGCGGCCGACGCCCGCAAGCAATATGCCGACCAGCCAGCCATATTTCTCCGGAAGCTTTTTGGCAATCCCCGCAAACGCAATGCATCCAAAGGCCAGCGGGTAGTCCAGAAGCGCCTGCACCACACCAACGATCCAGGGATCCTGAATCATCTGCAGGAAGCCATAGGCAATGCCCACGACAAGCCCGGGCGCCGTGCCATAGGCGTAGGCGAACGCGACGATCGGCAGAAGCGAGGCCAGCGTCACCGAGCCGCCCTGCGGCAGCTTAAAGAGCCGGATGTAGCTCAGAATAAAGCTGAGCGCCATGCAGATGGCAGCGTTGGCCAACATGCGGGCCGTCCATTTCTGCTTGTTGTGAGCGACCACAAACAGGGCGGCCGCGCACGCGATCAGAACAACCACGAGAATCCAGCCGACGCGGCTGACATCTTCAAATTTAAAAGCCATAATGATTCCTCCTTCTCGTTTGTGAACCTACGCGCCGCCAATCAAAAAGCCGCCGCCCAACGGGCAGCGGCAACGAAAACAGACTTTCTTTCGTAGCTCGCTTCCCTACGGTAGGATTGCCTACATCAGGTTCAAAGGGACCGGCCTCAGGCAAGGCCATCTCAGCATTTCTGCGCCCCCAGCGGTTTGTTCGGTTCGTAGTTATTATAGCATTGCGTCCGCGTTTGTCAACTATGGATTTCAGTGGTACAATAACGATATCCACTTTTGAAACGGAGGCTGCCCCATGCGCGTTTGCTATATCGTGGGCGCCGGCGACTTTACGCCGCGCGGATTCTCACCGTCCAAGGGGGACTTGGTAATTGCGGCGGATGGTGGCTATCGCACGCTGCTCCGGCACGGTCTGAGGCCCGACCTTCTCCTGGGGGATTTCGATTCTCTGGGAGATGTCCCTCTGCCGGAGGATATTCCCATTGAGCGCTTCCCCGTCAGGAAGGACGATACCGATTCGGGCATCGCGCTCGTGCATGGCTGGGCACAGGGCTTTCGCAGCTTCGCTATCTACGGCGGAAGCGGCGGCAGAACGGATCATCTCCTGGCCAACCTTCAAAGCATGTGCCATTACAGCCGTCTGGGTGGCCAGGTGCGGCTGGCCGCGTTGGACTTTGACGCCTATGCGGTTTCCAACGGCACGCTTATTCTGCCAAAGCGTCCGGAGGGGACGCTTGTAAGCGTGTTTTGCAACGGCGACAGAGCCGAGGGTGTCACGCTGCGCGGGCTGACATATCCGCTTACCGACCACACCCTTACCTGTGACGTGCCGTTGGGTGTGAGCAATCAGGTTGCGTCTGGCGCGGCGAATGCCGAAGTTACCGTTCGGAAAGGCACGCTGCTCGTCATGCAGGCCGCCGCGTCCGCTGCTCATAACGCCAATCTGTAAAAACCGCTTTTTCATCCCTTGCCTTTCCACTTTAAATGCGGTATGATAAAGCCCTATCTTGTTTTGAAAGCGAGGAACAGGCTATGGCCGAAGAACGCAAAACTCTCCAGGAAATGACCGAGGATATCGAAAAGCCGGTACGTGACCGCAAGAATTGGGTTGCCTTTGTTGAAAGTGACGTCGTCAACTTTCTGACCCTGAATGAAATCGAGAAAATGACCATAGACGACGGAGCGGGCAACAAGGCCAAGCTAACCCGCCGCAAGGACGGCAGCGTCTACGTGGAATGCACCAGTTCTAACGTACTGTAATTCGCTTTATTGCCACGGAGTGATCGCGACATGAACCACTTCTTCGCCTATTTGGATCGTCTCAAGCTCATCCGCCGCTGGGGCCTGATGCGCAACACCATTCCGGAAAATGACATGGAGCACAGCATGCAGACCGCGCTGATCGCGCATGGCCTTGCCGTTTTGGGAAAAACGCGTCATCAGCGCGACATCGATCCCGAACATGTCGTCATGCTGGCGTTGTATCATGATGTGAGCGAGGTCATCACAGGCGATCTTCCCACGCCGGTTAAGTATAAGACACCGATCATTCAGGATGCCTATCGCGATATCGAGGGGCACGCCCGTCAGCAGCTGTTGGAGATGCTTCCGGAGGACATGCGGGACGCCTTTCGCCCCTATGTTATCCCCAACGAGTCCACCTATGAGTGGCGACTTGTCAAGGCGGCGGACCGGATCAGCGCCTATCTCAAATGTATCGAGGAAGAGAAGATGGGAAACCGCGACTTTTCTCAGGCAAGGATTACCATTCAGGACAGCATCAATCAGAACGCGCTGCCCGAGGTGCATGAGTTTATGCGCGAGTTCGTTCCCAGCTTCAGCCTGTCGCCGGATGATCTGAGCCGTTTGTGAGCAATGGAGAGATGCAAAAGAGGAGCGTCTTGCACGCTCCTCTCAGACTGTCGATAAACTCCATATTTTCGCAAGGAGCCACAGCGTCGGCCTACAGGCTGGCGCATCTCTCACTTGGAAAACGTGCGGCGTAAGGCTCCTGGGACTCTGTCCCAGACCCTGGCAGGGGCATAATGCCCCTATACCTCATCCTTTGTCGATACCCTGAGAGGAGCGTCTTGCGCGTCCCTTTTTTTGTTGATGCGATCTCCCCGTTTCAGCCGTGGTTCTCCTTCAGCCCGAGGACATAATCAGCACTAGCATGGTAAAAGCCGCACAGCGTGATCAGGTGACGGATCGGCAACTCATTGATCCCGTTTTCATAACGGGAATAGACCTGCTGAGTCGTGCCCAGTACCATCGCGATATCTGATTGTTTCAGACTGCGGCTTTCACGAAGCTCCCTTAATGTTTCAAAGTAAGGCTTCATTCGCATACACTCCTTGGGTAGAAGTTTCGTATCAGATATTACCATTATTATAAGCGATTTTTTTCTGCGATGCAAGCCGTTCTCTTATATTTTGAAAGAAATTACATTTTTTCTCATTTGGACGAAACAATTGTAACAGTAGACGTTTCTTTTCTCGTTTTTTCTTTACACCCGCTCCATGGAAGAGACCATTTTATCGTTGCTCCGAACCGTAACCCTTGTTCCGATGGACATTTCTGGACGCGGCTTGAGCGCGTCATAGTAGAAAAGCCTGTCGTCCTCCGGATCATCCTTTTCCCCGACGTTCAAAAGCATCGCGTGACACTCCACCCCCTCGCGGTCACTCACTTCTTCCGCAAAGGATTTGAACAGGCCCGTCGTCACACGCATGCGGCCGTTGAGCATGTAATTGACATGCGTGCGGTATATCCGAGCGGGACGTACATAGACGCCATAGAAGAACAGAAAATAGCCGCCGCCAATGATCGTCAAAATCGTCGTCCATATCCACATGCTCTCGCTTCGTTCGATCCGACCCAACACAAACAGCATGATACCCGCCAGCACAATCACCGCCGAGGGACAGGCCGTAATCAACCAGCGTTTTTTTACAATCGCCTTGATCCGGTCCATATCCTCTTGTGTATACATCACCTATTCCTCCTGTCTGTTTTCCGGCAACCCGACCGGTAAATTCTTCTAACGCTGCGTACGTACTAACGCGACGACCACTTCCGCATATTCAACGTCTGCGGAGCAATTCCCGGCATCATCGAAACGCTGCGATTCTTAATAACGTTCAGTACAAGACCGATGCCCGCCATATTTGTAACTAGGTTGCTTCCTCCGTAGCTGAGGAAGGGAAGCGGAATGCCCGTAACCGGCATAAGCCCCGTAGT
Organism: uncultured Oscillospiraceae bacterium; assembly: GCA_964416065.1. Taxonomy (GTDB): domain Bacteria; phylum Bacillota; class Clostridia; order Christensenellales; family Aristaeellaceae; genus Limiplasma. The sequence continues at coordinate 8,662 of CAYQCL010000047.1, read as the reverse complement.
CATGCCGACATTTTCAAACACATGGAACAAAAGCATCGCCATGACGCCGATAATGACCATCTGTCCAAAGCGGTCTATCGTATAGCGCGCGAGGTATAGCATACGCAGGATAATCAGCAGATAGGTCAAGATCACCAGCGCACTGCCCACAAAGCCGAACGCTTCCCCAATGGTGGAGAAGATGAAATCCGTCCAGTCCTCAGGCACATAATCCAGCTGACTGAACGCGCCCTGCACAAACATTCCCCTGCCATTGAGGCCTCCCGAGCCGATAGCGATCTTGGAGTTGGTGACCTGATAGACCGCGCTTTCATCCACCAGCGAGGGATCGACAAAGCTCAGAATGCGCTCAAGACGGTAGCTGTCCGAGCCACTCGCGACCAGATAGCCGTACAGAAGCGCCAGAGCAATCACACCCAGCGCGACAAGCGCGCCCATGATGCGCAGGCGCATACCGCCAAAGTACATCATCACACCAAAAACGAAGATCATAACCAGCACGCTGCCCATCTCGCCCTGGGCCAGCGTTAGCACCCACGGAATCCCCATCAGGAGTGCCAGACGCATAACGCTGCGCATATTGCTCATCGGATCGCTGTCCGTCTCCAGATATTTGGCTGTCACAATGATACAGGCCAGCTTTACAAATTCCGACGGCTGGATGGTGTAACCCCAGATGATGTCGATCCACGCCTTCACGCCCGCCGCCTGACCGCCCAGAGCGATCAGCAGCAATCCGCAGGCCGCATAGTAAAACAGCATGGACCGCCTTCTGATAAACTCATGAGGAAAATACGTGATGACCCCCACGACAATGGGCGCGACCAGAAAAAAGATCGCCTGACGCATGCCGTAATAGGAAGCCACGATGTAGTTCAGAAGCGTATCCTCCGTCTCCGAGGCCGTGCTGAAGGTCGCGACGGATACGCACAGTACGCCAAAGGCCGCGAGGCCGAACACCAGTATAACCAGCGGAAGGTCAAAATGCGCCCTTGAGCGGCGCGATTCATTAAGCATCATATCAAGCAGTCACCTCCAAAGCAGGAACTTTATGCCTTTGACACAAGCCCCTTGTGCCTCCGGCGTCCAAGCAGACCGCGGCGTTTTTTTGTAAAGGCCGGCATGGGAACAAATTCGCCCAGAAAGCGCTGCGCGATGCGCTCCATCGCCTCCCGCGCAGGGCCCTCCTGATCCATAAAGCTTTCATGCCGGTTGACAGCGGCGATAACGGAACGATCCTCGGGAATGAATCCCAGAAGCGGCACATCCAGCGTCGCCGCCACCGTCTGCGGGCTGTACATCTCGCCTGACACCACCATTTCGGGAATCACCCGGTTGACGATCAGCATTGGCTTTCCCTTGCCCGCCTCCTCAAGCAGGCTGATAACCCTTTCCGCGTCGCGAATGGCCACATCGTCCGCCGTGGTAACGAGCAAAGCGCGATCGGCCGATGGGATCAAATTTTTGACTCCTCGCCCGATACCGGCGGGAGCATCCAAAATCACATACGCCGCCCGCTTTTTCAGCTTCCTGACGATACGGCACATATCATCCGCGTCAATGTCTCCCGCGCCGCCCAGCTGAGCGGCTGGCAACAGGCTGAGGCCATCATGCGTGGCGTGATGGATCAGCGCGTATTTGAGCTTGCAATCCTTGCGGATCACGTCAAGCACATCATAAACAACCTTGTCATGCATGTTCAAAAGCATATCCAGATTGCGCAAGCCATTATCGTTGTCTACACAGCAGCATTGCATTCCTCGCCTTGCCAGCGCAATCCCCAAGGCTGACGCAACGGCAGACTTGCCCACGCCACCCTTTCCGGATATTACCAACCATGCCTGACTCATCCTTTTTACTTCCTTTCAGCGATCCGATTACGGGGCCAGTTCATTACCGCTCGGGAATACGCTAGATTCCGTCCTCAGCGTCTTTTGATCCATATACCAGCCCACAAACTCGCGTGCGGCCATACTGGCTTCGCCGCCGCTGTATCCGCTCGGAATAAATACAACCACGGCGATCTCCGGAGTCTGTGTGATCACTGGCACGCCGTCAACCATCTCGGATGAATAAGGCGCAAGCATGACGAACCATGCGTTGTTTTCCAGGTCTATCGTCGTGACCTCAGCGGTTCCTGTTTTTGCGCACACCTGCTCTCTGTAATCCCATCCGCGGAAATACTTTGCGGCCGTACCGCTTTCATCAACAACACCCTCCATGCCTTTGAGAATATAAGGCAGATATTTCTCGGCACCCTCAAATTCGTTCATCAGGCTTGGCGTTCGCTGGCTGACGATGTCGCCCTCGGGTGATGTGATGGAGTCCACCAGCATCAGGTTATAGACCTTTCCGCCGTTGCCCAGTGCCGCGACATAGCGGCTGACCGCCGCCGGCGTGACAACGGTGATGGACTGTCCGATCGCGACCTGTACTGTCTGCGAAGGACCCCACTTGATATCGTTCAGGTAATTGTAGGTATCTCCGATAATGCTCTGTGTATAAACCATATCACGCGTCATATTCAGCTCTTCCATCAGAATGGGACGCATATAGAGCAGCCAGTCGCTCTGGTTGGTATTCACGGCCATGTCCATCAACCGCTTGACGCAGCGGTTTAAGCGCTCGTCATCATAGGTGATATTGCGGCTCGCGCCCTCATTGCGCAAATGACTCTTGATGGAGTTGAACACAATGATTGGAACGGCAGTATCCTGTGAGGACTCATCCATGGCTTTGTCAGGATCGTACAGGCTCGTCTGACAGCCGACCACGCTACGAAGCTCGCCCGGCAGATCAACGCCGGTTTTACTTGTCAGGCCAAATTCGCTGGCGTATTGATAAAGGCGCGTCTCGCCCAGGCGATAGCCGAGAGTATAGAAGAAATAGTTGCAACTGTGCGACAGTCCTTCGATGATTGTCTGGTTCTGATGCTGATAGCGCTGACTTTCACTGATCCAGCACTTAGGCGCCTGCTCAACCACATTCGTGACCAGCGTAAAACGCCCCTCGTCAGAGATGGTCTCATCAACATACAAATCGCCCTCAAGTAGCGCGCCCAGCGAGGAGACCATCTTGAAAATGGAACCGGGGGTGCCGCGCGCGTGGATATTGTAATTCATAAGGACATTTCGTGTATCGGTCAGAATGGCCTGGCTTTCCTCGCCGCGCTCCACCAGCGCGTTTAGGTCATAGGTGGGATAATTCGCCATGGCGAGCACGCGGCCCTCCATGTCCACAACCATCATAGCGGCGCGTTCGGCCAGCGAAAGCGGGTACTTTTCCCAATTTCGGCTCGTAATGATATCCTTATTGTTGCTCAGCCACGTCGCGTCCATCAGCTTTCCCTCCTGAACGGAGCGAGTGGAAGCGACGTTCTCTGCCAGCGCACGCTCAGCCTGCTGCTGATAGCTGGCCACAATCGTCAGCTTTACGTTGTTGCCGTCCTCTGGTTCGGTATAGCTAAGCTCGCGTGTAATCTTGCCCACGCTGTTGCGTTCCACAACGCGATAGCCCTGACGAAGATCGCTGTTTTGGGTAAGCCAATCCTCCATAGACGCCTCAACGCCGTCCACGCCGATGGTATCGGAATACTGATAGCCCTTTTCCTTAAGCTCGGCCCATTTTGTAGAGGAAGGAATCGCGCCCATATAGCCGATCACCTGCGCGGCAAGCGTGCCTCGTGGATAGACCCGTCGTGTGCCCATAGCGATTTCCATACCCGGGAGCGTCATGGAACGGGTCTCGATCTCAATAACGGTTTCGTAGGGCACGTCCTGGGCAATCACAATAGGCTGGGAGTTGAAGAGGTTCATCTGCATTTCGGAAAAGACGGCCATGACCTTGAGCATGGTCTCCTCGTCCATCAGGATATCGTCCACGTAGGTGTCGCTGGTGGAGGCGGCCCTTCTTTTCTCTCCCTCCTCAACGGTGTTGATAATCTTATAGCGCTTTTTCAGCTGATTTAAGCACATTTCCGCCGTGGGATAGCTGGTCGCGGTCAGATAGTTGTTGCTTCGCCACTGGGATTCGCGCGTCTGCAAAACCGATTCGCTCACGCCGCTGCCAAAGTTGAATTCCCACTCGCCGGTATCCTCGTTTCGCTGAATGGAGGAGGTCACGCTCAGTTCATTCCCATTTTTCTCTATGATTTCGATTGTATCTAGAATGGACTGCGTAAACTCGGCATATTCCGACGTACTATTCTGACTTGCGTCACGATAAAAGGTCACGTTGTAAATGTCCTCATCTCGCGCAAGGATGACCGCGTCCGCGTCGGTAATCATGCCGCGGCTGCCGCGCAAAACGATGGTTGTCGTGCGGCGCGAATCCGCGCTGGCCGTGTATTCATCGCCGGTTACCAGCTGCAAGTTAAAAATACCGCTGATCAGATAGCCGAACATAGCAAGAACCACAGCTAAAAATACCAGATAACGCGCGCCCAAATTGTAGCCCTGGCGATCCTGCGACGTATTCCGTCGCTTCTTCATCGTCCTTCACCTCCAATGCAGTTCAAAAAGGGTTAACGGGCCTTTTGCAGCTTGTACGTCCCCATCCACCAGCGAATCGGAAATTGCAGAATTCCGGCAATCGCCATGGTATAGGCCACGTCACCAACGGCTCGTCCCAAATGGGATGAATCGATTTGCACGCCGCTGAGATAGATGTAGAGCAGATTGACGCCCTCAAACACCGCCGTGCTTAAAGCGGCGCAAAGCGGCGTGCGCAAATGCGGATTCCATTGCCCGCTGCGCTTTCCGACGGTGCGCTCCTCCTCGATCTTGCGTTCACTCTTATCCGAAAACACAAGCGCGCCCAGCATCGCGCAGATGGGATAGAGGATCAGATTGATATAGTCCAGTGCAGGAAGCATGATTTCCAACAGGTAGCCGATCGTGAGCGACATCATAAACGTGTATTTGCGTCCCAAGCAAATCGTCGCCACCGCCACAATGGCCAGCGCCACGTTGGGCGCGACACCGCCAATGGCTATCCGCTGCGCGGCCGTCGCCTGCAAAAGGTAGGCCAGCAGTGTGAGCACGGAAACCTTCAAAAGCTTCTTGATCACGATCAATCATCCTCCACCGAGAGATCCAGCGGGGGCGGCGTGGGCGTGGGCGTGTCTGTGGGCGCGAGGGTGAAGCCATAGCTGTTATCCGTAACCGCGCTTCCTGACGGAATCTGATACTCATAGCTGTCGTCGGCATCGGGCGATGTGGGACCCGGTGTGATGACCACCTCGCTACCATCCTCCGCGACGAGAATCGTGGGCGTGGGCTCCGGCGTAGGCTCGGGTGTGGGCGCGAGCTGGTAGAAGTCGCTGCCGATCTGAACCGTCGGCACGGGCTTGGGCGTATCCAGCGTGGAGATAGCAACGGTATCGTTGCTGCTCGCGCGCTCCTCCACCGCCTCGGCCTCCGGCTGGTAACGAAGGACAATGACGTACTCAATATGCTGGAAATCCGCCTGTGGCTCTATCACGACGTACTGCTTGTTGCTCTCCATGCCGCGCGTACTCTCACGCACCGTGCCGATCGGGATGCCCTTGGGAAAGGACATGCCCACGCCGCTGGTAACGACCAGGTCGCCTGGGCGGGGGAGGTTGTCCTCAGGAAGATAGTACATGCGGCAAAGGGCTGTCCCGTCCACGCCCAGGGTTCCGCGAACAGTGCCCTGGTCACGTGAGGAATAGATCAGGCCCGCGATCGAGGCCTCGCTGTCGATAATGGTACGAACCGTGCTCTTGGTGGTGGTCACGTTATACGTATAACCAACCAGCGCTCCATCCATGGTCACTGCCATGTAATCCTGAACGCCGTCGTTGGAGCCTTTGTTGATGGTAAAGACCGAAAAATAGTTGCCGCTTTCACGTCCGATTACCGTCGCGACCAGCGGATTCAAGCTTTCGTTAACGGAGATTTCGTCATACAGGTTTTCATAGACGCTGAGCTTGTACTGCAATTCCTCCACCAGCATCGCGTCATATACGAGCTGCTCGTTCTCCTGCTTGAGATTGTTATACTCCAATTCGAGGCGAGACCGCAGCTTGAGCGTATAAAGGTAGTCCACAACCCAGTCCACTGCGGCGGAAAACCCTCTCTGAATAGGTGTGAGTACGGTGGCGACACCATCCTCTGGCACGGCCAGGAGCTCATTGCCCGTAATGAGCGAAAACAGATGCGTGCCCGCCAGGCCAAGCAGCGCCACGACCAGAAGAACGATGACCGTGCGGCGCAGTACGCGCTTCAGACGGCTGTCCGTTGAGCGCTTGCGTTCGGTTTTGGGTACCTTCAGCTTCATGCTCGCCCTCCAACCTTAGAACTGCTTGAGGAAGCTGGTGCGACCCAAGTGCTGCAGCAGCTCAAAGTTCTCAATAATATTGCCTAGGCCCAGCGCGGCGCAGTCCATCGGCTCCTTGGCCAACAGCACCGGAATTCCCAACTCGCTGGCGATCATCTGATCCATTCCATACAGGAGTGATCCGCCGCCGGTCAGATAGATACCGTTGTGCATTATATCGGCGGCCAGCTCCGGAGGTGTGCGTTCCAGCACCCACTTGATAGCGCCCAGAATGGCCAGGCAGGGCTCATGGATCGCCTCATAGATTTGCGTAGAGGTAATTTCCGTCGTCTGAGGGAGATTGGTGACCATATCGCGGCCACGGATGCGCGCTTTTCGCTCGTCGCGAAGAGGCAGCGCCGAGCCCAGATCCAGCTTGACCTCCTCGGCGGTACGGTCGCCGATCAGAATATTGAACTCGCGTTTGATGAAATTGATAACCGCCTCGTCCATCTTAACGCCGCCCACGCGCACGGAGTGACTGATAACCACGCCTCCCAGCGAAATCACAGCGACGTCCGTCGTGCCGCCGCCGATATCCACAACCATGCAGCCGTTGGCATCGAACACCGGAAGACCGCTGCCCAGCGCGGCCGCAAATGGTTTTTCCACCAGATAGACCTTCCGGCTTCCCGCGTACTTGGCCGCCTCTCCCACAGCCCGACGCTCAATGGCGGAGATGGAGCACGGGTAGCTCAAAAACAGCCGCGGCTTCACCAGATAGCTGGAGCCGATCGCCTTGCGCATAAAATACTGGATCATGATCTCGGTCATATCGAAGTCCGTGATCACGCCCTCGCGCATGGGACGAACGGCCATGACCCCCTCCGTGGTGCGGCCGAGCATGATCTTCGCGTCGTCACCCACGGCGCGCACCTTGCGTTCGTTGGAGGAATCCACCACGACAATGGTTGGCTCGCTGATGGCGATGCCCTTATGCTTTACATAGACCAGCGTATTGCTCGTGCCGAGATCCACGCCCAGGTCATGCGCAACAAAGCCCATGAAAATCCACATCCCATTTCTGAAGTTTCTCAGTTTTCGTCCCGCTATGCCAGGATCTCCACACCCGCTTCCCTGAAAAAACGGGTCAATAGCCCCAAAGGAAGCCCGATTACATTCGAAGGGCTCCCCTCGATTCGGCTGACGAAAACGCCGGCCGCGCCCTGTATGGCATATGCGCCCGCCTTGTCCATCGGCTCACCCGTCGCCACATACCGGCGAATATTCTCGTCCGTCATCGGCATAAAATGCACATGTGTTGTTTCCACGTCACACAGTTCGCGGCCATCCTCGCAGCACAGACAGACGCCTGTATGCACCTCATGCGTGCGGCCGCTCAAAAGCCGGAGCATTCGCACAGCATCAGCTTCATTCTTAGGTTTTCCCATGATCTCATCGTCAACACATACAAGCGTATCCGCCGCAAGAACCATACGTCCCGGATGGTGCTCCGCCACCTCTCGCATTTTCAGCCTTGCCAGCGTGAGCACGCGCTGATCGCCCGTTCCCACGGCATTCCCCTCATCCGCCTGAGACGGCTCCACCACAAAGGGTATGCCGTAAAGCGAAAGCAATTCACGCCGCCTGGGTGATTGCGACGCCAGAATGACCGGTTCCACAGGCGCTTCCATCCCTTCCGTCGCCTATGCGTATGGGCGCATAAAAAGCAACAGCTTATTATAGCACAGTTTCAATTGAGATGGAAGGGCGTTCCTTGGTTTGAATGGGATGGGAAATGTAAAAAGTGAATTTCCAAAGTAAATACAACAGTGGCGTTTAGAAGATGCATTTAGTATGTGAAGGAAAAAGAGGTAGCATTAAGTCTGGAAAAGGAGGTCTCAGACTGAATGGAAAAGGAAACAAAAAAACAAGCATCTGAGCCAACAGGAACGAATTGAAATCCAGGAATGCCTAAGCAAGGGAATGACCTTTAAGACCATAGCGAAAAAAATTGGTAAAAAGTCCTACCACTATATTCCGAGAGGTAAATCACCACTCAGCGATCCACAGAAATGGCTTCGTTAAAACTGAGGAAACCTGCCCGTTATTGCTGAAAGCCCCCTTCGTCTGTAACGGATGTGCCCGGCGCTCTCGCAGCCAATGCATATACCCAAGACGTATCTATGCTGCAAGGAATGCGCAAATCGAGTACCAGACACTACTGGTTAAGGCTCGTGAAGGAATTCCACTAAACAAAGAGGAATTTTATCGTAACGAGCGGATCATTTAGGTATATCCCAAATTCTGTGTAAAGTCCAAAGTATAGCATAAAACAGAGCAAAAAAATATGGTCAGTGAGGGCGGCTCGCTTGGCCTCACT
>CAYQCL010000046.1:0-15502 GCA_964416065.1 uncultured Oscillospiraceae bacterium | reverse complement strand
TATTGACTTCTTCTTCTCCGAATTTGTATCTGCTAGACATTTTTCATCACCCAGACACATTATACCATATTTCGAACGCTTTTTTAAACTGTTTAATCAAAAATTAGTATTATACTTCTTTCGCATTCGCTTGACCAGCTTGATTTCCCATCGCTCCTGCGCACGAGGAAATTTATGCGGCCTTCGGCTGTGTTCTTCCAGGCTCTCAGCCGTTCCATCCCACCGCTGTTTCCATTTCCATACCGTTTTCCTGCACACACGATACCGGTTTGCCGTGTCTTCTGCTCCATGATGCTCTTAATATTTCATCATCCGTTGACGAAACGGGGCTTCTTCTGTTATCTTTGTCATTGCAGAGAGTCCTTTCTAAGTGGAATGGGTGTCGCTACTTTATTCTGCCTCTTGTCTCTCTGTTTTTCTATACCCGATGTTACCGCTCTATTGTAACTCAACATTTGAACCGTCCTTTTTTTGTTTTTCTCTCTTTACTTCCCTGAGAAAAGCATGTATGATGATGGTGTTCCCATCATGATTCAGGAGCGTGATTGCATGTCCCTTTTTTCTACCCGAGGCGGCGCCTGCGCGACCACTTCTCAATCCATCCTGTGGGGGCTTGCGAAGGACGGCGGTCTGTACGTACCCAGCATGTTCCCTCAGCTCTCTCTCGAACGTCTGGCGGCCCTCTGCGGCAAAAGCTATCAGCAGCAGGCAGCGCGTATCCTGCGTGATTTTCTGGAGGATTACTCCATTTCTGAGATCGAAGCTTCGGTCAACGCGGCCTATTCCTCCGACAGCTGGGATGATCCCGCCATCGCGCCCGTGCGGGATCTCGGCGACAGCATCCATGTTTTGGAGCTTTTCCACGGTCCCACACTTGCTTTCAAGGATATCGCGCTTAAGCTGCTTCCTCATCTGATCAGCCTCGCGGCGGCAAAGAACGAAGAAAAGCGTGAAATCAGCATCATCGTCGCTACCAGCGGGGACACCGGCAAGGCGGCCCTGGAGGGCTTCAAGGACGTTCCCGGTACAAGCTGCTCGGTGTTTTATCCTCATGGCGGCGTCAGTCGCGTACAGGAGCTGCAAATGCTTACCACCGGCGGTGGAAACACGCATGTGATCGGGGTGAAGGGCAATTTTGATCAGGCGCAGACCGGTGTGAAGAAGCTCTTTAGCGATCCGAGCTTCCATGAAAAGATGGACAAGCTGGGTAAGCTTCCCTCTTCGGCCAATTCCATTAACTTTGGACGTCTGGCTCCTCAGATCGTATATTATTTTACAACCTACACCCATCTTGTAAACCGCGGTGTGCTGCGTATGGGACAGCATATAAACTTTGTCGTGCCCACCGGAAATTTCGGTGACATTCTTGCCGGCTATTATGCCATGCGCATGGGGCTGCCCATCCGCCGTCTGATCTGCGCCAGCAACCGCAACAACGTCCTGACGGACTTTTTTGCGGACGGCACCTATTATACGCACCGCACCTTCTTTAAGACGATGTCCCCCAGTATGGACATTCTTGTCAGCTCAAATCTGGAACGCCTTCTTTATGAATGCGCGGATCGCGACGGCGCGCTGGTGCGGACCTGGATGGAGCAGCTTTCCTCCAGTGGAAGCTTCTCCATCGGCGCACAGCGCCTTCTCGAGCTGAAAAAGATTTTCTGGGCGGGCTATGCCGATGATAATATGACGTCGGATGAGATTCGCCGTTTCTACGAACGCACGCACTATGTGATGGATCCGCATACCGCCGTTGGCGCGCACGTTCTCGATCAATATCGCAGGGAAACCAACGACCGCACCCCTGCCGTGCTCGTCTCCACGGCCAGCCCATATAAATTTGCCTCCGACGTCGTGCGCAGCCTCCTGGGCGGAGAGGCGGTCGAAAACATGGATTTCTTCGAATGCTCCGAAAGGCTGGAGGCCCTCTCCGGCGTTCCTATACCCAAGCAGGTTCGCGAACTGCGTGAATTGGCTGTGCGCCATGACGCGCTGTGTGAGGTGGATGGCATGGAAGATGCCTTGCTCAAGGAGTTGCAAAAATAGCTCTCCTGCGTTTTTTCCGGCTCCTTTGAAGCGTCTTCAGGGAGCCGTTTTTTCTTGTGAAGAATAAGGTTTCACGGCTTGTGAAGCGCCGTATCCAAAACTTTTTTCAAATTACATGTTTCACTTTTGCCCCAAGTGGGGTATACTTAGAACGTGAGTTGGGAAACCGCTCCAAACCGTTCAATAAAGCAAACTTTTTAGGAGGTACATTCAGTATGAAATGGATTTGCAAGGTGTGCGGCTACGTTTATGAAGGACCCGAGGCGCCTGAATTCTGCCCTCAGTGCAAAGCTCCCAAGAGCAAGTTTGAGCAGATGGGCGGCAATAAAGAATATGCCGACGAGCATCGCATCGGCGTTGCCGAGGGCTGCGATCCTCGCATTCTCGAGGGACTGCGTGAGAATTTCACCGGCGAGTGCACCGAGGTTGGTATGTATCTGGCGATGAGCCGTCAGGCGGATCGCGACGGATATCCGGAAGTGGCCGAGGCCTTCAAGCGCTACGCGTGGGAGGAAGCCGAGCATGCAGCGAAGTTCGCTGAGCTTCTTGGCGAGATTGTTACCCCTTCCACCAAGAAGAACCTGGAACTGCGCGCCGAGGCCGAATGGGGCGCTACCGCCGGTAAGAAGGAGCTGGCCACGCTGGCCAAGCAGCTGAACCTGGACGCCATCCATGACACCGTGCATGAGATGTGCAAGGACGAGGCCCGCCACGGCAAGGGCTTTGACGGTCTGCTCAAGCGTTACTTCGGTTAAGAGCATCACTATTTTGAGGGCGGCTCCGTTTGGGAGCCGCCCTTTTACCTAACATCGACATGAGCAAACGCTCATCTTTTTCTTCTCATTTTTAACGAAATTCCTTTTTCAGCGGCGATTTTTTCAAGAAGCGAGGTGACATAGCTGCTTCTTTCTTTTGACATTTCTTCCCTCGGATAAATCTCCGATGCATGCGTGATGGCCGCCTTGATGTCCTCTACTTCCAGCAAATTAACAGCCAGACAGAAGAACGTCTTTTTTCTGCCGTCGTTAAAGCGTTCCAGCAATTCCTTTAAAAGCTCTGCTTTTTCAATCTGCTCCCCGTTGTAGGCGTCTATTCCGATCCTCCTCGCCTTTTCTATGTCCGCCCTTCGACGACGATGCGTAATAAAGGAATCGAAATCATCCACATGCTCATATTTCTCACAGGGGTATTCCGCACATTGAAAGCAGTATTCCACACTACCGTGTCCTAAGCTGCACCTGGCTATTTTGCAGGACTGGTTCCCCTCGCCGCCTCCACAGCCTGGGCAGAGGTGGCCGATATACATCCGGCACAATCCACAGTTCAAGCCGCACAGGGAAAGAAGCCTGTTCTGCCTTTCAAAGTTCTTCATTTTTTTCCTGGCTTTCTATCATCAAAAGAATAGGGGCGCTAGCAAATTTCCTCTTGCCGTGCCCCTGTCCTCTCAATTTTGCAGCTTTTCGATCGCCCGCGCGAAGATATGGAGATTGAGCATCAGACCATTCAGGCTTAAATACTCGCCCGCCTGGTGCGCCAGCTCCTCGTCCTCCGGAAAAGCACTGCCAAACGCCACGCCCTCCTCCAGCACACGCGCATAGGTTCCTCCGCCCGTCGCGACGCACTCACGGGGTCTGCCGGTGATCTCATGATACGCGTCCAACAGGGCCGTGATCAAGGGGCTGTTTGGCGCGACGTGATGGGGTTCCTTCTGTTCGTCCACGCTGACGTCAACCTCGGGGGCCAAGGCCGCGCGGATGCAGCGCACAAGCGCCTTATGATCGCACAGAATGGGGTAGCGAATATCCAGCGTCGCATACAGGCCTTCCTTCTCGTTGTAGCGCAGAATACCCAGATTGCAGGTCAGCGGGCCGCTCGTCTCATCCTTGCAGCGAACCCCCAAAGAAAGTCCGTCATATTCCATACCGACGCGGTCGGTCACCGTTTTCAGCGCGCCCGTAACGCCCAATCCGCCAAGCGCAACCAGAAGTTGACCCAGCGCGTTCATCGCCGTTTCGGGATAAGCCGCATGGCCCGGCACGCCCGTGGAGGTGAGGAGCACCGTTCCGTCCGCTTGAGGCGCGGCTTCCACCCGCAGATGCTTTTCTTCGGCCAACCGCCTCACCCTCTCGCAGAGAGCGCCGTTGTCCTCAACCAGCGCGGTCGCCATGCCAGACACCACATTGCAGCGCTCACCGACGCTGATCTCCCTAACTTTCAATCCATCCGAGGCATAAGCGCCGCGCAGGCTCAAATGCAGCATGCCCTTTTCGGTATTGATGACGGGGTAGCTCGCGTCCGGACTGAAACCAGTTTTGGGCATGTCGCAATGCTCCATGTAATACCTCATGCAGTCCCAGCCGCTTTCCTCATCGCAGCCAAGGATCAGGCGAATCTCCCGCTTGAGGGGGATGCCCACCTTTTTCATCGCATACATGGCATACAGTGCCGCGACTGCGGGGCCTTTATCATCCGAGGTGCCGCGCCCATACATTCTGTCGCCCTCGATGACCGCGCCAAAGGGGTCAACCTTCCAGCCATCGCCTGCAGGGACCACGTCCAAATGCGCCAGGATGGCCAACGGTTCCACGCCCAACGGGCCCATACGCACATCTCCGGCATAGCCGTCAAAATTCCGCGTTTCAAAGCCCATCCTTTTGGCATCCTCAAGCGCCATATCGAGCGCGCGCCGCACCTCTCTTCCGAAGGGAGCGCCCGCCTCAGGCATTCCTTTTACGCTCGGTACCCTGATCCAACGGATCAGGGTTTGCGTCATCTCATCGCGCAAACCCTCGATGATACTGCTCAGTTCTTCCATGTTCCCCATCCTCTCATGATCTTTTCAACCCAGAAGGGCCTTTTCAAGCTGCTCCGCAGCCCTCAGCACACGGCTGTGCGGGCAAGCGAGGTTGATACGCATAAAGCCCTCCCCCGCCTCTTTTCCAAAAAACGTGCCAGGGGTCAATTCCAAGCCCGCCTCGCGACAGCGCTCCATCCATTCCTCCGTAGAGAGACCGTAGGCGCGCAGGTCAAGCCAGCCCAGATAGGTGGCCTCCAGCGGAGAAAGCACCGCTTTGGGCATGCGCTTGCTCAGCTCGACGCGCAGAATCCGCTCGCCCTTCCGAATGTAAGCAAGCATCGCGTCCAGCCAGGCATCCCCATGCGTAAACGCCGCTTCCGTGGCGATCATGGCGAAAATATTCCCCTGCACCACACCCACGTTGCGCATCGTATCCGTCATCGCCTTCAGCAGCGCCTGATTCCGGCTGAACGCTGCAGCCTGCTGCAAACCCGCTAAATTAAAGGTCTTGCTGGCACTGGTGAGTGAGACAAGCCTCGCGTCGGATGCCTCAACCAGCCGGAGCATCGGCGTAAACGCGTCGCGTTCATAGACGAAATCCTCATGAATCTCATCGGAAATCAGGAGAACGTCATACCTAGCGAGCACCCGCCAAAGCGATAAAAGCTCCTCCCGTGTCCACGCGCGTCCTACGGGATTGTGTGGGTTGCAGAGGAACATGGCCTTCGCGCCCTCCCGACACGCGCGTTCCACGGCCGCCAAATCCATGGTGTAGCGTCCGGCATCGTCCCGAAGAAGCGGACATTCCGCCGTCACACGCCCGTTATCCTGTACGGCCGCATAAAAGGGGCCATAGACGGGCGGCTGGACAATGATTCGGTCCCCTGGCCTGGTAAACGTAAGCACCACCGCGCGAAGGCCCGTCACCACGCAGGGCAGCATCGTCTGCTCATTTTCATGAAGGTCAAGTCCGTGACGCCTGCGTATGAAGTCCAGCATCGCGCAAACCGCCGATCTCGTCTGCTCCGTATAGCCATAGATGGGATGCGCGGCGCGCGTCACAAGCGCCTCCCTGATCTCATCGGGGCAGCGAAAATCCATGTCCGCGACCCACATCGGATTTGTCACACGGCTCTCCCGCTTCATCAAGCCATCCCATTTTTCACACGCTGTGCCCCGGCGTTCGACCTCCTCGTCGAAAAACGCATCGTCATACCTCATTTGTATCCCCTCCATCTATTTGCTTTGGGCTTCGGCACCTAAGCACCCAATATCCGCTCTTCTTTTCCACAGCCTCAACCTCGTCAAACAGGGTTTTCAAATAGCTCATTGCCGACGGAGCCCCCTGCTGCTTGCGAATAACCAACCACAGTTCGCCTCCCTCCAGAAGGCAATGCGCCGCATCAGAGAACATCCGATAGATAACCGCCTTTCCGGCGCGGATCGGAGGATTTTGCAGGATAAGCGCGTAACGTCTGCCCGTCAACGCTTGATAACCGTCGCTCTCGACGACCTCGGCATCAACGCCGTTCCTTCTCGCGTTATCCCGCGCGAGTCCGCACGCCCGCCGATTGATATCCGCCATCGTCACATTTATCTGCCTTTTTCCCACGGCCACGCCGATCGCGCCATAGCCACATCCCATGTCCAGCACAGGGCCGGAAATTTTCTCCGGCAGTGCGGACAGAAGCACCTCGGTGCCGCGATCAAGCTCCGTGCGCGAAAAAACGCCGCTGTCCGTCGCGAAAACCAGATCGTTTCCCCGATAGGAAAAGCGTACCTCCGCAGGCTTATGCGCGCTCTGCGGCTCGGCGGTGTAATAATGCTCGGAATGGTTTCGCATCTCTAATCCTCTTGACTTGGTTTTGCCGCCGCGGCTTTCAAGGCCGCGACCTCTTTCTCCGTCAGCTCCCGCCACTCGCCCGCACGCATGTTCTCGGGCAGACTAAGAGGCCCAAAAGCGGCTCTGTGCAGCGTTTTGACCTCATGACCGCATGCGGCAAACATGCGCTTAACCTGATGGAATTTTCCTTCATGCAGTTCGACGGCGGCCGTGCTTTCTTCATCATCCGCGCTCAGGATCTTCAGTTCCGCCGGCTTGGCGACAAAATCGGATAGCTTCATTCCCTGCGCAAAGGCCGATACGTCAGCCTCATCAATGCGTCCCTCCACAGAGGCGATGTATCGTTTCCACACATGCCGCTTCGGATCAAGCAGCGCGTGCGCCATGGCGCCGTCGTTTGTCAAAAGGAGCAGCCCTGTGGTGTCCTTATCCAATCTGCCAACCGGCAGGACTTTCCGTCTCAGAAGCGCCTCGGGC
The DNA here is from genome assembly GCA_964416065.1 of uncultured Oscillospiraceae bacterium. GTDB lineage: Bacteria > Bacillota > Clostridia > Christensenellales > Aristaeellaceae > Limiplasma. Next base: position 8,339 of record CAYQCL010000046.1, on the reverse strand, counting down.
AAAAGCGACATCACCGTCCGCGCCCGACTGTCACGGGCGGCCGTCAGCACGCCCGCCGGTTTATCAATCATATAATATTGATATGTCTGATCCCGCACAATCGCCCCACCCAGCGTCACCAAGTCATCCGTGGATACCTTCATCGCGGGATCCCGCGCGATTATGCCGTTGACGCGTACTTGTCCCGCGCGCACGGCCCGCGCCGCCTCGCTTCGGGTTCGCTCGCCGCTCAAAGAAAGGAACTTGTCCAGACGCATCATGCTTACAGCTCCGTCGAGCAAACGTTTTTCTTCTGCGCGTTGGCGGGCATCGCGCGGCGGCGCGTCGCAAACGCGGCCGTCCGAATGCGGCGAATCGGCAAAAGCGGCATGTAAAGGAACAGGAATCCCAAGGCAAGCGGCCATCCGGCGGACGCGAAGTCAATCGCGGGCAGGCTGCGCTGGGTAAGAACCAGCATCATCTGACTGGCAGCCTCGCTCACGACGCCCTTGAGAACATAGAGCACTACCAACAAAAACGGGGCCCACAAAACAAGGTTGATCAGAGCGACGCCGAGCTGCCGCAGACGACGGCCACGTAGGCCGCGTCGTGTCTCCTTGCGGGGGGAGCGATCCTCACGCGAGGCCGTCACCCAGATAAAACGGGCGGCGCTGTTGCGCACCGCGCCATATAGCCAAAGCAAAACACCAATCGCCAGCGCCCCGGCAATCACCAGCAGTCCCTCGTCCAGCCCACCGTCTGAGACGAGCGGCTCGCCGCCAAACAAGCCGGTAAAGAAATTGGCGACGGCACACCATCCATCCGTCAATCCCTTGCCCAGCGCTGTCACGCTCTTAAACAGCGTGACGAAGTCCATCGTCTCGTATTGGTAGTAAGCATAGGCCAGCATCGCGATCAAGGGAATTCCCCACTTGAACACCTGCACCGCGTGGGTCACGCTTTGCGAGAGCTTCTCGCCATAATCCGCAAAGGAAAAGGCGTCTTCCAGACGGAAGCAGCGCTCTCCTTGACGCTGCACCAGCGCGTCCGCAAAGGAATACCTGAGCGGCAAAACAACAAAGATCAAAAGAAGCGGGCAAAGCACGGCGAGATACGTGAGCGTCGAGCCCTCGGGAAACACCTTGAGCGCAAACAGCGGCACAAACGTAACCAACCGCAGCGCAAGCGCCAGAAACATGTATAAAAGAAGCCACAGATAAAATGCGGTTCGTTTCGCAGGAGTCTGTTGCATCAGAAAACCTCCTTATGGATAAGCATACATTGTTTATTATAGTCCATATGTTCCTTTGTTGCAAGCATACGCTCGCGTTTGAGCGTATTGGCAATGGAAAAGCAAAAAGGATCCGGCCTCTGATGAAGCTGCAAGTTTCCAAGCAAAATCAAAGAAGCCAAATCCTTTTGGAGCCGGTTCAGGGAAAATCGAAAACGTCCGTTCTTTCCTTTGGAAAAATGGCGTCCACGCGATCCGCCAACCGGCAAACGTCTACGTAAAAGCCTCGCCTGTGGTTTCTCAGCCTCCCAGTCCGTCGGACTGACGCTCCATATTTTCCACAACGATATCATGGATGTCGCCGAGGGTCGCGCAGTATTCCAGCACCTGCCACGGCTCGTTGGTATGATAGTGAATCTTGATGAGCTCGTCATCCCCCACGGCCAGAAGGCAGTCTCCCTTGATATTGGTACGGATATAATCGTTGATGACGTCCTCATCCAGGCCGGTTCCCTCAATCAACAGCTGAGTGTCAAACTTGAATTCCAACATGATAAATCCTCCTTTGTGGTTTTATTTACCGGATTCCCAACAGGTTCAGCGTATGCGGCAAACCCGCCAGCGCCTCCGCCACAATGGCGGGATCGCGCTTGTTCAAAAGGATCATCGGAACTACCCAATGGCTCGCGGCCGTATCAGCGGCCGCCAAGAAGCCGCCGCGCACCTTGCGGGAAGCGACCTCGATGAAGCGGCGCATGCTGACGGCTATCGCGTCCGGCATGGCCAGCTCCGCTTGGGACAGAACGCGCTTGAGCTCGTTAAACCACCGTTCGGCCTCCCCAAGAATGGGCTGGGCGTCCGCGCGAATGGCCGCGAAGGACGAAAGGGACGCCGGCGCTACCGCCTCCCATTCCTGCGAGCGTCCGAAGCCGCGCCTGAGCATCCCGGGTACGTTGATAATGGGGCAGGGCAGATAGGTATCAGCGAGAGATATGCTTTCATCGCAGAGGAAAATGGTCTTATGTCCATATACGGACATGGTTTCCGTTCCAAGCGGCTGAACCGTTACCGTAGGCGTACGGCGCGTATCTTCGGCGAGCAGGCTCACCATTTCCACGAACGCGCCCTGCGAAATCGTCGCGCTGACGCTCTGCAATCCGAAGCTTTCCAAAAGCACGTTGGCAAAGAGCTGCGCGTCAGGGAGCGTGCGGGCACGAAGACAGATCGCGTCAAGCAGCGCAAAGCTGATGAGGAGGCTTGTCGCCTCATCCTCGTTCATGCCAAAGCCGCTGTCGTTCATATGGACGCGCAGCCGTTCGGACAGCTCCTGCTGGGTGTAGCTCTGGCCCAGCACCGGCGAAAGCAGCACATGCCGTTCCCCCGCGCCGCTCAGACAGCTTATCTCCTTTGCGAGAAAGTCCGTCACCTGCGCGGCGCTTCCTTCGCTCAGAACCCTCGCGGCTTCCGTAAGCTTTTTCTGCGTCGTCTCAAGCTGCTTGACCTCGCGCTTCAGGCGCTCGGCCTCATCGCGCTTTTTCTGGGACAAGGAGGCAATCGCGTCCTCGCGAAATTTCTTTTCATTTGCCTTTGCGTTTTCCAGCTGCATCAGAAGACTGATACGATCCGCCTCGATCTCGGCCAGCTGCTCTTCCGCCGCCGCGGACGCATGCAGGTTGATTCCGCCGCTGCGCAGCGCGTCGGCAACATCGGAGGTAAACGTTTCATTCTCCATCAGCACCTCAAGCGCCTGACGCCGCATATCGGCGTTTTGCCAGATATATTCCACGCAATCCCGAAGTGTTTCGATGGGATTCTCGATCAGCGCGTAGGTGCCGCTGCCCATTTCCGTCCCCATCACCTCATCGCGTTGGCGACGAATCTGCTGCTCCACCACATGATGCATGCTGTCAGGCTTGTTCTTCGTGCGGGTGATCTTGCCTCCAACCTTGTTCAGCGGAGTGCCCGAAAAATGCGCGACCGTCTGCGGCGCTTCCTCCTCGGCCACCGGCACGTCATCCGTCAGACGGTTCGCTCCCTCGCTCAGCGGCTGAGCGAGCCGGGAAATCTGCTGTTCAAAAGGAAGAGCGTTGTCAAGAATGTCCAGCTTGGCCCCAATCGGCAGCGGCGTCTCCGCCTCCTTCGCGGCGCCCTGTGCGGCGGGGGATGTTGCGGAAGCCGTCTCAGCCTTTTCCGCCTTTTTTTCCTTCTGTTCCTCCATGCGCAAAATCTCCTCGGCACGCTCCGCACGGCGCGTAACCGGATCCACCTTGCGCTCCTTCTGCGTCTTCTCTTCCGCTGTCTTTACGTTCTCCGGCTTTACGGCTACGCTCTCGCCCGCCTCGTCCGAGACGCCATGCTCCCTGCGGCGCAGGCTGTTGCGGCGCTGCCGCCAATTGAGCGTTGCCTCCGGATCCCAGTAAATCAAATGCCTGCCCAATGCCGGCGTTTCAACCGTATGCAACAAAAAACGATCGTTTCCAAAAGGCTTGAGCCCGTCGATCGTCGTCGCGTTTTCCTTTTCGATGGGACCATACAACATTTTATTTTTGTGAACCAACACCCTGTTTGTCAAGACGGCAGAGGTATCCGCCCCCTGCTCTACGACCTCAAAGCAGCCCTCCTCGGTGAATTCACAGATCACGTCCGAATAAATCGCCAGCTGATTCCTTTCCCCCTGCTCCGGCGCGTAGTTGCGATTCTGGCGAACCTTCATCAGTTCCTTGCCCTCGCTTAGAAGCTGAATGGCGCACAGATTGCCTATGGCACGCATCCTTTCCTTGAATGTGCTTTGTTCCCGCTTATCCGGAACGACTCGAAGGCTTCCCTCGTCCGGAAATTCCTCCGCGCCACCGTGAAAAACGCACCCTTCACGGGTACAGAGCGGAACGACGCGGAAGATGACGCGCTGACGATTGTCCTCCTCCACATAGGCCAGCGTTATGGTACCGTTGATTTCCTTCATACAAAATGAACCCCTTAACCAGAATTGAGCGTGTCCATAAAGAAATTATGAATGAACAATGAACACCTACACAGTTTAATCTTCATTTCCGTTTTCGTCAATAGTTTCCCCAATTTTGCTGAAAAGATATCAAAATCCCTGAATCTGGGCTTGCGGCGATTATGTAACAGTTAATAATTTTGAATTGACTTTTTAATTATTTCGTAATATATTATGCTTGTATTGAATCCAACGCATCTTGTGATGTGTGTGCTCCAAGGAGGTACGTATGACTATGAAGCGCTTTCAAAAATCCAGCGCATTGCAGGCCGTCTTTTGCCTCATGCTCGCTTTTTCTCTGCTTTTTCTTTCGTTTGTCCCTGCCGCGTATGCCGAAAGCAGCGGCGTTACGACCTCCAAGGTCGTCCTCCGCTCAACGGATGATCAATCCTCCCGCGCGCTTCAAACCGTACCGCAGGGGGAGAAGGTAACCATTCTTTCCACCTCCGGAGATTGGTACAAGGTGCGCTACGGCATTTATACCGGCTATATGATGAAAAAATATGTGAGCAAATCAAGCTCTTCCTCTGAAAGCACGGCAAGCAGAATCAACGCGCTGGGAAGCGCCCCAGGGCTGATGCGCGTCGGAGATGAAAACGCTGATGTGGAGAAGCTTCAGCAGGCGCTGGATATTCTGGGCTATTATGACGGCAAGATCGACGGCGTCTATGGCAGCGGAACGGCGGCGGCGGTAAAGGCGTATCAGAACGATCATGGGCTTGAGGCGGACGGCTATGCCGGAACCGCGACCGTCACAAGCATCTTTGGAAGCTGTAGCAAGACCAGCCTGACGACTCAGCCCGATCCCAGCGATACCTCTGTTTTATCCAAATATCCGACGGTCGACAGCATTTCCGAAATCGGAAGCGCTCCTGCCACCAGCAAGGAAGGCGACAGCGGAACAAACGTGGTTAAGCTCCAGCAGGCGTTGGAATGTCTTGGTTACTACTCCGGATCCATCGACGGGGTTTACGGGGAAGCCACTTCGGCGGCTGTCAAGCGCTTTCAGAAGAAGCGCGGCATGAAGGATGACGGGATCGCGGGCGCGGCGACCATCCGCGTGATTTTCGGCAACGTGGCCAATGTCTCCACGCCCTCCACGAAAACCTATAAAACCGAGGTCCTCGACTGGTTTGCCGATAAGGTCACCAGCGTGATTCCCAAAAACGCGCGTTTCACGATCAAGGACGTCAAAACCGGCAAGACCTTTGAAGCTGTGCGCTGGTCAGGCGCGAACCATCTGGACGCGGAGCCACGTACCGCCAATGACGCGGCCACTATGAAAAGCATTTACGGAGGTTCCTGGAGTTGGACGCGCCGTCCAATCCTCGTCCTTTACAACGGTCATGTATACGCCGCCTCCATGAATGGCATGCCTCACGGCACCACGACCATTTCCTCCAATAGCTTCGACGGCCATTTCTGTATTCATTTCAAAAACAGCATGACCCACGGCAGCAAAAAGGTCGATCCGGATCACCAGAGCGCCGTGACGACCGCCAGCAAGGCGACCTGGTGACAGCATATCTGAGGGGCCGACGCAAAAGCACGCCGACCCCCATTTTTTAATTTATCCAAGCGATTTGCTGCTTCAACGCCAACGGAAAAAGGCTCAATTCCGTACCGTCGAGGTTCTCTCTGTACATGTCCACGGCGGTAAGCTGGCTGTTGCCATAGGTTTTATAATAGAAAATCCCCCTGCTTGCATTGACACAGCAGGAATATCGGGTCGTCTCGCATTTTCCGTCGTCAAGGACAACGCTTCCTTTGGGCATCGCGACCGCGTCTAAAAGGTGAAAAAACTGTGAAACGGCGCTTGCCTCATCTCCGTCACATTGTGAATTCAGCTTCAAAAACGCGATTTTCACAAAGCGGGAAACCGGCGAGAAATCGCCGGGCAGTCCCAGTCCACCCATTCCCGTTCCAAAGGGTGCAAGTCCGATTTTCTGGGAAAATCGGTTTTCGGGCTTCGTCGGAGTAAGACTGAGATATTGATTGAGGTTCATCATCTGGAAGTCAAATGTCGGATTATTTGTCAGCACCCCAACGGGATTATCATAGACCTTCATTCCCTCGCGCGTGCTCTCAAGGACTATCGAGCCTTCCTGATCCGCGATATGCCAATGTAGCGTCGCGAGCGGTATATCCCCGCTGAATGGAAGCGCGATCAGATGGGTTTTCTCAAGCAATTCCTTAACCTGCGCGACGGTGGCGCATTGTCCCAGCACCCACAGCACCAGTTCAAAGGGCGACACATTCGCTTTTCCCTCTGCCTCCTGAGGCGAATAATAGGCGCTGCCCTGAAAATTGAGTCCAGCGATGCCAAGCCCCTTCTCGTTTACCGCTTCCGCGTACAACGGGTAGCCGTCCACAACGCTCGCCATTCCAATCATCGCATAATGGCTCTTCATTTCCCCCGCCCTGCGAAAAACGACCGGAAGCTTCCGTGGTGTGATCACCATCCGCTGACCAAAATCATATTCCAGATCCAGATTGCGTCCAAAATAAAAATCGCGCGTCTTCATCGCAAGGCTTGTACACATCTTCATCCGCCTCCGTTTTCCTTCTTATTTTGCCGTTTGCCTGAGCCTTCACGCGCTTCTCTCCAGCATCATTTCCAGCTCGCATATTTCTCCGAAGCCGGTCTCCTGTCTGAGCGTTTTTCCGGTTTCGCAAAAGCCCATATGTCGATAAAAGCCGCCCCTTCATTGCCCTGAAGCACATACAGAATCACTCACCGAAGGGGCAGCAGGCCCAGTCATTTTTCCATCAGCGTCCTTCCATATCTGCGGCCCTGATAGCTCCTGAGCAGATAAAGCGCGGCGATCTCGGATGCCTCGTTCGTCCTGCCTGTAAAATCACGCGCCTGATCATAATAGCACGCGAAGCCCACGACCCTTTCTCCATCTAGCATAACCAACCGCGCATTCGGATAATCCTTGGAAAGCGCGACGCATTTTTCCAGGGAACGTCCGTCCAGGAAGCCGTCCGGCATAAGGTCTCGATAGGTTTTCTCCCAAGCCGTGTAATGCACATAGCCGGTCCCCTCCGCGTGCTCGGGCAGCGCCGGTATGATTCGAATGGACAACGTTCTCTGCTCCTTTCTCAATCGACGTTTACAGATCCATCTTCATGTAGACCGAGGAATCGATGGGATTATCGTTATAGCTTTCGATCTCATAAAAGCCCAGCTTCCGGTATAATCGAATCGCGCTTTGCAAAAAGGGAAGCGTGTCCAAAAGCATGTGCCGGTAGCCAATCTCCCTCGCGTCGCTGGTAATCCTTTGAACAAGAGCGCTTCCGATGCGTTTTTCTCGAAATTTCGGCCTGACATAGAGGCATTTCATTTCGCAGCTTTCCTCACCAAGCCTTTTCAGTCCAACGCAGCCCGTCGGCTCGTTATCACAGTATGCCAGATACAGACGCCCATCCGGCGGCCCATACTTGCTCTCCAAATGCGCCAGATCGTCGGTGTAATTCTGCATCTTCAGATATTCTTTAAAACCGGCCTCTCCCTCAATCAGCCCATATTATATTAGCTCCTGATCCAACTCACGGAAATACTGCGTGCTGAAAAAATCTGAAAGGGTGATACCGAATCCATCACAAAGCAATTTGATTGTAATAATTTCAGGGTTCTGACTGGCGCCATTCAGAATGTTCTTAATGGTTGTCGGAGAAACCCCAGCGTTCCGTGCCAATGCGTTGATCGTCCATCTATGTTCGTCGCAGAGCTCATAAATACGATGAATCACACATTCACGCGTAATCATGTCCGCACCGTCCTATCTATTTTTTATCATATCAGAAACACTCATTCGATGTGGACTATATATAGACTTGTGGACTATATATAGTCCATCAGGGGAAAGAAGGGGGATTGGGAATGAAACAATACGGATTGAAATTCACATGCTTGACGGCGCTGGTGATTGCCCTATGCTGTTCTTTTTCCATGAACGCGAAAACTGAGACGCAGCAGGCGATTTTCCCGTTCTATGGGGAGGTAACCATTTGGATGCAGGTGCGATATTGACCTGAACCTCAGAAAAAGATAAACGCAAGAAATCATCCACTAGTCAACAAAAACTGGACACAAATTATAAATTTTTTACAGCAAAGATTGGT
>CAYQCL010000045.1:0-15843 GCA_964416065.1 uncultured Oscillospiraceae bacterium | reverse complement strand
CCTTGACAGTTCCCCACTTGACTTTCGCGTTACCGATGCTTGACTCCCGTACAGAGTTTGACGTTGCGCTGAGGGAAAGATGTTGTATAATGAGAAAAAAAAGGGGGAGGAGAAATGGCAAACGAATGGAAGCTCGCCTCGCCGACGCTGCCCAAGGAACCTCGGGAGCAATCTATTGAGATGACGATCGATTCAGCTTTGCGTGAGGAAGGCGAGATTTTTGGATTCCATTTCCGTGGCGGAGCGCTGAATGATTTGACAGGCGTCGCTCTGGAGTTCTCAGGCTGCGTTTTTGAACGCTGTATCTTTGGCAGGCTGGATTTCAAGCGGATGAGCTTTGTCGACTGCGTATTTGAAAAATGTGAACTAAGCAACGTGGATATGCGTTGCGCGGCCTTTCAGCGCGTCCGTTTCCATAACTGCCATATGACGGGATTTGAGTGGACAAAGGGAACGGCGATCAACACATCCTTCGACAGCTGCATGATGGACTATCTCTCCTTTGCGGATGCGAAGCTGGATCATGTCTGCTTCAGTGATTGCCGCATAAGAGAGAGCCTATGGAATGAGGTCAAGCTACCCAAGGTCCGATTTATTCGCTGCGATTTTACGCGCGCCCAATGGATGCATACGCCGCTTATGGGAATCGATATAAGCGGCTGCGAAATCGCGGGATGGCGCATATCCCTTTACGATCTGCGCGGAATGAAGGTGACGGTGCCACAGGTGGTGGATCTGAGCGGACTTTTGGGCGTGGAGATCGTGCCGTAGGAATAAGATATGGCCCTGCTTGTCGGCAATTGTGTTTTGTTATTTGTTTCGATATTCCTTTGCCGCCTCGCAAAGCGCGGAAAACAGGGCTCGCGCGGCGCCGTCGGACTCAACCATGCGTTCAGGATGCCATTGGACACCCAGAAAGAAGGGGTGAGAAGGACATTCAATCCCTTCGATCACCCCGTCCTCCGCGACGGCGGTTATGCGCAGGGAAGCAGCCGGAGTGGCGACGGCCTGATGATGAAAGGAATTCACTTCCACTTGGCCGGCCGGAATCAACGTTGAAAGAAGCGTTTTGGGCAGAACCGTAACACGATGGCTGGAATAGCGGCCCGGACAGGTTTGACTGTGCCGCATAGGCTTTTGCCCGTCCGCGCTCCGAAATTGGCTGGACAGATCCTGCCAAAGCGTGCCTCCAAGCGCCGTATTCATTACCTGTACGCCGCGGCAGATTCCCAACACGGGCATTTGAAGAGCTTTTGCGCGTTGAATCAAACGAGTCTCAAAAAAATCCCGAAGCGGGTTGACATCTCCAAGCTCGTTGATTGGCCGCTGGTGAAACATCAAGGGAGAGATGTCGTTGCCGCCTGCAAGCAGCAGGCCGTCAAGCCGGGATAGACACGCATCCAACGCCTCGCCGTCAAGATCAGGACTGAGCAGAACAGGCGCGCCACCGCCAAGCAAAACCGCCTGCATATAATTGCGGAGCAAATAAACCTGCGTTTCGTCGTTGTTCATGCTACCTGAAATGCCGATCAAAGGGAACATTGCATCCTCTCCTTCCGTCCGTAGAGATTCGCTCCCAAAGGGGCAAATTCCTACATCAAATTTAGAAAGAAGGGACATTCTGCTGTCGTATCAGCAAAAGAGACGGTCGCCATGTACGCGACCGTCCCTTTTGCTTCGATTGGATTACTTCTGAGCGCCGCCGCTCATAGCGCGTTCCGCGTTCTCAATCAGGCGCTTGACCATGTAGCCGCCGATATAACCGGCTTGACGGCTGGGCAGGTCGCCGTTGTAGCCCTGCTTGAGGTTAATCCCAAGCTCATTGGCAATCTCAAACTTCATGTTATTCAGGGCCTGTTTTGCCTCGGGAACCATGGTACGATTGGAGCTGGAAGAATTCTGCTGATTCTGATACATTTTCATTCACCTCATACTGATTTTGCGCTTAGTGCGTCGTCTTGCCCGCCTGCGAAGCCATCTGACGCTCCGCCTGCTCGATGAGCCGCTTGACCATGTAGCCACCTACATAGCCGTTTTCCCTGGAACTGAGATCGCCGTTGTAGCCCTGCTTGAAATTGATTCCCAATTCCTTGGCAATCTCATATTTCATGTTATCAAGGGCAGCGCGCGCTTCGGGCAGCTCAGGCTGAGCGGACTTGCCGGGGGTTTGCTGATTCACCATCCGTCGTTCACCTCCTCAAGTGGGTTCAACGCTATTTTGACCGCGAGGGGATAAAATACGCTGCCAAATGTTTTCTTGGAAACTCTGAAAAGATCATGCAAAAACTCTGTCAAAGACGCAAAAAACACTTGACAAAAGCATAGGATCGTTTATAATATTGTTCGATTCTTTGGAAACCTATGCCTAAGACAGCGGGTTGGCAGGCGAAAGCCTCCTTAAAATACTCCCGCCGAGGTGTAAGGCGGGAGAAATCCCCTGCGATTCGTTCGCCCTTGCGCCTGCAAGGGTTTTCTTTTTGGAATCGACAGATTTTCAAGAAGGAGGTGCAACCCGAATGAGCAAGAATCTTGAGCTGAAGAAGCATGTCGTCAGCGACATCGTGAAGAAATTTCAGGATGCGCAGAGCGTAATTATCGTCAATTACAGCGGACTGACCGTCGAGCAGGTAACCGCGCTGCGCGCGCAGTTCCGTGCCAATGGCGTTGAATACTGTGTGCTGAAGAACACGCTGGTGCGCCGTGCCATGGAGGAGCTGAAGATCGAGGAATTGGACGACGTTCTCAACGGTCCGTCGGCTTTCGCTTTCGGCATGAACGATCCTGTGAGTCCCGCGAAGGTTCTCAACGACTTCGTGAACAAGACCAAGACCGAGGCGATTTCCGTTAAGGCCGGTCTGCTGGGCACCGAGCTGATGAGCATCGAGCAGATCAAGGCGCTGGCTGAAACGCCCAGCCGCGAGGTGCTGCTGGCCCGTTTGCTTGGCAGCCTGCAAAGCAGCATTGCCGGCTTTGTGCGCGTTTTGGACGCTATCGCAAAGAAGGATGCCGAGGCCGCTCCCGAAGCCTAAAGGGCTTCAAAGCTGATAAAATGTACAAACTGATTATGAATGGAGGCTATTCACATGACTCACGAGGAATTTATTGCCGAGATCGAGAAAATGACTGTGCTTGAGCTCAACGACCTGGTCAAGGCTCTGGAAGAAAAATTCGGTGTTTCTGCCGCTGCCGCTGTTGTGGCTGTTCCCGGCGCCGCTGTCGGCGCTGCTCCTGCTGAGGAGGAGAAGACCGAGTTTGACGCGATCCTGAAGGAGGCCGGAAGCGAGAAGATTAAGGTCATCAAGGTCATCCGCGAGCTGACTGGCTTGGGACTGAAGGAAGCCAAGGACTTCGTGGAGTCCGCTCCGAAGACCATCAAGGAAGGCGCTTCCAAGGAAGAGTGCGAGAAGATCAAGGAGAAGCTGGCCGAGGTCGGCGCTACCGTCGAGATCAAGTAATCCCGCATGCTTTTCAATCACAAAGGGGAGCGGCTCTATCAAGAGCCTTTCCCAGTAAGAAAGTTTTAGAAACAGCAGATGTGTCTGTTGCGGAAAGGCTTTCAGTGAAAATCATGTACAAAAATCCGCTCTCAGGCGTTGCTTGAAAGCGGATTTTTTGTCCCTGTTGCACTCAAACCGTCCATTCAAAACGGTTTATCTAACAGTCCTAATCTTTGTGCGTTATACCGACAAGTTTCTTAACAAGCTGTCAAGTATTATGCGCAAAAGAGCTTGCGGGCAGTTGCAGAGCGACAAAATTTTCTCATTCGACGAGCTTACTGAGCGGCTAGCAGGAGGTTTCCCTCCGAAAGACATCAAAGCACGAGGGGCTTATGCCATGAGCAGGTGTTTTCCTCCCTTGTGGGATTTGACAATTTCGTGCTATAATAAACTGTTGCTTTTTAGGCACAGACTGGTTCTGCGCCCGCATGGAGAAGATCAGGGAGTGAAGTGGATGGCAAACCATTATGACGCGCGAAATATCCAGGTATTGGAGGGGCTGGATGCGGTACGCATGCGTCCGGGCATGTATATTGGCTCCACAGGTTCGCGCGGCTTGCATCATATGCTATGGGAAATTGTGGATAACGCGATCGACGAGGTCATGGGAGGCTTTGCCTCGCAGGTGGATGTGACACTGCACACCGACGGATCGGTGAGCGTGCGCGATGACGGACGCGGCATGCCGGTGGATATTCATCCAACGATGGGTGTCCCGGGAGTGGAGGTCATCTATACCAAGCTGCATGCGGGCGGAAAATTCAACAACGAGAATTATGCATACTCCGGTGGCCTGCACGGTGTGGGCGCAAGCGTGGTCAACGCCCTCAGCCGCTGGGTTTCGGTGGATGTCTATCGAGATTTCAAGCATTATCAGATACGCTTTGAGAGCGCGTATGACGCGGGGGAAAAGAAGATCGTCGCGGGACGCGTGGCTGAGCCGCTGCATACGGTGGGCAATACGCGCCAGCGCGGTTCGCTTGTGCGCTTTATGCCGGACGATCGCGTATTTGAGACAATCCATTTTAATGCCGAAACAGTCTCCCGCCGTCTGCGAGAGCTGGCCTATCTCAATCAGGGTCTGACCATCACCTTTACGGATGAGCGAAAGGAAAAGGAAGCCTCTGAGGATGAGGAGGGGGAACAGCGGACGGAGGAACGCCAGGTATTTTGCTATCAGGGCGGCATTGTGGACTATGTGAAGTACCTAAACGCGGATAAAACCGCCCTGCATGAGGAGCCCATCTATCTGGAAGGAACGCGCGAGGATGTGATCTTCCGCGTGGCAATTCAATATACCGACAGCTATACCGAAAATGTCTTTTCCTATGTCAACAACATTCCCACCGGAGAGGGCGGCACGCACGAGACGGGGTTCAAGGCCGCCTACACCAAGGTGATGAACGATTTTGCCCGCCGCCTGGGCGCGCTCAAGGACAAGGACACGAATCTGAGCGGTGATGATTTTCGCGAGGGCATGACGGCGGTTATGCTTGCCATGGTCAAGAATCCTCAGTTTGAGGGACAAACAAAGGGAAAGCTGGGCAATACCGAGGTACGCCCGGCGGTCGAGGCCATTTTGACCCAGCAACTTACTGCGTATTTTGAGGATTTGAAGCATCAGGAGCTGGCGGGACAGCTCATCGAGAAGGCTGTCCGCGCGGCGCGCGTGCGTGAGGCCGCTCGCAAGGCGCGTGATGTGGCCCGAACAAAGAATGCCCTGGAGGCCGCTCCGCTGGTGGGCAAGCTGTCCAGCTGCACGGGCCGTAAGCCGGAGCAGAACGAGCTGTTCATCGTTGAGGGCGACAGCGCGGGCGGTAGCGCCAAGCAGGGCCGCGACCGGCGCTTCCAGGCGATTTTGCCGCTTCGTGGCAAGCCGCTCAACGCCGAAAAAAAGCGGCTGGATCAGGTGCTTAGCAACGAGGAATTCCGTTCCATTATCACCGCGTTGGGCACCAACATTGACGAAAGCTTCAGCCTCTCCGGCCTCAAGTATCACAAGGTCATCATCCTCTCGGATGCCGACCAGGACGGCGCGCATATCCGCGCGATTCTGCTCACCTTCTTCTATCGGTATATGCGCGAGCTCATCACCGAGGGACATGTCTATATCGGCATGCCGCCACTATACAGGGTGCAGCGTGGAAACAAGGTACAATATGCCTATGACGACGTCGAGCTGCGCAAGCTCACGAAGGGCTCCAGCAAAGGATATACCCTGCAGCGCTATAAGGGTCTAGGTGAGATGAATCCCGAGCAGCTTTGGGCGACTACGATGGATCCCAACGAACGAAAGCTCATGCGCGTAAGTATCGAGGACGCGGCGCAGGCGGAGCGGCTGGTGACCATTCTGATGGGGGATAAGGTGGAGCCGCGCCGCGAATATATCAGTCAATACGCTAATTTTAACCGCGAGGACAGCTTTACTGCCTTTAGCGACACGATGAATGAGGGGAGGGAGGACAGGTGAGCCGCAAAACGCCGGACGAGCGCCCGCCGATTGGTGTTGATCAAAACATCATCGTTTCGCCCATGGAGGAGGTCATGCATAACAGCATGATTCCCTACGCGGAGCATGTCATCATGGAGCGCGCCGTGCCCAGGGCCGAGGACGGCCTCAAGCCCGTGCAGCGCCGCATCCTCTACACGATGAACGAGCTGGCCATCGGGCCCGACACGCCGCACCGCAAATGCGCGCGCATCGTGGGCGATTGCCTTGGTAAATACCATCCTCATGGCGATACCTCCGTTTATGACGCGTTGGTGCGCATGGCGCAGAGCTTCAGCATGCGCGGCGCGCTGGTGGACGGCCATGGCAATTTCGGCAGCGTGGACGGCGACGGCGCGGCCGCCATGCGTTATACCGAGGCCCGCATGACTCCGCTGGCGATCGAGATGCTCAGGGACTTGGACAAGGACACCGTGCCTTTCCGCCTGAATTTCGACGATACCCTCAAGGAGCCGGACATGCTGCCCGCCAGCTTTCCCAATCTGCTGGTCAACGGCGCGAGCGGTATCGCGGTCGGCCTTGCGACCAACATTCCGCCGCACAATCTGCGGGAGACGATCGGTGCCGTCATCGCGCAGATCGACGACCCCGAAATTTCCCTCGACGAGCTGATGAAGCATGTTCCTGCGCCGGATTTTCCCACTGGCGGCATCCTCCTCAACACGCCGGAGATCCGCGCGGCCTATGAGACCGGCAAGGGGAAGCTGACCCTGCGCGCGCGGACGCATATCGAGGACGGACCGGCGGGGCGCAAGCTTATCGTCATCACCGAAATTCCCTACCAGGTCAACAAGGCCGCAATGCTGGAAAAGATTTTGAAGCTGAGCGAGGAAAAGAAGGCCGCGCTTGGCTGCATTTATGACATCCGCGACGAGAGCGACCGAATGGGCATGCGTGCCGTGATTGAGCTGCGCAAGGATGCGGACGTGAACAAGGTGCTTGGCTATTTGTTCAAGTACAGCGAGATGCAGGTTACCTTTGGCGTCAATATGGTCGCTATCGCGGACGGAAAGCCCAGACTGCTTTCCCTTAAGCGCGCGATCCGCTACTATATCCGTCATCGCAGGAACGTTGTGACGGCGCGCACCAAATATGATCTGGAAAAGGCCAAGGCCCGCGCGCATATCTTGGAAGGCCTGATGATCGCCGTGGACAACCTTGACGAGGTCATCGCCCTGATCCGCAAAAGCGAAAACCCCAAGGCGGCCAAGGCCGGACTGATGGAGCGGTTTGGTCTGTCGGATACGCAGGCCCAGGCAATTCTGGATATGCGTTTGCAGCGCCTGACAAACCTGGAGGTTCTGGCGCTTAAAAAGGAATACGCGGAGCTTTGCAGGCTCATCAGCGAGCTGGAGGCCATCTTGGCAAGCGAAAAAAAGCTTATGAATGTCATCAAAAGGGAGCTCAAGGCCGTGGCCGATAAGTACGGCGATGACCGGCGCACGGAAATCGTTGATGCCGGCGACGTGGTAGAGGCCATTCAGAAGGACGAGATCATTGCCGAGGAGGCACTGGTCACCTATTCGCGCGCGGGACTGCTCAGAAGGATGTATCCGCCGCGCGCGCGCAAGCAGGCCGCCGAGAGCGATACGGCGGAGGATCCGCCTCTGTATCGTTTTGAGACGCTGACGGATCATACGCTGTATTTCTTCACGGATCATGGCAACTGCTACCCGCTGAGCGTGTCGGCGCTGCCGGAGATGAACAAGCCGAAGGAGCGGGGAATGCTTCTGAGCAGCGTTTTGGCGGGCCTTGAGGAAAACGAGTCCCCGATCCAGATTCTCTGTGTAAAGCCCAGTGACTTGCAGTCGCATCCCGACCTTCTCTTTGTAACGAGGCGCGGGCAAATCAAGCGCAGCGCGGCGGCGGGCTATGATGTGCGCCGTTCCAAATTCGCCGCGCTGAATCTCAAGGATGGGGACGGGCTGCTGAGCGTCATCCCCTTCGATCCCTCGATGGATGTCCTGCTTTTGTCGCGCGGAGGTATGAGCATCCGCTTCCATGGCGATTCGGTTCCTCAGATGGGCCGCGTCGCGGCGGGCGTGAAGGGGATGAATCTCGACGAGGGTGATCAGGTGCTTTGGTGCGGACAGCCTCATGCCGCTGACCAGCTTCTTTTGTTTACCGATCGGGGCTTTGCCAAGCGTGTGCTATATATGGACTATGAGCCGCAGGCCCGCGCGGGCAAGGGCGTTAAGAGCTTCTATTTCAATAAAAACGGATCTAACGGAACGTCGCTTGCGGGCGCGGTGCTGCTTTCCGGAGCAGGCGGCATGACCGTGCGCGTGTATCAGAAACACAGTCCCTATACGCAGATTACAAGCGACGAGGTCCTTTTGCAGGGCAAGCAGGACAAGGGAATTCCCATGGTTATGGCGCTCATGGACGACGTCGTGACCGGATTGGAAACGGTGGATGCGCGGGAGGAATGAGTATGCCGGTCATTCGTGAAAATATACCACGCTACATGACTGAGCTCAAGACGTGGCTTCATGACACGGGAAGTGAAGCGCTTGAGGAAATAACGGGATTCTTTCGGACACGTCTGGACGGCTATGAGGCGCATATGTCCCCATGGCGCGAGGCCTATGAGACGCTCGCGGGGATGCTCCCAATAATGTGCGCGACCTTTTGGATTTGGGCTGCGGAACGGGGCTTGAGCTGGATGAGATTTTCAGGACGCATCCGGAAATCGAGGCCACCGGTATCGACCTGTCCCAAGATATGCTCGGGAGGCTTTCTCAAAAGCACCCGCGGGTGAAAACGGTTTGCACGGACTATTTTGACTATGATTTCGGCGAGAATTGCTTTGATGCCGTCGTGTCGTTTGAAACGCTGCACCACTTCACACCCGAGAAAAGGGCGGCCCTGTTCGCGAAAATCGGTCGTGCGCTCAGAAGAGGAGGGTGTATTTGCAGGCGGAATATGTGGCGTGCTGCGCGGAGGAGGAAACGCTTCTTAAAAGCGCATTCGAATGGAAGCGCGCTCATGATGGCGTTCCGGCAGGCTGCTTTGTCCACTTTGATGTGCCGCTCACGCTGGAAAGGGAGCTGGCGCTTCTGCGAGGAGCGGGCTTTGCGGACGTCCATTCGCCAGGATGTATCAATGGAGCCTGCATTCTCAGCGCCCGAAAGGCTGACAAAAGAGGAAACGGACACAGTGTATAAGGAGAGGATTGGAATGAAGAAAGGGTTCAGGCGCCTTACGGCGCTTGTGCTTGCGCTTATGATGAGCGCTTGCGCGCTTGGCGCGTTCGCGGAGGAATTCGTGACGATGAAAAAGGGCAGCAAGGGGGAACAGGTGCTCGCGATGAAGCAGCAACTGTTTGACCTGGGCTACTTCAGCACGAATCGGCTTAGCGACAGCTTTACCTCGGATACCATCAACGCGGTGAAGAAATTCCAGAAGGCGAATGGACTTGACGCCACCGGAGAGGTGGATGAGACGACCTATGCGCTTATGTTTTCCCAGGAGGCCGAATGCGCCTTCGCAAGCCTGGAAACGGTTGCGGTACTGCCCGAGATCGAATGGCCGGATCGCGATGAGGAGGGCTATCTGGTCGGAGAGGGAGAATTCGTTTATGAGGATGATGAAGGCGGTTTTTGGGCCTATCTGACCGCCAGCCTGCAAATCACGATTTTAAAACGCGCGGACGAATCGGTTCCGCTGGAGTGGTTTGAAACGGATATCCGCATGCGGGACGGCGAGCGCTTTCTGACCGTGGAAAACAATCCCGACAGGCCCGGTACAAAATTCAAGTATCCCTTTGATATTGCTACGGAAAACGGCTATGTGCTGGGCTTCTCGGATGATTTCTATGGGCATCGTATTGCCCAGAAGCAAAAAATTGGCATCGTGATCCGGGAGGGAGAGATAATCGGCGACAGTACCTATAACAAGCGTCTGCACAACCTTCCCAATCTAGATATGATGGCACAGATGCCGGACGGCAGTCTGATCGCCTATCGCTGCGCCGAGATCACCTCGGACGAGTTGCTTGAAAAAGGCGCGATCAACGTGTTTTGCTTTGGGCCGGTGCTGATGAAGGACGGCGAGATGGAGCCCCTTGTGCTGGAGGGCTGGTATGAAACAAAATCCCCACGCCAGGCGCTGGGGATGTATGAACCAGGACATTATCTGCTTTTGAGCGTTCAGGGACGCATGGATACCAGCGAAGGCACGGGGCTGATCCGTATGGCCCACATGCTCAAGGCGCGGGGCGTGACCGAGGCGCTCAACCTGGACGGTGGGAACACAATGGCGCTGATCTTCCGCGGCCGCATGCTCAATAAGCTGGCGACGTGGCAGAACAAGAAATTCGTCCGCACCGTGACCTCGCTGATCGGCGTCGGGCAGACGGACTATCCCCAGGAGGAATAATGCCTAGCGGTATTCGCCCACAAGACGGTGATGAAGCCACGCGGAAGGATCGTCCTGCCCGAGCGCCCACATCATCTTGCATACGGCGGCCTCGGTGGTCATATCGCGGCCGCTGAGCGCGTACGTCAGGCCATGGCCGACCTCATAGACGCTGAGGTCGGCCTTTTCGTACAGACATTGACTGACCACAAGCATGTGGACACCGCTTTCGCCCAGCTCCTGCATGGCTTTCACAAGGTTTCGGCGGATATAATGCAGCCCGCCTAGGCCGAAGGCCTCGATCACCAGGCCGCGATAGCCGGCCTCCCTCACAAAGCGCAGCACATCCGGCGAGGTTCCCGGAACAAGCTTGAGCAGAAACACGCGCGGATCAATGCTATCGCGTAGGCGGTAGGGCTCGTTCGGATAGAGCGGAGCATAGGACTGAGGATGGTCAAAATGGATGCCGTCCACGTCAAAATGACCGGCCAAAGGAGCGTTTACACTGGAAAACGCATCCATGGAGGTGGTATGGGTCTTGACGCAGCGAACGCCGGAAATGAGGCGGTCATCAAAACAGACATAGACCCCTGCGACGCCAGAAGCTGCGGCGGTAATCGCGCGCAAGAGGTTGAGCCGCGCGTCCGTAAGGGAATGAGAAAGTGGAAGCTGGGAGCCGGTCAGGATCACCGGCTTACCCACGCCCGCCAGCATGAAAGACAGGGCGGCGGCGGTATAGGCCATGGTATCGGTACCGTGGGTCACGATCACACCGTCATGGTCACGGAGCGCCTCGTCGATCGCGCGGGCCAGGACGCACCATTCCTCCGGCTGGATGTTGCTTGAGTCCATTAAAAACACGTCGCGAGCGTCCATGTCACATGGAAGCGCGTCTCCGACGGCATCCAAAAGGTTATGGGCGCCGAGCGTTGGCATAAGGCCGTTCACACTCGGCGTACAGGCGATGGTTCCGCCTGTCGCAAGCAAAATCAGTCTCATATTACCACACCGGCGGCACGTACAGGACGAGCTTACCCTGCGCACGCGTCGCTTTCAAGTCGATCAGACGCTGGTTGCGGCTTCCGCGAAAATCAAGCTCCAATGACCGTTCAGCCAGCAAAAACGGACCGTCCACCAGAACGTCGGCTTCGCTGAGCAGCCCGCGCACATCGCCATCCTCTTCCGCCATGACGCTTAGCTGCTCATAGGTGTAGCCCGAATAGACCCATACATTGAGCCCGCGCGCGTGGGCACGCCGCGCCAGCTCGGCGCAGGGGCCGGACTGGGAGAACGGCTCGCCGCCGGACAGCGTGATGCCATCCAGCAGCGGGTTGTCCGCGAATTTCTTCTCTACGTCGTCAAGCGTCCAGATCGTTCCGCTTTGGAAGTCGTGACTTTGGGGATTGTGACAGCCGGGACAATGGTGCGGACAGCCCTGCGTGAAAATAGCGGCTCGAAAGCCGGGACCATCCACGATGGAGTCGGTGACAAGACCATAGAGACGGATGGTAGCTTGGATTTCGTTCATCATAGGTTCCTCTTTTCATGCTTTTTCTCGGCATGAGGCAGCCGCCTCATAAACCGTGACCGCGCGTTCAGCCCAGGCCGATGAGATGGCCCAGCTGAAAAACCAGTACGGATACCGCCCAGGCCAGAACAGTCTGCGCGGCAACCGCGTCAACAGCCAGCCGGGTGCTGTCCATCTCTCTGCGCATGGCGGCGAAGGCCGCCACACATGGCATGTAGAGAAGGATAAAGGTCAAGAAGGAAACGGCGGAGAGCGCGCTGGGAAATATGCTTCGCAGAGCAATGAGCATTTGCGGACTTTCAGCGTCCACACCGGCAAGCACACTGAGCGTGCTGACAATGCTCTCCTTGGCCAGAATGCCGGTGAGTACGGCGGTGGACGCCTCGACCGTACCAAAGCCCGCATAGAAAAAGATTGGAGCGAGGGTTCCGGCGATCAGCCCCAGCATGCTGTGCGCCGCGTCCGGCGCGGGCGTAAAATGGAAGGTGAAGCTTTGCAAAAGCCACACGACAAGGGTTGCCAGAAAGATGACGGTAAACGCGCGACGGAGAAAATCCTTCGCCTTATCCCACATCTGACGAGCAACGTTTCCAAAGGAGGGCAGCCGGTAGTTGGGCAGCTCCATGAGAAAGGGCGCGGCTTCTCCCCCGACCACGAAACGTTTGAGAAAAAGGGCGGCGAAAATGGCAACGGCGATGCCGGTCAGATAAAAGCAGCTCATTACCAGCACCTGATGGCCGTCGAAAAACGCGCGGGTAAAAAGCGCGTACACCGGCACCTTTGCCCCGCAGCTCATGAAGGGCGTGAGTACGATGGTAAAGCGGCGATCACGCTGCGTGTTCATGCTTCGGGCGCTCATCACGGCGGGAACTGTACAGCCAAAGCCCATCATCATCGGAATGAAGCTGCGGCCATTCAGTCCCAGTCTGCGAAGAGGCTTATCCATCAGAAACGCCGCGCGGGCCATATAGCCGCTATCCTCCAGAAGCGACAGCAGCAGGAACAGGATCAAAATGGTGGGCAAAAAAGAGAGGACGCTACCTACGCCAGTCAACGCGCCGTCAATCACAAGCGCGCGGAGCCATTCATTCACATTCCAGCTCACGAGCGCACTCGATAGGCGGTCGATGCCGCTCTCCACAAGGGCGGAAAAGCCATCCGCAACATGGGAGCCAAAGGGCCCGAAGGTGATGTAGAATACCAGAAGCATCATCAGCGCGAACGAGGGGATCGCCAGCAGCGGATGGGTCAGCACACTGTCGATTCGCTCGGTAAGGCTTTTTCCTTCGGCATCGCCTCGCTTGCGGCAGAAGGACAGAAGCTTTTCTATAAAACGATAGCGCATATCCGCCATGACGGCGGCCCGCTCCATGCCGACCTCTTTTTCCATAGCCGTCAGGGCCTTTTCAATGTCTCGCCTTATGTCGCCAGAAAGGGAAAGCTCCCGTGCCAGAGGTTCATCGCCCTCGAACAGCTTTGTGGCCGCGTAAGCGGACGAAATGCCATGCGCTCCGGCAGACGGGCCTACCATGACCTCGATGTCGCGCAGGGCCTTGAGAGCCGCGCCCGTACAGAATTGAAGCTTCGTGGGACGTTGCCCACGCGCGGCGGCCTCCATGGCGCGATGAACCAACTCGTCCAGTCCCTCGCCCTTCCTGGCGCATATGGCGACAACGGGCGCGCCCAATCCCTTTTCCAGTCCCTTGAGATCAATGGTATCTCCGCGCCTTTTCACCTCATCCATCATGTTGAGCGCCACCACGACGGGCCGGCCCAGCTGCAGAAGTTGCAGAGTGAGGTAAAGGCTGCGTTCGAGGCTTGTCGCGTCCATGATATTGATGACGACGTCCGGTCTCTCATGAACGATGTAGTCGCGGCTGACGATTTCCTCAAGTGAATAAGGGCTTAAGGAATAGATGCCCGGCAAATCGACGACGACGGCGCTTAAACTTTCGTTTGACGCGCTTGCGTGCCGGCTTTTCTGCATGCTCCACGAAAAAGGCGACTTCCTGTCTTGACGAAAAGGAAGTAGCGTACCGATCTTTTGCTCTACCGTTACGCCTGGCCAGTTACCCACATGCTGATTGCTGCCGGTGAGCCGGTTAAAGAGGGTTGTTTTACCACTGTTCTGGTTGCCCGCCAAAGCAAAGGTGTATCGCATAATGGCCTGATCTCTCTTTTCAAATCGACTTCATCACAATGCTTCGAGCGTCCTCTAGACGGAGCGTAAGGACATAGCTGCGAAGATGAATTTCCAACGGGTCTCCCATTGGAGCTGTCTTTTGAAGAAGAACCCTGACGCCCGGGGTAATTCCCATATCCAAAAGCCGCCGGTGCAGGGCATCCGCCCCGCCTACGTTGGCAACGATGCCGCTTTCTCCAGGCCTAAGGTCAGCTAAAGTACGGGGCGTGGGATATGACAAAAGAAAATCAGTCCACCTTTCCTTTATAATGCAGCCGACGGCTTTGCGCCTTCCGTGATGAGGACGGGTTCAAGCCCCTCTTCCCGCAGCCACTTGCGCAGCTCATGCTCGATGATGTCAGCCGCCGTCACCGCGCCGTTTTCCGTTCTTAGGCGTTCGCCCAATTCACGGGCGGCAACTCGGTACTTCTTGGTGCCGGTTAGTTGAAGAAGCGCCTTGGCAAGCTTGGGAGCGGTCAGCTTGTCGCGAGAAATGGGCTTGGGCCCGATGCCCAGCGCCTGCACCCGCTGTGCCCAGAACGGCTGATCGCCGCCAAAGGGAATGACCAGCGTTGGCCGTCCAGCTACGATACCGGCGGCCGTTGTTCCCGCGCCGCCGTGATGTACCACGGCCTGAACACGCCGAAACAGCCAATCATGAGGTACGAAGTCCGCAACAAACAGATCCTTTCGGCTGGAAACCTCCACGCCGCCCCAACCGATGGAGAGCACCGCGCGCACACCGCTTTGCTCCACGGCGTCCAGGACAATCTTGACCGTGTCATCCATATCGCCGCCGGTCATGGAGCCAAAGCCAATGTAGACGGGTGGATCGCCCTCACTTAGAAATCGCTCCAGAGCGGGATCAGGCACAAAGTCCTCCGTGCGATCATCCAGCCAATAGCCCGTCATGTGAATATTCTCGCCCCATGTGGTGGGACGGGGCATCACAAGCGGGCTCATGGCATAGAGCACGGGAATGATGTGGCCGTTGAGCTCATAGCTGGGTGTGGCCTCAAGCCTACGAGGACTCATTCCTCGCGATTCACGCCACTCTGAGAGATAGTATTTTTCCAGCGTGCTGATCAGCAGATACCCCAGCTGATAGCTCGCCATGTTCCACGCTTTGCCCGCATGGTGTCCAGGGGCCGATGGGATGGGGGTCTGCGTGTTACGATCCATGGGGAAGTATTGTGTCTGTATATAAGGAATATGACGTACCTCGGCCAGAGATTGGAACACCTGTCCAAAATAGGTCGCGATGACGGCCTCGGCGTCTTCACAGGCAGCCTCCAGATCCGCCAGAAACGGATCAAGAATTTCCTTCAGCGTATCGCGAACCTGCTTGAGAAATCCGACTCCGCTTGCCCCGTTCATCAGATTGGCCATGAAGATTTTTACATTTCCTGAGATTGGCTTGAACCTCATACCCTCCTTAAGCACGACGGGTTCAAAATCGGAAAAGGCGCAGATTGCGATATCGTGGCCGCGCGCTTTCAGCTCACGGCCCAGCACAATATAAGGACGCACATCGCCCATAGATCCTATGCAGATCATGGTGATACGCATGCAATAAACACCTCCTTTTTTGAGGGAAGAATTCGATATGTAGTATATCGCAGATAATGACGAAATGCAATGAAATGAAAATTTGAGGCGGGGTAGAGAGCGTTGATTTACAATAGAGCGGTAACATCAAGGATAGAAAAACAAAGAGACAAGAGGCAGAATAAAGTAGCGACACCCATTCCACTTAGAAAGGACTCTC
>CAYQCL010000044.1:0-16523 GCA_964416065.1 uncultured Oscillospiraceae bacterium | reverse complement strand
CCATTAGCTCAGTTGGCAGAGCACTTGACTTTTAATCAAGGTGTCCGGAGTTCGAGCCTCCGATGGGTCACCATTCCTTTTCTCTTCGGGATTGACATGTCCCATGCGGGCGTGGCGGAATGGCAGACGCGCCAGACTTAGGATCTGGTGCCCAAATGGCGTATGGGTTCAAGTCCCTTCGCCCGCACCATTTTCCTAGATATGTGGGCATGCGGTAGTAGCTCAGTGGTAGAGTGCCACCTTGCCAAGGTGGATGTCGCGAGTTCGAATCTCGTCTACCGCTCCACTTTCATCAAGCCGAGGAAAAGAACCCTCTTAGGCGGGTGTAGCTCAATGGCAGAGCCCCAGCCTTCCAAGCTGGTTACGTGGGTTCGATTCCCATCACCCGCTCCACAATCCGAATGACAATGCGTTCGGATTTTTTTTATTTGGAGATAGAGCCGAAGCCGTGCGCCGGATGAATGTAGACGCATGGCTCTTTGCTTAAGACACGGTATGGCTTGGAGCTCGCGCGTACATCTGTGACGCGGACGTCATGCGGCCTGGTTGACAAGGCCGCTTTTTTCTTTTTATAATGATATGGTTTATTCCGAAAGATACAATGAGAGGGAGCCTTGCACTTTGTCACATGTTTTGGTCATTGCAGAAAAGCCATCTGTCGCGCGGGATATCGCGCGGGTCCTGGGCGCTTCGACACGCGGGGAAGGGTGCCTGAGCGGGAACGGCTATGTCGTGACGTGGGCCATCGGCCATTTAGTAAGCCTAAAGGAGCCGGAGGAGCTGGACGCGCGCTACAAGCGATGGATGGCTGCCGATCTGCCCATATTGCCCGAAAAAATGGAGCTGAAGGTGCTCCCAAAGACACGCGCTCAATTTCAGACGGTAAAAAAGCTTATGAACAGCGCGGAAACAGTCTCGCTTATCTGCGCCACCGACTCGGGGCGCGAGGGAGAGCTGATCTTCCGTTACATATATCAAATGGCCGGATGCCACAAGCCCTTTCAGCGCCTGTGGATATCCTCCATGACGGACGAAGCCATTCGGACGGGCTTTGCCTCCCTCAAGCCCGGCAGCGCCTATGATGCTCTTTATGAAAGCGCGCGCTGCCGATCGGAAGCCGATTGGCTGGTGGGCATGAATGGAAGCCGTGCCTTTACGCTTCGTTATAACGCACTTCTTTCCGTCGGACGCGTGCAGACGCCTACGCTAGAAATGCTGGTGCGCAGACGGCGAGAAATTGATACGTTTGTGTCAGAGCCCTTTTATATGGTTCAGGCGGACTTTGACGATTACAAGGGAGCTTGGTGCGACCCCCAAAAAGGCTTTGCCAAACAAATTGATAGCCAGGAGCGGGCTCAGGAGATTGCGCGGAGGGTCAAGGGGAGACCGGCCAGGGTGGAGAGCATAAAGCAGGAGGAAAAGCGGGAATTACCGCCTCAGCTGTACGACCTGACATCACTCCAGCGCGAGGCGAGCACCCTTCTGGGCTTCAGCGCCGAAAAGACGTTGAAGATCGCGCAGAACCTTTATGAGAAGCACAAGCTCATCACCTATCCGCGTACTGACAGCCGCTATTTGTCCCATGACATGGGACCTTCCGTCAAAAAAGCGCTTTCCTCACTCGGGGAGCCCTATGCCTCTTGGGCCGCGCCCATTCTTGAAAAGCCCATTCCACAGCCCAAACGCATTTTTGACGATGCGAAGCTGACCGATCACCATGCTATCATCCCGACGGGAAAAAAGGGAAATCTGGATACCCTCGCGGCGGATGAAAAGGAACTGTTTGATCTTGTAGCGCGCCGCTTAATCGCGGCTTTTTATCCCCCATATCTGTATAGCACCACGCGTGTTATCACGGTCAGTGAGGGTGAAAGCTTCCTTTCCAACGGTACAATGGTGCTGGATGAAGGGTTTCAGGTCGTTTATCATGACCTGAAGGCCAGAAAAAGGAGGGAAGCGGATGAGGACGCTTTACCCGCTCTTGCGCGGGGCGATATGCGCAGCGTCAGGCAGGCGCGGGTGAAGAATGAGCAGACAAAGCCGCCTAAGGAGCATACGGACGCTTCTTTGCTGAGCGAGATGGAGCATGCGGGACGCCGCATCGAGGACGAAGCGCTCAAAGAGCAAATGAAGGATTGCTCGCTTGGGACGCCCGCTACGCGCGCCGCCATCATCGAGCGGCTGATAACGGTGGGATATGCCAAACGCAAGGGCCGTCAGATCCTAGCAACGGAAAAGGGAGTTCGCTTGATTCAGGCCGTGCCGACGGAAATTGCCTCGCCTGAAACAACGGGCAAGTGGGAGAGAGCGCTTGAGAGAATCGCGCAGGGCAAGGGCGATAGCGCACGCTTTTTAGAGGGAATCAGGTCGCTGGCTTCCTTCCTTACGAAATACGCGGCGGAAAGCGCGCCGAATGTCACGTTTGAAAAGGATGAGCGGCGCGCGAAGGGGCGTCGCAGAACCTCTGGTAAGAGCCTCAAAATTCCCTGCCCCATCTGCGAAAAGGGCGAGGTAACGGAGACAGAAAAAGCCTTCGCCTGCTCACGCTGGCGCGAAGGCTGCAAATTCACTCTGTGGAAAAACGCCGTCACCCGCATAGGTGGGCCGGAACTGACTGAAAAGCTGGTCAGGGCGCTTCTGACGGCGGAAGGAGGAGAACTGCGCGGCTCGACCGGCACGCTGCACTACCACGACGGATATGTGACCTTTACGCCAAAGAAGAGTTGAGCGCCTTTTGAAGTGATTCCCTCACCCACGGAACGCATGTTGGCGAAACGACAAATTGCCGGACTCCCAGCGAAAGGGCGTCTGCCGCTAGGGAGGGTTCATCCGCCAGCACGCCGCAAAGGCCGATGGGACAGCCCGCATCGTCCGCCTCGCACGACAGCCGACGGATCAGCGCACGCACGTTGGGGTGGTCGGGGGCGTAGCGAGTATCCTCCCGGCTGATGGAGAGCGCATGCGCGACGAGATCACCGGAGCCGATGCAGAGAAAATCCGCCTCCCGGGCCAATGATCCGCACAGGGAGGCGGCGCGTGGCGTTTCGAGCATTGCGCCAAGGGAGAACCGGCCTGCGGCTTGATACGATAGCTCGGAGCGGCATTCCTTTATGAGCTGTAGGCAGGCATGCCATTCCTCAAGCGACTGAACAAAGGGAAGCAGGACGCCGAGCGGGCCATGCGCGGAAGCGCGCAGCAGGGCGCGTAGCTGTACGCGAAAGACGTCGGGATGGCAAAGCAGGCATTGGATGCCGCGCGCGTTGCCAGTCTGAGAAAGGTAGGGGAGCGGCTTGTCCGCGTCGGCGTCCAGTGCGCGAACGACGCACGTCCGCCCGCCCGCGCGGTTAATGAGCGTGCGGTAGGCCCAGTATTGCGTTTCCTCATCGGGGACGACATCTGGGAAGAGACACTCGCTTCGCAAAAGCCCGACGCCCTCCGCGCCGCTTTGAATGGCCTCGTCCGCCTGGGCGAGACTGTTGATCGCGGCAAAAATCCGAATCGGTTGACCCGCGGCGGTTTGAAGCGGCTTATCGCTTTCCGAAAGAATCCTTTCAAGCCGCTTTTGCCGCTGTTCGACATTTTCTCTATGGCGTTTAAGGGCCTCGGATGGAGGATCGAGAAAGAGTCTACCATCCTCGAGCAGCGACAGATGCCCCCGCCAGCTTTTTTGCGGGAGGATGCCGCTTACCCAGGGGATTCCCGCGCTTTTGAGGACGACGGAGACGTGGCCGTTTGGCGAGCCTTGATGGGATACAACCGCCGCGACGTTTTTGAGGGAAAGCGCGCGCGATAAAGAAAGCTCGTCACAGACCAGAATGACGGGAGCCTCGTCGGACGGCGTGTTCAGGGGATCATCGAGGATCTGGATGGGCGCGCAGGCGTTGCCCTTTAAAAGCGTCTTTCCTTGCAAAACGGTCATGGCGGCATTCCTCCAGTCAAAGGATAATATCTGCACGAGAATCTTCCCTGCCATTATATTCCTTTTGACCGCGTTTGTACAGCTGGGACGGCCTCCGCAATTTCTCCCGGCCGTGGCGTTTCTTATGAGGCGGATTCCTCTTGGAGCCGTAATTCTCCCTTACGGAGCCTAAAAACGACATCGGCCTCTTTCGCCAGAGCGTTGGAATGGGTGACAACGATCACGCATTTATTAGACTGATGAGCCGCCGCCTTCAGGATGGAAGCGATTCCCATGACCGTATCCTCGTCAAGATGGCCGGTGGATTCATCGGCGAGAATTACTTGCGCATCGCTCGCAAGGGCACGGGCGATGGCGACACGCTGCTGCTGGCCGTCGGAGAGCTTCAGCACATTTCGTCTCGCCTCTTCCCTGCTAAGCCCAAGCCGCTCAAGAATAGGCAGAGGAGGCAGCTTGGAGGTCAGCGAGATATTCTCCATCGGCGTCAGATAGTCGAGCAGGTTGTAGTTTTGAAAGGTGAATGCCACCTGGTGGCGACGCGCCAGCTCGTTCCTTTGAACGGGACTGCCTCGATATAGAATCTGGCCGCTGGAAGGACTGTCCAGCCCGCCCAGCAGGGAAAGGAGCGTCGTCTTCCCGCAGCCGGAAGGGCCGAGAATCGCGTGTAGCTTGCCAAGCTCCATGCGGGCGTTGACGTCCTTTAAAATATTCTTCTGACCGTCATAGCTATATCGCACGGCCTTGATTTCCAAAATGTTCATGGAAAAGCACCTCCTGCTTAACTCATTTTTGATATAATCTCTCTTGGCTTCATCCGTAAGACGGGCAGCGCCGCGATCAGAACGGCAGCACAGATAATCAGAAAACCGATGAAATACATGGCGGCGACTGAAGCGGGAGAGACGGATACTTCAATTTTGGTCAGGCTGCTTTTTCCTTCAAACCTCGGAGCGAATTGGTCGGAGGTTCCGATGTACATTCCGTCCTTTTCCAAGCCGGTACCGGAATTGCTCGGTTGCGCGCTTTCGGACATGGCGTAATCCAAAAGCCAGTTGCCGATGCTTTGCGCGATAAAGCTGCTGGTAAAGACGGAGCAGGTGAAGGCCAAGACCGCAATCAGCAGAATTTCAGTCAGATATTGGGCCGTGATGTTCCGTTTGGACAGCCCAAGTGAAAGGAGGACGCCGCTTTCATGAATCCTCTCCTTGATCCGGCCGGACAGCACCAGATAGACAACGACCGCCCTAGTACCCAGCACAAGGAGGCTTAAGACGGTCACGAGACGATACAGGTTTGCGAGCGGCTTCATCACCGCTTCCGCGTCGCTCTTGTCAACAGTAAGGATAAAGTCAGACGGATCCAGCTCCGGCAGAGCCCGTACCTCCCTTATAATCTCATCAAGGCAGCCCGGGTCGGCCACATAAAACGACATCTTCTCATATCCTTCATCTCCCATGTCAGGGCGAGCGGCCCGTACCACATCCAACATCGTAAAGACGGAATTATCCATGGACCAGTTCGACAGAGAGGCGGTGCTCTTCGCGGTCGCCCCGAACAAGCCGATAATCGTGACGTCAACGCGGGTGCTATTCGCGTCGTATTCCAAAAGGGAGGCCTTGTAGGAGGACATCCGCAGCGTTATCTGGTCCCCGACCGCCAGATGATTCGCCTCCGCGAGCTCTTCGCTGATGATGACCACATTCTGATCGTTCGCGGTAAAGTGCCGACCATCCGTCAGATCCAAATAACCACCGGCGAAGTAGCTGTCACAGGCCGTGTTTGTACTCGCATAGGTGGAAACGGTGGAATTGAAATCCCCGTATCCTGCCAGAAGACTGCTCATACCGCCGTCGTTCTCGGCTTCAATCAGCTTGAGAATGTTCCCGTTCATGTCCACGGGAACTGTGTAATTGGTATAGGTGGCGTTCCATCCCTCGATGCCATTGACATTGCTTTGGATATGATTGGACAGCTCCAGGGTCAGGGGCGCGCCTCCGTAGTAGGAGGTGGAGCCATACTGTCCCACACTCGTAGATACCCATTTCTGGGGGTCACTGGTGTTCTGCTGAAGAGTGAATACGCCGCCCAATGCCTGCCGGACGTTGAGCTGCGCCGTCTGGATGCCTCTGCCGATCGCGATGCCGGAGAGTGTAAGGGTCGCAATGAGCAGAAGCACCAGAAGCAACAGGAGGGATTTCGTTTTTTTGCGCGTGATATAGAGAAACGCGCGATGGAGGTAAGACATAAACAAACCGTCCTTTTTTTGGAATGACCTCATTGTAGAAGGGGATGGTTTGAATTTGGTTTTCATTTGATTCTGTTTTGATTCAGAAAAACGGTAAATCGAACGGCGCTTTCGATGTTTTCCAGTCCAAAATCGTTTTTACGAGATATAGTCCCAGGCCGCTTCCGCCGCTTTTTCGGTTTCGGGATTGATCCGCGCGGTAAAAGGGAGTAAACAGCGGATCATCCTCCGCGATTCTCACGCCGGTATTTTCCACCGTCAGTGCGTCCTCTGTCAGGGCGACGGCGACATGCTGACCGGTCGGCGAATGACGAACCGCGTTGGACAAAATATTGGAGATGGCCTTTTGAAAGAGCGCCTCATGAATAGGAGCGCGGACGGATTCATCCATTGTACGCTCCGTGAGCGTAATTTTTTTCTCCTCCGCCATACAGGCGCGCAGGATGGGCGCAAGAGACTGTGAGGTAAAGCCAACCCCGATAATGCCGAATTCCATTTTTGCGATGGTAAGAATTTCCTGAAACAGTCCCTCCATGGATTCAACGGTAGCAAGGGCCTGGGGAAGATATTTTTCATGATTCCTGTAATCCCCAATTCCTAACGCCATGCTTTCCAGCTGCGCCTTAAGGATCGTAACCGGCGTTTTCAATTCGTGGGACGCGGCGGCGAAGAAGTCCCGACGCTGCTTTTCCAGCTCTCGCGAAGCGGCTATATCCTCACGAAGCCGAGCGTTTGCGTTCTTCAGCTTGTCCATGGCCTGGTTCAGACGCTGAGAAAGGGTGTTCAGGCTGTTTGCCAGTATCCCAAGCTCATCGCTGCGGCCGGTTTCGCAGCGCCATGTCATATCTAGCTGCGCCATACGCTTGGATACATGACAAAGTCTCAGCACGGGTCTGACGATGAGGCGGCTGCACAGCCACGCGCTGAGCAGGGAAATCATGGATACAAGAGCAGACGCATAGGGCAACAGCCCCAAAAAGGCATCGGTGATTTCTCCGGCGGCAGAGGCGGAGGTGATGATTGTCAAAACACTGTTCTCCGAAAGATCCGAAAAGCGAAGAACAAATGAGACGGAGGCGGTATTTTCCGTCTCCGTGGTCTCGCCGAAGGACACGAGCTGTCCATTGGAGCTCCACACGGCGGTCGTATGGTTTTCGATGCAGAAATCATAAATTCTTTGCTTTGCTAACGCGTATCTCCGCCGTCCAGAGACTGGGCAAGCTCCGCCGCACCTTGCTCGACCCGCGCGTTTGACAAGGAGGTATACTGCCTTGGAATCGCAAGCATGATCAATCCGTAAATCAAAAAACCGCATAATGTCAATGCACCCAGCACCCATAAAAATACTTCTGCTGACAGGCTATCCTTCATCCTTCGCAAGGCGATACCCCACTCCTCTGATCGTTTCGATCGGATCCGTTCCGAGCTTGCGGCGCAGATTCATGATATGAAGATTGACGACATTCTCGTCTCCCAGGTAGTCGTATCCCCAAACTGTATTAAAAGGCTCTCACGGGTAAAAGCCTGCCTGGGATGCGCCATGAACAGGCGGAGAAGTTCATATTCAATGCGCATCAGCGCTACCTTCCTCCCATGGACGCATACCTCCATGGCCTTCGGATCCAGGCGAATTTCTCCATGGCGGAGAACGGAGTCGGCCGACGCACAGGCCGCGCGCCGCAAAACCGCCCTGACCTGAAGAAGAACCAGCTTGATGGAAAAGGGCTTTGTAATGTAATCATCCACCTTCAGCTCAAAGGCTTTGACCTGCGCAGCCTCCTCATCCAGGGCGGTAAGCATGATGATGGGCGTGCTCGCCTTTGCGCGGATAGCGCCACACACGCTATATCCGTCCAGCCTTGGCAACATAATATCGAGCAGAACGAGATCAAAGGGTTCCCGCTGAAAGACCTCGATGGCCTCCGCATCGTCACTCGCGACTGAAACCTCATATCCGGCGTCCACCAGCAGCTCTTTTAATACGGATTGTATGGCTGTTTCGTCTTCCACGACCAGAATCCTCATAATGGTACCTCCCTTCATAGAATAGCATGGAAAAATATCGTTTTGGTTTTGTTTTTCCACGTCATAAGAAAAATGTAAAAAAAAAGCCCTTTGCCGCTGGGGCAAAAGGCTTGTAAACAGGTAAATCAGCGCTTCGAGAACTGAGGCGCGCGACGGGCGGCCTTCAAACCGTACTTCTTGCGCTCCTTCATGCGCGGGTCGCGGGTCAGGAAGCCGGCCTTTTTCAGGCTGTCACGAAGCTCGGGATTGGCCTTGATCAACGCGCGGCTAATGCCGTGACGGATCGCGCCGGCCTGTCCGCTCAGACCGCCGCCATGTACGTTCACAAGAATGTCCATATCGCCGCCGACCTTGGTCAGCTCTAGGGGCTGACGAACCGTCATCTTCAACGTCTCCAAACCAAAATACTCGTCCAGATCACGCTTGTTTACCAGAATCTTACCGTCGCCGGCCACCAAACGGACACGCGCAACAGCTGTCTTACGACGTCCAACGGCATTGTACTCAACTTTCGCCATTTTGTTTCGCTCCTTCCGTGTCCTTACTTGAGAACCAGCGTTTCGGGCTGCTGAGCGGCATGCTCGTGTTCAGAACCCGCGTACACTTTAAGCTTCTTCGCCATCTTGCGTCCAAGGGGACCCTTGGGCAGCATGCCAATCACGGCGTGCTGGATCGCAAATTCAGGCTTTTCATTGAGCAGACGACGATAGGGGGTCTCGCTGAGGCCGCCCGGGAAGCCGCTGTGCTTATAATAAATCTTCTGATCGAGCTTTTTGCCGGTCAGAACGACCTTATCGGCATTGATGACGATCACATAGTCACCGGTATCAACATGGGGAGTATAGGTAGGCTTATTCTTGCCGCGCAGAATGCTGGCAACCTGGCTGGCCAGACGGCCCAGCACAACGCCTTCGGCATCCACGATGTACCATTTGCGCTGTACATCGGAGGCCTTTGCCATGTACGTATTCAAGTCGGTATCCTCCTTCAAGGGGTCAATGTGTCTTTTGCGGCATTTGATGGTCAGCAAACGCACGCTCTGTCCAATAGCATTCCGGGGCTAGCGGAGTCTATTGATGCCAACGTATATTTTATTAAATTGGAACAGAGCTGTCAATAGGAAAAATCGCTTTTTTGCGGCTTTTTCACCTCAGCAGCGCCTGAGCACGTTGGCAAAGAACGCGACCGTGTCGCCAAGAAGGTTCAGCGGTATACGCTCGTTTTTGTTATGGATCATGCCGCGCTGCTCCTTGGAAAGAGGCATGCCGGAGAAGCGGTAGACATTTTCGCAAATGCGGCAGTAATGGCGGCTGTCGCTGCAGGCAAGCATCAGATAGGGCGCGACAAGCACATCCGGATAGGTTTCATGGATGGCGTCGGAGAGTCGCTTCCAGGCCTCGCCGTCCACGGGGGAAACAGGGGAGGGGTCATTGCCGTCCACGATGGAAACAGAGACGTTCTCATCACCGATGATCTCCTCCATGCGCTTCTTTACACCTTCAACCGTCTCGCCGCAGATCACGCGCACATTTACGCCCGCGCGGCTCTCATTAGGAAGCACGTTGTAAGCGTCGGCCGCGCTCAGACGCGTAAGCGCGGTTGTGGTGCGCACAAGGGCGTTCATTTCGCCTCCGCTGAGCCTACAGATGAGATTGAGCAGGGGACGAAAGCACCAGAGATTGGCAAAGATGAGCTTGTAGGCAAAGGTGGAGTGACGGCCCATCAGGTCAAAAAGACGCGAGGCGGGGGCGGTCATCACAAAGGGCATGGGATGGCGGTGGAGCCGGTCGAGCGCACGCGCGAGAATGCCCACGCTCTGCTTCGCGGGCGGAGCGCTCGCATGACCGCCCTTGCCCTTCGCGGCGATGTCCAAAAAGGCGCTGCCCTTTTCGGCGATGCCAATCAGCGCCGCGGACGCCTTTACGCCGGGAAAGACATTCTCGACGATGGCACCGCCCTCGTCCAGCACAAAGGCCGGACGCACGCCATGCTTTTCGAGAAGATCGACAATGGCGGGCGCGTCCCCGCCCATAACCTCCTCATCGCCCCCAAAGGCGAAATACACGTCATTCTTTGGCGAAAAGCCCTGCTTGATAAGCGCTTCCGCCGCCTCCATCACGCCGAGAAGCGTGCATTTGGTATCCAGTGTGCCGCGCCCCCACAATTCTCCGTCCTTGATAACGCCCTCGAAGGGAGGCTCGTCCCATTCCTCCTCGTTGACGGGAACCACGTCGTAATGCGCCATCAGCACAGACGGCCTGTCTTCGCTTTGGCCGCGCCACCTGAACAGGATTCCATGCTTTCCGACGCCCTCGTGCCCGCAGACCTTGTATACGTTCGGATATAAGCTGGAGAGTAGCTCGGAAAACGCCTCAAATTGGGAGAGATCAACCTCGCTGTCATCACGGCTGCTCACCGTTTTGAGGCGAATCATCTCACGGAGATGGTCGGCTACAGCCTCCACATTGGTTGGAAAGGGATTTGGCTCCACTTTCGGTTCTTCTTTCGGCTGAAATAGGAAAGCACGAACTACAACAACGCCAAGAAACAGGGCGATTATAGCAATCAAGCACCACAAAACAGTCATTTGTCTCCCTCCTCTGCGGGAACGTCGCCCAGCATACCACGCTTATACATGAGGCGCGCGGCGCCAATGGCGATCAACGCCCCCACGGGAACAAGAACCCCGACTGCGGAGTTCAAACCTGGCACGATCAAAAACAGAACCACCATGAATGTCAGGGGCGCGATCGCCAGCTTTGGATTTTTGGAGATGAACACCACACCCAGTGCGCCAAAAAGCGCGGGCAGAATGTTATCAAAGGCGGGCTTGAGGGTAGGGGACTCAAGCACGGGCCTGAGGAAGCCCAGGCCAAACACGCCAAGCGCGATAACCAGCGTGGTGACGATGGAACTGGTAGCAATCGCGATTGTGGAGATCGCCTCACCCTCCTCAGTGCCGGGCTTGACCTTCGCGGCCTCCATGGCGTTGAGGGCGCATGGTACCTTTAGGTTGGTCAGATTTCCGGTTACAAAACCCAGATAGGAGCCACCCGTGCCCAGCATCGGCACAAAGGTGAACACCTCGATAATACCCACCGTCCAGTACATGGGCGCGACGCCCAAAAGGGATTTAAGAACCGCCGTCAGAGGAGGCCAGGAATTATAGTGGCAGCAGATGGCCACAGGCACCAAAATCATCAGAATGAGCGCCATACCTGTCCAGATACGGCCATAGACATGGACGCTCTGTTCATATTCGGAAATGTTGACTGCGTGCTTGTTTTTCATTTCAAACGCCTCCTCAGGACATAAGCGACGTGATGGGAATCGAAAGCGCCATTGCGCACAGCATGCATAGCGGGAGCGCGTATTGCTCCAGCCACGTCATCCCGCGCGCTTTGATCAGAAGGCCACACACCCCCATCAGCGCCGCCGAAACCAACGCTACCACGATGGGGATGAATCCGGGCAGTCCCGAGCGGATATCGGCGAACAGCATGCCGACAAACGCGCTGACCATGCCCAGAAACAGGCTGTCCATGACGATCTCGCCCCAGCGCTTGTCCTTGCCGGTGATGGAGCGCATGCCGCTACGGATCCGCTTGAGACCAAACAGCACCAGTACGATTCCCGAAAGAATGCCCAGCGTCATCGTCCAGGCGATCGCTGAAAAGACCTGGGGATCGGTGATGGTCTCCTTCACGGATGCGCCCATGGTGTTGGCCGCGATGGTAGCGGCAGGCAGTTCATAGGTCACCGCGCCCAGCACGCTTAAGCGCAGCCAGGGAAAGGGCAGACCGATAAAATTGCTCAGCGTGATTACGCCCACCAAAATTGAGATGGCTGGCGCGATGGAGAATAGCGCGCTGGAAAGAACCGTCTTGCGGACGGTCGTTGTGCTGATGCCGAGCTGAGAGGCGCGTCTGGCGGCTTTTATCAGAAAAAAGACGGATTGCGCGACCACGAAGAGTACAATGATGCCCGAAAGGATATAAAGAAATGAATCGTTGACGGAAAAGGGCATGGAAGAACCTCCTTTGCGGAAATGATGGGCCCAGGACAAAGGGCATGCGCCAATGAATGGCAGCATGCCCATTATACCTTGAAATGGCTTTTGACTCAACTGTTTTTCAATTGATAAGGAAGCTCCATCCAAAAGCGGACAGCCTAAGCGATCGCTTATTACAGCCGCTCCACGCTCTCGCTATTCACAAAAGCATGAATAAGCTTGCAGGGCGGGATCTGCTCATCGGAAATCACAATCTGTGAAAGAATGGCATGCGAAGCGTCGTCTGCACTCGCGGCATCCTTAGCGTAAACGGTCGCGATCGCCTCTCCCGCGCTGACAGGCTGACCGATCCGCTTATGTAGCACAAATCCGACGCTTGGATCGATCACGTCCGTCTTGACCTTGCGGCCCGCGCCCATGGACTGCGCCGTATTGCCAAGCCCGATTGTATTCATGTGATGGATGAAGCCGGAAGCAATGGCGCTTACGTCCCGAATGATCTTTGCCTGCGGAAGCCTCGTCACGTCGTCGCAGCAGGAGGGGTCGCCGCCTTGCGCCAAAATCATCTGACGCAGCTTTTCAAGCCCTCTGCCGCTTTCGAGCGCCTCAAGCAGCTTTTCTTTGCCTTCCGCCACATTCTTCACTGCGTTCGCCAGCATGAGCATGCGCGCGCCAAGCTCCAGGGAGACGGTTAGGAGCGGCCCCTTTGTACGGCCGGAAAGCACGTCAATGGCCTCCTTGACCTCCAGCGCGTTTCCGACATGACTGCCTAGCGGCTCACCCATGTCTGTCACCAACGCGACCATGCGACGGCCCGCGTCACATCCGATCCGTACCATGGCCTGTGCGAGCTCGATGCTCTTTTCCGTCGTCTGCATGAGTGCGCCCGCGCCGGTTTTCACGTCCAGAACGATGCCCTGCGCGCCGCTGGCAAGCTTTTTGCTTACAATGCTGGACACGATTAAGGGCAGGCTGTCCACCGTGGCGGTTACGTCTCTGAGCGCATAGAGCGTTTTATCAGCGGGAGCAAGGTTTTTCGTTTGTCCGATAACCGCAAGGCCGATATCCCGTACCTGACTGAGAAATGCCTCCTCATCTATGTTCACCGAAAAGCCGGGGATGCTTTCCAGCTTATCCAGCGTGCCGCCCGTATGACCCAGGCCACGTCCGCTCATCTTGGCTACCGGAACGCCGCAGGCGGCTACCAGCGGGGCAAGAACCAACGTGGTGGTATCGCCGACGCCGCCGGTGGAATGCTTGTCAACCGAAATCCCCTCAAGCGAGCTCAAGTCGCAGATGTCGCCGGAATGGGCCATGGCCAGCGTAAGCTGAGCGGTTTCCTCATAGGTCATGCCGTTCAAGCGTATCGCCATCAAAAGCGCCGCCAGCTGATAGTCAGGAATGCTTCCATCTGCCGCTCCGGCGACAAAAAAGGAGATTTCTTCCTTTGTAAGTGCCTGTCCCAGCTTCTTTTTTTCAATGATTTCGACCATTTTCATAATCAACGCCTCCTCAAACGCCTATTCAAAGCACAGACGG
Organism: uncultured Oscillospiraceae bacterium; assembly: GCA_964416065.1. Taxonomy (GTDB): domain Bacteria; phylum Bacillota; class Clostridia; order Christensenellales; family Aristaeellaceae; genus Limiplasma. Next base: position 2,783 of record CAYQCL010000044.1, on the reverse strand, counting down.
GCTGCCGCACAGGAAGCGACAGCCCGAAACGCTTGGAGCTACTGGATGATCAGACGCCCACAGTTTTCACATTCGATGTATTTCGCGTCGTTTTTGAACTTGCGAAGCGTGACCTGGGGCAAACTCATGTTGCAACCACCGCATTGATCGCCGTAAAGGCGGGCGACGGGCGGGACACAATGCTTCTTGATCGTGGCGTATTTCTCAAGCAACGCGGGCTCAATCGCCTTTGCCTGCTCCTGCACGGCTCCGCGCTTCTTCTCCAGCTGTGCGAGCTGCTCCTTGTATTCGGCCTCGTAGATTATCTTCTGCTTGTCGTACTCAGCCTTGACACGAGCGTATTTCATGCGGATATCCTTTTCCTGACGGTCACGATCGGCGGCGTCCTTTTGGATACGCTTCATCTCCGCTTCGTAATCGTCAAGGTCGGCAAGCAGCTTCTGCGCGTCACGGCTTAGATCCTGCGCCTGCTTGAGATCGTTGGGCGGGGTAGATTCCATACGCTTTTGAAGCGTGGAAAGCTGGTCCTCCAAGCGATGGATCGCCAGCTTGATCACGTCTACGCGATCCACCATTTCGGCGATCTCCTGCTCCATGCGCTTGAACGCGTTCTGCTGCTCAACCAAAAACTCACGGTTCTTTTTTAGCGCAAGACGCGTTGGATTGCGCTTCATCTCCGCCTCATAGGCGTCCGCGGCCATATCGGCCTGCTGATACTGCCATAGCAACTCTGTCTGTTCCATGAGTACCTCCTTGTGATCCATGAAGAATGCCCCTTAAAAGGTAGGAAATACGCCCAAATAAGGAGCTTGAGAATGCAGGTACGCCTTAACGGGCCATCCCGCTTTATGTGCATCCAGCAAAAAGCGCTCATAAAGCGCCGCTGTGCCGGGCAGCTCTGTGGAAAAGTGTCCCGCGTCATAAATGGTCAGACCGCGCGCGAAGGCATCGGCCAGCTCATGGTGCTTGACCTCTCCCACCACGAACGCCTGAGCGCCCATAGCCGTTGCCGCCAGATAGCCCTCGCCATACGCTCCGCCCGCGACCGCCACGCACGAAATGGGGGAATCGCCGACAGGATAGCAGCGCGGGAGAAAGCCCAGGGTGCGGCCAATATGCGAGGCAAGCTCGTCCGCGGTCATCGCTTTGGGAAGCGTGCCCAGACGAAGATAGGCATCGCAGGACTTGATGTCCAAAAGCCCAAGCGCGTCAGCCAGACTGTCGCTCACGCCGCCAGAAGCCTTGTCCCAGTTGGTGTGAGCGGCTATGACATTCATTCGCCGCTGAAGAAGCGAGCAGAGAATACGGCCCTGCGGCCCCGTATAGTCTATGCGCTTAAGCGGGTAAAAAATGAATGGATGATGCGTGACGATCAGCTCGGCGTTCCGTCCGACAGCCTCGTGAACCATCGCTTCCGTCACGTCCATGCCAAAGAGCACCGTGTGAATCTCGGCGTCGGAATCGCCGATTAGCAGACCAACATTGTCAAACGTCTCCGCACTGTCCAGCGGCGCGATCGCATCCAACCAGCTTACAACATCCCCGACCCTCACGCCTTTTCTTCCTTCCTGTGCTCTGATGTCATGCGCGATAGCTCTTCGTCAACATAAATCAACTCGCGTTCAAAAACAGCGAGCCGCCGTTCATCCTTTTCAAGACGCGCTTTTTTCATTGCCTCGACCCCTTGGCTGAGCATCCGCCTGTGGCGCCTGAGAACCGGCAGCCATTCCGGCGGACGATCCTTCAGCAGCACGGGGCCCAGCAGAAGCTCGGCCTCGGTATAGGCGGGCTCATCAGGATACGAGGGCTCTGCGCGCATCAGCACGTAATCACGGCCCGCCTCGTGAGCGATGATCTCACGGCGTAACCGGTAGCCGATGTCGCAGAGCGTCTTTCGTACGGCTGGCAGCTCCGTCTGCGCGCCCAGAATAAGCGCCGCACCCTGAAGCTGTTCCCTTCCGCGCGTGAGAATCCCGCTGATCGTATCTCCGCCCATGCCCAGAATAAAGACGACGTTCACCTTGCAGGGAAATTCCTCTAGCGCGTCCAGTCCGTCGGCCACTGCAAAAACGGCCCGATCGGCCAGGCCGAGGCCCGCGAGGCGATTCCGTGCCTTTGCGAGAGCCTTTTCGCTCACATCAGCAACCAGCGCACGGGATGCCCCACCCTCAAGTAGCATGACCGCGCTTAATCGCCCATGGTCGGCACCGATATCGGCAAAGCAGACGACTTTGCCCGCAAGCACCATAGCGGCGGAAAGCCGCCCGTCCAAAATGGGCGCGCGGCGAGGCCGGTTAATCAAGGTAGTCCTTGAGCTTTTTGGAACGGCTGGGATGACGCAGCTTGCGCAGCGCCTTTGCCTCGATCTGACGGATGCGCTCGCGGGTCACCTTGAACTCGCGACCGACCTCCTCGAGCGTGCGCTGCTGTCCGTCATCCAGACCAAAGCGCAGACGCAGAACCTTTTCCTCGCGCGGGGTGAGGGTATCTAGAACGTCAAGCAGCTGTTCCTTCATCAAGGTAAAGCTTGCGGCTTCGGCGGGGGCAGGGGCATCATCATCGGGAATAAAATCTCCCAGATGGCTGTCTTCCTCCTCACCGATGGGTGTTTCCAGCGAAACCGGCTCCTGCGCGATTTTAATGATCTCGCGAACCTTGCTTTCACTGATGTTCATCACCTTGGCAATTTCATCCGGCGTGGGCTCGCGGCCATATTCCTGAAGGAGCTGACGTGATACGCGGATGAGCTTGTTGATGGTTTCGACCATATGAACAGGGATGCG
>CAYQCL010000043.1:0-17496 GCA_964416065.1 uncultured Oscillospiraceae bacterium | reverse complement strand
TGCGCCCCGCGCTGGCTCATGCCCACGCCGTGGCCATAGCGACGCGCCTCCACTATAAAGGCGTCCTTTGTTTCGGAAACATTCCACAGCTCGTTGTCATAATTGCCGCTGATATCGAGGCCAAGTGCGCTCTCCGCCGTGGGAAATATTTCGATATCAAGCGTATATGTCTCCTCAATAGGCGTAAAGGCTCCGTAAACCGGTGCGGGCGTCGGAGTGGGCGTAACGGTTACAACCGGCGCGAAGCTCCCGTCCGAAATTGTAGGCATGGGCGTCTCCTCGTCCACCAAAAAGAGACTGACCTCCCCGGGTGACGGATCCTCCACTGGCTGAGGCGCCTCCGAGCGTGTGCGGCCGCTGATATGAACCGTAAGGTGCAGCATGGTCATGCGCTTGTTTCCCTCAGCCACCGGCGTATCGGCGCTAACGCTGAGAACCTCGTCTACGCGCACGCTTTCCGGAGCGGGATCGTATCCGCGGGAGGCGAGCTCATCGCTTAGCTGCTGTGCAAGCAGCTTTCTGAGGGCATAGGGTGCCGTCTCCTCCTCGTCATAGCTCTTTTGCAGCGTTATGCTACGAACAACGCTCGCGGGATTGGCAAGGTCATAGGGATCCTCGCCAAAGGCGTAATAGCCAAAATCCTCCGTCGTGGGCCATACGTCCGTAACCAGCTCGGTCTGGCCGCCGTTGCTGGCCGAGTAATAGCATTGCGCCAGCTGACCCTTATAAAAGCCGCACACACCCCGCGTTTCAAGAATGGCGCGCTCGGTTTGCACGTTTCCGGCAATATAGCCCTTATAGACCTGATCGTTGGTCGTATCCACCACATCGTAATCCGCGTTGGGGTTCTGTTTACGCAGCACATAGGTACGCGCAGCGACGGCCTGCGCCTTAAGCGCCTCCAGCGGAAAAGATTCGCTCATTTCATAGGGCACCACGCCGAGCAAATAATCCTCGACATGCAACGTTAAAATCGGGCGTATTTTTCCATCCTGAATATCAATGGAGAGATCTCCCGCGTACAGTGCCGGATAATTCGTCAGCCAAAAGCCGGTCTCCCCCTCCGCCATATCTCGTAGAAGCGTGATACTCTGGCCGGCCAATAGGCTCATCTCTTCATAGTAGAGATATAGCGTACCCTCGCGCAGCAAAATCGCCACCCGACTATCCGCCTGAAAATGCAGCTTCGCGCCCGCCTCCGTTGTAACGGTATAGGGCGAGGCGAGGGTCAGATCCATCCGCTCCGTCAAGCCCAGGCGGCTTAAATAGACGCGAACAAGCTGGCTGCGCGTCTCAGCGAAAGGGATAGCGTTTTCCTCGCTCATGGCCGCGCCTGTGAGCAAAGCGAACGTAAGGATTATCGTGAGGAATCGTTTGAAAATGGAATGGTGCATGGAGCGCCTCCTTTTGCAAAAAAAACACAAAGCGGTTCCAAGGAGTGTAACGATCGGCGCGATCAAATCGTTGCGATCAAACCGTGCTTCCTTTATATGGTATCATGGCGGCAAAAAAATGGCAAGCTTCGCACCCTTCCTTCCTCCCCCTCATACTTTGTTAGCAAGGCGGCGGGGATTTCTCCGCGCTAAAACGAAGTGAAGGTGGTGCAAACTTGACTTCCTTTTCTCTTGATCGTTTACGGCGCGGGCAAAGCGCCGTCATCACCGAGGTTCATGGCTCCGGCGCCATGCATGACCGTTTGCGGGACCTCGGCTTTACCGAAAACAGTGAGGTCACCTGTCTGTTTCCGGCGGCCTTTGGCGATCCCCATGCCTATCGCGTAAAGGACGCGGTGATCGCCCTGCGGCGTGCCGACGCCCAACAGGTAGTATGCGCTCAGTCCTGCGGAGGTGTCAAATGAATACGCTGTGCGTCGCGCTATGCGGCAATCCCAATGTGGGAAAGAGCACGGTTTTCAACGCTTTGACGGGTCTAAGGCAGCATACGGGCAACTGGGCGGGAAAGACGGTGGATAGCGCGTGCGGTCAGGTCAGGGATGGCGAGCTTGAATGGACTCTGATTGATCTTCCAGGGGCCTATTCCCTGCTCAACGGCTCTCCGGAGGAGATCGTCGCAAGCGACTATCTTACCTTTCACACGCTGGACGCTGTTATCGTCGTCTGCGACGCGACCTGTTTGGAACGTAATCTTCATCTGGCGCTGCAAATCGCGGAGGCCTGCCCGGGACGGGTGGTCATATGCGTTAATCTAATGGATGAGGCGAAAAAGCGCGGGATTAAAATCGATCTTGCGGAGCTTGAGGAGATGCTTGACATTCCCGTCGTCGGGATCACCGCGAAGCGACGAATTGGGTTGGATACGCTCAAGCGGCGCGTCGCGCAGACCGGACGGCAGCCGCGGGCCGCCAATCCCTCTCTTCTTATCTATCGACCGGAGCTGGAGGCGGCGCTTGACACGCTTTCACATGAAATCGACCGCACCTGTCCGGAAATCCGTAAGGCGCAAACCGCGCATTTTGCCGCTCTCCGCTCGCTGGTCAGCGACGACGCGTTTGTTCAACGTTTGCTGGAAGAGGCCCCTGCTCAAGGGCGTCAGCCTCTCGAGGAGATAATCCGATCACAAAACGAGGCGCTGACACAAGCGGGCTTTTCCCGCGAAAATCGGATCGCCGATGTCGTCGCGGAAGGGTATCGCGCAGCGGGCGAGCTTTGCGCCAAGGCCGTCCGCAAGCCCGACCAGTCCAAGACGGAAGCGCGTCAGCTACACATTGACCGAATCCTTTCCAGCAAACGCGCCGGTATTCCATTAATGCTGTGTCTTCTCGCCCTAATCCTATACATTACCCTGTCTGGCGCAAATGTTCCCTCCTCCTGCCTTTCCGGCGTCCTGACCTCTTTCGAGCCGCCGATTGGTCGTTTCCTCTCCGGCCTTGGCGCTCCCCCCTGGCTCGTGAGCCTTCTTGTGGAGGGTGTGTACCGCATAACCTCCTGGGTCGTCTCCGTCATGCTGCCGCCGATGGCGATCTTCTTTCCCCTCTTCACGCTTTTGGAGGATCTTGGCTTTTTGCCGCGTGTCGCATTCAACCTCGACCGATGCTTTCAAAAATGCCATGCCTGCGGAAAACAGGCGCTTTGCATGCGCATGGGGTTTTTTAGGGTATCGATGTGCGTCCTGTCCGCTTAAAAAGAGACCGTTGGCAGTTCCTTTGCCTGCGCAACGGTCTCTTCCCAGTATGGAACTTACAGCTGCAGAGAGGGAGCGGAATACACGCGGCCGCTCAGCTCGCTGTTGAGCATATACAGGCTGCGGGCATCGTCGCCAAACAGCTCCATCTTCGTAATCAGATCGGAAGAATTTTTCTCTTCCTCTCCCTGCTCCTTGACAAACCAGTCAAGGAACTGTACTGTGCGATAATCGTTGGCGTTCTGAGCGGCGGCATAAATGGTGTTGATCAGGCTGGTGACGTATTTCTCATGCTCCAGAGCGGCCTTAAGAGGATCCATCAGCGTCGTGAACGTCTTATCAGGCTTGGCAATCATGTCCAAAGTGACAGGCTCGCTGTTGTTATGCAGATACTGATACATCAGCATCGCATGATCCTGCTCTTCCTTTGCCTGGATCTCATACCAGTTTGCGAATCCATCCAGGCCCTTGGCGCTATAAAAATTCGCAATGTCCAAATATAAATAAGCGGAATAGAATTCCTTGTTGATCTGCTCATTCAGCAGACGGGCAACCTTGGTATCCATTTGTTATTCCCTCCTTACCGTAAGCTACGGTGAAATTTTCATTTATATTATAGCAGACATGTCAAGTATTGATTAGACAGAATGCTGCCCCTCTCAAACCATAAGTATGTTTTCAGGAGGTTGAATCATAGCTTTCTCCATAGGGGGTGACTTGATGAATGAATCGATATGCCAAATAGATCAGTGTATGTATGAAGTGGTTCTGTGTACAAAGCAGGACGCTCCCTCTCTGAAGGACAGAATCATACAGTTGATACAGGCAGGTCTTTATGACAATCCTCTCCATGAGCTCATAGAAAAGAAGGGAAATGAAAAATGACATCGGAAACGGCTTCTTGCGGCTACCTGGCCGGCCTTTATCTGAGACTGTCCGAAAAAGACAAGGGGGAGGCAGAATCGGAATCCATAGAGAACCAGCGAAGCCTCCTGCTTCAGGAGGCTGAAAAGCGTGGGTTTCAGGTCGTTGATTGCTATATCGACGACGGCTTTACGGGTACGAATTTTCATCGTCCGGGCTTTGAGCGGATGATCGCCGACATTGAGCGAGGGAAAATCAATCTGGTCATGACCAAGGATCTCTCTCGCTTTGGGCGCAACTATGCCCAGGCCGGATATTATCAGGAGGAATACTTTCCCGAGCGTCAGGTGCGGTATCTCGCGGTATTGGACGGCTATGACAGTGCCAATGAATATACCACAGTCTCAGCGCCCTGGATGAACGTCGCCAATGAACAATACGCGAAGGATATCAGCCGGAAGATACGAGGCGCTTTTCGTGCCAAAATGGAGTCAGGACAGTTTGTCGGTGCCTTCGCTCCCTATGGCTATCGGAAGGATCCGCAGAACAAGAACCGTCTGATCGTCGAGGAGAAAAGTGCTTCCGTTGTAAGACGAATCTTTTCGATGCTGATCGAAGAGATGCTTCCAAGCGACATCGCCGGTATCCTTAACGCTGAAAAAATCCCTACGCCCGCACAATACAGACGTCTCCAAAGCGAGCATACGGACAATCCTCCCGTATCATCGGAATGGACAGCGTCGTCGATTACAAAGCTGACACGCAGCAGGGTGTATATCGGCGACGTGGTGCATAACAGGCAAAGAAAGGCATCCTATAAAAGCAAGACATATTTGCAAAACGCGAAGGAAAATTGGATCATTAACGTAAGCGTACATGAGCCCATCGTCTCTCGCGAAGCCTTTGAGACGGCTCAGAGGATCAAGGGGGCGAGAAAGAGGCGCGAGGGTTCAGGCTTTCACAATCTGTTTTCAGGCTTTGTCTTTTGCGCCGATTGTCGGCACGCGATGTCCGCCTCCCCCACACGGAAATGGCGGGAGGGTGTTTATAACCTGAGCTGCGGAGCCTATAAGCTGTATGGTACGAAGCGATGCACTAATCATTTCATTTGCTATGACCATCTCAAGGCGATCCTATACCGCGAAATATCTTTTAGAATTCTGGCGCTCTCGAAAGCGGAATGGGAAGAAATCGGCATCGCGCTTCAGGCAAGGCTAACGGATGAGGCTGTTCGTGACAGGCCTTTCACATCTAAAATATACAAATGGAGACAAGAAATGAATGAGATCGACCAGATCATTCAAAACCTTTATGAGGACCGTCTGAACGGAACGATCAGCGAGGAACGATTTGAAAAGCTGCTAAAAAGCTACGAAGGGCGGCAAGCACAGCTTGCCCGCGACATTGAAGAATCCGAAGCCGCCGTTTGTACCCACGCCCGTCCCTGCCCACACGTCTCATCCCCTTCCTTTTTCAGCCTCGCAAAACGGATCATACTGCCTGAAGGACTTACAAGGGAAATGCTTTACGCGTTCATTGATCAAATTGTGATATATCAAGGGAAATCTGAAGAGATGGACGCAAAAAGGATCAAACGTCAGAAAATCGAAATTCATTCAAAATACAGATGACTCGATATGGATATTCCTCCGAGACACATAAAAGCCGCGCCAGTCTGCTTGAAATCGGCGTCATTTTGAGTTAAAACCTGTTTCGGCTCTCGTTTTTGACAGCCCGGAAAACCCTTTCCATGTGCATGGGGCTTGGCTGCAATGCTGTCGGTGTAACAGGCTGTCGCATCATTCAAAGTCCGCGTGAACGAATGATCGCCATTCTGACCAACGCGTTCATGCCTTGCAATGGACGATTCCCAACCCTTATCATCCTGATTACCATCTTCTTTATCGGTGCAAATGTTTCCTTCGGCTCGCTGCTTGGCGCGCTGATGCTGGTGGCTCTGATCGTCCTGAGCGTGGTATGCACGCTGGGGGCGTCGGCACTGCTTTCAAAAACAGTGCTGAAAGGTCTGTCATCCGCTTTTTCGCTGGAACTTCCGCCGTTTCGCAGGCCAAAGGTAGGTGAGGTCATCGTGCGGTCGGTGTTGGATCGGACGCTTTTTGTGCTCGGACGCGCGGTGTCGGTGGCCGCACCTGCCGGACTATGCGTATGGTTGCTAGCCAACATCCAGGTGGACGGCGTGCAGCTTCTTCAATGGATGGCGGGCGCGCTTGATCCCATCGGACGATTTATGGGGATGGATGGCGTCATTCTGCTTGCATTCATCCTGGGCTTTCCAGCGAATGAAATCGTCATTCCCATCATGCTGATGACCTATCTGAACATGGGCACGCTGGTCGAGGCGCAGGAAATGGAAGCGCTCAGGACGCTTTTAACGGGGAATGGCTGGACGATCACAACGGCGGTCTGCGTGGCGCTGTTCACCTTGTTCCATTGGCCCTGCTCAACCACAACTCTCACCATCTACAAAGAGACGAAGAGTCTCAAGTGGACAGGGCTAGCCGTTCTTCTGCCTACCCTCGTAGGCTGCGGTCTGTGCGTGCTGACAGCCGCTTTGGGCAGGCTCCTTGGCTACGGCTGAGTACTAAAAAGGCCTTTCCGCCCCCAACCAGCAGCGGAAAAGCCGTTTTTTTTAATTACCTTGCCAAAAGCTCATTCATCATCTGATCAACCATGATGAGCATACGGGGCAGATGGAACGGGCCCTTAAAGGTGCTGCCCTTTGTAGAGGGCATCGTGGGCTTGCCGTCACGGCGCAGATAGCCGTACCATTCGCCATAGGCGGGATCGCTGAATACCTTGGCGCAATAATCAAACGTCTTGGTAAACCAGTCATAATACCGCTCGTCGCCGGTGTCGCGATAGGCCATCAGGGACGCGATCAGGATCTCGTCATGAGGCCACCACAGCTTCATATCGTGCTCATAGGATTCAGGAGGCAAGCCTTTGGCGTCGATGAAATATAACAATCCGCCGTATTCCTTGTCCCAGCCGGCCTCGATGGCGAAGTTGAAAACGTCCTCCGCCTTGACATGCAGCGCGGGATCCTTGATATAGTTCGCGAATTCCATCACGAACCAGCTGCATTCGATGTCGTGTCCGGGATTGATGATCCGTCCCTCGGTAACGTCGCCGCGGAATTCGCCGTTCGGCCCGACGTTTTCCAGCGTGCAGCGCAGCTCGGGCTTATGGTGATACTTAAAAATATCCTCAACGCACTTTTTCGAGCGTTCGTCATAGAGGGTGGTGTGCTTGGGATCACAGCGGCGCATCACGGAACAGACGTTCAGATAGATCATCGAAACACCCAGCGCGCGACCGGAACGGGTTTGGGGAATCGTCTTAGGGCCCATCCCGACGGGATCCTCGATCAATCCCTCCTTGAGCTGCCAATAGAGCTCAAAGGCCTCCCGTGCCCTTTCGAGCCATACCTCGTCACCGGTGACCGCGCCATATTCGGCACAGGCCATCGCGTAAAAAGCCTCGGAAAAATAATAACGGCGGATACGCAAGGGTTTTCCGTCCGCGGTAACGGTAAAATAGAGGCGGTTGCCCTTGTCGCGCGCAATGCAATGCGCTTCGATGAAATCCAGGCAGCTACGGGCAAAGTCAAGCCATTCCTTTTTCACTCCATAGACATGGCAGAGATAGGAATAGGTCCACGCACAGCGTCCCTGCATCCAGACGCTCTTGTCTGTGGAATAAATTTTTCCTTCGCGATCCAGACAGGTATATACGCCGCCGTTTTCGTGATCCCATCCCTTTTCGAGCCAGAAATTCGCGCAGCGATCCAGCTCCGCCCTGATCCATTCCTGCTGAGACCTAATAAGCGTCTTGTTCATAACGCTTCCTCCTTAATATTCCTCGAATGTGTTGAGGTTTGAATATTTGCCGGAGGCAAAATGCGCCTCCATGGCCTTTGCAAAGGCCTCATAGTCATGCTGCTCCAGCGCTTCTACAATGGCCTCATGCTTCCCGATGGTGTTGTCCAGATGCTTCGTCTTTTCTTCCGGCTCGAAGTTCTCGTCCACGGCCCATATTGCTTCCAGAAGCGAGTTTAAGACGCTGTTGTTCAGATGCCTGAAAAGGGTCATGTGGAACGCCTTGTCGTCCGCGTGGAAGAAAATCCGCTGGCTCCACTTTTCCTTGATGGCCTCAAGACTGGCGCGTATATTACGGATATCCTCGCTGGTCAGCGCGAGAAACGCCTGCCGCATATAGCCCAGCTCCAACGTCTTTCTGATCATCAGCATCTCGCGTACCGGCTTTCTTTGCCCACTGACAGTAAAAAAGAGGACGTTCTGGAAGATAAAGTCCAAATTGAATTCCTTCACCATTGTCCCGCGTCCTGGGCAGGACTGGATCATCCCCATCAGCTCCATGCTTTTGATCGCCTCGCGAAGCACGTTGCGGCTCACGCCCATCATCTCACACATCGTCTGCTCCGTGGGAAGCAGGTCTCCCGCCTTGAGGTTTTCTGAAATAATATAACCACGAATTTCACGAAAGGCTTGAATATAGAGCTTTTCGTCCTTTAGCTTCTTCATCTCGAATCTCCTGATTGGGCTCGTCTGTTCGAGCAAACTGCGTTGTTATTCTAGCGTATATGGATGTGTTTTGTCAATTCCCCGCTTCCCCTTTTCTTCATTGAAATTTCCAAATAAAATTGTCATATTCGTATAATAAAAAAAAAAAAAATGTGCAAATAGTTCAAAAACCTATTGACACGAAATGTAGTTTGTAGTACATTTAATTCGCGCTTCCGAAAGGAAGAAAGAACGTCATCAAATCAATAAAGGAGGAACCCCACCATGAAAAAGCTGTTTGCTCTTCTTCTCTGCCTCATGATGGTGCTGCCTATGGCCTCGCTGGCCGAGGAGCAGGTGAGCATCACACTCTGGACGTATCCCATCGGCAGTTGGACTGACGAGGCGACCGTCAACGAGATCATTGCCAGCTTCAACGCCGTGCATCCCAACATCAGCGTAACCGTGCAGTATCTTGACTACACCTCTGGCGATGATCAGGTAACCACCGCGATCGAGGCCGGCACCACCCCTGACATCGTCATGGAAGGCCCCGAGCGCCTGGTGACCACCTGGGGCGCCGCCGGCAAGATGCTGGACATCTCCGATCTGTGGACCGAGGAAGCCCTGGCCGATATCAGCGCGACCAGCGAAGCCGTTGTTGCCGCCTGCAAGAGCGCCGACGGTGCTTACTACGAGTATCCGCTGTGCATGACCACGCATTGCATGATCATCGACAAGGCCGCCTTCGAGGCTGCGGACGCGATGCAGTACATCGACGAGGAGACCCATACCTGGACGACCGAGGGCTTTGAAAACGCGCTGCGTGCGCTCGTTGCCGCCGGCAACCCCATAACCGGCATCGTCTACTGCGGCGGTCAAGGCGGCGACCAGGGTACCCGCGCGCTGGTCACCAACCTCTATTCCGGCCAATTCACCAATGCCGATCACACCGCTTACACTGCTGACAGCGAGGAGAACATCAAGGGCTTGCAGAAACTGGTTGACTTGGTCAACGAGGGCCTGCTGACCGCTGATCCCTCCATCGTCGCGGCTGACGAAATCGCTCTGTTCTGCAACGGTACCGCGAAGATGAGCTTCTGCTGGAATGCCTCCGCCGCCGTCAGCAACAAGGCGTCTATGGCTGAGGGTATCGAGCCCTTTCCCATGGCCTTCCCCTCTGACGACGGTATCCCCGAGCTGTGCGGCGGCATCTGGGGCTTCGGCCTGTTTGACAACGGCGACGAGGCTCGCGCCAACGCCGCCAAGGAATTCATCCGCTTCGTGTGTGACGACGCTGAGCAGGGTCCCAAGAGCGTTTACGCCACCGGATTCTTCCCAGTTCGCTCTTCCTTCGGCGATATCTACACCGGAACCGAGAAGGCTGAGAACGCCGATTACGCGATCTTCATGCCTTACCTGGGCGACTACTACAACGTGACCGGTGGCTGGGCCGCTCAGCGCACTGAGTGGTGGAATATGCTCCAACGCATCTTCGCTGGCGGCGATGTGGCTACCGAGGCTGGCGTCTATGTGACCAACTCCAACGCCGGTATCTGATTTCAGATATTCATTGAAAACTCGGCGCTCCCCCTCCCCAGGCGGGAGGGGGAGCACTCTGCTGTATAGGGGGGAATCTGTGTGCAAAATACGGCTCAAATCTCCCGCCAGCTCAAGGCCACGCGCCGCCGTGAGAACGTCGCTGGCTATCTGTTCATGGCGCCCAGTCTTTTGTTCTTCTTTGGCTTTGTCATCTTCCCGATGGGAATGTGCCTGGTGACCAGTCTGTTCAACTACACCATGACGGACTTCACCTTTATCGGCCTGAACAACTATATCGAGCTTTTTCAAGACGCCACCTTTGGAAAGTCGCTGGTCAATACCATTATCATCGTGGTTGCGAGCGTGCCCACGGTATGCCTGTTCTCCCTCTGGGTCGCGTCGGTGATCTATAAGCTCAAGGACGTCTATACCTCCTTCTTCCGCTGCGTTTTCTACCTGCCGGTGGTCACCGGCTCCGTGGCCGTAACGGTGGTCTGGAAGTGGATGTTCAACCCGTATTACGGACTTCTCAACTATGTCTTCAAGGAGCTGGGCATTATCTCGCGCAACCTGAATTGGCTCGGTTCCGCCGATACCGCTCTGTGGTGCATCATCCTGATTCTATTCACTACCTCCATCGGCCAGCCGATCGTCCTCTACGTATCCGCGCTGAGCAATGTCGATCATTCCTTGGTCGAGGCTGCCGAGGTGGATGGTGCGACCAACATGCAGGTGTTCTGGCGCATCAAATGGCCTCAGATCATGCCTACCACGCTCTATATTTTGGTCATCACCACGATCAACAGCTTCCAGTGCTTCGCGCTGATCCAGCTATTGACCTCCGGCGGGCCAAACTACTCCACCAGCACCATCATGTACTATATCTACTATGAGGCCTTCAAGCTGTCCCGCTACGGCTACGGCAGCGCTATGGGCGTAATTCTCGCGGTTATCATCGCCCTGTTCAGCGCGCTCCAGTTCCGCCTCGCCAAGACCGAAAATTAAGGGGGTGCCAGTATGGATCACAGCGTTCAAAAAATCACTCCCTATAAGGTCATCAGCATCATTCTGCTGATCATTCTCGCTGTCCTGATGATTTTTCCGCTTTACTGGATCATCACCGGCTCCTTCAAGGACGCGCGCACCATCATTGCCGCGACGCCCACCTGGTTCCCGCTTGAGCCAACGTCGGACAACTATGTGCGTCTGTTCCAGAAGCCAGCTGGCATGTGGATTTTCAACACCGTTTTCATCTGCGCGATCAGTATGCTCCTGACCTGCGTCGCGGCCGCTATGGGAGGATACGCCTTGGCCAAGAAGCGCTTTACGGGGCGCGGGCTTATGTTCAGCGTCTTTGTATGCGCGATGGCGCTTCCCAAGCAAGTCATCCTCATCCCACTGCTTAAGGAAATGGCGTTTTTGAATCTGCATAATACGCTTTGGGCCGTCATCTTTCCCACCGTCGGCTGGCCCTTTGGTGTGTTCCTGATGAAGCAATTCTCCGAGAACATCCCTAACGAGATGCTCGAGGCAGCGCGTATTGACGGCGCGGGCGAGGCGCGTACCTTTACCAGCATCGTTTTCCCGATGATCAAGCCTGGCATCGGTGCGCTGGCAATTTTCACCTTTATTACCGCCTGGAACGACTATTTCCTCCAGCTTATCATGCTCAACGACATGGACGTTCTGACCATTTCTTTGGGCATTGCGAAGCTACAAAGTGAGCTAAGCACTGATTACGGTCTGATCATGGCCGGCGCGGCGCTGGGCAGCGTTCCGATCATCCTTATCTTCCTCGTATTCCAGAAATTCTTCACGCGCGGCATCACCATGGGCGCTGTGAAGGGCTGAGAAAAGCCGCTTGAAAGGAGAAAAGCGAATGCTTTTGGAAAAATATCACGGCGTGATTCCCGCGTTCTATGCCTGTTATGAGGATGATGGCAGCGTAAGCGTGGAGCGCACGCGCGCTCTCGCCCGCCATTTGGTAAACAAGGGTGTGAAGGGCCTGTATGTGGGTGGCTCCTCCGGCGAATGCATTTACCTTGAGAAGGAAGAGCGCATGGCTATTCTGGAGGCCGTCATGACTGAGGTTAAGGGAGAATGCACCATCATCGCGCATGTGGCGTGCAACAACACCCATGAAAGTCGCCAGCTTGCCGCTCATGCGGAAGGCCTCGGCGTGGATGCCATTGCCAGCATTCCTCCCATTTACTTTCATCTTCCGGATCACGCAATCGCGGCTTATTGGAATGCAATTTCCGACGCGGCTTCGAACACTGATTTCATTATCTACAACATTCCCCAGCTTGCGGGCGTCGCGTTGAGCGTCGGGCTGCTGCGTGAAATGCGAAAAAACCCACGTGTGATCGGCGTCAAGAATTCCTCTATGCCCACACAGGACATCCAGGTATTCAAGGCGGAGGGCGGGGAAAATTTTGTGGTCTTTAACGGCCCTGACGAGCAGTTTGTCTCCGGACGAGCAATCGGCGCGGACGGCGGCATCGGCGGCACCTATGCGGTGATGCCCGAATTGTACCTCAAGATGAACGAGCTGATCATGGCAAATAAAGCGAAAGAGGCCTGCAAGATTCAGTATGCGGCAAACGAGATCATCTCCGCGCTGTGTTCCTGCCACGGCAACCTCTATGCTGTCATGAAGAAGGTCATGGAGTTGCGTGAAGGGCTCAAGCTTGGTAGCGTGCGCGCGCCTCTGGCCCCCATCGTTCCTGAGGATATGCCCCAGATCGAGCTGTGTGCCAAAAAGATCGATGAGGCAGTCCAGGCCTACTGCTGATAAACAGCTTGACATCAATCCCCGCCTATGGGAAAATGGCGTTGGCAGCAACGCCATTTTCCCTTTTATCTATCCCATGATTTTAGACAGAAGGAGCCAACAATTATGGAGCTCAAAGGTGCCGTTATTAACTTTCTGGGCGACAGCATTACCGAGGGCGTGGGCGCATCCTGCGTGGAAAATCGATTCACCGACGTCCTAGCCCGTGAATTTGGTCTGAAGCGGGCGAACAACTATGGTATCGGCGGCTCGCGCATCGCGCGTCAGCTGGTGATCACCCAAGAGCCATATGACCGTGATTTCTGCATGCGTTTCGAAGAAATGGATCCCGACGCGGACGCGGTGGTCGTGTTTGGTGGAACAAACGACTTCGGCCATGGCGAGGCGCCGCTTGGCGTGCCTACCGATCGGGAGCCCGATACCTTCTATGGCGCGTGTCATTATCTGATGCGTGGACTGCTCGAACGCTATACCGGCAAGCCGGTCGTTATCCTGACCCCGCTCCACCGCCTTGAGGAGGATGATCCACGCGGAGACGGGCGCAAGCCTCACAGCGTCGCTCCCCTGAGCACCTATCGCAAAATTCTGATGGAGGTCGCCGAGTACTACGCTCTTCCGGTTCTCGACCTCTATGCCACCAGTGGAATCCAACCCCGCAACGATGTCTGCCGCGAGCGCCTCTGTCCGGATGGTCTGCATCCCAGCGACGCCGGTCACGCGTTGATTGCGCATCGTATCGGTACTTTTCTTAAGGATCTTTGAATCCCTGATTGCTTTTTTCCCGAAAACAAGGTATGATAGAAAAAGAAGGCGGCGCTTCTCCGCGATGCTCAATTCATCCGTCTTCGGAGGGCCATTATGGAACGCAATTTAAGCTTCGATATTCAGGATTTTTCCTCGATCGTCGTTCACCTGGCATGGGCGCAGCTTGAGATCTTCGCGTCCGATGTGGAACGGGTTCAGGTCATGGCCGCCGGGGACGACGGCAGCGTCTATGATCTGCGCATCGATGTCAAGGACGACGTTCTGCTGATCGAGCAGCCGCAATACGGTCTTTCGCTCAACATCACTGAAAGCCATTGGCTTCAGATCTGCATTCGCGTTCCCCTCGCATGGAACAAGGCAGTGCAATGCACGACTTTATCCGGTCTCCTCAGTGCACGCAAGCTTAACGCCAGCGAGCTAACTTTGGAGACCATCACCGGCGATCTTCGCGCGGTTGGGCTCAGCGCGTCAGAGCAGATCGCGCTCAAGACGGTCAGCGGCAACACGCGCGGTGAGGAGCTCAAAACCAGCCATCTCACCGTTCGCAGCGTGAGCGGCGACACGGCGCTTGACGCCCTGAGCGTGGATACGCTGAAATGCGCAAGCGTAAGCGGCGGGCAGACCTATAACATGACCCGTTCCTTCCACAGCGTGGAGGTAACGGCTGTTTCTGGGAACGTCACGATTACGGCGCCTGTGGAAGAGATGGCCGCGAGCCTGCGCTCCATCAGCGGACGTGTGAGGACTGAGGGCGTAAGCATCCGAGAGGATGAAGGCCTGCCCGTGGTGCGCGTGACCGGTGTTTCGGCCGATCTTAAGCTTATCAGCATCAAAGATTAACAACAGAGAGGACGAACTGGAATGGCGAAGAATCATTTTAACGGCTTTGGAGGCGGCGCCAATATGCAGCAGCTCATGCGCCAGGCTCAGAAGCTTCAGGAGCAGATGACCAAGGCGCAGGAGGAGCTTGACGAGCGTGAATATACCGCGCAGGCTGGCGGCGGCATGATTACGGTGACCGTAACCGGCAAGCAAGAGCTCAAGGCGCTGGAAATCAAGCCCGAATGTGTTGATCCCGAGGATGTGGAGATGCTCCAAGACATGATTCTCGCGGCGGTCAACGAGGCTCTGCGCATCGCTGAGGAAACCCGCAACAGCGAAATGTCCAAGCTTGCTCCCGGCATGGGCGGTATGTTCTAAGCCATGGCGCAGCAGCTAGAGCCTATTGCGCGTATGGTAGCCCAGCTTTCAAGGCTTCCGGGCATTGGAAGCAAGAGCGCGCAGCGGTTGGCCTATCATATCATCAGCATGCCGCTGGAGGATGTCCGCGAGCTGGCGGCCGCACTTTATCAGGGGCGTAAATCCATTCGTTATTGTGAGGTTTGTGGGAATTACGCGACGGACGTGCTATGCGATATTTGTGCGGATGAGCGTCGGAAGAACGGTCAGATCTGCGTTGTGCGCGACCCGCGCGATGTGGCCGCGATCGAGCGCATGCATGAGTTTCATGGTTCCTATCATGTACTGCATGGAACGCTCTCCCCCATGGAGGGTATAGGACCGGAGGATATCCGCATCAAGGAGTTAATGGCTCGCCTGAATGATCCTGGCGTCAAGGAGCTGATTCTGGCGACCAACCCCGATATCGAGGGCGAGGCAACCGCCGCCTATATCGCGCGGATGGTCAAGCCCATGGGCCTCCTTGTGACCCGCATCGCGCACGGCGTACCTGTGGGCAGCGATTTGGAATATGCGGATGAGATCACGCTTTCCAAGGCTTTGGAGGGTCGCAGGGAAATGTAAAGCCGTCGCAGAATGCTGCGGCGGCTTTTTATGGAAAGTACGAAAGGATAGATGATTATGCCTTTTTGGAGCAAGCTTTCATTAGAGTCCCTGCTTTTGCTCCTTATGCTTTTTCTTTTGATTGTGATGCTGATTGCGCTTTTTCGCTCCCGAGGGATAAATATGCGAATGAACAAGCAGCTCTCAGAGAAGCTGGAACGCGGGATGGAAAGCATAGAAAGCAACCTGGATCATCAGCGTGAGGAGGTCTCGCATAGCCTGCGCCAGCTGAATGAGGGGCTTGTCGGCACCTTCGGAAGCGTCAGCCGCACGCAGACCGATCAGGTCAACGCGCTCATCCGTCAGAGCTATGATACCTCGCAGGCGTTTGACCAGCGCCAGCAGGGCATGCAGCGGATCACAGAAGACAGCCTCAAGCGCATCGAGGCGCGCATGCAGCACATAGAAGACAGCACTTCGCGCGCCCTTTCCCAAAACGAGGCGCGCATAGAGGCGCTTCGCAAGGCCGTGGACGACGGGCTGCGTCTGATGCGGGAGGACAACGCTCAAAAGCTGACGGAGATCCGCTCGACGGTGGATGAAAAGCTTAACGAGACATTGGAAAGGCGCTTAAGCGCCAGCTTCTCCCAGGTCAGTGAGCGTCTTGAGCAGGTTTACCGTTCCCTGGGCGAGGTACATAGCCTAGCCAGCGGCGTGGGTGACCTAAAGCGTATGCTGGGCAACGTAAAGACGCGCGGGGTCTGGGGGGAAATCCAGCTTGGCGCGCTGCTTGAGCAGGCGCTTACGGATACGCAGTATCAGCAAAACGTGGCCGTCTGTCCGGGAAGCAGTGAGCGGGTCGAATATGCGGTATGTCTGCCCGGACGCGACGCGGACGGCACGCCGGTCTACCTGCCCATCGACAGCAAGTTTCCTCAGGAGGATTATGTACGGTTAGCGGAGGCCTCGGAGAACGGCGATCAAACCGCCATCGACGCGGCCCAGAAGGCGCTAATGGCGGCTGTACGGACCGAGGCGAAGCGCATCGGAAAATATATCGTTCCGCCGCATACGACGGATTTTGCGGTTATGTTTCTCCCCCTGGAGGGTTTATACGCCGAAATCATGCGCCATTCCTCGGATGTCGAAGCCATTCAGCGTGATCTGCGCATCCTGATCTGTGGACCAAGCACCCTTCTTGCCCTTCTCAATAGCTTGCAAATGGGCTTCCGTACGCTGGCGATCGAGCAACGCTCCGCCGAGGTCTGGAAGCTGCTGGGCGCGGTCAAAAGCGATTTTGGCAGCTTTGCCACTCTGCTGCAAAAGACGCAGGAGAAGCTCCAGCAGGCCACTGACAGCATCGATACCGCGTTTGTAAAAACCCGCACCATTGAAAAAAAGCTGCGTCGTGTTGAGGCCGTTGAGGGCGCGGAGGCGCAAAGGCTCCTTGGCGCGGCGGAGGAGGAAGGCGTCTGATGGAAATGAGGCGAAAGGAACGCGCCGTCGTTAATGACGACGGAATCAGGGGAATTTTGGATCATTGCAAGGTTTGCCGAATTGCCATGCGGGATGAGACGGGGCTTTATATCGTTCCGATGAGCTATGGCTACCGGTGGGATGACGCGGGATTAAGGCTCTATTTTCATTGTGCCAAACAAGGCCGAAAGCTGGATTGCCTTCTCTCGCATCCCGACGTCGCTTTTGAGATGGACGAAATGCTTTCCCTGATTGAGGGCAAGGCGGCCTGCATGTACAGCTGCTCATATCGCAGCCTCACGGGGACGGCGCGGACCGTCATTGTGGAGGGTGATGCAGAAAAGGCCAGCGCGCTTTCCGCGATTATGCTGCGTCAAACAGGGAAGGACTTCCGCTTTACACCTGATATGACCGCATCGGTATGCGTACTCCGGCTTGACGTGAACGAGATCAGCGGTAAATCCAACATACCTCAGGGCTGAAGGCTGGAAAAAGACCGAAAGTCTTTCAGCAAAAATCATACACAAAAAATTGGCGCGTTGCAAAATACGATAGAAAAAAAGATGAAAAAACAACGAGGGAAAGGAG
>CAYQCL010000042.1:0-17539 GCA_964416065.1 uncultured Oscillospiraceae bacterium | reverse complement strand
GAAGGTCTTGAACATCAGGTTGAACTGACGGATGTCGGTAAAGTCCTTCTTGCCGCAGACGGGGCAGACGATGTCATGCTCGGCGATATAGGTTTCCAACTCCTGATTGCTCCATCCGTCGCCGGTCTCGGCACCCTCGGTAAAGTCCTCAATGAGCTTGTCGGCGCGGAAGCGGGCCTTGCAGGCCTTGCAGTCCATCAACGGATCGTTGAAGCCGCCGACATGGCCGCTGGCGACCCAGACCTCGCGGTTCATCAAAATCGCGCTGTCCAGACCGACGTTATACTTGTTCTCCTGCACAAACTTCTGCCACCACGCGCGCTTAATGTTGTTTTTGAACTCCACACCCAGCGGGCCATAGTCCCAGCTGTTTGCCAAACCGCCGTAAATCTCGCTGCCCGGATAGATAAAGCCGCGCCCCTTGCATAGCGCGACGAGCTTGTCCATGGTCAAAGCCGCCATTGGAAATTCTCCCCTCGTATAAGATCGTTTCTTAATCATAGCGGCGGTAACGGATTTTGTCAAGCTGGAGAAAACGAAGAGATTGATTCACGATGTGGATGTCTGCGTTCTGTAAATCCTCCGCTGCGACTTGTACATTTTTGTACTCTGGTGGTATAATAAACTGTTAAGGTATGGCCGCATACCATTATCAAACGTATGGGAGGACACGCTATGCGGAAGAGCCGGAGAGGGATCAGCCGTTGCCTTGTGGCAATCTTCGTGCTGGCGCTTGCGCTGTGTCCCTTCCTTGGAAACCGGCTTGCTCTGGCGGAGGCCGAGGAGGTCAAATACATTGAGCCTCGCCTTCCCAGCGACGCGGATCCCTATGATCCGGAGCATCCGGAGGAATTAAGCGGCGATCAGCTCTACGCCAAGTCCGCCATCTTGATAGAGGCATCCACCGGCGAGGTTATCTTTGAAAAGGACGCTGACGCCGTGATGTATCCGGCATCGACGACCAAAATCATGACGGTGCTGTTGGGGATCATGATGGGCGATATGAACCAGACGTGCTATCTGTCCGAAACGGCCGCGGCCATTGAGGATGACAGTGCGGATATGGGTCTGGATGTAGGGGAGAGCATCAATTTTCAGGATCTTTTATACGGGACATTTGTGCGCTCCGCCAACGAGGGTGCAAACATGATCGCTGAGGCCGTCAGCGGGGATATCGCCACCTTCGTGGGACTCATGAACGATGCCGCTGTGATGTATGGCTGCACCTCCACGCATTTTGCGAACGCCAACGGCTTGCATAATGACGATCACTACACGACCGCCCGCGATATGGCCAAAATCGCGCAGGCGGCCATGCAGAACGAAACCTTCCGAAATATCGCCAAAACGTATACGTATTCCCTTCCGCGCAGCAATCTGCGCAGCTCGCGCGTGCTGACAAGCAGCTCCCGCGTGTTTATCAATCCAAGCCTTGAGGAAAACGACGCTTACTATCCGTACGCGACCGGCATCAAAACGGGATATACCTCCCGAGCGGGCTATTGCTTTGTGGGGTCGGCCGAAAGGGACGGTGTGGAGCTGATTTCGGTCGTGTTTTACACTTCCGCGAGCGGTCGCTGGACGGATACCAAAAAGTTGATGGAATATGGCTTTTCTCAGTTCGTCAGCATGACGCCGCAGGAATTGTACGCGCAGAATCCTATTACGGTTGAGACCTCCGGCTTTTCGCTGGATGACGAGGGCTACGGACGTCTCGAGCTGGGGATCAGAGCCAGGGAGGGCTCGCGGACGGTGAATATCGTCGCGACCAAGAGCGAGATGGAAGCCATGGCGCGCAACCTGCGCCAGACGGTTCTGATCGAGTATACCCGCGATTTTATCACGCCGATTGAGCAGGGTGAGGTCATGGGCACGATGACCTATTATCCCGCGGACGGCGGCAGCGCCGTAACCTATGACCTGGTGGCCACGCGGACGATTCTGAGGCGCGAGGATGCCCCCTTAACGCTGGAAGAGATTGAGGCGCTAGTCTATGCGGATCCCAATCCGTTCCCGCCGCTTTCGGTCGAGCTGGTGCTGATGATTTTCCTGCCGGTAGGCGGAGTTTTCCTGGGAATTCGGCTCCTGATGCGCCTGTTCCGCCGTACGGGACGTCACAAGAAGGGGCGTGTGCCCAAGCCGCACAACCGTTTTTACCGTTAAGCACGAAGGGAGGAAGGGTATGGTCGCCGAGATTATTGTGGATGTAGCGCATACCAACGTCGCCAAGCCCTTCTCCTATCTTGTGCCGGAGGGAATGGAGCTTTGCGTCGGCACACGGGTTCTGGTGCCGCTGGGACGTCGGCGCGTGGACGGGTTTGTGGTGGGTTTGAGCAGGGAAGAGGATCTGCCGCCTGAATTGCCGGTTGAGCGCCTAAAGCCCGTTGGGAAAAAGCTGGATGAATATCCCGCGCTTCTTCCACAGTTGCTTGAGCTGGCAAGGGAGCTGGCGGAGGAGGCGCACTGCCCGCTTTGCGAGACGCTCCGGCTCATGCTTCCCGCGGCTATGCGCACAGGTCGGATTCAGGAAAAGAAGGAATGGACGGCACAGCTTACGGAGGGAACGGACGCGCTTGCGAAGGCGGAAAAGCAGAAGCGCGCGCCCAAACGGGCGACGCTCCTGCGTCTGCTGGCGGATGGCGAGGAAAAGCCCGTACAGGAGCTTGGCAGACTGGTCAATGAGCCGATGGATGGGTTGCGCGTCCTTGAAAAGGCCGGACTTGTCCGGCTACGTCAGCGCGAGGTGTTCCGAGCGCCGGAGGGAGCGGAGGATGCTTCCAGAAGCGAGGCACCGCCGCTGACGGGAGACCAGCGCGACGCTTTGGACATCATGCTGCCCTCGCTTAGAAGCGGAAAGGGCGCTTTCCTGCTCCATGGTGTGACCGGCAGCGGCAAGACGGAGGTCTATCTCGCCATGGTGAGCGAGGCACTGAGAATAGGCAAGGGCGCGATTATTCTTGTGCCGGAAATCGCTTTAACGCCGCAGATGGTGTGCTGGTTCCGCTCCCGCTTCGGGCCGGAGACAGCCGTGCTGCACAGCCGCCTGACGGATGGACAGCGTTACGACGAGTGGAGGAGAATCCGGCTGGGATGCGCGCGGGTGGTGGTCGGCGCGCGAAGCGCGATCTTCGCTCCCGTGGAAAAGCTCGGCCTGATTGTGATCGACGAGGAGCACGAGCAAACCTATGTAAGCGACAAGCACCCCCGATACGATGCGCGCCGCGTGGCCATGAGCCGCGCCGGACGCGAGGGCGCGACGGTGATCTTAAGCAGCGCGACGCCCAGCATTCTCTCCTTCGCCATGGCAAGGCGGGGCGACTATACGCTGGTAGAGATGCCCCGCCGTGTGAACGACCGTCCCATGCCGGAGGTGACGGTAGTGGATATGCGCAGGGAGCTGGAAAGCGGCAACCGCTCTATTTTCAGCCGTCTGCTTATTCAGAAGCTCAAGGCGTGCCTGGAGAGCGGGCAGCAGGCCATGCTGTTTTTGAACCGTCGGGGCTATAACACCTTCGTCTCCTGCCGGAGCTGCGGCTATGTAGTCAAGTGTGAGCAATGCGATCTGAGTATGACGCTCCATCGTGAGCAAGGGGATGACGGTCCCGGCGAGCTTCGCTGCCATATGTGCGGCGAGGTCAAGGAGCCGCCGCGGATATGCCCCGAATGCGGCAGCAAGTATATCCGCTATTTTGGCAGTGGAACGCAGCGGGTGGAGGAAGAAATGCATAAGCTCTTTCCAAACGTGGCGACGGTTCGCATGGATAACGACACCACGCGCGGGCGCGACGCGCACGCCCAGCTGCTCAGGCTCTTTGGTAGCGGCGAGGCGCGGGTGCTCATCGGCACGCAAATGATCGCCAAGGGACTGGATTTTCCCAAGGTGACGCTGGTGGGTGTGGTGGCGGCGGATATGACGCTCAACCTGCCGGACTATCGCGCGAGCGAGCGTACCTTCCAGCTCATCACCCAGATGGCTGGTCGGGCGGGACGGGCCGACGTTCCAGGCGAAGTGGTGGTACAGACGTACAAGCCCAACGACGTGTGTATCGAGGCGGCCGCCGCGCAGGATTACCGTGCGTTCTTTGAAATGGAATTCAGCCGCCGCCGCGCAGGGTTGTATCCGCCGTTTACGATGCTGGCGAGGCTGCTGGTCGAAAGCGAGCGCGAGGCGGACGCCAAGGCCATGGCGGAACGGCTGTACGACACGGTGACGACCTATTTGCTCTCCCATCCCAAGCAGAAGCGCCGCACACTGATGGTGCGTGTGGACGAGGCACCGGTGAAGCGGATACGTGGACAGTTTCGCTATCATGTACTCATGAAGCTGTTTGACCATCCCGACGCGGCGCCGGTTCTCCGGCTGCTTTCGGAACTGGGCACGGTGGAGGGAGAGAACTGCCGGATCTATTGTGAGGTCAATCCAGCAACGATGATGTAATAACGATGAGGCAAGGAGACGGTCAAAATGGCGACGAGAAGGATCGTGGAAATCGGGGACGAAAAGCTGCGCAAGCATGCCAAGCCCGTGGAAAAGTTTGATTTGCGGCTGCGCATTTTGCTCAAGGATATGGCGGATACCATGTATAAGGCGGACGGCGTCGGATTGGCCGCTCCACAGGTGGGAATTCTGCGGCGGGCCGTCGTGGTGGATGTGGGCGAAGGATTGATCGAGCTGGTCAATCCCGAAATCGTCAGCGCAGAGGGTGAGCAGACCGGCCCCGAGGGCTGCCTGAGCGTTCCGGGGCGTTCCGGCATCGTGACGCGCCCGAACGTGGTCACGGTGCGCGCGCAAAATGCGCATGGAGAGCCGATTGAGGTCAAGGGAGAAGGCTTCTTGGCGCGCGCGATGTGCCATGAGCTGGATCACCTGGATGGAATTTTGTATGTGGACAAGATGGAGCGTGAGATTTTCCCTGAGGAAGAGGCGCGGGAAGAAGGGGAGGCGGACGAATGAAAGTCGTTTTTATGGGCACGCCGGATTTCTCCGTGCCGACGCTTCAGGCGCTGATCGATGCGGGCTATGACGTCGCGGGCGTCTTCACCCAGCCCGACCGTCCCAAGGGACGCGGCGGCAAGGTGCAGATGAGCCCTGTTAAGGAGCTGGCGCTTCAATATGGCCTTTCTGTCTTTCAGCCCGTGAAAATGCGTCTGGACGGCCTTGAGCCCCTGCGGGCACTTCAGCCGGATGTGTGTGTGACGGCGGCCTTTGGACAGATCCTGTCTCAAGAGGTATTGGACGTTCCCAGGCTTGGTACGGTTAACGTTCACGCCTCGCTCCTGCCCCGCCATCGGGGCGCCGCGCCCGTCCAATGGGCGATCCTTTCCGGCGACGAGGTCACCGGCGTGACGACGATGTTTACAGACAGGGGAATCGATACGGGCGATATGCTGTTGAAGGTTCAGACGCCCATCGCGCCCGAGGACACGGCGGGAACGCTTACGGAACGCCTGTCCCACCTCGGCGCAGAGCTGTTGATTGAAACCCTGCGTCGTCTCGAAAAGGGAGAATGTCCGCGCGAAAGGCAAGAGGGGGCCAAAAGCAGCTACGATCCGAAGATCGAAAAGGAAATGGGACGGTTGGACTTTGCCGAGGGAACGGAAAAGTGCCTTTTACGTGTGCGCGCCATGTCTCCATGGCCGTGCGCCTTTACAGAGATGGGGGAGGGCGTGATGAAGGTCTGGCGGGCCCAGAGAATCGAGAACGTCGGGAACGCGCCCGCAGGGACGGTGCTGCGGGCCAACAGGCGCGACGGTCTTGTGATCGCGACCTCGGACGGGGCGATGGAGCTGTGTGAGATTCAGGCGCCCAATGCCAAAAGAATGGAGGCACGGGCCTTTTTGCTGGGACATGCGCTCGCGGAAGGCGTGCGCTTGAGTGAGGTGAAGGGATGATGGACGAGCGCAAAATGAAGCAGGAACAGAGCCCCGATGCTTCGCGTATACGGAGCGGAGACTGCCTCGGCGGAACGTCTCATACGCAGAGGCAAGAGCATCAAACGGTTGGTCGGCTCCGTGCGGAGGGCGACGGCTTTCACGGACAGCGCCGCCAGGACGGTGCTGCCGACGCGCGTGACGTTAGTCGTTCCCCCGCCCGTCCATCCGGCGAGAGAGCGCACGTCGGCACAGGCATGGCCGCGCGCCGCGCGGCGCTGGAGGTGCTGACCGACGTACACAGGGGCGGGGCCTACGCTTCCCTGGCTCTGGATAAACGCCTTCGCGACGCGCGCCTTCAGCCGAATGACCGGCGGCTGGCGACCGTCCTGGTCTATGGTACGTTGGAAAACGAACTGCGCATTGATTACGCGCTTGACCGGCTGATCGACCATCCCGTTCGGGAGACGGTGCAGCGCGATATCCTGCGTCTGAGCGCTTATCAAATTCTCTTTCTTGACCGCGTGCCGGACAGCGCCGCCGTCAACGAGGCGGTCAGGCTGGTCAAGGCGATGGGAATGGAAGGCGCGGCGGGCTTTATCAACGCGGTGCTGCGCAATCTCTCCCGTGGAAAGGAGAGCATCGAATGGCCTAGAAGAGAGGACGGGCTTTGCGCCTATTTGAGCGTGATGGGCAGTATGCCCGAATGGTTGGTCGAGCGTCTGATTGCAGATTATGGGGAGGAAGAGGCCCAGCGCCTCATCCTCTACCGCGAAGGAGAGCATCCCGTCGTAGTGCGACCGAACCTGAATCGCATGAATGATGAAGAATTTGAAAGGCTGCTTGAGGGCAAGGCCTGGCGCGTGGAACGCGGACTTGCGCCCCATGCGTGGTTGGTCTATGGCGCGGGTGAGCTGACGCTTGATAACGATTATCGAAAGGGACTGTTTTCCATCCAAGGGCAGTCCAGCATACTGGCTGCGGAGGCCGTGCAGGCAAAGCCCGGCATGAAGGTGCTGGACGCGTGCGCCGCGCCTGGGGGAAAATCGGCCTATCTGTGCGAACAGATGCAGCTGACGGGCCGTGTGTACGCGTGGGAACTGCATGAAAAGCGCGCACAGCTTCTGGAGGGCGTGCGCCGTCGGCTTGGGCTGGACAACCTGCGCATCTCCGTGCGCGACGCCGCGCAGCCTCGGCCCGATCTGGAGGGAGGCCTGGACGCCGTGCTTTTGGACGCGCCCTGCGTCGGGCTCGGCGTGCTGAGTCAAAAACCGGATGTGAAGCTGCGATTGAAGCCGGAGGACATTCCCGCCATCGTGGAGACGCAGAGAAGGCTGCTGGATACGGTCAGCCGGTATGTGCGGTCGGGCGGCGTGCTGGTATACAGCACCTGCTCTCTTCTGCCGGAAGAAAACAGCCTGCAAATTCAAGCCTTCCTTGAAAACCATCCGAATTTTGCGATTGATCCGCTGCCTTTGAGCTTTCCGGAGGAGCTGCGTCGCAGACAGACGCAGTACGGTTTGCAGCTTTTAGGCTGCCGCGACGGGGTAGAGGGCTTCTTCATCGCCCGAATGAAGAGGGTGCGCTGATGGAGGAAAAACGCATCCTTCTTGACCTGACGCCGGAGGAGCTCAAAGCGTATCTGACGGATAGGGGTCAGCCCGCGTTCCGCGCAAAGCAGCTGTTTTCCTGGCTCCACAAGGGCGTCCCCTTTTCGCAGATGCAAAATCTGCCCTTGTCCCTGCGCCAGCGGCTTTCGCAGGAATGCCGCGATCTGCCGATGACGCTCCATCGGACGTTTCCCTCTCAAAAGGATGATACGGTCAAATTCCTTTTTTCCTGCTGGGACGGGAACCTGATCGAGGGCGTGCTGATGCACTACCATTACGGCTATACCCTGTGTATCTCCACCCAGATTGGATGCAAGATGGGCTGCGTGTTCTGCGCCAGCACGCTCAACGGCTGTGTGCGAAGCTTAAGCGCGGGGGAGATGCTTGCCGAGGTCCTTCTGGCCAACCGCTTCCTGGGGGAAAGGGGTAAGGTGGGGCATGTCGTGCTGATGGGTAGTGGCGAGCCGCTGGACAACTATGACAGCACCCTTCGCTTTTTAAGACTCATCAACGATCCGGACGGGCTCAACCTGAGCCTTAGAAATATTTCCCTGAGTACGTGCGGGCTGGTTCCTGAAATCGGACGCCTGATGGAGGAGCATCTGCCGGTGACGCTCAGCATTTCACTTCATGCGCCCAATGATGAGATTCGCTGTCAGATCATGCCCGTGGCGAAAATCTATCTCATAGACGCGTTGATGAAGGCGGTGCGCGCCTATGTGGCGGAAACGGGACGACGCGTCGTGTTTGAATACGCGCTTATTGACAGGCTGAATAGCCGGACTGAACACGCGCGGGAACTGGCACGGCTTTTGCGGAATCTGCAATGTCACGTCAATCTGATACCGCTCAATCATGTGGATGAACGCAGCCTCGAGCCTGCGTCGCCTGCGGCGGTGCGTGCGTTTCTTGAAACCCTGACGGAAGAGCATATTTCCGCGACCGTGCGCCGAGAAATGGGCTCCGACATCGGCGGGGCGTGCGGCCAGCTTCGCCGCAGACATTTGCAAAATGGGGGCTAAGCTGGTATCATGGTATCGGCGCAATGACGTCGCGAAGGAGAGGATACGATGCAGGTCTGCCAAAGAACGGATCAGGGGCTGGTGCGCGCGAACAATCAGGACAGCCTGCTTGTGGATGGACGCCTTTATGGCGTGGCAGATGGCATGGGAGGCCATAACGGCGGAGAAACGGCGAGCCGCGTGGCCGTGCAGGTGCTGAAAAACGCGCTGTGTCAGAAGCTGCCGGATCCCCGCGCGTTGGAGGCGGGCGTCGAGGCGGCGAACCGCCGCGTCTATGAGATGGCCCGTCATGACAGCAGCCTGAGCGGCATGGGCACGACCATCACCCTTCTGTGGGAGGGAGAGGACAGCGTGCTTGTGGCGCATGTCGGGGACAGCCGCGCCTATCGTCTGCGCGACGGCAAGCTTGCCCAGATGACAAATGATCATAGCCTTGTCGCCGATCTTCTCAGAAACAACGTTATCACTGCCGAAATGGCGCGCACCCATCCCTACCGCAATGTGATCACCCGCGCCGTGGGGGTTGATCCCAGCGTTTTGCCCGATGTGTCCACCTTTGATAAAAAGCCGGACGATCTTTGGCTGATCTGCTCGGATGGCCTGTATAATATGGTCTCGGACGAAATGATCAAGGAGCTGCTGGAAAGCAGCGAGAGCGACGAGAAGGCCGCGGACCGCCTTTTGGAGGAAGCGCTCAGGAACGGCGGAACAGATAATATTTCCTTCATCCTTTGCCGTGTCGCGGAGGTGACAGAGGTATGATGAAGGGCATGGTGTTTGCCGAACGATATAAGCTGGAGGATTTTATAGGCCAGGGCGGCATGTCACTGGTCTACCGTGCCGTGGATATTCGCACGGGTCACAGCGTGGCGGTGAAAATCCTCAAGAGCGAATACAATAGCGATAAGGAATTTCTGGAGCGCTTTCAGCGCGAGGCGCAGGCGGCGAGCCTCATGTCCCATCACAATCTGGTCAACCTTCTGGATGTAGGCGTGGAAGGCGAGTACCGCTATCTGGTGCTGGAATACGTCAACGGAAATACGTTGAAGGATATCATCCGTCAAAAGGGGCGGCTGAACTATCAGACCGCCATTCAAATCACCATTCGAATTCTGAGCGCGCTTCAGCATGCGCATGATAACGGCATCATTCACCGTGATATCAAGCCACAAAACGTCCTGATCCATACGGACGGACATGTGAAGGTGGCGGACTTCGGCATTGCGCGCATGACAAACGCCTTTACCATCAGCAAGGGAGATACGGTGGTCGGCAGCGTTCACTATTCCTCGCCCGAGCAAGCGACGGGCAGCGTGGTGGAGGCGACGAGCGATTTGTATTCCACCGGCGTTGTGATGTATGAAATGCTCACGGGTCGCGTGCCCTTTGTGGGCGATACGCCGGTGGCGGTTGCCATGCAGCATGTGAAGGATCCGCCGCCCCCCATCACGGATTTTGCGCCCGAAACGCCGCCCGCCGTGGTGGCGGTCGTGATGAAGGCCCTGGAAAAGGATCCCAAGAAGCGTTTTCAGAGCGCGCGGGAGATGGCCGATGCGCTGATGAAGGCAAAGGACGGCGTGCTTGATCCCGCGATTGTTTCCTCTGAGACAATTCAGACCGTCCCACAGACGGTATCCAATCAACCTGTGCGCGAACTGAGTCCAAGCGGGAGAAAGCCTCTATCGTTCCGCAGCACTCAGACGGCAAGGCATAAGCCCATACACAGGCAGAGCCGACATGGCGCCGCGCGGATCGCGGTTTCCGCACTGGGGGTCGCCGTCGTGCTGGCGCTGCTCGTGTTTGGCGTCATCGGCGTATACAACCGGGTGAGTCGGAGCGCCATCGCGCCGGATGTGGTGGGCCTGAGCGTGGACGACGCGCAGACGATGGCCCGCCGAGAGGGTCTAAACTGGCAGGAGACGGATATCAATCATGACACCATCCCCGCCGGCATGGTTATCTCTCAGATTCCCGAGGCCGATACGCAGATGGAGAAGGGCGATAGCCTGCTGGTCACGGTCAGCCTCGGACCGGTGACCTCCACAATGCTGGATGTGACGGGGCTTCGCTATGAGGATGCGGCGGCACGCCTTAAGGAACGTGGATTTGGAAGCGTGGTTGTCATTAAGACGATTTCCTCCACGGCGGAGGGAACCGTGCTTGCGCAGAACCCGCAGGCGGACGAGAGCTTCATCGTGGGGCAGGACGTTGAACTGACCATTTCCGGGGGTAGCACGATGATTCCGGAGGTCACCGGCAGAAGCCGCGAGGAGGCCGTCGGAATGCTTCATGAAAGCGGCCTGATTGAGGGCGCGCCGGTTTATGTGGAGGTTTCGGATCCTGAACAGATTGGACAGGTTCTGATGCAGACGCCCGCGGCGGGCACGATGGCGGTGCTTGAGGCGCCGGTAACGCTCACGGTTGGCATTGCCAGCGAGCCGTATCAGGGTGAGCTAAGCGTAAGCCCGCCATCGGCCGATCAGGATCGCGTGGTGCGTGTGACCATGGTTGTTGATGGGGAGGAACACACGGAATATGAAGGCACCATCGCGGCCGGAAACGCAAACGTGATGCTTATTCCACTGAGCTCCGACACGGAGGGCGAGGCGCTCTGCCGCGTGTATCTTGACGGAGAGCTGTTCATGGAGGAAACGGTGGAGCTTCATTAAAACAACCCGGGGAGGGGAGCGTTTGACGCAGGAATTGGACGGCGTGATTGTAAAGGGCGTCGGGGGCTTGTATTACGCCCGCGATGCGGCGGGAGTAACCCATGTGCTTCGCGCCAAGGGCAAATTTCGCAGGCAGCGCGTGACCCCGATGGTGGGGGATCGCGTGCGCTTCACGCCGGGAGAAGGCGAGGAGCACGGATGGGTGGAGGAGATTTTGCCCCGCGAAAGCGAGCTGGTTCGTCCCCCAGTGGCGAACATCCGTCATATCGTGCTGGTGATTGCCCCTCAGCCCGCGCCCGATCTGCTTTTGATCGACACGCTGATCGTCATGGCCATCCGACAGGGCATCCGGCCCGCGCTGGTGGTCAACAAATGCGATCTGGATGAGGCGCTCTTTGGAAAAATTCAGAAAGAATACGCGGGGCTGGAAGCGCCTGTCCTCGAAGTGAGTGCCCGAACGAGTCAGGGTCTGGAAGAGGTGCGTGATCTCCTGAGAACAGGTATTTGTTGCCTCGCGGGACAAAGCGGCGTCGGAAAGAGCACGCTCTTGAGCGCCGCGACAGGGCTTGCGCTGCAGACGGGCGAGATCAGCAGAAAAATCAGCCGTGGCCGCCATACCACGCGTCACGCGGAGCTTCTTTTCAGCGGCGGCTATCAGGTGCTGGACACCCCAGGCTTCAGTCTGCTGGAGCTGTGGCAGGATCTGGAGCCCGTCAAGCTGAAGGAATACTATCCTGAATTTGTTCCCTATGAGGGACAATGCCGCTTCTCCCCCTGCTATCACCTGAGTGAGCCGGACTGCGCCGTGCTTGAGGCTGTGAAAAACGGCGACCTGAGTCAGGAAAGGCTCGAAAGATATCATCAGCTGCTAAAAAAGGTACAGGAAACATGGAGGAACCGTTATGATTAAGCTGTCACCGTCGATTCTGGCGGCTGATCCGATGCGCCTGGGCGAGGCCGCCCAAATGGCGACGAAGGTCGGCTGTGACGAACTGCACTTTGACGTGATGGATGGACATTTTGTGCCCAATCTGACGTTCGGCCCGCATATTCTCAAGGCTATGAAGCGCGAGGTGGAGATCGTCTATGACGTCCATCTGATGCTCAGCGACCCGTTGGACTTTGTTGCCCCGTTTGCGGACGCGGGCGCTGATATTATCACGGTGCATGCCGAGGCCAATGATTTTGAAAAGGCGCTTGAGGCGATCAGGGCGCGCGGGCTAAAGATAGGCGCGTCGCTGAGACCCCTTACGGGCGTGCAAGCGCTGAGTGGAAAATTGCATTTGATCGACCGCGTCCTCTTGATGACGGTTGAGCCGGGATTCGGCGGTCAAAAGCTGATGCCTGAGGTGCTTGAGAAGGCCAGGGAGCTGCGCGAACTGGGCTTTCGTGGCGAGATCGAGGCCGATGGAGGCATTAAGCCAGAAAATATGCGTCTATTGACCAATGTGGGCGTGCAGGTGCTGGTGATGGGCACCGCTTTCTTTGGAGCGGAAAATCCAGAGAAGGTCGTTCAGGCGGTGCATGCGCTCTGAGACTTTTCGGGCATGCTAGGAGAAAAGCGTGCGGAAAGGGATGGATGAAGGATGCAAAAGCGGCGCTTGCTGACTCCCCCAAAGCCTCAAAAGCGCATGGGACGCAGACCCGTGCGGCACTAGCGGCGGCACGTCCGCCAGTCGGGCGTTCGCTCCGTTCGACGATGCGAACGCCCTATTATTTTGAAAAAGATAGGACGGAAAAGATGCAATTTGATGAACTTGAGCTGATTGAGCCGCTTCTTAAGGCGGTTCGTGACTGCGGATATAACACTCCTACCCCTATTCAGCGCGAGACGATTCCGCCTGTTCTGGCGGGGCGCGACGTGCTGGGCTGCGCGCAGACAGGCACGGGCAAGACAGCGGCCTTTGCACTCCCCATTTTGCAGAGGCTTTTTCTGGAACGGAAGCAGCATATGGGAAAACGCTTGATACGCGCTCTGGTGCTTACCCCTACGCGAGAATTGGCCCTTCAGATTTTTGAAAACTTTGAAGGCTATGGGAGAAATCTGCCGCTGCGCGCCTGTGTGATCTTCGGAGGAGTGGGCCAGCAGCCGCAGGTCGAAAGCCTCAGGCGAGGCGTGGATATCCTTGTCGCTACGCCCGGAAGGCTCAATGACCTGATCGGACAAGGCTACATTTCTTTGGAACACTTAGAAATTTTCGTGCTGGATGAGGCTGACCGCATGCTGGACATGGGCTTTATTCATGATGTCAGAAGGGTCATCGCGCTTTTGCCCCAAAAGCGGCAGACGCTCTTTTTTTCCGCGACCATGCCCTCTGAGGTGGAAAAGCTGGCGCTGAATATCCTGAGAAATCCGGCGACGGTCAAGGTGGATCCCGTATCCAGCACGGTAGACAAGATCGAGCAATTTCTTTATCTGGTGGACAAGGCGAATAAAAAGCGCCTCTTGGCGAAGCTGCTCAACGAACCCGAGGTGGAAAGCGCGCTGGTTTTTACTCGGACGAAGCACGGCGCGGATCGCGTCGTGAAGGAGCTGGCCCGCGAGGGGATTCAGGCGTGCGCCATTCATGGCAACAAGAGCCAGGGCGCGCGTCAGCAGGCGCTATCGGATTTTAAATCCGGCAGGATATCCGTGATGGTGGCTACGGATATCGCGGCGCGCGGCATTGATATCGCAGGACTTTCACATGTATTCAATTACGATCTTCCCAATGAGCCTGAGGCGTATGTGCATCGAATAGGCCGTACAGGCCGCGCCGGCATGGAGGGGACGGCGATCAGCTTTTGCTGCATTGACGAGATGAAGGAGCTAAAGCAGATTGAAAGGCTGATAGGCAAGGAAATTCCCCGTCGTGAAAGCGAATGGCCGATGCAGGTGTTGGAACCGGCGGTTACGAAGCCGCGTCAAGGACGCGAACGTCCCGCCGGAGCGGAATATGTTACAAGGCCCGAGCACTCCGCCAGAACGGAGCACCCTGCGAGGCCCGAACGCGCCCCCAGAGCGGAGCACCTCGCAAGGCCCGAGCGCCTCGCCAGAACGGAGCCTCCGGCAAGGCCTGAGCAACCCGCGAGGCTTGAACACCATGTAGGGCATGAGAGGGCTACGGAGAAGGGAATTATGCGCAGTACGCCGTTGGAGCGGCCCACGGCGCATATCATGCCAAGGCCAAAGGGCCTATCGGGAATGCCGGACAAAACGGCCCATGAAGCGATCAGAAGCAGCGAGAACGCCTATCAGCAGCTGCTTCAAAGCCAGCGTCAGACGCGCTGCGCCACGTTATTCACGGGAAATGACCGAAGATAAAACGGGTAGATCAAAAGGAGACCACAAATCATGCCAAAGCAGATGAACGCTGAAGAAAAGCTCAAATACATGACGGAGACGCCAATCCCCAGACTGGTGTTTTCTCTCGCAATTCCCACCATTGTGAGCATGCTCATCAGCTCCTTTTACAACATGGCCGACACCTATTTTGTCGGACAAATCGGCTCGGCCAGCGCTACAGGCGCCATAGGCGTCGTTTTTCCGCTGATGGCGATCATGCAGGCGGTGGGCTTCATGTTCGGGCATGGCTCCGGCAATCATATGTCGCGTGTGCTGGGTGCGGGAGAGATCGAGGACGCCCAGCGGATGGCGGCCACTGGCTTTTTCAGCGCGTTTATTGTCGGACTTGCGATGATGGCGATGGGGCTCGTGTTCGCTAGGCCGCTGGCCTATCTTCTTGGTTCCACCTCGACCATCGCGCCCTATGCACAGGATTATATCCGCTATCTGATGCCCGGCGCCCCATTTTTGGTCACGAGCCTGGTTCTGAATAACCAGCTTCGTTTTCAGGGAAGCGCTTTCTATGCAATGATCGGTATCACCTCAGGGGCACTGCTCAACATCATCCTGGATCCGGTGTTTATCTTTGGACTTGGTATGGGAGTTTCCGGCGCGGCCTTGGCAACGAGCCTGAGCCAGATTGTGAGCTTTTTTCTGCTGCTGATGGGAACCTATCGGGGCGGTAACATCCGCATCCGTGTGAACGCCTTTACGCCCACGCGCGCCAATTTCCGTGAAATCTTTCGGGGCGGTGTGCCCTCGCTGGCGCGGCAGGGTCTCAACAGCCTGTCCACCATCTGCCTCAATCTGGCGGCGGGAGGTTATGGCGACGCCGCCATCGCGGCCATGAGCATCGTATCGCGTGTGATGATGATGGCGGTCAGTGCCATTATCGGCTTTGGTCAGGGCTTTCAGCCCATATGCGGCTTCAACTATGGCGCGAAGCGCTATGACCGTGTGCGCAAGGGCTTTTGGTTCTGTGTCAAAATCGCGTTTTCTGTGCTGGTCGTGATTGGAGCGGTTGCGTTCGTCCTGAGCCCGCAGATCATTCGTCTGTTCCAGGCTGATCCGGAGGTTCAGCGCATCGGTTCTCTGGCCTTGCGCCTGCAATGCGCCTTCTTGCCGCTTTTCTCGTTTGTTTGCCTTTCAAACATGATGCTGCAAACGATGGGAATCGCTGGACGAGCGACACTGCTTGCCGTCGCCAGACAGGGCATGTTCTTTATTCCCGCCGTATTGATCCTTGAGAGGGCGATGGGCCTTTTCGGAGTGCAAATCGCGCAGCCTGTGGCCGATATTCTCTCGTTGCTTTTGGCGATTCCCCTGACGTTGTCAGTGCTTAAGAACCTGAGGCGTCGGGAAAAAAATGAGGCATAAAAATATTTTTGAAAACGCAAACCTTTTTCCGCTTTTCTGCGTCTGTATAATGAGGGCTGTTTCAGACGAAGAGAGGAGGGAAAAGAAAACCTGGGAAATGTTTCATCTATTACGCAGTATCACGTTGACAGACACTTTTTTGGGATGGTATAATCAATACTGTGCCTATGAAGGGGAGACTACGTCCCCGAGGTTAAGATACATGAGGAGGATTTCGCTGTGAAAAAGACGGTCTCTATTCTGTTGGCTCTGGCGCTGTGCTTGAGCGCGATTCCGGCGATGGCGGCGACGAATGCCGGTACGAATTACACCATGGACGTTGCGGGAACCGTGCTTCAGGATATTCCCGACCGAAATATCACGCCTCAGGCCGGTGCGCTTGACAGAAATCCTGTGATCGATGGGGAGAGCCCCACAACAGGATATCCCGTCGGCAAGCAGGATCGCTATATGCCTATGCTTGTGCAGATCAGCAATCCCGAGAACAAAAAGCCTGCCTATGCCGGTATCGGGCTGCGCGCTCCGTGGGGCGGTCAGTACGCGGATGTCGTATACGAGGAGCTTCTATATCGTACTGGTCAGACCCGTTTGACCTTCCTGATTAACGACGCTTTTTCCGAGGACGAGGAGGTCAATGTGGGCCCCGTTCGTTCCGCGCGTTACGGACAGGTAAAGCTGCGCGAGGAGTGGCAGGGCGGACTGGTCTTTGTCGGCGGCCCCGACGTCAAGGGCGATACACCGGAGGAAACGAACAGCATCTTTGAGCTTTTCAAGGAACTGGGTGCCAACGCCAAGGGCGTTGTGATAAATGCACATGATAACGATTATGCCTCCTATTTCTCCGCCGCAGTATTCGAGGGCAAGACGAAGGACAGCACTGCAGACAATCGCAACGCAAATGTGAGTGCACTGCGCAGCCTGATTCCTGCTACTACGGTGGCGGAGGAGCGTCCTTTCCTTTTCGCGGACATTTGCCCCTACACGGACGGATATGATATGGCTTACTCGATCAATCTGGACTGGGGTCATAAGAAGTATATCTCGCATTTCTACTATGACGAGAACGAGAACGTGTATCTGCGCTATTGTGGCGATCAGCCTTACATGACCTTCTCGGATAACAACCGCTATGAAGACAGCAAGGAGCAGATGGCGTTCAGCAATGTCATTGTTCAGCGCATCACCTACACCTATGCCAGAAACAACAAGCTCTACACTCAGATGGACAGCGTGGGTCAGGGCAACGCGGACATCTTCATTGGCGGCCGTTACATCCCTGGTTATTGGGTTCGCGAGTCCATTGATTCACCAACCGTCTACTTGGACGATCAGGGCAATGAGATCCAGCTTTCTCGCGGAAAGACCTATATTGCTCAGTTCCCGCCGGAAAGCCTGCTTACCTATGAGGGTGCGAACTAAACGTTAGAAAAGCGTTTTCTCAAAAACGGACGGCGAAGGTCGCCCGTTTTTTTGAGGACGTAAGCCGGTTTTGCGATGAAGCCGATCGTTTTTCAAGAGAAATGTCGAATGGGCTCGCGCAAAACGAGTGTACGTTGCACGCCTGAAAAAGAACCAATTGGATGCTTTTTCTGCTAGGAGAGCATACTCTTTTGTACGGGCGTCAAGCATCGGTAACGCGAAAGTCAAGAGGGGAACTGTCAAGGA
>CAYQCL010000041.1:0-17987 GCA_964416065.1 uncultured Oscillospiraceae bacterium | reverse complement strand
ACAATGAAAAATCGGCATAGTGGACGAATGCCAACCATGCCGATTTTCTTAGGAAATTATCAAATCCCTATTATGCCCCACTTTTACATGGGCTGCTTTATCGCGCTTCACGCTCAATTAACGAGCTTCATCGTGGAGCGAATCTGGTTAAACACATCAAGATAATCCTCCTTGAAGCCCACAGGGAAGATAATCTCCAAACCGTATAGGACGCGGTCAATGCAGACATACAGGATTCGTCCGCCGACCTCGACCCCGTCGACCAACGTGCCGGTGTAGTTGGCATAAACGCCCAGACTGCCCATCATATAGCGCGTAGCGGTATAGCTTGGCTTCCAATCGACAAATTCAGAGGTGGAGAGATAATCTAACCGCTGTGTCACCTGGGACTTGAGATCGCTCTCACTATAGTTGCTGGTCACGGGCTCGGCTGAAATGGTGATGATGCATTGCTGGCCGTCCTTGATCTGGGCATCCGGTTCGGAAAGCGTGAAAATCTGCGCCTGACTCTCGTCCACCATCCAGCCCACTGGGCCCTCGAAGGTTACGCCGATTGAGGAGGGGCTGTAGGCCGAATAGGTGAAGGAAAGGGCGGGGCGCGGCGTCGGGGTGGGCATGTCGAGGGGATCGAGAGGAATAGGCGTGCTGCCCGCGTAGGGATAGACGGTTTCCTCCGGCTCAGACGCATAAAGCGGCGCGGTCAGATCCTCTTCGCCATAGGGATCCACATAGTTTTCCTCCTTGAGCGGGTCTTCGTCGCTAAAGTCGGAAAGATAGGGATTCATATCAAAGATGCTCTGTCCCGACGGGTCGTCGCTCAGTCCGGAATCGTCTCCGACGGACGGATCCCCAACCTGCGGCGCGGGTGTATCCGTTACGGTTACGGGACCAAGCGCCTGTGTCATCTCAGGGAAAACCTGTTCGTTGCTGGGACTGTTGGAGCATGCACTCAGGATCATCGCGGCGAGCAGCAGACATAGGGTCAGCCTGATCTTGCGTTTCATGAAGTTCCCTCCCATCAGGGCGCAGCGCGTGCTGTGCCGCAGTTAAATGGAGTCTACATCAAAGAACGAGCGAAGCAACGGAATGCCTCAATTCGTCATGATATTGTAACATTTATAGGAACGTTCGTCAACCTTCTGTTTGAGGGGGCGTCAGCGCGTCGTAATCCGCGTGATACAGTCTTCGATCCAATGACCAGATTTTTTCCGAAAAAACGCCCGGCTTCAGCTTGGCCACGGCGGTCTGCATCTCGTTCATGCGGGCGTCCAAAAGGTCGATCCAATGCAGCACCTCGGCCTCCGGAAACATCGGCTTGCGCGGGCTGCCGAACTCGGGCTCACCGTGATGGCTTAGAAGCATGTGCTGCAAAAGGAGGACGGGCTCGCCGGAAATCCCCAGGTCGTTGGCCGCCTCCTGAACGCGCGTAACACCCAGCACCAAATGGCCCAAAAGCAGACCCTCCTTGCTATAATCGCGCACCACGCCCATCGAATCCGAATCCATCTCCTCAGTTTTGCACAGATCATGGAGGATCACGCCCGCATAGAGCAGATCGCCGTTGAGCCAGGGATAGATTTGCAGGATTGCCCTGGCTGTGCGCAACATGCCGGTTGTGTGATGAAGAAGACCGGCGCGCTCGGCGTGATGGATGCGCTGCGCGGCGGGATAGTAGCTCAGCTTTTCCGCGAAGCGGCGTACCAGCTCGCGGGTGAGGTCACGGATGGGCTGACTATGAAAGCCGTCGATCGCCGCCTCGATTTCTTCAAGCATCTTTTCCGGCGGCTCGGGCGCGCAGGGAACGAGGGAGGCAAGATCGACCTCGTCGGTGGGCGCCATCGCGCGGATGCGTTCCACGCGAAGCTGTAAACGTCCGTTGTATTCAAGGGTTCCGCCGCGAACCTTTACCACGCTGCCCGGAGTCGGTGCGGGGACGTTTCCGTCCCACACCTTGGCGTTTACCTCTCCGGTGCGGTCGGCAAGATTGAGATCGAGATATTTTGCGCCGTTTCCGCCGGTACGCTGGTCGGAAGTGCGTACCAGAAGAAAGCCTTCAAAGCGCTGATCCTTTGTCAGGTCGCATACTCGTTGCTGGGGCATGAAAAAGCTCCTTTATTCATCATTCTCCACATACATGGCGACGCGGGTGCCGGGAAGGTTGGTGTAGCGGGCAAACTCCGCCTGCCACTCCACGTTGACCGTGCCCACGGGGCCGTTGCGCTGCTTCGCGATAATGACCTCGCCCGCAGTATCGTCCGGCTTGGGGCCGTCCTCCGAACCGGCGGTGGCATAGTACCCCTCGCGGTGCAGGAACAGCACCACGTCAGCATCCTGTTCGATGCTGCCCGAATCGCGCAGGTCACTCAGCATCGGGCGCTTGTCCGTTCGGGCGGCCGGCGCGCGACTCAGCTGCGCACAGGCCAGGACGGGGATTTTCAGCTCCAGGGCAATCGCTTTGAGCTGACGGCTGATTTCGCTGACCTCCAGCTGACGGTTCTCGACCCGCTTGTCCGTGCCCATCAGGCCCAGATAGTCGATGACGATGAGGTCGAGCCCGTGCTCGACCATCAGCCTGCGGCAACGGCTTCTCAGCTGCGAGGGGGTGAGGCCGGGGGTGTCATCGATAAAGATGAGGCAGGAGGAAAGCTCATTGATCGTGTCGCCGAGCTTGATCCATTCGTCATCGGAGAGCATGCCGCTGCGCACGCGCTGCATGTTGATGTTCGCGGCGGAGCACAGAAGACGCAGACCGATCTGTTCGTTCGGCATTTCCATGCTGAATACCGCCACGCAGCGCTTCGACTGCCTTGCGGCAAACTGCGCGACGCCCAGGGCCATCGCCGTCTTGCCCATCGCGGGACGCGCGCCTACCAAAACCAACTCGCCTCCATGCAGACCGGTCAGCATGCGATCCAGGTCGTACAGACCCGTCGGCACGCCGCCGAGACGACCCCGCAGACGGCTCAGAAGCTCGATCTGGTCAAAGGTGGACATGAGCACCTTGTTGAGCGGTACCAGCGTTTCCGCGCCGGAACGCTTCATGACGATATCAAAGATCATGCGCTCAGCCCTGTTGAGCACGTCCTGAAGCGGATCGGATTGAGAATAGCATTGCTGCTGAATCTGCTGGCAGGCGGCGATGAGCTTGCGAAGCGTCGACTTTTCCGACACAATCTCAATGTAGGTACGGACGTTGACCGCCGTGGGCACGAATCGCACGGCCTGCAAAAGATAGGCTGCGCCTCCGATGCTTTCCAGCGTGCCACGCTTGGTCAGCTCATTGCTCACCGTCATGACATCGATCGGACTGGCCGCGTTGTTGAGCGCGCGCATCGCCTCGAAAATCTCCCTATGTTCAGCGGAATAAAAATCCACCGGAAGGAGGGCCTCAAAGGCGAGAGAAGCCGCGTTGCCGCTTTGCAACATCGCACCCAGCACCGAACGCTCCGCGTCTATGCTGCTTGGCGGCAGGACGGTGACGACCTGCTCGCTGATCCCGCTTTCCATGCCGCTCCCTCCCTTCGGAAATCAAATTATTTTGTGATAGGCTCCACATGCACCTTCATGAGGGTGGTGATGCCGGAATAGATCCAGACGCTGATATCCACGTCGCCGATCTGGCGGATCGGTTCACATTCAATTTTGCGCTTGTCCACATCCACACCATGCTGCTCCTTCAGCGCGGCAGCGATCTCCTGTGAGGTGATGCTGCCGTAGAGGCGCCCCTGCCCGCCGCATTTCACCTGAAGGGTGATGGTCTTGCCCTTGAGCTCTCCGGCGAGCTTCTGGGCAGCCTCGCGGCGCTCCCGCTCCAGCTTTTCCTCATTGGCGCGCTTGCGCTCGATCTCCTTGACCGCGCCTGGAGTCGCCTCAACGGCCCACTTGCGGGGAAAGAGGTAGTTGCGGGCGAAGCCGTCAGAGACGTTGATCACGTCGTCCTTTTTGCCGCTGCCCTTGACATCGCATAACAGAATAACCTTCATGATTCATTCCTCCCCATCATGATTAAGAATGGTTCTTTCCCGAAGGTGGAATATGAGATCAGCCAAGCCGATCCAAAACAGTACGGGCGGCATCAGCACGTACAGAAGCACGATGAGCGCGCCATGGAGCGACGTATGCTCCGGCGTGCGCTTGGTCAACCAGAACATGGACGCCGTTGCCCCCTGAAGCTGCACAATGATGGAAAAGGAAGTGTACAGAAGCCATCCCAGCGTCATTTCCAGAGAACCGCCCGCCGTAATCAGGAGAACGCCGCTGAGTCCCGCGCCAAAGAGAGGCCAGCGCAGCGGTCTGGGAAGCGTAAGCATTCGAAAGCGAAAGACGGGAAGCACATAGGTCTTTCGCTCGGAGGAGACACGCGGGTTTGCTTCCACCAGCAGCGTGGCTCCGCAAAAATAAACGTGATGAAGCACCGTAAAGATACCGCCCAGGAGGCAAATCTGCGCAAAGAGCGTGGGAATCATGCGCAGAAAAAGCACGTCGAGGGTCAACTGAAGGGAAAGCGTCATCTGACGGATCAGGACGGGATCATAAGCGAAGAGCAGCAGACTGGCATTTTGATACGCCTTGGGGACGTTGATCAGGCCCATCGCCGCCAGACGGTAAAGCACAATTCCCGGGTACTCGGCGCTTTCAAGCCGTTCCAAAAGAAGGGCCTTGAGTCCGCCCGCCAGCCCATCCCCCATCGCGAGGCTCCCGCAAAAGGCGATGAGCGTAAGGGAGACGGCATAGGAGGCGATGCACAGAGCCATGGCACGCAGGGTGCTCAGATGCCCTTTTCGCTTTCCACGACGCCCGAGGACGAGAAAGCACATCACGCTAGGCAACAACAGGCTCAGCGAATAGGGGACAGCATAGCCGCAAGCCAGCGACACGACGGAGGGAATGGAACAGGCGAGCCATGCAATCCACGCCTGATCGGAACGTATAAGCGGGCCGACGCATAGCGGCATGAGCAGCGCGGCGGGAAGGGTGGTCGCGGGCAGCAGCATGGGGCAAAGAGTCAGCAGCAAAAGCAAAAGGTACAGCACCGCGTACCGCGCGCGGGATGGCCTGAGCGCAATGGACTGCATAAGCTCGCCTCCTTCCATTTGCCATGTGTGGGCACGTACCCTTTATTATACGTGAGGAATGGGAAGAAAGTCAACTGAGACGCAGAAAAGAGCGCCTTATCCGCGATCACTTCGCCGCGGGGTAAAAAGCTCAAAAATGGGCAGGGAATAGCCGCGCGCAAGGCTTTTTTCCAGCGTTTCCTGCCCACGGATCGTCCACGCGGCAAGAAGGGGATGAAACAGTCGCCTCATCAGCCACATGCCAAGCGTGCGGTCGTCCGATACGGAATAGGCGATAAAATGCGGGCGGCTGATGCAGTTGACCATCAGGCTTTTAAGTGCGAGGAATGAAAGATGGCCAAGCTCGCCAGGCGTGCGCTTTCCTCCCATGGACAGCTGCCCGCGCACGATGTTCGGAGCGTTTTTTTTGAAATAGCGCATGGCGATGGGATTGAAGCTCTCCACGCAATAAGGACCGTTGTAGGCACGAAGGTGCTCGAGCGTCACGGAGGCGTTCTTTGACGGGCTGCCGTAGTGCTTGACCTCCACGATCAGGGGCGCGCGCCCGTCTACCAGTTCAAGCACCTCTTGAAACAGCGGTACTTTAGAGCCGTCCGGAAGGGGCACGGCGCATAATTCCTCATAAGTCATATCACGGATGTTGCGATCCACACCACATATGCGCTTCAAATTTCCGTCGTGATGAACCACAAGCCTCCCGTCCTTGGTAAGCTGAACGTCAAGCTCCATACCGTAGCCAGACTCCACCGCGCGACGGAAAGCGGCCAGGCTGTTTTCAGGAATTTCATGGTTGCCATCGTGAAGCCCGCGATGCGCGTAAAGCCAGCCCTTGAGCGCACCGGCGTCGGGACGAGCGCGGCTGGGCGCGATCAAAAACAGGTATAGCGCGCAAATCGCCGCAAGAAGAAGCAGGATCCAGAAAAAGGCATTCATATTCAATCATCTCCCGCGTCAAAAGCCTCGAGCCTGCTCTTGGGCGGCTCGGGACGGCTGTCCCCGTGCTTGGTCAGACTGATGGTGACGAAGGAAAGCGCCACCATGATCGCCGCATAGGGTAAAAGCGTGAAATAGCCCACATGCTCCAAAAGCCAGCCGCTGAGAATGGGGGTCACGATCTGCGCCGCCATGGAGAAGGTGTAATAATAGCCGGTGAATTTGCCTACGTCGCCGCTTTTGGAAATCTCCACCACCATTGGATAGGAATTGACGTTGATCATGGCCCAGGCGGCACCGACCAACGCGAAGATCACATACAACGCAGGGCTGAAGCCGGTAAAGAGACCGGCGGACGCGAAGCTCAGCGCCAGCAGCAGCACGCCGACCTGAATGACGCGTTTGCGTCC
Source organism: uncultured Oscillospiraceae bacterium (assembly GCA_964416065.1). Classification (GTDB taxonomy): domain Bacteria; phylum Bacillota; class Clostridia; order Christensenellales; family Aristaeellaceae; genus Limiplasma. The sequence continues at coordinate 11,569 of CAYQCL010000041.1, read as the reverse complement.
GAAGCGGGAGGAGAGCATGCCCACCGGCAGATAGCTAACCACGGCGCCCACCGTCGCGACCATCAGACATTGGGAGGCGGCCTTGATGTCGTAGCCCCATTGCACGCTCACATATTTGGTAAAGGCAGTGGTGACGGCGTTATAGCCCATAAACCACAGGGCGACGGAGCAGAGAATAAGGATCAGGCTTCGACGAAGCGCAGGGTCGAGCGACCTGGAACCGATGCCCGACGAGAGCGTCTCGTCTGGCTCAGCATCGACGGCATCCTCTTGCGCGAGGTTTTTAAGCTCCACCTCACGGGCAAGCTTGTTTTCGCGGATCGTCAGCACCAGAATAACGACGGAAAGAAGCATCAGAATGGAAACGGCGAGGAAGAGCCAGGCGTAGTTCTCCCGACCCGCGTCGTTTTTGGTCACAAGGAAGCCGGTCGCGGCGAGGGTGAAGACGCCACCCACTGTGCCCATCAGGTTGATGATCGCGTTGCCCTTGCTGCGCAGCGGCTTAGGCGTGACGTCCGGCATGAGCGCCACGGCGGGCGAGCGATAGGTGCCCATGGCGATGAGCAGGAGGCCCAGAACGACGATGAACATGACGAGGCTCTGCCGCTGATCCGCAACTGGCAGGAGATTCATCAGGATCACCGCGCTCAGCGTGCCGCCGATGATGAACGGCATGCGCTTGCCCAGCCTCGTGTGACAGCTGTCGGACAGCTTGCCGAACAGCGGCAGTAGAAACAGCGCCAGCACGTTATCCAGCGCCATAATGACACCCGCGATATCATCCGGCACATGGAAGGTGTTTTTCAGAATCAGGGGAACCACGTTGTCATATAGCTGCCAGAAGGCGCAGATGGACAGGAAGGCCAGACCGACCAGGAGCGTGCGCTTGTAGTTCAGCTTCATGAGAGAAACCTCCCTTTTGCAGAATAGGGGATTTCCTTAATCATACCCTGTTCCCATCGGACTGTCAACGAGCGAAAAAGGACGCGTTCCCATGCGCCTTTTAGGCGGCAAGGAGACAGAGGCGCGCGAGAAAGGCAAAAAAACAGTAGGAGAAGCCGCGAACTTTCGCGGCTTCTCCCCCTAATTTCATCCTTCCGCACTGCCCCAAGGCTTCGGCGGCAATCAGAGCTTTACGGTCACTGCTGCACGTCATCCAGCAAGGCGAGTTCAACGGTCAGATCAACATAGTCACCGTCGGGAATATTGGTCTGATCCTCCACATTGTCGAGGCCGCCCTCGACGCGATAGATCTTCACGCTGATCTCGTCGCCCGCCTGCTTGGACTGGAGAAGCGAAACCATCTGTGTGGTGCTGGTGATGACGGTGCCGTCCACCTCGACCACGATGTCGCCCACCTGGATGCCAGCATTCTCGGCGGGAGAACCAGCCTCGACCTCCTTGACATAAGCGCCGTTGGGCAGTAGGCCGTTTGCAAGCGCATAGCTGGAGGTGTTGAGGTTGGTGACGGTCACGCCAATGCGGGGCTGGTTGCCGCTGGTGATGCTCCCCGAGGAGGTGTCATCCGCCGCAGAGGCGCTGCTTTGCACATTGCCGTTGCCGGCGAGAACGTCGTTGATCAGCTGCTTGCACTCGTTGATCGGGATCGCCATGCCGATGCCCTCGACCGTGGTGCCGGAGTAAACGGAGCCGGTGTACTTCATGCTGGGTACGCCGATCAGCTCGCCGGCCACGTTGAACATGCCGCCGCCGCTATTGCCGGCGTTGATGGCCGCGTCCGTCTGAATCATGGTGTTGGTGGTGCGCTTGCCGTAGGCATCTTTCGCGCTACTGGCAATCTCACGATTGAGCGCGGAGATGATACCAACGGTCGTGGTGCCGGTAAAGCTGAGCGGATTTCCGATACAGATCGCCCAGTCGCCGACGCTCACTTGGTCGCTGTCGCCCAGAACCACGGGCTCAATCTCCAGATCGGCCACATAAAGAACAGCGATGTCCTTGCTCTCGTCCGTTCCTCTCAGCTCAGCGGGATAAACCTCATCGCCACTGGTAACCTCCAGCATAGTCGAATCCTCAACCACATGGTAGTTGGTTAGCACATAGCCCTTGGCCACGACGACGCCGCTACCGCTGCCCTGAAGCACCTGACGGTTGCTGTCCTGATCGCTGTTGCGATCGCCGTATCCAAACCCATAGCCGTATCCATAATTGTTAGAGCGAACCGTCGTGTAGTTATTTACGCCGATCACACTGCCGTGAACCTTCTGTACGGCTTCGGTAAAGGGACTGGTAACGACGGTCGCGTTTTCGGAAATCGTCGCGCTTTCCGCTCCGGCAGTGGTGTTACGCTGGAAGAAAACGACCGATCCGACAATCACAATCGCCAAGGCCAGTACGATAGCAACATATCCATATACATTCTTTTTTAAGGTCTTCATGTAGTGTCCCTCCTTACTACGCACCTATCATAGCATTCAATTTTGACATTATCATGAACACGGCATGAAGATTTTTTGGAAAAACATCAAACGTGTTCAGGGGAGGCGTTCACATTTGCCGGAACATGAGTCTGGAAAGGCTGAAAGTCACTCCATCGCCTCGCTTTGCTCGTGCTCGATGGCATAAATGGCCATGGCACATTCCAAACGCTTTTGCTCCAGCCTGCACTCCATCTCATAGGGCTTGGAAATATCGCCGTTGAAGGCGTGGGCGTTGGCCTGGCAGCCGCCGCTGCAATAGAAGCGCGCCCAGCATTTGGAGCACTTCTCCTTGGTGAGCACGGTGTTTTGCTGGAAGCGGGACTGCATCTGGGTGTCGAAGCTGCCGTCCAGCACGGAGCCCATGCGCATTCCCTCGCGGCCCACGAATTGGTGGCAGGGGTAGATGTCGCCCTCGGCGGTGACGGCGACGTACTCGTTGCCCGCGCCGCAGCCGGTGAGCCGCTTTTTCAGGCACGGCCCGCCCGTCAGATCGACCATGAAATGGAAGAAGTTGAACCACTTCCCGTCGCGGCGGTAGGCCACATATTTGCGGGCCAGCCGCTCATACTCGTCATAGACCTGGGGCAGATCGCTTTCGCGGATGGCGTAGTCATGGCTTTCGTCCGTCACCACAGGCTCGATGGAGAGCTGCTCGAAGCCCATGTCGGCCAGATGGAACACATCCTCGGAAAAGTCGAGGTTGTAGCGGGTGAAGGTGCCGCGCAGGTAGTAGCGCTGCTGGCCGCGTCGTTTGGCGAATTCCTTCGCCTTTTCGATGATGAGGTCATAGCTGCCCTTGCCGTTGGGTGTGGGGCGCATGCGGTCATGTACGTCGCGGCGGCCGTCGATGGAGATGACGACGTTGTCCATCTCCCGATTCAGGAAGTCCATGATCTCGTCGTTCATGAGGACGGCGTTGGTGGTGGTGGTGAATTTGAAAACCTTGCCGTGCTTCTTTTCAAGCTCCCGTCCGTAGGCCACGACCTCTTTGATGACGCCGAAATTCATCAGCGGCTCGCCGCCGAAGAAGTCCACCTCGAGGTTGCGCCGGTTCCCGCTGTGGGAGACAAGCCAGTCCAGCGCCTTTTTGCCGGTCTCGGCGGAGAGCAGAGACCGGCTGTGCATGTGGTACTCGCCTGTGTCGGCGAAGCAGTATTTGCAGCGCAGGTTGCAGTCGTGCGCCGCGTGCAGGCACATGGCCTTGACCACGCCCGCGTCGGCCGGCTTCACGCCCGAATAGTCGTCCGACGTGTCCAGATAGCCGTCGGCGATGAGCTGCTTCAGCTCCGCGACGGTTTCCTCAACGTCCCCACGCTGATATTTTTGCGAAAGACGCTCGACGATATCCGCATCAGGTTCATCCAAAAACAGGGAAAGTGCGTCATAGGCGATATCGTCTAGGGACATCACGGCACCGCTCCCTACGTCCAGCGCCATCTTTCGTCCTACAGCCTCAAACAGATGGATCATTCGTATCCTCCTTAAAGTCAAAAAAAGCGCCGCATCGCTATGGCAATGCGGCCGCAGCCTTTGTTCGGCTTACTTGCCGAAGGAATGGTTCACCTTGCCGTCATGGCCAGCCAGAACCTGATTGTCCTTGTTGGCGCAGCTCTGGTTGGCAACGGTGCAGCTAGTCTTGCACGCGCTCTGGCAGGAGCTCTGGCACTCGCCACAGCCGCCATGGGTCAGAGACTGACGCAGACAGGGTTCCGAAACGGTCTTGATATGCTTCATGGGATTCCCTCCAATTCAGGATTCATTCACACATTTCATTATACAGCATCGCAGATGGCTTTTCAAGATTTTTGGATAGAAATCGGAAAGTTACAGAGAAGACGGTTTGGGAAACGGTCGGCTTTACGAAATATATAGCAGGTATTTCCGGATCAATTTCACATGCTCGAGAACCCAGCATAGAAACAGACTGCCCGCCAGAGAGGCACACCAGAAAAACAGCGTTTGCCAGCGTGAGGGGCCAAGCCATCTCTGAACACCCAGCTCGTGAAGCGCGTCCATGATGGGGAAATGCAGGAAATAGATCGCGAAGCTGCGTCTGGAAAAATAGGCCGCAATCCGATCCAGATGCGGACAGTCCCGCGCGCCCGAACGGCGAAAAAGCTCAAAGAGCAGAAGCGCGCCGATGAGAATACCGCTGAAATCATACCATACCTTGTAGGGCTGCCCACACGCATAGCTCCAATATTGAAAGGCCATCGTCAACGCCACACATGAGAGGAATCCTATCCACAGCGCAAAGTTAGGGATTCGCCGAAGCGCCTTCCGCTGCGCCGCGATATAGCCCAAAAGAACGTAAAGTCCATACAGCCCGCCGCTGAAGCCCAGATCCAGCAGCGATTCGTATCCGCTTCTTCCGCTGATTTCACGGGCGAGGCTCACGGTCGGCATGGCCGAAAAGCAGAAGAAGGAGACGAGGCAGACGGCCCCCAGCGTCCTGAGCGAGACGCCGCGAACGGCCCGCGCCGCGAAGGGCAGCAGCAGGTAGAGGCCCAAGAGCATCGGCGTGTACCACATGTGTCCCAGGGGCACCTGTTTAAGCGCCGCCAGGGCAAGAAGCGTCCCGCGCCAGTCAAAGGGGAGGGCGTTGCGCCAGGAGAGATAAAAGCCGTAAAGCACGATCCAGCATTCGACGCAGATGAAGATGCGAAGATAATTCTTTTTGTAAAACGCGCGGATCTGGTCGTCCGTGGTATAGTCGCGATTAAGCATCAGCGTGCCCGTCAGAAACAGGAGCAGGGGGACGCCGAGACGGCCCATCGTCAAAAACAAAAAACGCTCTATCCAGGTGGAAAGATCAAAATAATTTCTGAAAAACCAGGGATCAAACGCATAGCCAAATTCAACCGCATGGCACAAAACCACCATTAGGATGGCAAAAAAGCGCGCCCGATCCATCCAGGCGATTCGTTTGACGCCAGATTCTTCCCGCATGCGTCCGCCTCCCTTTCAAAACAGGTTTCATTTTATCATAAAAATCGCTATAATACAAAGCGACGATGAAGAAAGGAAGATGTCCATGGGCCTGCAACACGAATTGGAGCGCTTTATTCCCTGTAACGAGCAGGAGGCGCGCGACCGCGAGCTTCTCCTCTATTGCCTGAAAAATGAGCCCGACTTTTTCTCGCGCCAAAACCGGCTGGCGCATTTCACGGCGTCCGCCTGGATTGTAAACGAAGAACGGAGCAAAGTGCTGATGGTATATCATAATCTCTATCAATCCTGGTCTTGGCTGGGAGGGCATGCGGACGGCGAGAGCGATCTGCTGTCCGTCGCGCTGCACGAGGCGAGGGAGGAGAGCGGCCTGCGAGGGGTGCGTCCGGTTACGGAGGACATTTTCAGCGTGGAGGTTCTGACCGTGGACGGCCACGAAAAGCGCGGGGAATATGTTTCGTCGCACCTGCATCTGAACGTGACCTATCTGCTGGAGGCGGACGAAAACGAACCGCTCCGCGTCAAGCCGGACGAAAACAGCGGCGTCAAATGGTTTCCGTTGGACGAGGCCGTGGCCGCCAGCAGCGAACCATGGTTTTCCCGCCGCGTATATGAAAAGCTCAATCGGAAGGTGCGCGCGCGCTGAAGCGCCCTGCCGGGCAAAGCGAAAAGCCTGGCAGGGCAGTTTTTTTAGCTGCCCGTGCAACTTTTCGCCGTTTTCCTCCGTTTCCCATATGAAGGCCTTTAAAACTACGGAAGGAGAGAATGCCCTTGGACGATGCCGCCTTTGCGCGCCTGATGGAAGAAAGCATGCCGGCGATGTACCGCGTGGCGATGAGCATCCTTCGCCGTCAGGCCGACGCGCAGGACGCGGTGCAGCAGGCGCTTCTCAACGCGTGGGCCGCGCGAGGCCGTGCGCGAAGAGGCGCGGAACGGGCGTGGCTGATGCGCATCCTCATCAACGAGTGTCGCAACGTTCAGCGCTATCGCATGCGCGTCCTGTCGGTGGAGAGCGTGCCGGAGACGCCCTACGCGCCGCCGGACGGGGCGTTTCAGGAGAGAATGACGCTTCTGATCCACTCTCTGCCGCGAGAAAAGGAGGAGCGTTTAGTGAAAAAGAGGCTGACGGTTGGGCTGGTCTTTATGCTGCTTCTGGCGCTGGCCGTGATGGGAGCGCTGGGGGCGGCGACGGATTGGAACGTGCTGGACTTTCTGTTTAGAAGCCGCACAAACGCGTCGGATGGGCTGATGCAGACGGTGAACGTCGAGGCGACGGACGGACAGACGACGCTCACGATCAGCAGCGCCATGACCGACGGGGACACGCTGGCGCTGGACTGGACGATCCACAACAATCGGCCGGACAGCCCCGTGTTTCTGATCGTGGACAGCTTTACCGTAAACGGCGCGCGCGTGTGGACGGACGGAACGGACGGCTTTGACAACGAATGGCTGCCCGGGGCTTTCAGCCAAGACGGCTGGATGCGGGACGGGGAGAAGGTCGCGCTGCCGGACGAGGTGAAGGGGGACGGCGTGCTGCATGTGGAAATGATCGTGGGCGCGTATCATCCGACCCAAGAGATTTATCAAATGGAGGAATACGATCCTGAACTGGCAAAGCGGAAGTTTGAGGAGGGCTATCTGGTCATCCCTGAGGGAGAGGGGTTTGTCATGGCGGATGACGAGGATGAAACGGACGTTATGTGGGTGGCGCGAATGGAGCGTGAGGGGCGTGACGTTATGCTCGACAACGGCTTCACCCGAACGGAGATCACGGCTGCGTTTGACCTGGATATGGCCGAGGGAGCGGCGAGCCTGCGCACGCTTGAAACGGAGGCGGAATATCGCTTCAACAATTGGACGGCCAGGTATGCAAAGGCGTGCATCTCCCCGCTGGGGCTATATCTCACGCTTGATTTTTGGCAGGACGACGGCGAGGCCCTCTACCTCTTGGGCGACTTTCGGCTGACGGACGGCGAAGAGGAGAAGCTTGAAACGCCCTGGCCGGAGGGCGTGGTGACGATCGAAACGGAGGAGGACGGCGCGCACTATTCGCGGGCTGAAATGATCTATTATGGCCTGACGGAGGATCAACTGCCGGACGTCATATCGCTGAGCTATTTTTCCGACGACGGAGCGGCCGTGTTTCCCGTCCGTGTGCGGTGAGGAGGTGCGATACGCGGCGTCCTCATTTGCCTGGGCATTGATAATTATTCCTTAAACAGGTATACTGAACGTGCCTCGTCAGCGTGCCGAATGCGCCGACCGAACAACTGATTGATCAAACCGTTGAAACGGCCATTTACGCCGATTGAAAGGGGAACGAAGAATGAAATATGTCGTCCAAAATGGCGTTTACAAACAGCTCAATGAGGAAAAAAACAAAGCGTCTTTGAACGACGCCCAATACCCATTCGTGCATGCCTCAGATGAAGGCGAAAAGGAGCCTTCGTTTGGTTGCGTGTACGCCGCGCCGCCCGAAAGCATGGACGAAAGGAATGAAAAACCGAATTTCCATTCCGCGCAATATCCATTCACGCATGCTTCGGACGAAGGACGGCGTGAGGCGGAGGCTCCTTTCGCCTGCGTGTACGCGGGGCCTGAAATGATGGGCGATCGGAATAAAAAGCCGAAAAAGAACGGGAGCCTTTTATCCAGACTCTTCAAAAGGAAAAAGTAAGGATGCGACAAGAAACCATCGAATTTCGGCTCAGATCCTGCGTGTGGGAGATTACGCTGGCCTGCTGCTTTCAATGCAGCTATTGCGGCTCCCGGGCGGGGACGGCCAGGGCGAATGAACTGACGATGGACGAATGCCTCGATGTGGCGCGGCAGCTGGCGGAGATGGGTTGCCAAAGGGTGTCCATGATCGGCGGAGAGGTGTTTATGCGTCCCGACTGGCCCGTCATCGTGCAGGCCTTAACGTCTCGGGGCGTAAAGGTCGCGCTCATCACAAACGGGTTTCTCTTTTCCGAAACGCTGATACAGAAGATCAAAAGGCTCAACGTGGAATCCGTGGCGATTTCCCTGGATGGGCCGGAACAAATCCATGACGCGTTTCGTCAGAAGGGCAGCTTCGCGAGGGCGCTTCGCGCCATCGACACGCTGACGGAAAACGGCGTTCCCGTCTCCGTTATCAGCACGCTGAGCAGCCAAAACGTTCCCTTCCTAGACGAGATGTATGAGGTGCTCAAGGACAAGAAGCTGTTCGCCTGACAGTTACAGGCGTGCTCGCCGATGGGAAACGCCGCCTCCTTCTCAACGGACATTGAGTTCGGAGAGGTCATCCGGTTTATTCAAGAGCATCTTGAACAATCCTGCTTCGCAATCGGGGCCGCGGATAACATCGGATATTATACGGAAGCGGAGGAGCGCCTGAGAGGGAATGTCGGAACGCCCTTTTTGGGCTGTCGGGCCGGACTGAGCGGCATTGGTATTGACAGCGTGGGGAATGTGCGGGGCTGCGAGTCCATGTATGACGATTTCTTTATTGAAGGAAACCTGAGGGAACGAACTCTCCGTGATATCTGGAACGATCCCGGGGCGTTTGCCTATAACCGTCGGTTTACCCCAACGGCATTGACCGGCAAATGCGCCCGATGCCGTTATGGGAGCAGGTGTGCGGGGGGATGCAGATCCTACAATTACTTTTCCTGCGGAAAGCTGTATGAATCGCCCCGTTGCGCGTGCGAAGATTCCAAATAATAGGCTTTTGCTCCTGACGGGCGATATCCATTCCATTTCCATCCAGGCATTGACAACCGGCTTCTGGGCGGATATAATACGTGAGTGCCTTTGTATTTACGAGCGCATCGTTTGCTGCGGCGAACGATGCCGCTTTGTCTCTTTATCCAAAAGAAAGGCGCGAAGAAACAGCTGAAACGGCCCTCGGGGCCGATTGAAAGGAGAACCATACCATGGCGGATCAGGAAAAGAAAGTGCTTCTCACCCGCGAAGGATACGACAAGCTGGAAAAGGAGCTCAACTATTATATCAGCGTGCGCCGCAACGAGATTTCCGAGCAGATCGCGATCGCGCGCGGCTTCGGTGATTTGAGCGAGAACGCCGAGTATGACGAGGCGAAGAACGAGCAGAGCCGCATCGAGGCCAAGATCGCCGAGATGGAAAACACGCTGCATAACTGCATCGTCGTTGAGGACGACGAGGTCAGCACCGAATTTGTCGGCGTGGGCAACACCGTCAAAATCAAGAACCTGTCGATGAAGATCGAGCAGACCATCACCATCGTCGGCGCGAACGAGACGGATCCCAAGAACATGAAGATCAGCTCCGAAAGCCCCATCGGCGCGGCCCTGCTTGGCAAGAAGGTCGGCGAGACCGTGGACGTCGAGGTGCCCGCAGGCGTCATGAAGCTCAAGGTGCTGGAAATCAGCCGCTAAGAGATCCCCTATTTTTACCATCCACAAAGGAGCGTTTCGCATGTCCCAGAATACGGAAGAGCAGATCCAGACAGCCTCCCGCCAGCTCAGCGAGCAGGAGCAGATTCGCCGCGAAAAGCTGCGCAGGCTCGTGGAAGCGGGCAAGGATCCCTATACCATCACGCATTACGACCAGACTCACGAAAGCGCCGACATCCTTTCACGCTTCGACGAGCTGGAGGGCAAAGAGGTCAGCGTCGCGGGGCGGATGGTGTCCAAGCGCGTGATGGGCAAGGCCAGCTTCGCGCATATTCTTGACGCGAAGGGCAATCTGCAGGTCTACGCCCGCCGCGACGAGCTGGGAGACGAGGCGTATGCCGCCTTTAAGGACATGGACATCGGCGACGTGATCGGTGTGCGCGGCACCGTGTTCCGCACGCAGAAGGGCGAGGTCAGCGTACACGCGAACGAGATCACGCTGCTTTGCAAGAGCCTGAAGGTGCTGCCAGAGAAATTCCACGGTCTGAGGGACACCGATCTGCGCTACCGTCAGCGCTATGTGGATATGATCGTCAATCCCGAGGTGCGCGATACCTTCCGCAAGCGCAGCCAGATCATCAACGCAGTGCGCGGCTTTCTGGACAACCGCAGCTTTTTGGAGGTGGATACGCCGGTTCTTCACACGCTGGAGATCGGCGCGGCCGCGCGTACCTTTAAAACGCATCACAACGCGCTTGATATCGACATGTTCCTGCGCATCGAAACGGAATTGTATTTGAAGCGTCTGATTGTGGGAGGCTTTGACCGCGTTTATGAGCTGGGCCGCATCTTCCGCAATGAGGGCATGGACACAACCCATAATCCCGAATTTACCACGGTTGAGCTATATCAGGCATATGCTGACTACCATGAGATCATGGAGCTGGTGGAGGACATGTATTCCTCTGTGGCCGAGAAGGTTTGCGGCTCAACCTGCGTGCCCTATCAGGGCCAGATGATCGAGCTCAAGGCTCCGTGGCGCCGCGTGACCATGGCGCAGACCGTAAAGGACGCCTGCGGCGTGGACTATGCCGATTGGAAGACCGACGAAGAGGCGCGCGAGTGCTTAAAGCGCATGGACGTGCATTGCGAGAAGGATGCCAAGCGCGGCGACTGCCTCTCCGCGCTGTTTGACGAATATGTCGAGAACACGCTCATCCAGCCCACCTTCGTGATCGACTATCCCGTGGACATTTCGCCCCTGGCCAAGCGCAAGCCCGAGAATCCCGATCTGACGGAGCGCTTCGAGTTCTTCATCAATGGCCATGAATTCGGCAACGCCTTCAGCGAGCTGAACGATCCCATCGACCAGCGCCGCCGCTTTGAGGATCAGGTGAAGCTGCGTCACGCGCAGGGCATCATGACCGCGCAGGTGGACGAGGATTATGTCAATGCGTTGGAATATGGCATGCCGCCCACCGGCGGATTGGGCATTGGCATTGATCGTATGGTCATGCTCCTGACGAATAACGACTCCATCAGGGACGTGCTTTTGTTCCCGACGATGAAAACACTCGACAAATAAAACACTATATATAGTACAGTGAATACGAAGATAACAACTATATATTGTGTTTGCGGATGATGTCACCTGCGGTTTGACAGCAATTTGACAGCAAATTTTTGGAGTATCACGCATGATTATGAAGCGTGACGAATTTCAGCCGAATAAGCAAAAGGTTTGAATAAGCCGATATGGGCACTTCTTGGAGATATTCTGAGAGGTGTCCTTTTTCTTTATCCTGCGGTCAGCTTCTGTTT
>CAYQCL010000040.1:0-18626 GCA_964416065.1 uncultured Oscillospiraceae bacterium | reverse complement strand
TGACTCTCTGTTTTTCTATCCTTAATGTTACCGTTCTATTGTAACTCAACATTTTCTGCTAGGAGAGCATACTCTTTTTGGTTGCGTACAGGATGGAAAAGGGGTACAATGGCATTAGAAGCTATCCCAAAGGAGGCAATATGACCTATTCTAATGTGACGGAGCTCCCGTCGGAATTCCAGGAGCTATTGGACAGCTTTATGCTCATGCAGTGTCGTTATCAATCCGCCCTGCGCGAGGTGCGTACAAAGCTGGAAATTCTGAACGACGAATTTCATATGCGCAACAGCCGCAACCCCATCCATCATATGGAGAGCCGGATCAAAAGCCCACAGAGCATTGCGCAGAAGCTGCAGCGCAAGGGCCTTCCCCTCACCCCACAGGCGGCAATGGATCATTTGCATGATATTGCCGGAATTCGTGTGGTATGCGCCTATTTGGATGACACCTATACCATCGCGAGGCTTCTGACGGATCAGGACGATATCCGTCTGCTTCAGACACGGGATTATATCGCCAATCCGAAGCCAAATGGGTACCGAAGTCTTCATCTGATCGTGGAGGTGCCGGTCTTTCTAAGCGAGGGAAAGCTGCCTCTTCCCGTGGAGGTGCAGATTCGTACCATTGCTATGGATTTCTGGGCGAGCCTTGAGCATCAGCTTCGATACAAGGAGGCCGCGCACGTTCCGGATTCACTGAACCGACAGCTGTTTGAGGCGGCCGAAAGGATCGCCGTGTTGGACGGCGATATGCAGCATATCCATGACCAGATGGTACAATTGGTCAGACAGGTCGAAAAGGGAGACTGACCACGGATACATAGAAACCGCCTCTTTTACGCACACTTGGCAGGAAGGAGGCGGTTTTTGTGATCGGTTTTTTGTTCAGCGTCATTGCGGGCTCAGCCATGAGTGTGCAGGGCGTTATGAATACGCAACTTCAAAAGGACATAGGCCTTTGGGAAGCCAACGCCTATGTGCAGGGCACGGCCTTTGTACTTTCGCTGATCGTGATGTGGATTTTCGGCTCCGGCAACCTCAGGGAACTGGGCAATGTTCCAAAGGGCTACCTCTTCGGCGGCGCACTTGGATTGGTCATCACCGTAACCGTGATGCTTTCCATCAAGGGGCTAAACCCTACCGTGGCAATCTCCACCATTCTCATTGCTCAGCTGCTGGTCGCGGCGGTTATCGACGCGTTTGGATGGATGGAACAGGAGAAAATCGCCATGGGGGCCAAGCAATTGATCGGGTTGGCACTTATGCTGGGCGGCGTAGTGCTTTTTAAACTGAAATAAGCGCTACTGCGCGGTGTCATCGGCGATGGACGCGCCGTCGAGCAGGGCGGTTGTCAGCGCGCTGAGTTCATTGACCGCCTCGCTTAAGGATGAAAGCAGATCATTGACCTTTTGTCCGCTGACGAGACGCACGTCATAATCCTCAATAATAGCGTAAATGTTATCAAATACGGACTGCGCGTATAGCCTGCCCACCTCGCCATACATTCCCACGTTGAGATCGTTAATCACCTCGATGCCGTGGACATACTGTCGAATGCGGCCGAGCATGGCCGACGTGGAGCTGGCCCCAAGACGGCTGAGGGAATTGACGCTGCTTACGGCATGCTGAACCTCGCTGCGAAGTCTGGCATTTCGCTGCGCCTCGAAATTTCCCTCGTTGATACCGCCGACGCCCGCCAGCTTGAAAATCAGAAAGGCAGCCAGAAGCACAAGGACAATCACCAGAATCGGCTTATAGCGATTGGAGCGCATGACGGTATTGTAGCCACGAGAACGGGTATATCGCGTCATGACTTTTCCTCCTCATCAAAAATGGAATAAAATTGGAACAGGTGTATTATAGCATATTTTTGTCGAGTGGTAAAGAAAAGACAAAAAATGCGCTTTTTTAATCGCTTTGTGGTGGAAAAGTACCATGAAAGTGGAGAAATAAAACGCGGTTGGGAGAGAAAAACAAATGGCGGCATGGATAGAGATGATGGCGCGCTGGCTGCCTGTGGTGTTATGGGGCGGTCTGTTAAGATGGGCGCGCGATCCCAAACGCGCGAAACGGCTCAGGCCGTTTGCGGCCTGCGCGCTAGCAGCCTCCATGCTTACGCAGCTGACGCTGCTTTACATAGATGGGCTGCTTTCGATCGAGACAGCGCTGCCGCTGCATCTTTGCGGGCTGTTCGGCGTCCTATCCATCCCGATGCTATGGCACGCTCCCGCGCCCCTATACGAGCTTTCGGCTTTTCTCGCGGCGCCGGCGGCGGCGATTACGCTTTTGTTTCCGGCGGTCATACGCTGTTCTCATCCCTTTTGGATGATATTCGCCTTTCAACAGCTGCATACGCTCGTGGCGCTCACACCGGTACTCATTTATCGCATGGGAAAGCCGCTGCCCGAAAATCCGCGTCGCGCGCTGATTTTAGGCAACGGCTATCTGTTGTTTATGAATGCGTTTAACCGCGCTTTTGGAACGAATTATCTCTTCCTGCGCGCGGTGCCACAGGGAACCCCACTGGCCGTTCTCTTTTCGCGCGGCGAAGCGTTTTATATCTGTGCGTTGGAACTGCTGTGCATGCTGGTTTTTCTCTGGCTTGCGCGGCTGTTTCAGAGGGAAAAGGCGGCTAGTGAAGAAAATAGGTGAGCATGTAGCCGGTGTAAGAGCCGTATTGCACCTTACACCAATCAGGCCCAGGGACTAGGACGGTAACGGTCTGTCCGGAGGGGACGCGAACCTGAACGTTATTTGCGTTTAAATTCGCGCTGGAGCGCAGGTTTACGTAGGTTCCATTGGGGTGGTAGACCAGCCGCGTCGGCGTTGCAGGCAGGTTGTAGAGCTTGATATAGCGGGTCATGACGTATCCTGAAAGGCCGGTCTGCTGATTCGTGACGGCACACCACTCCGTGCCCTGTGAATCGACCCATAGGCGGGTTCCATTGGTAAGCTTGGCCAAAACCTGCGCGCCCGTGGAGGCAAACTGGCGTAGATTAAGCGTCTGCGTGCTGACGGGGTTCTGGACGAGCGCGTATGCGGAGCCGGTCGATCCGCCGCCAGTCTGGGCGGCGATGTCGCGTGCCGCGCAAAGTCCCTCGGTCAGGAAGTCGCTGCTCATAAAGCCAACATAACCGTCAATGCTTACGCACCACCAGCCGGTTCCCTTGGTCAGCACCGCTACATAGCGGTCGCCGGAAAACTGACGGGAAACACTGTAATTGAGCCCTGGGCCGTTGCGCAGGTTGATGGCGGTGTTGTTCGGCGTTTTGATTGTGGCGACGGTGCCGCTGCCCGCGTTTTTTCTGCCCCAATCAGCGAGAAATTCACCGCGAACATAACCGGTCTGACCGTTGATCTCCACGCAGTACCAGCCGTTTGACGCGCTCAGAACATGTAGCGGGACACCTGTGTAGAAGATGCCCAGGACCTGCGCGTTATAGCTGGGTTGGGCACGGAAATTCAGAAATGCGCCGCCGTTTTGGTTGGTTACAATGGCCTGCCACACATAGTCGCTCGCGTCATAGGAAAGATCAATGTAGTTTTTACTCATATAGCCGCTTTTGCCGTCCGGCGTACGAACCTGATAGAAATTATTTTGGCTTCCGATGATCTCCACCCACGTGCCGCGGGAATAGCTTCCCAGCCATTGGCTGGAGGAACTGCCCTGGGAGCGGAGGTTAAGCGTATCGGTGCCGTAGATCACGCCAAAATCCCAAACATCCGCCGCCATAGCGGAGCTAAGCGTGAAGCAAAGCGCAAGAAACAGGCCCAGAACGGGTTTGAGAAAAGCGGGGCGGTGTGTCATCAGTATGGCCTCCTTTGAGGAAACGGTGGATATGATCCTTGTCACTAATTATAACGAAGACAAAAATGGAAATCTTCCCGAATCAGAACATTTCCTTGTGGTATTTGGGCAGCTTCAGAACGCGGGAAACGGCCTGGGAGATCGCCTCGTCCGTTACGGCCGGCCACGAGCCCGCGCCAAAGCGGACATGCAGAAAAAATTCACGCGTTCCGTTGTTTCCCGTGACAGGGCTGTGGGTCACACCTACGACATGCGTGCTTTCCTGGGCGTTCAGCGTATCGGTCAGGCGGCGCAGGAGCGGCGCGTAGCTTTCCTGGGAGATCTCGCCGGAGCGTCGGGCTGCGGGATCATCCGTTTCAAACAACGGCTTGACCAGACAGATCAGCTCTCCTTGGGCGCGCATAATGGCGCGGTACTGAGGCACGGCCTTAACAAGCGACAGGTAGCTCAGATCTACGCTGCCAAGCGTGGGACTGGGGGAGAGAGCGAGCAGTTTCTCGTCTCCGAGGTTCGTCCTTTCCAGATTGACCACGCGGCTATCCTGCGCAAGCGTGCCTGCAAGCTGACCAAAACCAACCTCCACGGCATAGACAAGCGCCGCGCCGTGCTTGACAAGGCAGTCCGTGAATCCGCCTGTACACGCGCCCGCGTCGATGCACACGCGCCCCTGGACGGAAATATGAAAATCGCGGATTGCGCTTTCAAGCTTATAGCCGCCCTTACTTAAGTAGCGGTCAAAAAGGCCGCGTACATTCATGGGCTTGTCTATGGGCACAAGCTGTCCGCCGTTTGAGACGGGATGCGCACCGCAGTATACCGCGCCGCTCATCAGGTAGGGAAGCGCCGCCTCCTTGCTTTCAAAGAAACCCTCGCTGATCAGACGCTCGATCGCCGTGCGCTTTTTTACCATACGCCCTCTGCCTTTTCAAGCGGCAGCCAGTCAAGCACGTTTTTGATATGACGATCCCAGAAATCCCATGTATGCGCGCCGGGCTCGGTATGATATTCAATGGGCAGACGGGCTCCGAAACGCTCGACAAAGCTTTGGTTGGCCTCAAAGAGGAAATCCTCGGTTCCGCAGGCGATATACATCCGCGGGGCGCGATCCGGCGTCCTTGCCAGCCTTTCCGCCAGGCTGCTCAGATTTCCGCGCCCGCGCTTGAGCTGAGACTCGCCGCCGTAGATGCCGTCCAACTCATGAAGGAAGCCCTCGTCGCGGTTGAGCCGCGTATCATAGCTGTTTTCCATCTCCAGTGCGCCGGACATACTGGCAACGGCCGCATAGCGGGTTGGCCGCGTAAGCCCCAGCTTCATCGCGCCGTAGCCGCCCATGGAAAGACCGGCGGCAAAGCGTCCGTCGCGCTTGCGGCTGACGGGGAAGTACCGTTCGATCACGCTTGGAAGCTCCTCAGCGATAAAGGTATCGTATTTTGCGCCGTGCGCCATGTCCATATAAAAAGAGCGGTTCGCCGCCGGCATTACCACGCAGACGCGATAGAGACGGCTATACTGCTCCAGGCGTGTCTGCCTGAGCCACATGGTGTGATCATCGCTCAGACCATGCAGAAGATACAACACGGGCAGGGGCTTAGCGGACTGCGCCATCACCTTCGGCTCGGGCATGAGTACGTAGGCCGCCGTCTGGATTCCTAAGGCCTCGCTGAAAAAATGAAAATCGGAAAAGATCATCAAGGATGCCTCCCTTTGTTGGTAACAATGCTTCCGTTATGATAGCACAAAACGCGGGGTTTTCCAATACGAAACTTGACTTCCCGACGAATTCAGGGCATAATACAAAATGTTATTTTTTGCGGTGAAGGGAGGGTTTCGCATGCGGCATGAGATCACGCGAGTGGAGCCGTGCTCTGTCGCACAGAGGCACGGCTTGCGTGCGGGCGATATCCTCATCAGCCTCAACGAGGAAGACGTGCGGGATGAAATTGATTATCAGGCGTTGATTGCAGGAGACAGGGTTCGCATGGAGCTGACGCGCGAAGGAAAACCGCTTGTGATTGATATCCGCAAGCGGGAGGGAGAGCCGCTTGGACTGCATTTTGGAGAAACCATGGCGCTCAAGCCGCGTACCTGCTATAACAATTGCATCTTCTGCTTTATCGCGCAGATGCCGCCCAAGCTGCGAAAAACGCTTTATGTCAAGGATGACGACTGGCGCTTTTCGTTGATGATGGGCAATTTCGTCACCCTGACCAATGTTAGTGAGGATGAGTTTGACCGCATCATCCGCCGTAGGGCGTCGCCGCTATATATCAGTGTCCATACCACCAATCCGGAGCTTCGCTGCCGCATGATGAACAACCGCCACGCGGGCGATATTATGCGGCGTCTCACGCGGCTGAAGGACGCGGGTATCAAATTTCATTGCCAGATCGTGGTCTGCCCAGGGTGGAACGACGGGGATGAATTGACGCGTACGCTGAAGGATTTGCGCTCTCTGACGCCGGCGGCGCAGACGGTCGCGATGGTGCCAGTCGGCCTGACCAAATTCCGTGACGGCCTTGCCCCGCTGCGTTGCTTTACGCGCGAGGAGGCATGTGCGCTTCTGGACAGGCTCGCTCCGTTCCAGGAGGCGTGCCGCAGGGAGCTGGGTACGACGTTTGCCTTTCCCAGCGACGAATTTTTCTGCATCGCGGGACGACCGATCCCGTCGGAAGCCTGGTATGAGGATTTCCCTCAGATCGAAAACGGCGTGGGGTTGCTTCGACGCTTTGAATGCGAGCTCGAGGACGCGGAGCGGATGGAGAAGCTATACGGCGGGGAAGAGACGTTCCCTCAAAAAGTGTACGCGATTCCTACCGGCGTGAGCGCCGCGCCGCACATGCGACGGTTCGCGGAGCGCTTTGCACCAAGGGGCGTCGGGATAAAAATCCTGCCGATTCAAAACCGTTTCTTCGGGGAGACGGTCACGGTCACGGGGCTGCTTACCGGCGGCAATGTGTTGGAAGCTCTTACGCCAGAGGCTGTCGAGGGGGCGGATGAGATTTTGCTCTGCTCGGTCATGCTCCGCCATGAGCGCGATCTTTTCCTTGACGACATGCACATTGATGAATTCCGAGCGCGTGCGCCACTGCCCGTACATGTGATTGATAACGACGGACAAGCCTTCTATGACGCCCTTCGTGGGCGATTTGAGGACTAGAAAGAGGAGGAACCATGGCAAAGCCGCTTGTGGCCATCGTTGGTCGCCCGAACGTGGGCAAATCGACCTTTTTTAACAAGATTGCCGGACACCGTATTTCCATTGTGGAGGACGTGCCTGGCGTGACCCGCGACCGCGTGTACGCGGATGTAGAATGGATGGGCCGCCGATTCAGCATGGTGGATACGGGCGGACTGGATATGCGCAGCGAGGACGTGCTTTTGTCCCAGATGCGTCGTCAGGCTGAAATCGCCATGGATACGGCGGACGTGATCTGCTTCTTTTGCGACGGCCGCGCGGGGATGACCAACGAGGATGAGGACGTCGCGAATTATCTGCGCCGCACGCACAAGCCGCTTCTTCTCGTGGTCAACAAGATGGATCACAAGGGGCTTGAGGATCAACTCTACGAGTACTACAATCTCGGCCTGGGCGATCCTATCGCCATCAGCAGCACCAATATGCTGGGGCTGGGTGACCTCTTGGAGGAGATCGTCAAGCGCCTGCCGCCGCCCGAGCCTGACGAGCAGGAGGACGAGGCCCATGTGATCCAGCTTGCGCTGGTGGGCCGTCCCAACGTGGGCAAAAGCTCGCTTTGCAACAGGCTCCTGGGCCAGGAGCGAACCATGGTGAGCGATATTCCCGGCACTACGCGTGACGCGATCGACACATTCTTTATGGATGCGGACGGCACGCGCTTCAATATCATTGACACCGCTGGTATGCGCAAGAAAAAGGCCGTGGAGGATGAATCGCTTGAGCGTTACAGCGTCCTGCGCTCCATCGCCGCCATCGACCGCTGCGACGTGGCCCTCCTATTGATCGACGCGCAGACAGGCGTGACCGAGCAGGATACCAAGATCGCGGGCCTGATTTTAAATTCGGGCAAGGCCGTGATCGTGGTGGTCAACAAGTGGGACGCCGTTGAGAAGGATACAAATACCATGGAGGCATTTCGTAAGAAGGTGCTCAATGACCTGAAATTCATGAGCTACGCGCCTGTTCTGTTCCTCTCGGCCTTGACGGGGCAGAGGGTAAATACGGTGCTTGAGGCTGTCAAGAGCGCCTATGCGCAGTATACCAAGCGCGTCCCCACCGGCGTGCTCAACGAAGCGCTGGCTGACGCGCAAGCGAGCCTCCAGCCGCCCATGTCCGGCGGCAGAAGGCTCAAGATATACTATGCTACCCAGCAAGGCGTCTGCCCGCCGACCTTTGTTCTCTTCATCAATCATGAGGAATTGATGCACTTCGCCTACGAGCGCTACCTGGAAAACCATTTCCGTAAGAGCTTTGGCTTTGTTGGTACGCCGATTCGCTTCATTCTCAGGGAGAAGACAAAGGAATGACGCGGCGTTCTGAAAGCGGCGCCAGCTGGAACAGGCTGACGCCGCAGTTCATTGAAGTTCTTTACATCCTGGGAGAGCCGCGACAGCGGCTCTCCCTTTTAATCGCCTGTCCTTCAAAAGAGGACTATTTCAGCGCGCTGTCCAATGCTCGCGCAAATGTCTCCGGATCAATCGTGCCTGCGGCAAAGTCCAGCACGGCCTTTTCCCGCTTGCCTGCCGCGTCCCTGGGGAAGAACACGGGCTGGTAGAAGAACAGTATTTCCGGTGCATAGGCATTAAGCCATGCGGCGCTGACGGAATCGGCGCTTTTCCTGGTGGACGCTGAAGCCGCAGGACCTGCCGCGTAATCCTTAAAAAGCATGTATTCTTTTCTGGACATGAAGCCGGGCACGCTCAAGGTATGCTCCAAATATTCTATGCACTCCTGCGCGTAGGCGCTCCCTTCACGCACGACCAGCACCTCCAGATGACCGCGT
The DNA here is from genome assembly GCA_964416065.1 of uncultured Oscillospiraceae bacterium. Lineage (GTDB taxonomy): Bacteria > Bacillota > Clostridia > Christensenellales > Aristaeellaceae > Limiplasma. The sequence goes on along the minus strand of CAYQCL010000040.1, from coordinate 9,840 downwards.
ACCAAAGCAGGCTGATCCGTTCGGAGCCGCATGGGCAATATGCAAGCGTAGGTATGATCGTCCTTGGGCTTGCCGCCCCATAGACAGCTGTCAAAGAGTGAAAGCGACCCACGCCTCGCCGGCTCGACATCGGTCAGAGCCTTCGCGACGTCCCTTGTGCGCTGTGCCAGCATGATGAATTCAGCGCTGTCAAAGGAAACGGGATTTTCATTCGCCTGTATCTCCCAGCACGTGAGCAGCACATCCGTCAGCCACAGGGCATAGGTGGTTTTGCCATAAGGGGGATAGCCAAGGCTTGCGGAAAAGCTGTTGACGCTGATCAGCTTTTCGGGGCTCCGGCGGATGCGTTCCGTCCATGACTCAAGAAAGCTGAGCAGCTCTTCGAAGCTTTGTGGAACGTCGCTTTCGGCAAGGCCGGCCGCCTCCCATGCCTCATGGTTCCAGTAGACGGGATAGGCGGACAGGCGCACGGGCACGGCCAGAATTCGTCCGTCTTCCGCGCAAAGCAGCTTCCGAATCGGTTCGTACAGCCGCTCGTTTGCCCCGCGAATCGAGTCGTTTCCACTCAGGTCGGCGAGAAGCCCGCTCTTCAACAGAGTGGAGAGGTCGCAGTAATCGCTGTTGAGCATGATAACGTCGGGCGGGTTTTCGCCCTGAAGCGCGGCTAGTATTTCCTGCACACTCATTGTTGTCATGTCCGGCCCGTTTGTGCGCTGAACGGAGGGTGCGTTGGCTCTGAACCACGAGACGCTGTCCGTGCTATACGTCGAATCAATCAGCGGCTGGGTTTGCGCGCACGCGGAGGAAAATCTCAGCAGACATGCCGCCAAAATGGCACATAGAAGCATTTTTCCTTTTCTGCGCAATGCTATCACCTTACTTTACCTCAATCATTGTATCGCCATAAGCCAGCAGCAGGCTGTCCGGCAGCGAGTCCGCGGAGATCATCGCACTTAGTATCACCTCGGGAAATTCGTCCGTATCGCAGAAGGCGGAGAGATTCATTCCTCTGGGAAGAGCGGTTCCATGCGCGTCCAAGAAGCGAATTTCATACAGGAGATAGGCGTCGTCCTCCGTCTTGGCCTCGTCGGCGGTGAAGGCGGCTGTCAGATATACGCCGGTCACATACTGCTCTGCGAAAACGCTTTTCAGCGTAAACCCATCGACCGCCGCCTCTCCCGCGGGCAGATAGGTTCTTTCAGCAACGAGCCCGTTTACCGGAATTTCGCCCGCCTCACGCTGTGTCCATTGCTCCTGCACATCGCCTGTATCGGGATTGATGGAGGCTGCGTTCAGATAGAAGGTGACCGGCAACGTATCGCCGAACTCCGCGTCTGAGTTAAGCAGCGGCATGTTCAGGTATACGAGGCTGCCGTCCTCGTTCCATATGGCGTCCTCCATGGCTTCTCCATGGAAATAGGGGTCGTCTACTTCGATCAACGAGCGCACGCTGTAAAGGGGCAGGTTGAGCGCCTGCGCGGCCTCCGGCCAGGTGGTTTCGGGCGCCAGTCCCAGCCGTTCGCCTATAGTCGTGCCAATGGCCTCTTGAATGTCGATGCTGGGCACATAGAGCGCCTGGCTTCCGTCTGTGGCGCGGGTTCCGGTGGCCGCGACGGCGATGTGGCCGTCACAGATCCGCTGACGCACAGAGAAGCTAAGCGGGCCGACCTCAAAGGTCTGTGTTTGGGTTTCTTCAAGAGCATCCTGTGCCGCTTTGGGCACGGTGATGCTGTAATCCTGGGTCAGAAAATCCGTCCATCCAAGCAGTTCTCCGGCCGCCAGAGCCACGGCTGTCATCGCGATGAGAATAAGCGCTGCAATCAGCACGCTGCGCATGGTTATTCGTTTCATCTTCGGTTCCTCCTCCTTTACGGAGCCGGCCGCACGCAGCAGCGAAACGCGTACATCCTCCGGCATAGGCACGAAGGCATCCTCGAGGTTTTGAGGTTCCCACTCCCGTCTGCTCATACTTCCAACTCCCTTCTAAGCATTTTTTTGGCACGGTGGATTCGTCCGCGGATGGTGGATTCCGGCAGGTGATAGATTTGGGCGATCTCGCGTTCGCTCATTCCTTCCAGATGACGCATAACCAGAGGCACGCGAATCTTCTCGGGAAGGGAAAGGAGCGTTAGACGAAGCGTCGGATCTGGCGGATCGACGGAGCCCGTGGGGACATCCTCCATGGGAACGGTTCGCTTATATTGGCGAAGAACGTTGTGGCACTCATTGATGAGGATGCGAAGAACCCATGGACGGAAACAAGCCTGGTCACGCAGGCTGTCCCGCTTCGACCATGCCTTCAGCGCGGTTTCCTGCAAAGCGTCCTTGCAGTCCTCACGGTTGCGCAATATGCTGTATGCGATGCACCACATCGTATCGGCTAGATCGTCGATCCGCTGAACAAAAGCCTCTTTCTCCAAAATCATCACCCCTTGTAGATCTACACTTTTAAGACGGGGAGGAGCCGTTCTTTCTCACACCGTATGGGAAATTTTTGCCGCCTATCAAAAAAGCGCAGCCGGTACGTGGCCACACTTTTTGATAAGCCATGAAATGGCGATTATGCGCGATGACTTTGGAAATCCTGTCCGTTGCCGTCATACAGGCGGGTGAGGGTGACTGCTTTTGTCGGCTCGCCTCTCCTGCTCCGGCCGTACAGGCGGCGAAGAAAGGCTGAGCGCCGCGCGCAGACGCTGACTCAACAGACATCCCTCAAAGGCGCTGAGGAACAGAAGCCGACGATAGGGCATGGGATGGAGGCAGAAACGTTCGGGATGCCTCTGGATCATCCGCGCCCAAAGAGCTTCCTCGCTAAGGCCACGCTTAAGCTCCATGTCCAGCTGCGTGACGTCTCCGACCTCCCGCGCCAGCAGGGGAAGCAGCCCCACGGGGATCACCAGAAAGCTCAAATCGGGAATATCATCCACCGTGGCCAGATGGATCAGGTCGTCCATTAGCGGCGCAAAGTCGGGTACGGCATCCGGACAGATCGGGTGGGGAAGAGCGTCGATATCGACCCAGGCAACATGCGTGAATTCGGGCCTGCGCGTGGCGGCGCGCTGCAAAAGCAGAGGCTTGCTGCGGTCAAAATGCTGAATGGGCGTCATGCCGGAGGCGAGAAAACGCTTGGGAAGCACGCCGTTGTCAGGATAGCTCTGCGTATTGGGAAAGGAGGCGCGCAGCTGCCGTTCCTGACGTCCACCGGTGTAAAGCAGCAGCGGCAGACTCTCAATCGCCTTGAGAAAACCAAAGCGCAGGATATAAGAGGCGACGGGACGCTTGGAATTCGGCAGATCAATGAACGCGGTCACAAGCAGGGGCATATAGCTTTCCTGAAGGCGCATGCGAGCGGCCCGAGCGCGATGGGCGATCGCCACGCCGTGCGGAAGGCGCTGGGGATAGGTATCCTCGATGCCGAAAAGGCCCCATGTCGTCTTGACTCCCGCGCGGCATTGATCGTACCGAAAGCCCGCAAGCTGTTCAAAGCGGGCGAGCGTCGTCCCAGGCAGCACTTCAGGCACGGGGCGGCGAAGCTCCGCAGGCGGCAGCTCCGCGAGGGGCCAAAGAAGCACTTGGGAAAGCGCGTAAACGGAAAAGCCCGCGGTATACGCCGCGATGGAGAGCGTATCCATGTCCAGCGTCGCCTCACGCAAAAAGCGGACATGTCCAAATAAAAACGCGGGATCAACGACGAGCGTGCGCACCGGCCCTTCGGAGCAGACCAGCGGCAATCCATAGCAAAGCGGAACCCTGTCATTCTCAAAGCGCTCGGACAGTGCGGGAAGGCAGGCCTCGGCGGGAATGGAAACGGCGGGCACGGCATATGCCGCGCCATTTGTGGAGCTGCTCTTTAAAAAGACACGCGTAGGGGCATCCGCGCCGAAATCGTGTCCGCCGGATTCCCGCCGCTTATGAGCGATACGCCGAAGCGCGGAGGCGGTTGCGCGAAACTGCTGCGCTTCCAACCGCCCTCTGACCTCACGGGGAGGCCGGATGCTCGCTGTTAGCAGCGTGTTCCTTCCCTTGAAAGCGTTATAAAGGGCGGCGTCCCATCGGGGTGCAAAGGCATGCGCTCCGATGAGAAAGAGAAAATGAGTTTCATCGGTCAGCAAGGAGGGTACCTGAGGAAGCGTGAGCTCTTCATCACAAAAAAGAATGTCCGCGCGACGAAGAGCCTCCGTCTGTGCCGCATGGAACTGAAACGTCTCCCGCAGGGCGCTTGGGAGCGCGAAGCGCAGACTATAAGGCCGCGCGGCGGAACGCACCGCTGAAAGAACCGTTCTGACGGCGGCCTCTCCGTCCGTCAGAGCGTATAGAATGACCAGCAGGCGCGCACCCAGCATGAAGCCTTCCTCCTTTGTCCTTTCTTTTCATTATAAAATACGCGAATTGGCGCGTCAAGAATGGAAGACCTCAGTTGACAGGTAAAAAACATTCGGGTAAGATAGTAGTAACTGAAAGCACAGATAAGGAGATTTCAGGCGATGAACATTCTGATTACCGGCGCGAACGGCTTTATTGGCCGCAATCTGCGTCAGACGCTTGCCAGCGAAAGACAAGGAGACTCACTCGCGCTTATCGACGTCGATACCCCGCCGGAAACGCTCGAAGCACAGGCCGCGCAGGCGGATTTTGTCTTTCACCTCGCGGGCGTAAACCGCCCCCAGAGCATGGATGAATTCATGCGGGGAAACCGCGATTTTACGGTCGCGCTTTTGGAAATGCTCAAGCATGGGAAAAGACCGCCTGTCGCGCTGTCCAGCTCTATTCAGGCGGAGCTGGATAATCCTTACGGCATGAGCAAGCGCGCCGCTGAGGAGGCTGTTTTCGCCTATGGGGAATGCACGGGCGCTCCGGTTTATGTCTATCGCCTGCCCAATGCCTTCGGCAAATGGAGCCGTCCCAATTATAACAGCGCCGTGGCGACCTTCTGTCATAATATTGCGCGGGGGCTGCCCATCACGGTCAATGATTCAAACGTCCTTTTGAAGCTGGTTTATATCGACGATATCGTTTCCGAGCTTCTGCGCGCGATGGACGGTATGCCAACGAAGGGGGCCGACGGCTTTTGCAGAGTTGATCCGGTTCATGAGATCAGGCTTGGGGATCTGGCCGATAGGCTTAAGGGCTTTCGCGACATGCGGGATCGGTTGGAATCGCCCGATCAGACGGATCCGCTCACGGCAAAGCTCTACGCAACCTACCTGAGCTTTTTGCCCCCAGGGGATTTTGCCCGTTCGCCCGTGACGCACAGCGACGCGCGGGGCTCGTTTACGGAGCTGATCCACCTTGGCGGCCATGGACAGGTCAGCGTGAATGTGTCCAGACCGCATATCACCAAGGGCGAGCATTGGCATCACACCAAGCACGAGAAGTTTGTCGTGATCTCAGGGCAGGGCGTGATTCGTCTGCGCAAGCTGGGAGAGGGAACAGTGATCACCTACAAGGTCAGCGCCGAAACGCCTATGGTGGTGGATATTCCGCCGGGATATACCCATAGCATCGAAAATACCGGCGATACCGATATGATGACCCTGATGTGGGCAAACGAGCGCTTTGACCCCTCAAGGCCCGATACATTCCGTCTCAACGTTGAACCAGATAAGGAGACATATCAATGAAAAAACTGAAGCTGATGACTGTGCTTGGCACGCGGCCAGAGATCATCCGTCTGTCGGCGGTCATGCGCTGCGCGGATCGTTATATGGATCATGTGCTGGTACACACAGGACAGAATTACGATCCGGCGTTAAACGAGGTCTTCTTTCGCGAACTGGGGCTCCGCGCGCCAAATTATTATCTGGAAGCGGTGGGCAGCGATTTGGGCGAAACGATGGGCAATATCATCGCTCAGAGCTACAAGGTCATGATGCGCGAGCGGCCGGACGCCGTCCTCATCCTGGGCGACACCAATTCCGCGCTGTCCGCCATCTCCGCCAAGCGCCTCAAAATTCCGATCTTCCATATGGAGGCGGGAAACCGGTGCTGGGACTGGAATGTCAGCGAGATGATCAACCGCAAGATCGTCGATCATATCAGCGATATCAACCTGCCTTATACCGAGCACAGCCGCCGCTATCTGCTCAGCGAGGGAATTGATGGAAAGACCATCTTTGTGACCGGATCGCCCATGACAGAGGTTCTCAAGGCGCACAAGGAACAGATTGAGCGCAGCGATGTGCTCTCGCGCCTCGAGCTGGAACAGGGAAAGTACATTCTGGTCAGCGCGCATCGTGAGGAGAACATCGACCTTGAGCAGAACTTCCTTTCACTCATGCAGGCCATTAATCATATGGCCGAGACGTATCAGGTGCCGGTTATTTATTCCACCCACCCGCGCAGCATGAAGTATATCCGGCAGCGCAACTTCAAATTCCATCCGCTGGTGCGCAGCCTGACCCCCTTTGGCTTCTTCGATTATAACCATCTTCAGATGAACAGCCTGGTTGTCCTGAGCGATTCAGGAACTCTGAGCGAGGAAAGCGCCATGCTGGGATTCTGCGGCGTGCTGATCCGCACGTCCACCGAGCGGCCGGAGGTGCTGGACAAGGGCACGGTGGTCATTGGCGGCATTACTCAGGACAGCGTACAGCAGGCTGCGGAATTGGCGATCAGCATGCATCGGGCAAATGAAAAGCGCGCAATGCCGCCGGACTACCTGGACGACAATGTAAGCGTGAAGGTCATTAAGCTCATTCAAAGCTATACGCCCATCGTCAATCAGACGGTATGGCTCAAACGATAGCTTTTGAGCAGCGATCCTGACAATTCAGACGGCGGAGTTTGCCTTTCATTGTCAAAGGGATGACAACACGAACCATTTCCGTTATACTATGGACATGATACGAATGGAACCTGGATCAGTAAAGTTAAGGAGGATAACAAATGATCCGTAAAATGATGAGGATGTTCCTATGCCTGATGCTGACGCTCATACTCCCGCTTGCTGCGTGTGCCGATACGCAGCATACGCTGACCATCATCCCAGGGGATGAAAGTGTGTCCATTCAGGACGAGGCTGTGAAGGATTTGCTGGATGTACTTAGCTTCACGTTCACGACCGGCGAGAGGAGCGGCGCGATGACATTGACCCTGGATGACACGGACATCGCCACGGTCGCGCTTGGCGCCGACGAAACCGGTGTGTATGTTCAGAGCAACCTCTTGGGAGACGACGTTTTCTACACCACCTGGGATGAGACCTGGGATGAGCTTTTCGACACCCTGAACGACGCGCTCAAATCGTCAGTCAGCGCACAGGCCGCCGCTAACGGAGAAGAGATCGATGAAGAGATGCTCGAGGCCGTTGACGCGACGCTTGACGCGTATAAGATGCAGGTGAAGGCCGCGATTGCCGCGGCCGCTGAGGGGACGCCGTCAAAGGCGCAGACGTCCGAAGAGGTGCTGGCAACGGTCGAGCGGATGTTCGGGGACGACCCCGGCATGGTAGCCTTTTATGAAAATATCCTGGGCCTCATGAATTTTGAGGAAGGCGAGTTTGCCGACGAAAGCCGCGATACGGCGGGCGGTAAGGTCAGCTGGGTCATGACCGGAAAGGACATCGCGCCTATCTGCGATACCAAGTACATGCGCTCCATGGTTGAGTCGATTGTCAAGTCGGAAGACAATACCCTTGAGGAAGCGGAGCTTGAGGCCAAGATTGATGAAACGCTCGAGCAGATCCGGAAGATATACGAAGAGAGCGACATGAGCATCTCTATGGACGTATTTACCACAGATGAGGGCGAGACCCCTGTGGGTATGCTCATGGACATGAGTATGGTTGTGACCGAGGATGACGAGACGGCCGAAGTGAGCATGAACATGAATTATGATCGTCTGACCGGAGAGAATGACGTTTCCCATAGGGCAGAGATGAGCATGTTTGTCACTACGGATGACGACATTGTCAGGGTCAGCATGGACTTCGGCTACGATTGTGTGAACGTTGAGAACGGCGTTTCGCACACGGCTGAATTCATCATGCGGGGCAAGGATTCCGTCAAGGAGGAACTGATGGAGGCTTCTTTTGAGCTTGTTCAGGGCAAGGATGGCGTGAGCGATGGCAGTTTGGCCCTGTTCGCGGATGGAACGCAGATCACCTTCGTCTACCATGGAGAGAACGTGGAGAATGCGCGTCAGCGCAGCTTGGCACTCTATTCTCGCGAAAACGCCTCCACGATTATTCCGCCTGCCGCTTCCGAGCGTCCGCTGATCACCTTTGCGCTGGTCTCCAGCGAGGCGGATACCGCGACGCTTGAAGCGATTGAGATGGCTACGCCTGAAACCGTGGTCAACGTCATGAAACTGTCGGTTGAGGAAGTAAACGAGATCCTGAGCGACGTCTATGTCCGTGTTATGCAGGCTATGTACCTTGGCATGAGCAAGCTGCCCGCCAGCTTTCTTAGGTTGATGGGTCAGGACTAAGCGGACGAATGACAAAAATTTGGCGCCGGCTCAAACGAGCTGGCGCCAAGCCAGTCTGCAACAGGCCCTGCGGCTTCTTGCACATTTAGGCTTGAAGGGCTTGTCGGATGAATAGACGGTTTTAGTGCAATACAAACAAAGCTCCGCTTTCAAGCAATACTTGAAAGCGGAGCTTTTGTGCATGATTTGTGCTGAAAGCCTATCTGCGACAGGCCCTCTGTTATTTTGCTTTCTGTCCCAGCTTGTTTTCGGTTCCGTTCAATAACCGATGAATGTTGGTTCGATGACGCCAGACGCACATCACGAACAGCAGCACCGTGAATAAGCATGTAGCCCAATCGCCCCAGTAAGCGATGGTCATCATGATCATGTAAGAGAAGAGCAAGGTCATGCTGCCAAGGCTGATGTAGCGCGTGATCGCGATTATCGCCACGCAGATGGCAATGGCGATGCCTCCCCAAAGCGGGTCGACAAAGAAGACGACGGCGACGGAACAGGAAACGCCCTTCCCCCCTTTAAAGCCGTAAAACACCGGCCAATTGTGTCCAATTACGGCAAACAGACCGGCCAGCATCATTCCAAAGCGTGAGATGCCAAAGGTGGCATCCGGCAGAATCAGGCTGCCGATCCAGCATGCGAGCGTCGCCTTGAGAAAATCACCCAGAAAGGTGATTAAGCCGCTCTTTAAGCCCAGCACACGCAGTACGTTGCTTGCACCCGTGTTCTTGCTGCCCCGGTTGCGAATGTCCACACCCTTTGAGTCCGATACGATCAGTCCCGTCGAGAAGCACCCCAGCAAGTAAGAGATAGCGGCGATCAGCACCGCAAGCAGAATTTCGCGCATAAATTCCTCCAACTGCGGTTGCCCGCTTGAATTTCATGCTTTCCAAAGGCTGACCCGATTATTATAGCATAGATGATCGTCGTTTGCCAGCCCAATAGACTATTGTAACAGAGCGACCTTGTTGAGAGTGAATTCCCAAAGTAAATGCAACAGTGGCGTTTAGAAGATGCATTTAGTATGGGAAGGGAAAAAGAGGTAGCATTATCTGAGGGACGAACTGGGATTCAAAGGCAGCTGCTCCAGCGTAAAGAAGTATGTTCGCAAGAAGAAATTCGTTATGAAGGCGCAGAGCGCAGGCTACCTTCCGCTAGACCATGCATTGCGCCTGTGTAAAGCTGACAGCCTGTGCAATACAGCGCAGGAGAAAAATAACCGCAAGGGCAGCTGTATACGCCGCCAGCCTGCTGCGAGTGAATGTACCGGAGGACAAATCCAAAAGCAGAAGCAACATGATCCCATACATACAGGAATTAAGTAGGGAATCTATAACGGATAGAACAATGGGCATGATGAGCGGGTGTATCCCAAATTTTGTGTAAACTCCACACAGGGCGCAAAACAGCGCATCA
>CAYQCL010000039.1:0-18635 GCA_964416065.1 uncultured Oscillospiraceae bacterium | reverse complement strand
CGGCGCCAGCGCCTCCGCCCACGAGAAAGCAGTCGATGACTCCCGCGCCGCTGCCCAGATTTGTAAATGTGAGCGTCCCGCTGGTGAGAAATTTAATCCGCCAATTCTGTGTGGCGTTGCTGATCCCGTCATTGATCAACTGATAGGTTCCTGTGTAGGTAAACTCAGGGAGGCCGTAGTTGGCATATCCCGAGCCAATCATATTCAGTATCATCCAATCCCTCCCCGTCTTAATTGATGCATAACACATTGACCGTAAGCGCCGACGTTGGCTTGAACTTTGCTGTAAACGTCAGCGACCCTGCCGCCTGTGTGCTCGCGTATACGCCGCATTGTGCCCAGGTTTCATAGCTGGCGGGCGCGGGTGTCACGATCGCCGCGTTGCTCGCCGTAACAATGCTCACCGACGCCGTTTGCGTATAGGGCCCGCTCCCGCTCCAACTCGCCGTCGCCAGGCTCGCCGTCGCGGCCGCCTTCGCGCATTTCTCCGCAACGGCGTCGTTCAGGATTTTTCCCTGCCTTGCGTCCAGCACATACCCTTCCTCCGTCGTTGTCAGATTGTTCGCTACGTTGGCGGCGTCAAATTTTTTGGCGACTTCTTCATTCAGGGTGGTCACCTCGTTTGTAAAGTCCGTCCTGAGGGCATTTAACTGCCTCATGGTTGCGCCCAGGTTTTCAGAAACCGCCTGCGGTATAGCGTATCCGCAGACCGTTTCGTCACCGCGCTCGTCCACCACGTCATCCGATTCGATGACCGTAGCTGCGGCGCGCACCCGTACGCGGGCGAGGGAGATCTCATAGATCAGCGAAGTGCGCGTCAGTTCGGGAGGTTCAGGGTCGGCCGAAGGGACACCGGTGAGCAGAACGATCCTCATTCGCCGTTCGCTCTGGGCCTTTTCCAGGCGCACAACAATGCGATCGAGACGATCGGCAGCTCCGCTTGCCTCATGCGTGACGGTTTTGGGTTCTCCGCCGTCATCCTCCAGTACGTAGACATAGCCCTCGATGACCGCGCCGCCGTAGGCGATGGAGGTCTGCATCCCCAGACCGTCCGCTGTCACCTCCAAGCCTCCGGCGTGACTGCTTACGCCGCTGCGCGCCACCGCCTTCAGCAGATGGGAAAACCGCGCGGCGTCATACTCCCGTTCGTCTCCATCAATGGTGTCAAAGTATCCGTAAAATTCCGATGCCATAGGCTATCTCACCTTTCTGCGCGGTTGCGCCCCGCGCGTCCCTTTTTGCGCCCTATCTGACGGCTGATCTCCTGTCGCGTCTTAGAATCGCCGTAACCGTTACCGGCGCATCCCCAAAGGTTGCTTTCAGCGTGCGATGACCCCCTTCGTATACTTCCTCCATAGCAATCAACTGAGCGTCCATGCGCCAGTCTTCGGCAATGCATGTCACGCGGTCACCCAGATCATAGTCGCGCTCATACCGACATAGCCCGCTCTCCAAGACGGAGACCGTCATGGTGCGTTTTATAGCGCTCATTTTCCGTACGGCCGCCATATCCAGCATATCCGTATCCGTCACGCTGCCGCAGTCCGCAAACTGCTCGTAACGGGCAAGCCCCTCCAGCTCGTTCCCGTAGCTCAGGATCAGACGATTTTCATCCTCGCCGCCCCCGCCCGCATAGATCACCGTCGCGGCAGCGGTCGCGTCGTCGGTAATGGTCGCGTCCCCCGCGTTTCCCAGTTCGCGTGACAGAGCGGCGCGCGCCGTTCCGCTCGTGCGGTCAACGCCCTCTGCGACCTCAAACACATATTGCTTTTGGGCAAAGTCGGGACGTATGTCCCAGCCGATGCCCGTCCCCTCGCCGATCTCTCCAAAAAAATCACATAGGTTTTCAAAGCGCGCCGCCCAGGGAAGCGTCATCCCCCGATACTGGTTTTCGGCCAGAATCATATAAGGCATGCGGCGCTTTTCATCTTCAGGCGACGTCAGGTTGTTTGCCGCATAATGCAGATAGGCGCTTTCGGCGTCTCCGGTGTACAGATCGTAGCCAAAGGCCTGATACTCCGCGTCCACATTCAGGGGCGGCACGCAAATGCGTCGTTTGGCCAGCCCCTTCAAAAGCGTTCCGTCCGCCGTTATCTTCCCGCCGGTCTTGCTTAGCTTGGTTACGATCATAGCGACAGCCGGCCTCGACGGCATATACAAAATACGATCCCGCGCAAGCGGTCCAAAGCCATCCCGTCCATACGGAAATACCAGCTTGAAGCTTCCGGCGTCCCAAAATTCGCGTTTTACCGTCAGCGAAGTATAGTGCGGGATTTCTCCCAGCAGGTGAAAATCATAGTCCATTGCCATGATTGGGCCCGTTTCCATGCGCTATACCCCCTCATATGCGTCGTACCACTTTACCCTGATCACGCTGCGGCTTTTATCCCCATCAGGCACATACGCCAGCCGGTTTTCGCCTGGTCGAAGCACAAAGGCCGATACAGACGATAGTGGATCCAGAAACCCAAAAGCGTTTTCCTCCGTCCCGTCCGCCCGCGTGATCCACACCGACAGATCCGATGGATCCGTCTGAATGGTCAGCCGGTCGCCTTGAGGTAGCGACGTTATCAGGGACAAGCTCGTTCCTGTCGTCAGGTTTTCCAGCGCCGGCGTTTCTCCGCATCCGTCAATCGTTACGGTTACGGGTGATTCCGCGCTTCCCGCGTTGGTGACGACCATATCAAAGGACTGCGCGCCCAGTTGTAGCGGAAAAGAAAACGGAAGCTTGAATCCTCCGCGCGTCTGCTTGAAGACAACTTCATTCGGCTCCTTGCCATATAAAAACGGGCTTTCACACGTAAAACGCACATTCAGCCCCGTATGGATATCCATGAAGCGCGAGCCCCAATCCAGATCGCCACAGGGAATCGCCCACGTCCACCAGGCGCCCGCGTCATTTTCATACAAAAGCCGCGCGCGTTTTTCCCCGTCTGCCGCCAGATCGGGCGACAACCTCCGGCACAACGTTTCCCTCTGACGGTACATATCCGTCCGATCAGCGCCCAAAAGCTGAATCACTGCCGTGATCTCGCGCTCCTCGCGCCGCATGGACTGCAACGTGCTTCCGTTCTGTCCGCTTCCGCTGGAAAGCGTCAAATTGTTTTCGCACATGCCAAGGCCCTTCACGCTGCGCAAAAGCCAGGGCGCGCCATATCCGAACACCACGCTTTCACCGCGCAGATTGATATAGGTTAGTCGCTGCATTTCTTCTTCGCTCCTTCGACGCACAAAACCGGCCTGCGCATTCCTTACAGCAGCAGCGCCAGCTCCTCGTTCACCTGCTCCATTCGCCGCGCTACTTGACTGGGCGTTTCCACAGGCTGGTTGAAATATACGGTCTGCTGCACCACGGACGGTACGCCAGACGCGCTCTGAGCGCTTTCACGCTCTGCCTGCTGCTGATAGAAGCTATCCGCTGCGGCCTGCGCGATGGCGGCCGTCTGCGCCTGCGCATTTTGAATCTGCTCGTTGAATTGCTCGAACCATTTTTCAATATTTCCAACCTTGCTCTGAAAGCCTTCCAGCAGCTTTTCGCCAAGCGTCTCGCCCGTCGCGTTGTACTCCGGCGCGTAGTCGTTGAGCAAAGCGAGAATCTGATCCTGGCTCTGTGTGAGCAGAAGCTTTTCCGCCTCGGCCTGCAAAGAGGCGGTCTGCATGCGCTCCTCGTAGGACTTTTCAATGGCTTCCTGCTCCTCGTCCAACGCATCAAGCTGTTTTTCGGCCTCTGCCTCGATCTGCTTGATCTGCTCCTGCAAGGCGGCCTTCTGATCCTGGATTTCCAGCTTACGGAGCCGTTCTTCCCGACTGTCAATGGCCTGCTCAAGCTGCTGCTCCAGCTTGGCGCGGTTGTAGTCGTCCTGTTCAAACTCAATCTGCTGGCGCAGCTTGGCGATCTTTCGCAGCTCCTCCTGATCCTGCTTTTCCCGATCCTCCGTATCCGCCAGTTGATCCAGCGCATCAATCTGATCCTCGATCGCCTGTACGCTGTCGTCGCGCCAATCCTCCCAGGCCTTCCGGCTCGCGTCCAGCCGTTCGACTTCCGCTTCCAGCATGGCCTGATAGCGGTTTTCCAGCGCCGTAATAATGCCCTCTGCCAGCGTGTCCACGTTTCCCGCGTCGCGCTCACGGATCTTCTGCTTCAGATCATAGACCTTTTCTTCCCATTCCATGATCTCCTCAGCGTTGAGCTGGTGCTTTTTGCGAAGCTTTTCAAGCATCTCCAGCTCTTCCTCATAGCTGATCTCATTGAGATGGCGCCGGTGGTCGATCAGATCATAATCCTTCTGAATAGCTTCCTTGCGCAGCCGCTCCGCTTCACGCGCCGCCTCCTCCGCGTCGTCCTTTCCGCTGCCTCCTCCGCCGCCGCTTCTGCTCGTTCCTCCGGTTCCTGCAATCCCAAGCGCCTGAAGCAGGGCGAGCAGCGCGCTGGCCTTGTCCATAACGGCCTGAAGAGCGGTCAGGGCACCGGCGACCTGAACATTCACTTCTCCGTCCACGTTTGCGCAGTCCTGCGCATTTACCAGCTCGTCATTCAGCGAGACAAGCGACCCCTGCGTGCTCTCCATTTCACTCTGAAGATGTTGGGCATATCCCGTCAAATAGGTGCTCAGTTCGTCCAGGCTGTCGCCTGAATAGCCGGCGTCCTTTGCCAGGGCCTTCACCGCGTCGTCAGCTCCGCTGATTGTCGTAACGCCCTTCTTCTGCGCGGCGGTCAGGGCGGTTTGTCCGGTTTTCAGGCGATCCATTCTCGAATCCAGCTCGTTGACACGGCTGCTCAAATCACGATAGGTGTTAAGCAGCTGTTTGGCCCGCGCCGTCGCGTCCTGAGCGCTCGCGCCAGACCAGTCAAACGCCTCATCCAGCACGGCCAGCGCGTCTCCGCTCTCCAGCGCCTCCTGCGCGATGGCGTTTAGGGTGTCCGTTACCTCCTGACCGCTTTCGGCAACGCCGTCCGCAAAGCCGGTAAAGCCCGTCAGGGATTCCATGATGCTTTCCTGGAGAACGGGAAGCGTCTCGCCCGTTGCCGCGCTGATCTGTTCCAGCCAGGGCATGACCGTGCCCTCGGGGTCAAAGATCGTGTCCCAGGCGTCCTGGAACGTCTGCACATCCTCGTCTGATGGCGCGGCGCCGGCCAATACGTTGTCCATAACGCCCTTTGCCGCTTCTACCGCTTGCGATACGTCCGCGCCAGAACAGGCCGCCGTCAGCAGGGCGACCATTCTCTCCACATATGCGGAGGCCTTCTCCATGTCCCCGCCAAAGGAGGCGAGATTGAGGCTGAACATGTCGCGCAGGACATCGGCCATGCTGTCACTGACCTCGTCCCCGCGAAGCTGCGCCTCCGTCAGTGCCAGATCGACGGCCTTATCAAACCAGTCTGCATACAGATCGCTATATTCATTCAGGTCGGTTTTCGCTGTCTTCAGCGCAGCTGTGTCATCCTCTACCCAACCGACCAACATATTGTAGATCTCGCTTCCCTCTGGCTCGCCTTTGCTCACCGCATCGTTCAGTTGTTCCTGAGACCATGCCAGCTCGGTGACGGCTTTCGCGTATGCCTCCGCCTGTTTCACGACATCATCGCCGGTCGCTTTGTTCCGCGCGTCCTGAACCACCTGCGCCTGCCGATCATATAACTCCTGTAATTCCTTTTTGGTCGCCTCGTTAAGCGCCGCGTTATAATTGCGCTGGGCGTCCGCCGCCGCGTTGGCGTTTTCGGCAACCACGCCGTAGACCTCCGCCAGCTCGCGCTTGATGCTTACCATCTCGCGCTGTTCGCTGTAGCTTAGGCTCTCTTTTCCGCTCAGCTCGTTGTATCGGGATGTCAGCGTGTTCAGCCTTTCCAGTCGCTCTGCCTGGTCGCTCACCGCCTCTCGGTTCGCCTGGATACGCGCCTCCTCCGCCTTCGCGGCTTCCTCCTGCGCGTTCTTCACGGCTGTGTACAATCCGGCGATGGTTCCTAGAACCGCAGCAATCGCCGCGAGGGGGCCCAGTGATGCGCTCGTGAGCTTAATGCTGCTAAGCAGCGTCTTTACCGTTTTCAGCCCGGCCGCGGCGGCCACAAGTCCGGTCATGGCCGTCGTGGCGGTCGTCAGGCCCGCTGTCAGTTCGGGTACGGCATCCGCTGCTCCTTTTAGTCCCTCCAGCAACCCCGTAAACAGATCCGTACCTAGACCCGCCACAGGCGTCATCGCCTCACCAAAGCTCTGCGCCAACAGCTGCGTCTGGTTCGCGGCCTTTGCCTGTGATCCCGCCAAGCCCTCGCTCAGCTTGTCCAGATCGCCCACCTGCGCGGACGTCTCCTGCAGAATGCCAAGATACTCCGCCTCCACCTTCTGCGCCTGGGTGAGGCTCGTGGTGGCCACGCCGCGCTCCTTCGCATATTCCTCCCACATCTTGGCGACATTTTTGGTTACGCCCGCGTTATCCACCAAAATGCTATTCTCGTTGCGAATGCCCTCGGTGGCACTGACCACCGCGTCCGAAAGCGTCAGATTGGCCTGCCGTCCATAAGCCGCGCTGTTTTTCAGACGGTCTATCGTCTGTGTGGCCTGTTCCAGCGTGTACCCGCGCGAAAGCAGGTTTTTGAAAGCGGTCGCGGCGCTCGCGGCGTTAAAAAACTCGTCCGTTATGCTGTCAAGCGCCTGCTGAAGCCTCGTGCTGCCGATGTCGTTCGCCTCGGCGACGCTTTGCAGTCCCTTCACGGCGGCCGCGTATTCATTGCTCTTATCTAGGCCGGTCTGAATCGCGCCGCAGATTTTGCCAAACGCGTTTCCCGCCGCCGCGCTCATAGCCGCCCACGCAGCGGCTTTCTCTGCTGCGCCCCTTTTCGTGGCTTCCGAAGAGGCCGCATCGGCTGCCGCTTTTTTCGCATCGGCGGCGAATTTCTTCAGATCGTCCAGCACACCGTCCAGTTCTTCATCCGCGCCATCGGCGGCAACCCGCACCTTTACAATCAGCTCGTCCAGCGTCATACCCATTCACCGTCCTCGCCAAAAAAATCGAGCGGGCCGGTCTCTTCCGTCCGCTCTTCTCCCGCCCCGTGCAGCGCGTTCCATGCCTCGATGATGGGGCCGATCTCATCCAGGTAATAATCCTCCATCAGCTCGCGCTTGCTGATGCCAATCGTCAGCGCCGATGCGATCAGCTTTTGGAGCCAGTTCGCCTCGCCGCCCCGCGCACCTTGTCCGTCAGCGCGCCCGCCGCTTTGATAAAATTTTCGATCCCGTTGACCTCGATCCAGGCTTCCGCCATCTCGCACAGCCCGTCCAGGCCAACGTCTGGATCGTTGAGCAAATTTTCCTCCGCGATTCCGCTTAATCCGGCAAAGAGCCGCACGGCATATCCAGGCAGCAGTGTCAGTGCGCGGGTAAACAGGCTTTTGAGCCCCTCCCTGTCCAGCGCGGCAAACCGCGTCAGGATGCCGTCGGCCCCGCAGTCGGGAAACAGCTTCTTAAGCACGTCATTTGGCGCGTCCTCGATCATCTGAATGGCCTCCAGGAACCGTCCGATCGGCATTCGCTCGATCGAGTACCCGCGCACTGTCCGTGCCTTGGGAATGCTCAATTCCACACTTGTCTTTACGCCTGTTCTTCCCATCGTTTTCACTCCTGTCTCTGTTTTTAGGTATCAAAAAAGCCACCCTGGCCTATGCCATGTGGCCGTTTTTTTTCTCGGCGCAAGGGTTAACCGGTAGCGACAAACCTTGTTTTTGGGAACCCTTCTTCTACTAAGATATAAACAAATTCCAGCGAAGCTTCCGCATAGGATTCATGGTCCTTGTCTTTTCCGCAAGGGGTCACCACATAGGACACCCTCGCCTTTTTATCCAGTCGGATAAGCCCGTCTAAATCCCGGCTCTCACGCGAATAGGCGTAATCGATGTATTCGTCGTTTTCGAAGCGCTTTTCATAGTACCACCACATCAGGTCTCACCTCCGTCAGGGCGTATTTTTCTTTCAACGTCCCACCAATTATACTTTTCATTGGCCAACGCATGCGCTGTATCATAATTATACCCATAAAGCCGCATGAGTGTCAACTCATAAAATTCATGCTTCAGCATCAGCACATCCACGTTTTCGCCCCTGCCCTCCGTCAGCCGCTGCCAGGCCTGCGCCTGATGGAAGGATGGTTCAAACCGCGCGATTTTCTGCCCGCCTTCCAACGGCTGTTCACGAATAAACATATGCTGCCGGATCTCTTCGGCCGCTTTTTCCGTAAATGGCGTATAACGGGCGATCCTTGAGGCGTCAACCCCGGGCTTTCGCTTCCTGATTTCCTCGTAGTATCGATTGGCGTGCCGGTCTTCCCAGCCGGTCGTTTTCTTTGCGCCGCTCGGGCCGCCGGCTTATTCCGTTTCGTCTGCTTGCGCCACCACCGGCAGCACCGTGCACCGGCAGTTGGGGTGCAGCGGCGGCATGGTCTCGCCAGGCATGGCATCCGAAAGGGAACGCACCTCCCCGTCATGTCTCATACAGATCGGGCAGGTGCGGCTGTCCTTCGCGGTCAGAAACTCAAACTGTTCAAGCCCCGCGTGCCGGTACTGCTCGATGGCTGCTTGGTTGGCCACATACGCCGTCTCCGTGCGCACCAGCCGCTCCGCCTGGCGAAACTCCACCGCGAATCGATCCATGATCACCCGCTCGATGGCCGCGTTGCTCTTTCCGCTCAAAAACGCCGCCGTGATCTCCGCATCCAGTGTTTGCGCAAGCGCCTGGGTATTTCGCCAGATGCTTTTTGCATAGTTCCGCCCCGCCCAGCTGGTGTCGATCGCCCGCACAAAGCCAGCTGTATCGGGTGTGCGAAATCCCAGCCCCGCCAGCATCCGTCCGGCACGGCGCGCGCTTTCCGCGGCCGTCTGCGCAAAGCATGCGTCCATTTCCTTCCGTTCCAGCGCATCCAGCTTCCGCGCCTGCTCCTCCGCCGCCTGACGCAGCGCCTCCGCCCTGCTCACGCGGTACCCATAGGCGCGGCTGTCTTCGTCCACAGGCTCCTTAAGCCGCGTCAGGGCTTCCTCACGGGTCAGCCCGAATCGTTCCTGATACCGTCCAACGATCTTCTCGATCTGCTCCGTCAGCTCGCGCGCGGCCTGAAGATGCGCCCGCCTGATGCGCGCGATTCGTGCCTCCGCGGCCTCCTGCGCCGCGTCCATATCGGCCTCGGCCCGCGCCCGCCAGTATTCAGCCGTCATGCGGCGCACCGCCTTTCAAAAGCAGGAGGGGGAACGCCGCGCGCTCCCCCCTCCATAGGGTCGATTTGTATAGGCACGCTCCTTGCGCGCCTTAGGAGACGGGCTTGCTTTCCGCCGCCGTCAGGAAAGCCGTGCAGGCTGCCTCGTTGCTGCCGTCCTCCGCGAGCTGCATGATAGCGTAGGGCTTCAGACTCACCAGCGCGGGCCGCTTGAAAACGCCGGTGATGATGACCTCGCACACCTCCACGCTGTCCTTCTTGGTGTTAAAGTTGTCAAACTTGATGCCCGTCAGCTGAAACACGCGATAGTTGAAGTAGAACGGCAGATGATCCACCGTGTCCACCACGCAGCGCAGCGCGTACTCCTGACCGGTGATGGAGAAGTCACCCTCAAAGGTATTGCTTTCCTCGTCAAACGTGCCCAGTCCCAGCTCGCCCAGTTGAGACAACGGCATCTCCGCCACACGGATTTCGACATCCTCACCGACCACGTTCTTGATCTGCGCGTACAGATCATCGTCGTAGTACAGGTCGGTGTTGCTCTCCTTGGCCGTGCGGCTCATGCTGCCCGCGTAGGGCACCTCCTGGCCCGCCGATGCTTTGTAGCTGGTCAGCGTGTTTTCTGTCACGGGCGCCAGCACAAGCCCCTTGAATCCGATGGCCGCTCTCTTTTTAGGCATACCATTCACGTCCGGCCCGCCATTGGAGCCGGACGCTTCACCTCCTTCAGAT
The DNA here is from genome assembly GCA_964416065.1 of uncultured Oscillospiraceae bacterium. Taxonomy (GTDB): domain Bacteria; phylum Bacillota; class Clostridia; order Christensenellales; family Aristaeellaceae; genus Limiplasma. The sequence continues at coordinate 8,708 of CAYQCL010000039.1, read as the reverse complement.
GTAATTATCCCATGTAAATCTTGTATCGAAGCGCCGTCTGACGCCAGCCGTCTCCAGGCTCCTCGTATCGAAAAGCCAGCGTGTATCCCAGCGCTTCCATGGTTTCGTGAACCTCGCCGCATACGGCGCGCATATCCGCGGCCTTTGCCGCGAACACGCGCACAAGATATTCAAGCTCCGTCAAATAACGCCGATCGTCCCGCCAGTCCGCGGGGCTGTCTCCCGCCAATGTCACAAGGATCGTGGGCGCGGCAGGCGGCTCCCTTGGCCACGCCGTCGTCACCTCGGCCGCCGGACAGGCCGTGCGCAGCGCCGTAAGGATGCGCGGCGCGTCGTCAGTAAGCATACCGATCACCCGCCTCTCAGGCTCTTTTTGATCGTGCTGCGAATCGTCGCCAGCACCTTTCCCTTGTTCGCCTTCCACGCTGGCCACAGGAACGGACGGGCAGGCTGACCGTTTGTCCAGAAGCCGTTGCTTGCTGTCTCTACTACAGTATCTTTAATCAGGGTCTCCGATCTGCCGACAGGAACAAACCAGCCTCCTGTGCGGTAAGATGCCTTCACCGGCGAGCCATTGCCGCCGCTTCTGCGCCCGACATCGCCCGTACCCATCTCCACATACACGGCATAGTCCTTGTGGCTTCCGACCTCGCCCGTGACAAACGTGGCGTATTCATCCACCTGTGCGCGGATGCTGTTGCGAAGCTCGCCCGTATCGACGGGACAGCTCTTTTTCGCCTCGCGCGCCACCACATCGAGCCCCTGCTCCAGCCCCTTTGCGGAGGCAGGGATCAGGTTCCCCACAGCGCCCTCCAACGCGGCGATTACGCTGTCCAGCCCCTCAATATCCACACCGATCATGGCCTCACCTCATTCATCCGCGCCGCGCTCCGCCTCGGGGATAAAGCGAAGATGCGCATCCGTATGCGTGCCCCATCGGGCGGTATATACCACCCGAAAGTCAGGCTCGGCGTCCGCTGGGACCTCCACACATACGCCATCCCCTTCACACAGGAGCGCGCCCGCCGCACAGATCATCCGCCGCATCTGCGAGGGCGTCAGCCCATACATCCGCTGTGACAGATCTCCTGACATGGGCTGAATGTCCGCGTCCATTGTCCTTCCGACCGGCGCAAAGGCGTGTCCCCCATGCCCCTGCACGGGCGCTTTCACGCATACGCAGCGCAGCCTTTTCCGGCTAAGCATAATGCCCGACACCTCCCGTCAATACGCTTCCTTCACAGCACCCGCGCCAGCCTGTACATGTCCATCTGCGACCTCATACGCGGGGAAAGCAGCTCGATTGTCGCGCTCACACCGCCCTCGCTGTGCGCCGACGCGCCCTCCAGCCCCAACAGGTTCCAGCTTCCCGCCGCCAGCTCCACCACGGCGCCCTCGAGCGCTGTGGGAAGCGCCTTGCGGCCGGTGTAGCCCAGCACAAAGGCGGCGGCGTCCTCAAGCAGATCGTCAAGCAGCGCGTCCTGCTCACTTTCTGTTAGATTCAGCCGTCGCTTTAGACGGCTTCGAAGGATCTCCATTCCCCGTTGCCTCCTTCTTGGATGCCGGCTTCTTCACGATCCTTCCGATGATCTTCCCCATAGGTCACGCCTCCTTAGGCTTTGTGGTGCAGATAGATACCCGCAGCCTTGTTTTCATAGACATCCGCGATACCCACCATGCGGTATCCGAACTTGTAAGCATCCGCGTCCTGGTTCTGATCGGGAGTCACGACCTTGGGCGCCAGATGCTTGGTAAACTGGATAGGCGCGCTCTTCTCGATCACAAGGAAGTTGATATCGCTGCCTCCAACCGCCTTCTTGTAGCCGCCCTCCGCCTCGGCCTCCGTCGTGCCGGTAAGCTGCTCGATCGCCGTGTAGAACCGCGTCTGGGGCACAAGAACGGTCTGAGCGAAGCGGGCCAACACCTCGCGGCTCTTGGTGGTGTCCAAGTCCTGAATCATGCCGTGCAGCGTCGGCGTGATAAACAGGTAGCGCCCCTCCATGGGTACCTCGTTCTCGTCCATCGTGTTGGTGGCGGCTCGCAGCGCCGCGATCACCGCCGCGCCGTCCGCAAGCGTCGCGCTCGCGGTGCCGATGCCATCGATACCCGCATACGTCGCGAAGCGGAACGCGTCCACCTCAGGAACCACCTTCGTGCGGATGAACTCGCCCGCCAGGCGGCCAAAGGCGATCCCCGCCGTCTCAATGTTGTCCATCGTGTCCACGACAAACATGCGGCCGCGGTCGAAGTTGCACACAACCGTCTCGTTGGTCAGCGTCACATCGCCGTTCACATAGCCGGCATTTCGGCTGTATTCGGCGAGGCCCTGCATGCTCATCTTGGGAATGATGATCTCATTCGCGTTCGCGCCCGCCTGAACCAGATCGGGGTTGCCGTCCAGCACGGAGGACTTGCTCGCCTCCTTGTACACCTCGTCCAGGATGGGCACATAATTCTTAAATAGGGTAATTACATTTGCCATTGCTTGTCCTTCCTTTCGTGTTTGATCGCACGTCCGGCCCTTTAGGCCGTTCGCGCCCTGCCTCCTACTTCAGCCCCGCCGCCTGCCGCAGCTGCGCGAGGAATGCGGCGCCGGAATCGCCTCCGCTCGCCTTGGGCGGCTGACCCTTCATGCGCTCCTCCACGCCCGTCTGTACGGCGGCGCGAAACGCCTTTTCGACGCTGTCGATCGACGCGCCGCAGCTTTCCGCGTCCGCGTAATTCAGCACCTCCGCAAGGCCCCGCGGGAGGCCCCTGCCCGCAAGCGTTTCCAGCGCCTGCGCGCGCAGCTCCCGACGGGTGATCTCGGCTTCACGCTTTGCAAGCGCGTCTTCCCGCTCCTGCCGTTCATGCTCGGCGCGCTGCTCCGCCGTCATCTGTGCCAAACGCTCCGCCTCCGTGCGGGCGGTCCTGATGGCCGCGTCCGCGCGCCGGCGCTCCTTGGCAATGGTTTGCTGCACGATCCGGTCAACGTCCGTCTGCGTGAATGATTTTTCACCCGATACGCCGCTTTCGGCATTTCCCTCGTTCACACCCGCCGCGTCATGGGTTTCTTCGTTCACACCCGCCGCGTTGGGGGTTCCCGCCGGACTGTCGCTCGCGTCCAACCAAAACATTCTTCTCCAGCAATTCATAACTGCCTCCACGTTTTACGCCCGTCGGCTAGATTGGGGTCTCGCCCCGTCCCGCATGATCCGGCGGGTCGGTATAGGAAAAGAGCTTCGGCGTTTCGCCTCTGCTCTTAACCGTCTTTTTTCCGTTGGCACGCCGTGCCTTATTCTCCGCGCTTGCGGTCACCGCGCTCCTGCTCGTCTTCCCGAAACGGCTGCGTTTCAAACGCTTTCAGCTGCCGGCGCGCCGCCTCATCCCGCTCCGCCTTCAGCGTCTCAAGCGCGGCGGGCGCGTCGGCCACAAACGGCACCTGCGCCAGCAGCAGCTCCTCCGGCACCATCCCGCTATATGCCGTAAGCGTCTGCGCCACCTCCAGCTCGTTTGTCGGAAGCGAACGGGTAAAGGTGATCTGCACGGCCTCCGCGTCCAGCGCCGGCGCGCCCTTGCGGCTCAAAAACGCCGCGAACAGCCTCAGCCGCGACCGAAGGCCTTCCCGAAACCAGCGTTCCTTGATGTTGGTCAGCTGTTCCAGCCCCAGAAGTTTAAACCGCATGGCCACGCCGCTCACATTGCCTGCGAACTCCTCATCCGTCATGTCGGGCACCATGCTCAGCTTGTGGATGTCGGTTTTCAGCGACATGCGAAGCACCTCGTTCCCGCTCTCCGCATCCGGCTTGGTCACGAATTGCGCGTCCGCGCCGTCACCCGGCAGAAACAGCGTGCGCGTCTGACGAAGGCGGACGCTTGGGTCGGTTTCCGCCTTTTTCGCGTCGGACACAGCCGTTTCTCCGTCTGAGGCGATTTCCTCAGTATCGTCCACACCCAGCGCTCCGACTCCCTTCAAAACGAAGATGGCGTCTGTAAACTGCTGCTTGTCGTTCATGCGGTCGCTTTGCAGCGCGTCGTAGGCGTCGATCAGAGAAAGCACCGGTTCAAAGTCACCCTCCTCGCGCGCGTTGTTCCAATACTCCACCATGGGCACGGCCCCAAATGGATGCGCCTGACGCCCAATCTCCACCGGCGTCTCCTGCCCTACGCGCCGAAAGCGGATCGTCTCGGCCGCCGTATGGACGGTGATCTCCTCACCCGTGCGCTCAAGCAGCTTGGAATACGTCTCGCGCCTTCCCACACCAAACAGCGCCCGATGCTCCACCGTGTCGTCATAGACCACAAAATGTCCCCTGGGATCAACCTGCGCCACACGCGGCGCCGCGTTCTGATCCGCGTAGCACAATTCGACGCCCTTGCCGTACACGGAGGCATCCACCGCCAGCTCTGCGTCCACGGTGTCCACGTTGGCCCTGTCATACGCCGCGCGCACGTTTTCAAATGCCTGTTCGTCCTCCGCCGCGTATGTCACGGGCCGGCCGATCAGGTAGCCGGCGGCCATGGTCGTGATGTAGCCCGGCAGATCATGCGAAAGCCTGTTGTTTGGCAATCCCTTGGGCCTTATGCGCCGCGTGATGGCGTGTTCCCGCTCATAGACGGCATGCAGCCGATCCAGCCGTTCCCGCCCGTCGTCGTGCAGCTTGAGAAGTCGGCGCAGAAGCTCCGGGTCCGGCGCGCCGTCCTGCTGTAAAAAAGCCTTGTCAATGGTAATCATGGTTGACCTCACTTCGGCACGATGGCCGTCTTCTGTCCGCTTACGCTTTCCATGGCATAGCGGACCGCGTCAATGGTGTGATTGTTCTTGTCGGGATATCGGGGAATGATCTCGCCGCTTTTGTCCCGTTCGTACTCGTATTCAGCAAATTCCCTCGCCGCAAAGGGACAGACACGCGGATCAATCACGATCTCGTCAAGCGTTTGCAGCCATTTGACGCCATGGTTGACGCTGTCCGGCCCCTTTTTCGCTGCGATGGCCCTAACCCCATTTGAGCGCAGACCCGCGATGCTGCGGGGATCGGCGCTGTCGCAAGTCACAACGTCCCCGTCCACCCTCGCGCGCACCTCCCGCGCCAACGCCTCCACCTGCATTCCCGTGGCCGCGAACTCCCGCACGATGTATAGTGCGCGCCTCTTGCGGTTGTACGCGCAGCGCACCAGCGTGTCCGGATCGACGGAAAAGCCAAAATCCAGCCCGCTATATAGCGGCAGTCCCTGCCATTCATCGGGATGAAGGGGCCGCAGCTTGAGATTCTCAAATACCTGCCCGCCTGTGCCGGTCACCTCGCCCAGGTACATGTGCCGGTACGCGCGCTCGTTGCCCAGGCGCATCGCCTCCGCGTTGGCCAGAAACGTCTCCCCCAGCCATTCGGGCGAGATGTCCAGATAGGTGCTGTGGTGGGTCAGCCGATTCGCCGAACCGGCCAGCGCCTCGCGGTTGACCCAGTTGGCCGCCGTCATGGGCGGGTTGTAGGTGTAAAACGTCAAAGCGCCGCTTCCACGAATGACCGATGCCTTGATCGTGTGTATGTCGTCCATGCCCGAAAACTCCGACAGTTCCTCAAACCACAGATAGCGGAAAAATCCCTTCTGCAGCTTGAGGCCCTTGGATTTCTGCGGATCGTCCGCGCCGCGAAAAAGCACCCGCTGCCCCGTGGGACGGTAAATCAGCTCCATGGGACTTATCCTGCTCTGCCACAGGTGGGCCACGCCCAGCCGGTCAAACGCCCACAGCATCTGCGCGTATACGCTTTCCCGCAGCGTATCGGCCACTTTGCGATAGATCACCGCGTTGGCCTCGGAATCCCGCATCATCCCCAGTGCGATCTCCAGCGACACAAACGAGCTCTTGCCGCTTCCGCGCCCGCCGTGCAGCCAGTAGTCCGTATGCGCCCTCCGCCGGATATCCGCGTGTACGGGATAAAAGACAGGGGACATCAGCTCCCGCAGGGCGACATCAGCCATCCGGCGCCGCCTCCGGCCTCACGTCCGCGATATCATCCACGATGCGCACCAGCTCGCCTCCCAGCTCCACCTTCTCGGTAAACAGGCCCAGATGCTTGCCCAAAAGCTCAAGCGCGCGCACCTTGTCGCACAGACGTACCTCGCACTCGGCAAAGTCGGCCCCGCGTCTGACCTTCACACTGGCCAACGCGGCGCGGTCGTCCTCCGAGGCTTCCTCCCGCACATCCGCCCGATCGAAATCAACCAGCCGCGCCGGATCCACAAACGCGATCCGCGCCAGCTCACGCACGACCCGATCCTGTGTCACGCCGGTGCGCCGCGAGCGCTCCGCCAGCAGCTCGTCCACACGCGCGCGGACGCCAGCTTTTCCCAACAGCCGCGTGGCGCAATGACTGGCCGTTTTCGCGCTGTAGCCCGCTCGGATATACGCCTGCGTGGCGTTCAGGTCGATCAAATATTCCTGGCAAAAGCATTCCTGCTTTTCACTCAGCATGTGTCCTTCTCCCCCCTCGCGTGTTATTGCTCCATCAACCGGCCTTCGACCGATGTTTTGAGGCAACGGAAAAGGGACAGCGCCCATGCGCCGTCCCTCGTGACGGAGCCTCCTCCGCCGTTGGTTCTCTTACTCTTCAATGGATTCCGTGTCCAGAACAATCGTAATCGTGTGGTTTTCCGTATCGACGATCTTCTTGACCGGCTTTGGCGTGCCGTCCTCGTTCAGGAAGCCCGCCTCCCTGACCTCTCGGCTGCCAAGCGTCACGTTGTAGCTGGTGATGTGGCCGCCGTTTCCCTTCTGTGCTCGAAGCTTCATTCGTCCTCCTCCTTACGTGCCTTAAGAACGCGGCAGATAAGCACAATCAGCGCGATATCGACCGCCACCTGCGCCACGTCTACGATCAAACTCAAGACTTCCATCTTGCGGAAATGGGCCTATTGTGTTATACTAGGGCTGAGAGGGAAGGGTTTTCGCCCTCCCCCTGCTGGTTTACTTTAGCAGACAATCGAGGAGCTTGTCCACGATTTGGAGTGCGGCTGCTATCAAAACCAGAATCGCCGTTGCAAGGTCCATCTTGCGGCGGCTTTTCTTTGCCCGTCTTTTGCCCATTTCCTTCACCTCCTTTCCATGGTTCAAGTATACCATAGATCAGAGCTAATGTCAATACTTTTTTTAGAAAATAAGTAAAATTTTGGGCTATTTTTTGCTTTGCAGCAATTTCCTAAAACCGCGTCGATGAGATCCTTCGCGATACGCAAAGGGCGGGTGCAGCTACACATGGTTGCAACGGTGTTGCGTTGGCGTTCATGCTCTACATGCCATCCCCCGCGGCTTATTCTGCTTCTGATCGTCCCCGCAGGCACATTGACCGGCTTTGGCGTGCCGTCCTCGTTCAGGAAGCCCGCCTCGCGAACCTCCCTGCTCCCAAGGATCACGTTGTAGCTGGTGATGTGGCCGCCGTTTCCCTTCTGTGCTCGAAGCTTCATTCGTCGTCCTCCTTACGCTCCTTCATGTCCCTGCACAGCATCACAATCAGGGCGATGCTGGCAACCAGCTGTACCACGTCTAGGATCAAACTCAAAACTTCCATCTTGCGGAAATGGGCCTATCATGTTATACTAGGGCCAAGAGGGAAGGGCTTTCGCCCTCCCCCTGCTGGTTTACTTTAGCAACCGCTCAAGGATGAGTACCAAGAAGTTGATTGCTGCTGCTAAAAAAACCAGCATCGCCGTTGCAAGCTCCATCTTGCGGCGGCTTTTCTTTGCCCGTCTTTTGCCCATTTCCTTCACCTCCTTTCCATGGTTCAAGTATACCATAGATCAGAGCTAATGTCAATACTTTTTTTAGAAAATAAGTAAAATTTTGGGCTATTTTTTGCTTTGCAGCAATTTCCTAAAACCGCGTCGATGAGATCCTTCGCGATACGCAAAGGGCGGGTGCATCACGCCCGCCCTTGCTGGAAATATCGCTTGCTCGTCAGGGATAAAGATCGTCGTGGAATTTGAATTTTACGGTTCCCCGCAATTCCACGGTACCATAATAGCACATTTCGAACTATACTAACTATACTCTTTCGGTGTATTACGGGGTATATTTAAGCCAATAGTTACATTTCATAGATTCATATGGCTCATTCTCTCGCAATCTGCCGCTGCGCGGACCTCAGACGCTTAAAAATCCAATCCTCGCTATAATTCAGCCTTACGGAGATCTCCCTCGCGCTGTACCCCTCCAGATACCGCATGCGCATCACCAGTCGGTCAAGCGGGCGTTCCAGCCCGTCGATCTCCGGAGCTATTTTCGCGCGCAGCTCCATCAACGCCCGCCCCAGCTCATCCCGCGTCCGCTTCGCCTCCATCACAAGCAAGGCCCCCTTCTCCAGGCCGCCGCCGTTTCCGTTGCCCTGCGGCAGGCCGCCGTTTAGGGGCGTGCAGCGGGTCGCCCGCGCCATGGCCTTTTCCACCTGGAAGCACGCGCGCGGATAGCGATTTAAGAGTATACGCATGCGTCTGAGCTCGGATGCCGTCAAAATGGTTCCTCCTTTGCCCGCAGGATTTTTGCCTTCAACGCCTCCATCAGTGCAGCCTGCATATCATTTTTGCCCTCCAGCGCGCTCACGATATCTTCCTCCATGCCGTCGGGTACAATCAGGCGGTGGATGATAACGGGCTCGTTTTGTCCCTGCCGGTGCAGACGGTTGGTCATTTACACTCTCCATTTCTTTTCCGCATCAGCGCCGCGTTGCGTAAGC
>CAYQCL010000038.1:0-21831 GCA_964416065.1 uncultured Oscillospiraceae bacterium | reverse complement strand
TGGTGTCACTATTCTACACCTTGACGGAGGTTTACACAATCTTTGGGATAGGCTCTAGTTCGCGATTGCTTTCGACCTTTTAATGATTTGGCGCGTTTTCCGTAAGGCGCACAGGCTCACGGTATGCTTCCGCCTTTTTTATAGGATCAGCATGGCGTCCCCAAAGGAGAAGAAGCGATAACACTCCTCGACCGCCTCGCGATACACTCTGAGTGCTTCCTCACGCCCCATCAGCGCGGAGATGAGCATCAAAAGCGTGCTCTGCGGCAGATGGAAATTCGTGATCAGCGCGTCGACCGCGTGGAAGGTATATCCTGGGGTGATGAAGATCCCCGTATCACCGCTTTGCGCCCTGACAAGCCCGTCCTCGCCAGATGCCGTCTCGAGCGTCCGCACGCTCGTCGTTCCCACGCAGATGCATCGCCCTCCATTGGCGCGCGCCGTGTTGATTTTATCGGCCGCCTCTGGTGAGACCTCGTAATGCTCCACATGCATGTGGTGCTCGCTGACGTCCTCCACCTTCACAGGGCGAAATGTCCCCAGCCCTACATGCAAAAGCACCGGCACAATTTCGACGCCCATTCTCCGGATGGCATCCAGCAGCTCAGGCGTAAAGTGTAAGCCGGCCGTCGGCGCGGCCGCGCTGCCCTCCTCTCTGGCATAAACGGTCTGATAACGCGTCTGATCCGCCAGCTTCTCATGAATATACGGCGGCAACGGCATCTGGCCCAGACGATCCAGAATTTCCTCAAATATGCCCTCGTAATGAAAGCGTACCTTCCGCCCTCCATCCTCCGCCGTGTCAACGATTTCCGCACGCAAAATGCCATCGCCAAAGACGCACATCGTCCCCGGACGAAGTCTGCGGCCAGGCCGAACCAACGCCTCCCAGACGTCGCGCTCCAGTCGCTTTAGAAGCAGGATTTCCACAGGCACACCCGTGTCCTCCTTCATGCCCAGCAGACGCGCCGGTATCACCTTTGTTTCATTGAGTACCAGCACATCGCCCTTGCGCAAAAAGCGCGGGAGATCATAAAAATAAAGATGCCGTACGCTTTTGTTTGCGCGGTCATACACGAGCAGACGGCTGTGGTCGCGCGGCTCCATGGGCGTCTGGGCAATCAGCTCCTGCGGCAGCTCGTAATCAAAATCACTTGTTTTCATATCTTCAGCTGTTCCCCTTCTTCGGGCGGCGTCTGGGGCTTGCGACCCATATGCTCATAAGCGGCGGGCGTCGCGACGCGCCCTCTCGGGGTGCGCATCATGAAGCCAAGTTGCATCAGATAGGGCTCATAAACGTCCTCAATGGTGGACGCATCCTCGCCCGTTATGGCACTTAACGTTTCCAGCCCCACCGGCCCGCCGCCGAATTTGTCCATCATGGTCGTCAATATGTTGCGGTCGAGCCGATCCAGGCCCAGCTCGTCCACCTCCAGCATGTCCATACCCTGACGCGCCACCTCCAACGTGATCACACCCTGTGCGCGAATCTGGGCAAAATCACGAACGCGCCGGAGCATGCGGTTGGCGATTCGCGGCGTCCCGCGGCTACGGCGGGCAATCTCCAAAATTCCCTCATTCTCCGTTCTGACGTTCAGAATACCCGCGCTGCGGCGGACAATAGCCGCCAGCTCCTGCGGCGAATACAACTCCAAACGGAAAAGGATGCCGAAGCGGTCACGAAGCGGAGCGCTGAGCAGTCCCGCGCGCGTCGTCGCGCCGACGAGCGTAAAGCGCGGCAGATCAAGCCGGATGCTGCGCGCCGTCGGCCCCTTGCCGATCATGATATCCAACGCATAGTCCTCCATAGCGGGATAAAGCACTTCCTCCACCGAACGGCTCAGTCGGTGGATTTCATCGATAAAAAGCACATCCCCGTCCGCCAGATTGGTTAAAATGCTCGCCAAATCGCCCGCCTTTTCGATGGCGGGGCCGCTGGTAATACGGATGTTCTGGCCCATTTCGGCGGCAATGATGCCGGCGAGCGTCGTTTTGCCAAGCCCCGGCGGGCCGTAGAGCAAAAGATGATCCAGCGGCTCATGACGCTTGAGCGCGGCCTCGATGGAAATGCGCAGATTCTGCTTCACGCCCTCCTGGCCGATATATTCCCGAAGGCTTTTGGGGCGAAGGCTCTGCTCCTGTTCGTCCTCTCCTTCACGAAACCCTGTTGAAACGATCCGATCGTCCATTTACGTCCCTCTTCCCTATCAGCCGTTCTGCGCCATATGCCGCAAGGCCAGCTTGATGAGCTCATCCGGCGTATCCGCCTGTCCTCTGACGCCCTTGAGGGCGTTTGCGGCCTCCTGGGGCGTATATCCCAACGATTTCAGCGCCAGCATGGCCTCGCTTACGGCATCGAGCACGGGCGCTTCCTCGTCCGCCGCCAGCGCAACGCTTTCGATGGCATCCGTGCCGTTCAGTGCCTCCCGCGCCAGCTTGTCCTTGAGCTCAAGGCTGATGCGCTGTGCCGTTTTTTTGCCGACTCCGGGCGCGCGGGCGAGCGCCGCCGCGTCCCCTGTCAAAATGGCAAGCCTGAGATCGGAAAGCGGCATGCTGCCCAGTACGCCCAGTGCGCTCTTAGGTCCGATTCCGCTGACAGAGATCAGTCGGCGAAACATGTCCCTTTCTTCCTTTTTGGCAAAGCCAAACAGCTCCATCGCATCCTCGTGCACGCTCAAAAAGGTGTAAAGCGTACACTCCTCCCCTGCCGAGGGCAACACGGAAAGCGTATTCGTACTGCACATGACGCGCAGCCCGATGCCGCCGTCGGTCATCAGCACCGCCTCTCCCTCGCTCTTTCCCACCAACTCGCCCTTGATCATAGCAATCATAGAAACGCCTCATTTCATCTTGAATTGCTCGCGCGCGGGTCCCGTCGCCGCATGGGTCAACGCGATGGCGATCGCGTCCGCCGCGTCGTCAGGCCTGGCAATATCCTCCATGTGCAAAAGCAGCTTGACCATCTGCTGCATCTGGCGCTTTTCGGCCTTTCCATAGCCAACAATCGCCTGTTTAACCTGCATGGGGGTATATTCATATAATCGGTCGGTGTACTCAGCGCAGGCCGCCACGCTCACGCCTCGGGCCGCGCCAACGGTCAGCGCCGTGGTCACGTTTCGTGCAAAAAACAATTCCTCGAAGGCGATCTCTTCCGGCTGATAGGTTTGAAGCAGCGTCCGCATCTCCTCACCGATCTGTCTGAGGCGTTCGGGAAAACGCTGCTGCGGCGTGGTCAGGATGCAGCCATAATTGATGAGCCTTTGCTTTCCGCGCTCCGAATCGATTACGCCCCATCCCAGCGTCGCAAGCCCAGGATCGATGCCTAAAATGACCATACTTTCCCTCCCCGATTGTAACGCATCCATCATACGTTTTTCATACCGCTTTGTCAATCAAAAGCCCGCCTCTATGGTGGACCTGGGGCATCGACAAAGTGCGGGATGCAGGGGGTTGAGTCCCCTGCTGGGGTTTGGGGCAAAGCCCCAAAGCCTTACGCCGCAACGTTTTCAAGTGAGAAACGCGCCGACCCACCCGGGTCGGCGCTGCGGCTCTTTGCGTAAATAGGGGTTTGTCAACAGCCTGAGCCCGCCTCTATGGCGGGCTATCAATCATGCCTCAGCTCTGGCTGGGCGTTTCATCCGGCGTTTCGCCCTGCGCTTCCTCCGGCACGCCTCCCGCGACACGGATATCCTCTACGGTCAGGAGCATCAATTCCTCCCGAGTAACGGATCCAGCCTTGGCAAGGCGATCCGCCTGCGCGCTCACCGCGCGCTCAAACAGATTGCGAACGCCACGAGCGTTGCCGAAGCCTTCCGTATCAAGGCTGTAAAGGGCGAGCAGGCTCCTGAGAAACTCGCGGGCATCCTCGGAAAGCGTATAGCCGCTCTTGGTTAAGCGCATATCAAAGATATCAAGCATTTCCTGAACCGTATAGTCCGGAAAGTGGAGGAAGCGATTGAAACGGCTCTCCAGACCCGGGTTGGAATGGATGAATTCCTCCATCAGGTTCGTATAGCCCGCGACGATCACGATCAAATCCTCGCGATGATCCTCCATCGCCTTAAGGAGCGTGTCCACAGCCTCCTGACCGTAGTCCGTACCGCCGCGATTGGTGAGCGCGTACGCCTCGTCGATAAACAAAACGCCGCCCATTGCCTTTTGAATGACCTCGCTGGTCTTTATGGCCGTCTGTCCGACGTAACCGGCCACCAGCCCGCTGCGATCGACCTCCACCAGCTGGCCCTTGGAGAGGATTCCCAGGCACTTATATACACGTGCCATAAAGCGGGCGATCATGGTCTTGCCCGTTCCTGGGTTTCCGGAGAAAACCATATGCAAAGAGAGATCATTGACCGGAAGGTCGTTTTCCCTGCGAAGCTTTTGCACCGTCACAAGGTTGATTAGACTCTCCACCTCTTTTTTCACGGTGCTGAGGCCGATGTACTCTTCCAGTTCCTTCTTCAAGTTCTCGATCGTTTCCTGCGTTTCCTCGGTCTCCGCCTGCACCTCGGAAGAAATGGCGGCAGGCTGCTTTTCCTCGTGGGAAGGCTCCGTCTTCTCGTCCGTCGGCATCTGAGGCATTCCCCACAGATCATCCGCGATTCGATTCAGATTGCTGCGTGTCATCTGATTGATAACATCCATTTGCAGCTGGATAATCTCGTCTCTGCGATCCATTTGTACGTTTCCTCCTAGTCCTCCATCAGCGCCGTCTGCTGGATAAACGCCCGACAGATCTTCCCGTCAATTGCGAACTGCACATAAGCCCATCCGCCGTCCATAAATGCCAGAAGCGTCACCTGCTCTCCAGCGTTGAGCGTAATAAGCGTCCCCTGCGCGCACAGCGGGTCATCCGTCGCATCGGCATCCTTTGTAAGGGTGATCGGCATTGAGCATAATTCCAGCGGCGCTACGCTTTCCGGCTCTCTGAGCGTGCTGGTTGCAATATAGCCCATCCGACCGCGCGAGCTGCCGATGGTGTAGCTCACCAGCACCCATCCGTTTTCCACACCGTAAATACCGACCGTTTCATCGGTTGTCACCTGCGCGCCCTTTGTGCGGTATGTATTCTCTCCCGGGGCCGCGTGTACCTCCAGCGTCCGAACGTTCTCAAAGCTTGCGTCATCCAGCGCGGCCAGCGTGGGTGCGAGCTTGAGCGCCTGCTCATAGGGAGAAAGCGTGGGAGTCGGAATCGGCGTGGGAGTGGGCGTCGGCGTGGGCGTAGGCGTAGGCGTGGGAGTGGGCATCGGCGTGGGAGTGGGCGTCGGCGTGGGAACGGGCGTTGGGCTCGGCGTCACAAACTCCTCGGGCGCTACGCTCTCGCCCTGCCGGTTGAGCACATAGCCGCTCAGGGCGCCGTCCTCCGCGCGAAGCGTAAAGGCGCTGTCGCTTCCGATGTCCAGCGTTCCACTCAGCGCGTCGCTCGTAAGCACGCCATCCGTAATTTCATAATCATTCACTGTAATGGTCAAAAGCTTTCCATCCGCTGTAAATTGATAATACACATCGCCGTCCGTACCGAGCTGCTTCCACAATCCATGCATCAACACATCCGCGACGATCGCGTCGTTTCCAGCCAGGGGCATGGGTGTGGGCGTAACAACCGGTGCCAACGCGAAATGGGGATCCAGCTTCTGCTCGGACCCCGGCGTCACTGTCGGCTGAGGCGTTTGCGTTGGCTGAAGTGTCTCCTCGGGCGAGGGCGTTTGCGTCGCTTCCGTGGTAAAGATCGCCGTCGGTTCGTCCGCGCCACCAATCACTCCGGCCTCCGCTGCCACCTCAGGCGGTAGCGTTGCCCCCGCAAGGAAAATCGCCGTCGGGCCATCCGCCCCGCCGATTATTTCAGTTTCCTCTTGCAGTTCCGTAACCGCCAGGGTGATGGGAAGCTCGTCCAGCGAAAGGTCAAAATACATTGATTCGGCGCTCACATCCCCCGCCGCGTAGAATACGCGAAGGATGCGCTCGCCCAGAAGACAAGAGCGCGGCTGGGGTACGCTGAATGCATCCAAAATGCTGTCAAGCAATACCTCCTGCTTCTGCGCGCTCGTGAAGACGGCGCTTTGGATCGTCAGATCCACCGTCGCCGCGTCCTCAAGGAATAGCTCTTCCATACTCAATATCCGAAAGCCTTTCAGATCGACCACGGCGGAAAAAAAGACTTCCTCGGTTTCTGCCGCCCCCGCCGCGCGATTGCGCATTGAGGCCTCCACGGAAAGCACGCCCTCATAAGGGAGCGTAGCAGAAAAGGCGCCTCGAATCGAATCTGTTTCTCCCTGCGTATAAGCGTCGTCATCCGCCATCTGCCCTAGCTTCCGCATCGCCAGAATCGATTGGGTTACGTTTTTCTCCAAATAGGCCTGCAGCGTCAGATCGTCCGTTTCAAAGGTGGGATAATCCACCACGATCTTCTGCCACTGCGTTTCTTCCTCTATATGATTGCGGAGAATCGCGAGTCCATCCGCCTCCAATTCCAGCACGGCCTCAGCATACACAGTGTTCCGCGCGAACATGGAAGCGGATAGCATCAGCGCCAAGAGCATCACGCCAAATCGTTTCATCAGTTCCTCTCCCTCCCGTCAAAACTCGCCGTCCAGCCGAATCGGATAGCTCGACTGCGTCGAAAGCGCCACATATTCACATTGACCATCTTTCTCCAACGCAAACGAATAGGCCAGCGGCTGCGGATAGGAAGCCCCCTCCACTGCATGCACCACAAAGTCGCCGCCCTCTCCAGAAAGTGTCCTCTCCGCCCAAGTGATATCGCTTACCACCGGCGCGATGCTGTCATAGACAAAATCATAATGCTGCTCTCCATGGACAAACAGACCGTATTTCCCGCTCTGAGGATCACGGACGACCATAGCGTCACAGTCCAAATAGGCGTCTATGTGATCGGTCGTAGTCAGCACAGAGGCGGTGTCCGGCAGACGGTATACCTCCCCCGTCCTCATATAAGCCATGCCAAGCGCCACCGCGACCGCATCGTCCATATCAGCCGTAGCGAGCCACCGACTCATCGTCCCATCCTCGCCGAGTACATAAAGCAAGTAGCGCTGGTCGGAATCCGCCGTCGCGCCGGTATCCACATAAGCCGCCGTATAGCTGCCCGTAAAGGGGAAGGTTTTGGAGAACCACAGGGTGCTGATCATTTGACCGCCAGTATTGATATAGTTCGCGCTTCCGTTCTTCTCGTCCTCAATCACAGACCAGCCGCGATAGAGCGGATGCAGCATCATGCCTTCAGTCGCTTCCATCTCCGTGGTGCGGATCAGCGCGGTGCCGTTGGAAGCCACAAGCCACGGGCTCTGCTTGACATAGAACACGCCGTCCTCCTGCGGGATCATATCCAGCGCGCCCAGGCTGTCAAAATAACAAAGGAGACGCCCCTCGGCGGTGAACAAATAAAAGTCGTAAAGGCCGTCCGGACGGAGGTTGCGCGCGACAACGTGCGAGTCCGTCACGATATACGCTTCCATGTTCAGCGTCCCGCTCAGCTCGCCAATGGCCGAACGAGCGCTTTCCGCCAGCTCCGCCGCCGGCGCGGCGTCATAAGCTTTAACAGGCTCAGGCGTGGTTATCGCTTCAAACGGCGCCTCGGTCGGTTCTGACGTTCCGGTCATCTGGGCGATCAGGTCCGCGAGCGGCTCGCGCAGAAGCCAGCCCGCAGCGCACAAAGTCACAAGAATCGCGACTACAATCAGCGCCGCACGGAGCTTGCCTCTTCCGCGCCTTTTCGACGTCTCCTCGCGCACCTGGTAGGCGATTCCCTCCGCGTCCAATACGTCATGGCGCGCGGTCTCGGCCCACGTGGCCTCTCGCGGACGGTAGATATTGCGCCAACGTGCTTCCGTCTCCTCGCTTTCCTTCGGCTCCTCCTGCCTATCAATCAAATAGTTCAGCTTCGGCGGCGGCGCGAATGAGGGTTCCGCCGTTTCGTCCCCCTCCGCACTTTGTCGGCGATAATAGGCGGAAAAGTCAACCGTCCCTTCTTCATGAGAAGAGGTCGGCATTTCCTCCACCGTCTCATTTGACGCGTAGCCGTCTTCGAATCTCTCATTCGACTCAAAATCCGCCTTCTGAAACCGGCCTTCTTCATCCGTTAAATCCAAAAAGGATTCATTCTCATCCGATGCAAGCGGCTCCCGTATAGCGGAAAAGTTCCGCGCCCGTTCGACGCGGCGCGCGCGCCTGCGCATACCGGAATGGTTTTCGCTCATAGCTGCACCTCGCCATTCAAAGCTGGAAAAACCCTCATTGTTTAAGATAGCACGAAGTCCATGTTGCGTCAAGGCCAGCTTTTTCATGTAAGAATCCATGAAAAAAGCCCAGGAAAAGCCGCGCTCTGTAAACGGACAATAGGGGGAAACCCCTCGCGGCGCATAGCGCCCCCACTTTTGCAGTAACTGCTGCAACACAAAAGCCATATTCGCTACATCACGAGGCAAAGGGTCAGGAGACTTCTATTTCTGCCCCGAGTGGAACGTGGCTTTTCTCTTTTTATCTGTTGTAAAGTATATGCAAAACTTGAATTTGGCAATTTATTAAATGAAAGCTTCGATTCAGCATAAGACGCCTGGGACTGTCAGTACCCATTCTTCCTTTATGCTGCCGCCGTTGGGATGGTTAGCAGAAGCAGAGAGACAAGTTTCGACACGTCTTCCTCGTTGCTTCTGTTTGGGGAATATCATATTTTTTAAAATAATTTTATGTCCACCAATGTTAAAACGCGTTGCTTGTGGCAACGAGCAGTCCTATCTATAATGGTGCTGACAGCTATAAAGAAAGGATGTTTCCCAAATGCTCAACGAAAATATGAAAGCAATCAGAAAATCCAAAGGGCTTTCGATTATCCTCATTGGTGCAATCATAGGGATTATCCTGACATGGAAGAGAGAATAAAATCGCTCTGCATTTGTCATTTCATTCAAAAATGGAATTTGACAGCTATTGAATAGGCCAACCAGAGACTTTTCAAAATGGATAAAAAGTGGGTATAGACTCACATAAAGCCAACAAACGAAACCCGCGAATATTTTCTTCTTTCACTTGCCAGACGGAATCGCTCTGCTTGTACCACCTCTTTGCTCAAAAATCGAATTTTCCATGCTACAGTCCCCGAAATCTGACTTTTCCTCGCGAGCCAATCACATTCTTTGTAAAAGGGAAAGTGCTGGGGTGCAGGGGCATTATGCACCTGCTAGGGTCTGGAACTCTGTCCCAGAAGCCTTACGCCGCAGCGTTTTCCAAACGAGAGACGCGCCGACCCAGATGGGCCGGCGTCGCGACTTCTTGCGTATCTATGAGGTTTGTCGATCATCTGAAGGGAGCTTTCTTACAAAGTTTCTCAAAAGCCATCCCTTCCCATGCCAAAGAGAATCATCGTTTCAGATAGCCGCTCTTTTCCCAAAGAGCGATCCAATCCTGAAGGCGGTTGAGCAGATCAGCGTTGCTCTTGGTCTTTTGCATCATATCAATCAGCTGCACGACAGCCTCTCCGTTTGTGGTGGAACCGAGCACCTTTCGGATGGAACGCAGGCCGTCCTTCTGCTCATCGCTCAGGAGCATATCATCCTTTTTGGTACCGCTCTGCTGAAGGTCTATCATCGGATAGACGGGGTCATTGGGCTGCCGTTTGCACAAAAACAGCTCCATATTAGCCGTTCCTTTAAACTCCTCGAAGATGATATCATCCACGCGGGAGCCCGTCTCCACGGCAATGGTGGCGATCACCGTCAAGCTGCCGGCATCGCGCGTATTGCGGGCCGCTCCGAAGAAACGCTTCGGTCTGACAAGCGCGGCGGGCGTCACCGTATTGGTCATGGGCCGGCCACCCTGCACCAGCGCCGCCTGATAAGCCCGCGTCAGCTTCGTCAGACTGTCCAGCAAAATCACGACGTTGCGTCCGGCCTCGACCAGCCTCTGCGCGCGTTCAAGCATCGTTTCACTCACGCGGGTCTGCGTCTCGGGCGCGTCGGCAAAGGTGGAGGCAAATACCTCGGCGTCCACCGACTCCCGAATTTCCGTCACTTCTTCCGGCGCTAGGTCGATCAAAAGCATCAGAACCTCGGCGTCGCTATCGTTTTTCTTAATGGCCCCGCACATTTCTCTGAGAATAACCAGTCGCCCGCTGTCCGGAGGGGAAACGATCATTGCCCGCTGGCCGAAGCCGATCGGCGCGATCAGATCCACCAGGCGAATCGCCATGTTGTCATGATCCTCTTCGCTTTCCAACACAATCCGCCTGCTTGGATAGACCGGTACGAGCTGATCGAACGAAAGGCGATCGGGATTTTCCGCCGCTTCACGCCCATTGAGCTTTTCTACCGTCAAAAGCGCGGCAAATTTATCCGTATCGCGTTGAGAGCGCGCCGTTCCTTCCACCAGGTCTCCCGTACGAAGGCCATATCGGCGCACCTGAGCCATGGATACATAAATGTCCTTTTTCCCCGGCAAAAGAGTGTCGCCCCTCAAGAAGCCATATCCATCCGGTAGAATTTCAAGGATTCCGCTTGCCTTTTCCGTATCCGCCAATTTGAGCATATCGGGCAGCTGTCCGCTTTCGGCCTGCTCGGCAAACTGCGCGTCGCGTGCCATGCGGTAAAGGCTGTCATTATAATTGACGTCAGTACCTTGAGACTGATATCCCCGCTGCTGATAGGACGGATTTGGACGATAGCCGCTCTGCTGGTAATTGCGGGACTGATAGCCATAGCTATTTTGCTGATAGTTTCGCTGCTGATAACCGCCATACCCCTGCTCGCGGGCGTTATACTCGCCGCGATTCTGATACGACGTACGCTGAGGCGCGGCGCGGTATCCAAGACGATAGCCGTCCAAACGCGGCACGTTGTCCTGGCCCGCGCTCTGCTGCTCCATCCGCTGCTGTGGACGCTCTTCCTCCGGTTCTCCCGCAGACTGACGCGGCTGTTCATACTGCGCTGGGCGCGTCTGCGGGCCAAAGCGATTCACCATGCCGCCCGTCCTGGATTGCTGCCAGGATGGCTTCTGGACTGGTTCACGTGGCGCGGTTGAACGCGCCTGCCACGTTTGGCGGTAGATGGGCCGAAAGCCGCTCGATTCCTGCGGCGTATTCCATGGACGGAATCCATTCCCCGGGGAAAGCGCCGTTACATCCGCGGACAGAGGCGCTTCCTGGAGCTTTTCCATCTCCACCGCGTCAATATCGGGAGAAGAAGACGGCTCCGGCCCTTCTTCCTCCCGCAGGAGATCCGTATTTTCCTCATCCTTCAAGGCCTGAGGAGGATTCACATTTTCCTCATTCTTCAATGCCTGCGCGAGCTTTGAAACAATTCCAGATTTATCAATGCCCGCGCCCAGCTTTACTCCACTTTCCTTGGCCAGCTTTCTGAGCTGAACGACCGTCATGGCTTGCAGTTCTGTACTCTGCAATGAAAACCCTCCTTACCGATCTAAAGGCCCTTCATAAGAGCGGCATCTGAAATCATGTACCTTTTAGTTCTTTCGAGCAATGACAACGTCTCGCTCCACCGCCTGTTCGACCCAATGGGAAAAGTCATCATAGGGTGTCTGTTCCATCGCCTCAAGTCCTACCGCCTTCATGGCATGGACAACGCTTTGTCGGCCGAGCGTGTTAAGATTAAACGAAAACGCCGCCGCACCTCCGTGCTTGAGCACGCGAACGCATCCGGGCATCACCCGTTCAACAAGCCGCGTAAGCGACGATATTTCCCCAGCCTCCTTGGGTGCGTGCTGAACACCATAAGGGAGATCGCAGACGATCAGATGACAGCTTTCAGGGCGGATCATTTCCGAAAGCCTTCCCGCGTCGCCATTTAAGAGCCGAAGACGCTGAACCATTCCTTCCCGCATAGCCTGCGTATTAGGCGCGATTGTATACTCCGTCATCTTAGCGCTTGCGCCGCCCGAAAGTGTCCGTGAACCCGTTATGCGCTTGTGCTTCAGCCGATGCAGCTTTAAGGAGCGTTCGAGATAACCATCCGCCTCCCGAATCGCTTTGCCGTCGAGCTCCACGCCCACGGCGTCATACCCCTCATCCAGGGCGCAAAACAGCGTAGTGGCCTTTCCGCACATCGGGTCAAGCACGCACAGCCGTTCGCCGCCGCGTGCAAAGGCCGACGCAGCCTTGGCGCAATGAAGCATCATGCTTGTAAATTCCGCGTTGGTCTTGCCTTTGTACTTGAGTACCTGCGGCAGCTCTTCCAAAAGCCCGTCTCTTTTTCCGCGCGCGATGGGACGCAGCCATTTTTCCGGCGTCACCTCCGCCGCGAAGCACGCCGCCGAAAGTCCTGATAGCTCATGCCAGGCAGCATCCGTCAGTTCTTGAGCGTCAAAAACAACAAATGGCTCTCCGCCAAACTCCATAAGTCCAGCGTGGGCATCTGTGATCCCCCACGCCTCCAGCATACATTTCAGTTCGATCAGAGCCAGCTTTTTCAGAGATTGACGATATCTCACATTTGCATGTGGTTTCAAAAGTAATGCATAGCGCACAGAAAACCTCTTCCCAACCATATTCGGATGACTTCAAAACCTGATTGAGCATCAGCTGAAATTATTATATCACACGAAAAAGTCTTTTGCAACGTTTTTCCTTGGATGCATTTTGTAACGCTTTGCCCCTTTTTGACGTTTTCTTTGGATAGCAAAAGCCCCGCGCAGTAAAATGCGCGGGGCGTCAAAGGATCACCTGTTATTCGTTCGCCTCGTTCTGGGTCGCCTCGGCCTCCAGGGCTGCGCCGACGGCCTCGATATCGACAGGAACCGCTTCTTCAGCGCTGTCGTATTCAGGCTCAGCGGGTTCCTCAGCCACTTCCTCAACAGGAGCAGGTTCGGGCTCGAGCAGAGCACGAATACTCAGGCTGATGCGCTTGGCCTCGGGATCAATGTTGAGAACCTTCACCTGCACCTCGTCACCCACATTCACGGCGTCCTCCACCTTGTTGATACGGGTGGTGGCGCACTGGCTGATATGAACCAGGCCGTCAATGCCGGGCTCAAGCTCCACAAAAGCGCCGAAGGTCGTGATGCGGACAACCTTGCCCGTAACAACAGCGCCCGCCGGATACTTCTCGGGAGCCAGATCCCAAGGCTTGGGCTGGAGCTGCTTGAGGCCAAGCTGGATACGCTCGCGCTCGGTGTCGAGGCTCAGAATCTTCACATCGACTTCCTGGTCGGGGGAAACGATCTCAGAGGGATGCTTTACGTGCGCCCAGCTCAGGTCGGTCACATGGATAAGACCATCCACGCCGCCCAAATCAACAAACGCACCAAAATCCGTCAAGCGGCGGACGATGCCGTGAACAACCTCACCCTCCTGAAGGCGGGCCCACGCCTCGGCCTTCTTCGCGGCGGCCTCCTCGCGAATAACAGCGCGGCGACTGGCCACGATGCGGCGCTTCTGCTCGTCCATTTCAATGATTTTCAGCTTCAGGGTCTGACCGACGAATTCGCCGATCTTTTCCACATAGCGATTGGAGAGCTGCGACGCGGGCACGAACGCGCGGATGCCATTGACCGTGCAAATCAGGCCACCCTTGACGACCTCTTTGCCGACGCCCTCGACATACTCGTTGTTCTCGTGCTTTTCGACAAGCTCTGCAAAGGCCTTGCGGTTCAAGATGTTGCGCTGCGACAGCAAAACGTTGCCTTCGCCGTCGTTTACCTTGACAACCTCCACTTCAATCTCGTCGCCCAGCTTAACATCCTCCGTCACCAGGTCTTCGCGCTTGATCAGCCCGTCGCTCTTGTAGCCGATGTTGACACAGACTTCGTCGTCCGTAAGCTGCACCACGGTGCCCTTCACAGTCTGGCCGGGTCTGATCTTGACCAGAGTTGCTTCCACGTCAGCCATAAAGCTGTCCTTTTCCGCCTCCTCGGTGGAAACCTGCCGGTCCAATTGTTCCTTGTCAGTCATGCGTGTGACAACCTCCTTAAGTGACCAATCCGGCGTGCTCGCGCCGGCGGTAATTCCAATGGATTCCGAATGGATATTTGCAAAGCTCGGCGGGATATCCGCCGCGCGCTCTACCAAAAGGGTTCGCTTGCAGATGCCTTTACAGGTCTCATATAGCTTGCGTGTATTGGCGCTTTCCAACCCGCCGACCACCAGCATCGCGTCCACGCCGGATGCCAGCTTCCGCGCCTCGTTCTGTCTGAGCGCGGTGGCGGTGCAGATGGTGTCCTGCACGGTAAGCTCCGCCACACGCTGATGAAGCACGGGAAGGATTTTCTCCCAGCGTTTATGCGGAAACGTGGTCTGTGATACGGCCAAGGCGCGTTCCAGCCTCGGAAGCCCCTCCGCCTCCTGGACGGTTCTGACCGTATAAACCCTTCCGCCGCCATAACCAATGGTGCCGATGACCTCCGGATGATCCCGTTGTCCCACCAGAATCACCGGTGAACCGTCCGCGCTATATTGCGCGACCACCTCGTGCAGTCTGGCGACAAAGGGACAGGTGAGATCAATCACCTCATCCGCAATTCGCCTGAGAGCCTCAATCACGTCCGGCGATACGCCATGGCTGCGGATCAGAACCACCTTGCCGCGAGCTTCCTCCGGTTCATGAATGACGGAAACGCCAATGGAAGCCAGCCTTTCGATGACCTCGGGATTATGCGCCAACTTGCCGAACGAGACGATGGGCCTGCCTCCTCTGGCCGCTTTGACCGCACCATCCACCGCGCGCTTGACACCCATACAAAAACCTGCGTGTCGGGCTACCGAAATGGGCATGAATCCGTCCTCCCAAGTATATCAAGGACGTTATTCGCCGCTCAATATGAATTTCCCTTCTTTTTCGTCGGTAAATTCATTAAATTTTGATTTCCAAATTTGTCAGGCGGTGCGTCCTCATCCTTTTTCCGCGACGCCTCATGTTCTTCAACAAGGTCCCGATAGATTTTCCTGATTCTTTCAAGCGTTTCGGCACAGGCCTCCTTGTTCACGCCTCGGGCGGCGATGTCCTTCACGTCAAACGGTTGTCCGAAATAAACGTCCATCCGTCTGAACAGGCGCGGCTTACCCGCGATGTAGGCCGGAAGGAGCTTTGTGCCGCTGCGGAGCGCGATCATCGCGACACCACTTTCCACATTTTCCATCACGCCCTCCTTGTGGCGCGTGCCCTCGGGAAAGATGCCCAGCACATGGCCCTCGCGCAGCGTTTTCAGACACGCGCGCATAGCCTGCATATCCATGTTGTGACGATCCACATCAATCATCAGCAGCTTGCGAAACAGCCAGCGCAGCGGCGGAATCTTCACAAGCTCCTTTTTTCCCAAAAAACGGATATGATATCGGTAGCATTTCCAGCCGACGATCAGCGGATCCAGCATACAATTGTGGTTTCCCAGCAAAATGTAAGGCGCGTCCAACTGTGCTCGCTCGATGTGATGATACCGAACCGGCGTCAGAAAGCCGAAGAGCAGCGCCGCAACGGCACGGGCAGCCTTATACATGGGCGTAAACGACTCCGCAGGCTTAGGCATATACCCCAGCTTCAGCTGAACGCGCCTGAGCACGTCCTCGACCACCTGTTCAAACGTCAGGTCAGTGCTGTCAAGAATCTGAGCATCCTCTGCGGGGCGAAGCGGATCAACCTCACGGGTAGAATCCTGCTCATCTCGCCGAATCACGTCCGAAAGTACCTCTTCATAGCCGGAGGCGTCTCCCTTCGCCTGCAATTCATCAAAGCGGCGCTTCGCGCGCGCCTCAGGTGAGGCCGTCAGATAAATTTTCACCGTGGCCTCCGGCAGCACCTTGGTGCCGATATCTCGTCCGTCAAGTAGCATGCTCTGACGGGATGCCAGCTCCCGCTGGCGCGCCACCATCGCCTGGCGCACGCCCGCTATTTTGGAAATGGTGCTGGTTGCCATGCTGATTTCCGGCGTGCGGATCAGCTCCGTTACATCCGTGCCATCGATACATGTGTGCTGCCTGCCATCTATATAACGCACCTCGGGCATCAGCCGTTCCGTCAGCGCACACAGCGTCTTCTCGTCGTCCACGTCGATGCCTTCCTTAAGCGCCTGCCACGCAAACGCGCGATACATCGCGCCCGTGTCCAGATGCAGAATCCGAAGCCGCTTGGCCACCTCGTCCGCCACGCTGCTCTTGCCTGCTCCGACCGGCCCGTCGATCGCAACGGTATATATCATGCCGATACCCTCTTTCAGATAATTTACACATATTTTCATTATAGCATGCGAAGCGTTTGCGCGCAATCAAAAAGAGCTCTCTTCCAATCGGAGAGGGCTCATGAAAGCCCCAAAGTGCCGCTGTACCCGTTTTTTCACCCGCTATGTTAAGCAGGCCGGTGCCCTATCACCGCCTTCTGCCGTCCCCTGGCGTTCCAAAGGAACGGGGGCATGACATCCGACGGACGAACGCGAGCTCCGTTTTATGAAATGTGGGTAAAAACAAGGCCCTGGCGCACACTTCAGGAAACTCTCCACTTATTATAGAGACTTGGGGCTTCGATGTCAATAGCGCCCCTCTTGATTTTTGATAGAATGTTTTCCCTGTTTAAAATCCATTCCGGCGGTGCAAACGAACGCTTTTACGGCTTCACGCCTGCCAGAAGCCTGTCGACCAGCCTGACTGCGCTCGCCAGCCGCTGCGAATAGTCGCCGCTGACGATTTCCAGCTTGCTCTCAAAGCCGTGCGCGATATACATGCTCAAAAGGCGGTCGTTGAGCATTCTGCGGCGCTCTTCGTCGCCGTTGAGCCGCTGACCGTCCGCAACCCATTTTACATCCGGCTGAAGATAGATCAGCAGGTCATAGCGGCTGGGATCGATGTACTTCTCCACCAGGTCGTTGCGATGGCCCATATAAAGCTCGCTGAAATAATCGGTATAGGTCGCGTCCGTGTCGAAGAAGCAGACCTTGTTGGCCGTGCGAAGCGCCTGATAATCCTGCTCGAACTGGATATGCGCGATGCGGCTGAAATCCTCATCGGTATAAATGGTTTCGTCGTTTCCGAGAAAATCTCGCGCGTAATATCGCCCCACCTCCTCGGACCACGAGGTGTTGTACAGCTTTGCCAGGCATTTGGTCAGCGTGGTTTTGCCGCAGCTCTCCGTTCCGGCGATCAGCACCTTTTTGGCGAAGAAGGGACGAGCCGCGCCCAAAATATAGTGCCAGTTGCCCAGAATATTATTGCGGATATCTGTCGCGGAAATGGGATAGCGCGTGCGCTTCGGATCGAACAGCACCACCTTCGCCTCGGGAAAATATTTCGCGAGGGTATCGCCGTATTCCATGTCGCCCACGAAAAACGCGTCGATCGGCTCGGCCACCACCTCGCGCATGCGCTCGCTCCACCTTTCCCAGCCCTTGGGATAAACCGGAATGTCCGTTTCGTCCAGAACGCGCACCACAATATGAGAAATGTCCTGAATCTGCTGGGATATCCACTGCTTACGCAGCCGGTAGCTGATCTCGGCCATGCCAGCCTGCGCGCAGATTTCCCGCGTCTGATCGGCGTTGTCCGAAATCACCACGATCAGCTTCTCGCACCGAGTGGACGCCTCGATCATTTGATAGAGATGGCCGCGGTGCGGCGGTAAAAATCGCCCGAAATAGACGCCGGTCTTGTACATGGTAAGCCCCTTTCCGCGTTGATGAATGCTGGATTCTACAAGACCGGCCGTTTTTCCTGCCCAAGGGACATTTATAAAAGCGAAAAACGCCATGTTTATCGCACGGCGTTTGAGGAATGCACTTTTCTTATTTCGCGGTCGCGGGTTCATTCCGCCCTGTTGAGCCTCCTTATAAGCGATAAAACAAGCGAAAGGGATGTCTCGTCCAGCTTCTTCGCCTCCTTGACCAGCTCATTGAGCCGTTCGGGACAGACGTTATCGGCTTCAAAAAACTCCTGCGGGGTCACGTTGAGATACTCACAGATGTAGAAAAACCCCTGCATGGAGGGAAATGCCTTTCCATTCTCAATCGAATTGATATAGCTGCTGCTTTGGCCGATCGTCAGGGACATTTCGCGCGCCGAGACATTCTTGAGCAGACGAAGCTTTGCCAACCGCTGCGGGAAAAAGACGCCATAGTCCATACATATCACCACCCGTATATTAAATTGTAGAAGATACAGAGGGCTTATTCGTATTATTCAATCTTCAATTGCGGCATTTGTGTAAGATTGTAGTTTTTATTTTTTTAATTATAGCCAATTCAATACAACAATCCGGATTTTTGGGAGGAACGATGTCCACTCTCTTTCTTTCAAGCCGATGATTGCTGTGATAATCTATTCAGGAAGAAAAAATATCCCTTGACAGGGCCATGTTTCCGTGATAGAATAGCCCACAAATTTAATATTCAAAGGCTATGACGAAGATTATCAGGACCGAGCCATTCCAGAAAGCCGGTGGTTGATGCGAACCGGTATGAATCCGTCCAATGATTGCTCCCTTCCGAGCCGGATGCCTGAACACGAAAGAGTAGGGTATCCCGTGCATGCTACGTAAGTGCAGGGAGTCAGAGGGATCAAAACACATGCTTCGGCTCCAAAGAGTGGCGAATGTCTTCATTCGCAATTTGAGTGGTACCGCGAGTGCAAATAACATCATTTACACCCGTCTCAAAGCAAAAGCGCTTTGAGGCGGGTTTATTCTATCTCAAAGCAAAAGCGCTTTGAGGCGGGTTTATTCTATCTCAAAGCGGAGCAAAACAGGGAAAGGCGGTATGAATCGTGTTATCTCTCCACAAGGTATTTGACGCGCAAACCGTGCTGAAAAGCATCATTCGTGAGACAAATGTCGTTCGCGCTTATGGAATCGCGCCTGACTGCGAGCTGTACCTGAAGCCCGAAAACCTTCAGATCACTGGTTCTTTTAAGGTCAGAGGGTCGGCTTACAAAATCGCGATGCTTTCGGACGAGGAAAAAGCGAAGGGCGTAATTGCCTGCTCGGCGGGGAACCACGCGCAGGGCGTGGCGCTCGCGGCATCCAAAAACGGCATCAGCTCCCTTATCTGCCTGCCGGACAGCGCGCCGATCTCTAAGGTAGAGGCGACAAAGGGCTTCGGAGCCGAGGTCTGCCTGGTGGAGGGATGCTATGATGACGCCTACCAAAAGGCGCTGGATCTGAGGGACAGCAAGGGCTACACCTTCGTACACCCTTTTGACGACGAAAACGTGATCGCGGGCCAGGGCACGATTGCCCTTGAGATACTCAATGATCTTGACAGCATCGACGCCATCGTCGTTCCGATCGGCGGCGGCGGGTTGATCTCGGGCATTGCCTACGCCGTAAAGCAAATCCGTCCCGCCGTGAAGGTCTACGGTGTGCAGGTGACGGGCGCGCCCAGCATGTATCAATCCATCAACAACGGAAAGATCGAATGCCTCGAGTCGGTGCAGACCATCGCGGACGGCATCGCGGTCAAGCAGCCCGGTGAAAACACCTACGCCCTTGTCAAGGAATATGTCGACGACATCGCCCTCGTCAGCGACGACGAGGTGGCCAGCGCCATCCTTGCCCTGATCGAAAAGCAGAAGATGGTCGCTGAGGGCGCGGGCGCTGCGTCCGTCGCGGCGGTGATGTTTGACAAATTCCCGCTGAAGGGCAAGCGGGTCGTGAGCGTCGTATCGGGCGGAAACATTGACGTTACCAGCCTCTCACGCGTCATCGACCGAGGCCTTCGCAACTCCGGTCGTTCCTCCAGCCTGTTGATCGAGCTGATCGACAAGCCGGGCCAGCTGAAGGATATTTCCCGCATTATTGCGGATTGCGGCGGAAACGTAACGGGCGTGCATTACGAAAAGGGACACACCGAGAGCGTGAACGGCTGCTTCCTGCGCATCGAAATGGAGACTAGGGATTACCGCCATGTCAAGCTCATCACAAATTCCCTGCGCGGCGAGGGCTTTAAGATCGTTTGATTATTGAAGGGAGCGATAGAGATGATGGACGCAAGCAAGTATCAGGTGGGGTACTTCCCCGTATCCCAGGAATATAACACGTGGGTGACAAAGGATCATATTGAAAAGCCGCCCGTCTGGTGCAGCGTGGATATGCGCGACGGAAACCAGAGCCTTGTGATTCCCATGAGCCTTGAGGAAAAGCTCGAATTCTACAAGGTGCTTTTGGAAGTTGGCTTTAAGGAGATCGAGGTGGGCTTCCCAGCCGCCAGCGAAACGGAATACGAATTTCTAAGAACCCTGATCGACAAGGACATGATCCCCCAGGACGTCACCGTTCAGGTGCTTACCCAATGCCGCAAGCATATCATCCGCAAGACCTTTGACGCCTGCAAGGGAGCGCCCAGCGCAATCATTCATTTCTATAATTCCGTAAGCGTGGCGCAGCGCGAGCAGGTTTTTCGCAAATCCAAGGAGGAAATCAAAAAAATCGCAGTGGACGGCGCAAAGCTGGTGAAAAAGCTGGCCGGTGAGTATGAAGGCAATTTTCGCTTCGAGTATTCGCCCGAATCCTTTACGGGCACCGAGCCCGAGTACGCTCTGGAGGTCTGCAACGCGGTGCTGGACGTCCTTGAGCCCTCGGAAACCAACAACGTCATCATCAACCTTCCTGTGACGGTGGAGATGAGCCTCCCCCACGTGTACGCCTCCCAGGTGGAATACGTCAGCAGGAATCTCAAATACCGCGAGTTCGTTACCCTGTCGCTTCATCCGCACAACGACCGCGGCACCGGCATCGCCGATACGGAGCTGGCTTTGCTCGCGGGAGCGGATCGTGTGGAGGGAACGCTGTTTGGAAACGGCGAGAGAACCGGAAATGTGGATATTATCACCCTGGCGATGAATATGTACTCCCACGGCGTCGATCCCAAGCTTGATTTTTCCAATATGCCCTACTTGGTGGAGAAATACGAAAAGTGTACGCGCATGCACGTACACGAGCGGGCTCCCTATGCCGGCGCACTCGTCTTCGCAGCTTTCTCGGGCAGCCATCAGGACGCCATCGCGAAGGGGATGAAGTACCGCGAGGAAAAGGGAACGCGGCAATGGACGGTTCCCTATATTCCCATCGATCCCCACGACATCAGCCGCACCTATGACGCGGACGTGATCCGCGTCAATTCCCAAAGCGGCAAGGGCGGCATCGGCTATCTTCTGGAGCAGACCTACGGCTACGATCTGCCCGCTCCCATGCGCGAGCATTTCAGCTATCTTTGCAAGGGAATATCCGATCACGAGCACAGGGAGCTCAAGGTCGCGGATGTGCTTGAAATTTTTAAAAGCCACTATTTTCTCCATTCGTCGGCCCTGAAAATCTCGGACATGCACTTTTTCCGCAAGGAGGGCGGCCTTGAGGCTCAGATCACCTTCCAGGCGGACGGGAAGGAAACGACCCTTACCTCGTGGGGCAACGGCTCCCTCGACGCGATCAGCAACGCTTTGAAGGCCTTCACCGGCGTAAAGTACGAGTTGAGCGTCTATACCGAGCACAGCATGCGGGAGCAGGGCTCCGGCAGCATGGCGGCGGCCTACATCGGCCTGAAGGATCAAAAGGGTAGAATGAGCTGGGGCGCCGGTACCGATACGGACATTATCCACGCGAGCGCGGACGCGCTGCTCAGCGCGTTCAATAATATGGAGGAATAAATCATGGGAATGACGATGACACAAAAAATCCTTGCCGCGCATGCCGGACTTGACGAGGTAACAGCGGGACAGCTGATTAACGCCAAACTCGACATCGTCCTTGGAAACGACATCACCACCCCCGTCGCGATCAACGAATTCAACAAGGCCGGTTTTCAAAAGGTGTTTGATAAAGATCGGGTGACAATTGTTCTTGACCATTTTGTTCCCAACAAGGACATCAAGGCGGCGGAGCAGTCCAAGACCTGCCG
>CAYQCL010000037.1:0-22123 GCA_964416065.1 uncultured Oscillospiraceae bacterium | reverse complement strand
TTAACGAGATGACGTCCAATCATGAGAGGGTTTACACGCCCCTCGCAAATCGAATCAGCCCAGCTCAGCAAAGTACTTGATGGTGCGAACCATCTGGCTGGTGTAGCTGTTCTCGTTGTCGTACCAGCTGACAACCTGCACCTGATAGGTATCGTCATCCAGCTTGGCAACCATCGTCTGCGTCGCATCAAACAGGGAGCCGTACTTCATGCCGATTACATCAGAGGAGACAATCGGCTCCTCGTTGTAGCCGTAGGAAGCGGAAGCAACGGCCTTCATCGCGGCATTGATGGATTCCTTGGTAACATCCTTGCCCTTGACAACCGCCACGAGGATAGTGGTGGAGCCGGTGCAGACGGGCACGCGCTGAGCGGAGCCAATCAGCTTTCCGTTGAGCTCGGGAATAACCAGGCCGATCGCCTTAGCGGCGCCAGTGGAGTTGGGGACGATGTTCTGAGCGCCGGCACGGGCACGACGGAGATCGCCCTTGCGATGGGGGCCGTCCAGAATCATCTGATCGCCGGTGTACGCATGCACGGTGGTCATGATGCCGGTCTGGATCGGGTAGGTGTCGTTAAGAGCCTTAGCCATAGGCGCGAGGCAGTTGGTGGTGCAGGAAGCGGCGGAGATGATCTTGTCTTCCTTGGTCAGGGTGCCCTCGTTGACAGAGAACACGATGGTGGGCAGATCATTTCCGGCAGGCGCGGAGATAACAACCTTCTTGGCGCCGGCGTTGATATGAGCCTGGCTCTTCTCCTTGCTGCAATAGAAACCGGTGCACTCCAGCACGACGTCTACATCCAGCGCGCCCCAGGGACAGTTGGCGGCATCCTTCTCCGCGTAAATCTTGATCTCCTTGCCATCCACGATGATGGAATCGTCGGTAGCTTCGACGGTATGCGTGTTCTCGCCGATATGGCCGCAGTAGGAGCCCTGCGCGGTATCGTACTTGAGCAGGTGCGCAAGCATCTTGGGGCTGGTCAGGTCGTTGATGGCAACCACTTCATAGCCCTCAGCGCCAAACATCTGACGGAAAGCCAGACGGCCGATGCGGCCAAAACCGTTAATAGCAACTTTCACCATTGGCGGGTACCTCCCTAAAAATTGTTTTGTCCCACAGAGTATTTTACCAAAAATGCGTCGCATTTTGCAATAGGCAGAACCGATGTTTGTGAAAAAATTTGCAATATCATTCGCGGGCTACCTTGCGCACCCAATGATAGCTGTTGACCTGCCAGACGGCCACCAGGCATTTGGTAAGCTGATCGCTCTTGAGGCAGAAGAAAACGATCACAGGATCCAGCTTCCAGACAAAGGCGGCAAGGATGCTCAGGGGCAGTACGACACCCCATTGGAAGATCAGATCGTTATAGAGCACAAAGCGGGTGTTCCCGCCGCCTCGAACGATGCCCGTCAGGCAGCCGCATTGATAGGCCGTGCCGATGACCGAAACGGAAAGCACGTTCATAAAGCCGTGCGCCATATCCAGCGTCTCCGGCGTGACAGCATACAGGCTCAGTACCATTTCGCGGCTCAGGAACAGCACCGCGCCCGTCAGAACGCCCACGAACAGGCACATCAGCTGAAGCGAGTTGACATACCCCTTGAGGTTATCCAGATCGTCGCTTCCCACTGCCGTACCGATCAATACGCTTGAGGCGCTGGCCAGCCCATATACCACCACTGATACGACCTGAAACAGCGAATTAGCGATGGAATTGGCCGCGATAGCGGACGATCCCATGTGACCAAGCACGGCCGTCTGAATCGCCTGGGCGATTCCCCAACTCGCGCCTGTACCCGCCACCGGAAGCGCCACGCGGATAAAATCACGAACCATGGTTCGATCCGGATGCAGAAAGTCGCTAAGCACACCCTTGAGCTTTCGATCCAGCTCATAGGTGTAAAGCAACGCAACACCGCATTCCACAGCACGCGCAATGAGCGTCGCCAGCGCCGCGCCCCTTGCTCCCATGCGCGGCGCGCCCAGATTTCCGAAGATAAACATCCAGTTAAGCGCGATGTTTGTCACCAGTCCCGCCGACGAGGAAACCATGCCGACACGTACGTTTTCAATGCTTCGCTGCGCGCTTACAAGAATCATTCCGGTACCAAAGAACAGATAGGAAAAGCTGACAATGCGCATGTAAGCCGCGCCCTCGGCAATAGCGGCCTTCTCCATAGTCAGCAGCCCTAAAATTCCTTCAGGACATATCTGTACAGCCGCGAAAAAGAGGCCGCACACCAGTCCGGTTATTTCCAACGCAATCGCCAGCACCCGCCGTATGGGCCCAAGCCGTCGCGTGCCCCAGTATTGCGCCGTAAGCACCGCCATTCCCTCGCCCATGCCGCTAATAATCATCTGGAGCAAAAACTGTATCTGATTAGCCAGGGCAACGCCGGACAGAGCGTCCTGCGAATACGCGCCGATCATGACATTGTCCACCAGGCCGACGAAACAGACGATCACGTTTTGTAGCGCAATAAAGGCCGTCAGATGTGCCGCGCGGCGGTAAAACGCCTTATCCTTGCACAAGATCATGTATCTTTCTCCCCTTTGTATTCTGTCCGTGGCAGGGATCCATTCTCTTCCTGTCGAAACCCTTCCCCAATCTTTTCTGAAGGAAGTGCTCTATGAAAACCGCCGTGCTCGCTCAAAAGTGCTCCTCGCTTCTTGCGAAGCTGCGCTGTCCAATATGCGGCGGGATCTTCTCCTCGACGAACCAAAGCCTTGTTTGCGCACAGGGGCATTGCTTTGACCTGAGCCGCCGCGGCTACGCGAATCTGGCCCCGACGCACAATCAGGCTCTGGAAAAGTATGGCGCGGGTCTTTTTGAGAACCGTACGCGTGTTTTCGAGGACGGATTTTACCAGCCCGTGGCCGACGCGATCCTGGATATGCTCCATAGGCGTTTTGGCTCGCGCCCCTTTACGCTGCTGGATATTGGATGCGGGGAGGGGTATTACGCGCATGCCGTCTCCCAGCGCTTTCCCAACGCGACGGTGGTTGGCCTTGACCTGAGCCGCGATGCCATTGCGGCCGCAGCGCGTGGCGGAGATAGGGAGCATTGGCTGGTGGGTGATCTCAAGCGGCTTCCCTTTGCCAATGGCGCGGTCGATGTTCTTTTGGACGTGCTTACCCCCGCTGATTACGCGGAATTCCGCCGCGTGCTTTCGTGGAACGGCGAGCTCATCAAGGTCGTTCCGGAGGCCGGCTATCTCAGGCAGGTACGTCTTGCTGTCGCGGATTATCTGCGCGGCGGCGACGTCTATGACAACTCTCTTGTTCTCAGCCGTTTGGGAGAGCACGCTCAAATATTGGAGGAAACACCGGTGAACGAAACGCGTCCGCTTTCGCCCGCGCAGTCATATGCCTTCCTGCGCATGACGCCAATGACCTTTTCGGTTTCTGAGGAGGTGCTGTGCGGGCTTACGCTGGATGAAATAACCATCCAAATGCGCATCCTGCGCTGCCGCCTTCCATAATCGCGGGCGCGTGAAAAGGAGCCGCCCAATAGCAGCTCCTTTTCATGATCCCAAGCGTCGTTTTACTTGGAGAAAAAGTCATCCTTCTCCAGAAGCGCCTTATGCTTGTTCACCAGCGCAAGGAAACCCTCACGGTATTCCGTGGCGGTCTTGCGAAGCGTTTCGATTTCCGAGGCCAGCGTCGCTTTCTCGCCCTGGGCGTCATCCACAATTTGGCTGGCCTTTTCCTCGGCTTCCTTTACGATGGCCGTCGCTTTTCCCTTTGCGTTTTCAACCGCCTCATCGGCCAGCTTCTGCGCGCTGATCAAAATGCTCTCAAGCGTTTCACTGGTCCGGGCGACCGGTGCTTCCGATTTCACCACCGGCTGAGGAGCGGGCCTTACGACTGACCTCGCGGCCTCGGCGTCAGCACGCGCCTGCTTAAGATCCGCCTCGAGCTGGTCAATGCGCTCCTGCATATTGGTCATCTCGTCACAAATCTCATCCAGGAACTGATCCACATCGTTTCGATCATATCCGCCGCCCTTGAGCGCAAACTCTTTGTCGTAGATATCGTCGATTGTCAAGGCCATAATTTCTAACTCCTTTCGTCGTCTACATTCTATCTTACCGGCGTGCGCCGTATCGAACCATCTTGATGGGTAGCCTGCCCTTTTTGGTTGGCCCGCCGATCTCTTCTATGACGAGGCGGCCAAATCCACGCGCGGAAATCGCGTCACCCTGCTTAACCCGCGCGTCCGGTCTGTCAGAGGGCAGATGGCATAGCTTGACGCGGCCCGAGGCGATCAGTTCAGCCGCGCAGGCGCGAGAAATTCCAAAGCCGCCGCTTAGAACCGCGTCCAGGCGAAGGCTTGAAACGGTGTCCCGTATTTCCATCCCCTGAGGCGTTTCAATCCGTGGCCAGGCGTCCAGAATCACCGTCTGAAGCTTGACACGGCCGACACTTGTCAGGGCCTGAGCGATATGCTCAGCCATCATCGTCTCCGCAAAGAGACAGGCCCATTGCTCCATGACTACAATATCGCCTACGCATTGTCGCTTCAGTCCGAGACCCATCACGCTGCCCAAAATGTCTCTGTGCTCCGGCGCGCTTTGATGCGGCCATCTAAGCTCCAACGCGGCAATCGGAAAGGAATTCTCCCCGCCGTCCGAAGGGGAAAAGCAGGCCATGCGCCGCTCCGCTTCCTCAAAGCCGCCTTCCAGCCGCACCTTTACGCCCATCCTCTTCCCCGATACCTTGGCGAGCTCGGCCTCCGGCGGGGAAAGAAAGCCGCTGAAGCAGGGCCTTCCGACACGTTCCGCCCGCGTGGCCAGTTCGTCAAGCCGCCGCGCGGTCTGCGCGATATCCCCCTCGCCGCGCATTAGAACAATACGCGCCTTAACAGATTCAAGATCCAGATGATGATCTGAATGGCAGCCCATACCGCGACCGGCGAGAAGTCCACAGCCATCCCGCGCAGCTTTGGAAAATAGCGATACAGAAGCTTGCGGAAGGGATCAAGAATCGGCTCGACGTAACCGGCCGCCTTGCGCGTAAGATCGCTCTGAGGCATGACAAAGGTCATCACGCAGTAAATCAACAGGACAAGATTGATCAGCTGCAACACCCAAATGATTACGCCCGCCAAGAATGAAAGCATTGCTCTTCCTCCTTCTCTCCGCTTACATAACGCGGACAATCACGGAGTCATAAAAAAGGTTATCTAAAGCAAAACCGATTCCGGTGTTTTTTGACTGTCCTCGCTTATTGCTGAGCAGCGGCATATGCAGGCGCCGGTTGGTACATGCCTGTCGCGTTGCCGGCCATCACGCTTCCAAAGCTGGTCGGCATGCGCTGCGTCCCCTGCGTCTGGAAGCGCGTTGTGGGGGAACCGGACGAAAAGCCGGTGACTGGGGGCTGATACTGATGATCCGTCGCCTGCTCGGCCTGCTGCTGATACCCATATCCCCCGCGATAGCTTTCTGTTTCATAGCGCTGTCTGACAAAGCCCTGCGCCTCCGGCGCGACGGCAAATTTCTGCATCGCGGGATCCAGCACTACGCGTACCGAAGGCGCGGAAATGAGGTAGATGCCGCGTGGTGAAATCTTGTTTAACGCGCAGCCCAATGTGTACGCGGCGCCGCTGAGCATATCCACGCAGCGCTGGCGCTCGTTGTCGCTGGCGATAAACTCCATGTTGAGAAACACCGACGCGTTGGTCTTGATATAAGCGATAACGTCTTTGCATTCGTTGCGGCTGCGCAACAAAACGATATATTCCACATGCGCGTAGACCGATCCGTCCGGACTGCGCTGCATCCCTGGAAAGGGAACCACGTTTCCGGCAGACTGCGCGTAATTTTGCTGCACAGGCTGCTGATACGAGGGAGCCTGTTGGGGCTGAACACGCTGCGTCTGTGGCTGGGCCTGCTGCTGATAGGCGGGTATCTGCTGAGGCGCGGCCTGCTGCACAGGCTGCTGCTGCGCCTCCCGCTCGATATCATAGCGGCTGCGATAGGGCACACGTCCGCCATACTCGCCGTCGCCATGTCCAAAGGGATCAAGCGGCTGACGGACGTTATCCTCGCCCTCATCGCCCTCCTGCCCCTGCTCGGCCGCCTCCGTTCCGTAGCCGCCATAAGCCTGCTCGGCCTCTCGGGTAGCATAATAACCGCTCTGTCCATCCGTCTCTCCTCGGATAAAGCGGTCACTCTTTTCCGTCAGCCAATCTCCTACCCTGCGAAAGATTCCCAATCGACGAACCCCCTATGACGGATCATACGCGATATAACGCCGTACCGATCCGCACCATCGTAGCGCCTTCCCGCGCAGCCAATTCAAAATCGTTGGACATGCCCATTGAAAGCTCCCGCATTTCAACGCCATCCACGGCCTCCTCACGCAGTCTTTCAAACAGCGTGCGCATCCCTCTGAAAAAGCCGGTCAGCACCTCGGGCGAAGCATCCAGCGGCATGATGCTCATCAGGCCCTGGACATGAATGTTGGGAAAATCCCGCATCTGTCTGAGAAACCCAAGCACTTCTTCCGGAGGCATGCCGCCCTTTTGCGGTTCCCGCGCAATATTGACCTGCACGAGTGCCGGCATGATTAATCCATGCTCTCCCGCGCGACGGTTGACCTCCTGCGCTAGCGCGATGCGGTCAAGCGTGTGCAGCAAACATACATGTTCTATTATATATTTAACTTTGTTGGTTTGCAACCTTCCAATCCAGTGTAGCCGAAATTCCGGCGCGATTTTTGGCAGCTTGGGCAGTGCAACCTGGGCGCGGTTTTCCGCGATATCGAAGATTTTTAAGGGCTTTAGCTCGTTGATGATCGCCGGTGAAACCGTCTTGGTCACGGCGACTAGCTTTGCTGGAGGAGAATTTTGATACCGATTTTTGTCTAATTTCTCCAAAATGTTTGACACATTCCATCTCAGCACCTGGCTGTCCAGCTCCTCCAAAAGGGGGGAAGATGTCGATTTTTCAACGTTTTCCTGCATTGCCATACTCACCCCGTTCATGAAAGCCTTTTACTGAAACAGACGCACCGTCTGTCCCTCCGTCAGGACACCCGTTTGAACCGCCGTAATATAGGCTCTGCCGTCTTCCTGGCTCAGGACGTTGACCGGCACAAACACCTGGTTTTCCGATGTTACAACCACCACGCCCGTCGCGTTGTTCTGCGTGTAAAGCGCTCCCTGCGGCACGAGCAGGCAGTCTACATATTCACCCAGCTGCGCCTGACAGGTTCTCATATATAGGACATCCGTCACATCGCCGATAACCGCCAATCTGAGTAACAGTTCTCCGCCCGAACGTGTAAAGGAAAGCACCCTCGCGTCGACCACGGTGTTGGAAAACTGCTCAAGCACCAGCTTATACACCGTTCCCTCAACCGGATTCCAGCTACTGTCCTTGACAAGCATCAGGACAACATAGTTGTTCTGCTTGACCAGCCGATACAGATCGGTGCGTCCGCGCGCCGCTGTGCTCACCGCCGGCTTTTCCCCGTTGATCATGGAGCGCACCTGAGTGGGGGTATACTGATCGTAATTTTGCGAAACCGTCTCGAAGCCGTCCGTGTAGAAGCTGACGATCCTTTCCTCAGTCGCTACCTTCTGCTTGATCCAGCTGTCGATACGCTGCTGCTGGGTGCTTTCATCGTCATACAGGCGGTTGAGGCGCATATCGCTGGAGTATTTGCTGCGGAAATAGCTCTGCCGCTGGGTAATGGCCGTAGCGACAATTGCCTCCTGATTGATCAGATTTCCCCGCGCTCCCTGGACGAGGCTTCTAACCTCCAGCCCACGCTCGATGACCTCGCTCTCCAAGCGGGTCATCTTCTGATCGTAAGCGGTCTCGCTCTTCAAAAGCGTCTGCTGATAGTCCTTGATCTGGTCGCGATAATCCTGAAGCGTCGTCATCTCCTTGGTGCTGTAACCGGTGGAGTAGACGTAGCAGATCACATCTCCGCGGTAAACGACGCTGCCCTCCTGGGCCACATAGTCGATGTTCTGAACGCCCTCGTCATCATAGGCCGTCTCGTCGCGGACGATCAGCGCATCGCCTGAATAGGAGGTTCCCAGCGTTCCCATCTCGATCAGGGCCGTGCTTTGCATCGGCTGACTGATCATATCCTTCAGGAAGTACCACGCCACGCCACCGATGACGATCAACGCGATTACCGCCTTCCACAGCTGACCTCCATTTCCCTTTTTTCTGTGCTTTTTCTTGGCCTTCACCGGCTGAGGCGGCTGCTGTACCGTAGGCTGAGACGGCATCTGCTGCATATAGGCCTCATATTGCATCTGCTGGATCTGCTCAGGAGTGAGCTGCTGATAGGGCGGCTGCTGCCCCTGCGGCCACAACGGCTGTCCCTGCCGCATCTGGCCATTCATATCGGGCGTCGCCTGCGTCGGCGTGCCGGTCAGCGGCCATGGATTATTCTGCATCTGCCCAGCCGAGTAGGGATCGTAGGGCCCCTGAGGCTGATTGCCGTCCGATTGCACGAAGCGATCACCTCCTTCTTGGAATTTCCGTCAAACCGATTGCGCCTCGATGGCACGCAAGCGCGCCAGCACGCGCCTTTCCATTCGCGATATCTGCATCTGGGAAACGCCCATCCGTTTGGCGACCTCACGCTGTCCGAGACCGTCCCGATAACGCAGAAGCAGCAGCTCGCGCTCTCCCTCATTTACCTTGGAGAGGATCCATCTCATCCATTCGCTCTTTTCCTGCTCTTCGAAGCGCTCATCCATGTCTCCAAGCAGATCTGAAAGTGATGTTTCGCCGTTCTCGCCCACAGGCAGGTCGATGGAAACGGTCTCGTTCTGCTGCCGCAGGTTCAGAAGCGCCAGCAGTTCCTCCGGCGCGATCCTCATCCGCTCCGCGAGCTCGACGGCCGTGGGCGAGCGCTGATGCTCAAGCTCAAAGCGCTCCTGCTCGCGGCTTACCTGATACAGGCGATTTCGAAGGTCGCGGGGCATGCGCATAAGCCCGCTCTTGTCGCGTAGATGATTGCGGACATCCCCTGTGATGGTGGGTACCGCATAGGTCACGAAGCGATATCCCCGCTTTGGATCGAAGCGCTCGATCGCCTTGAAAAGCGCGATGGCCGCCACCTGTTCCAGATCCTCTGTCTCCACTCCTCGTCCGGCAAATTTTCGCGCGATTGCCCTGCTCACAGGAAGATAGCTTTCCAGCAGCTCATCCCGAAGCGACGTGTCACGGCTTTGCGCATATTGTTCCCAGAGGGAGGTCAAATGCTCATCGTTCATGGCCATCTCCGACTACACCGGCATGGAACACTCAATGCCGTAAACGCCGTCCTCATCAGTCATCAGGCGAACCTCCGGCATCAGCGTTTCCAACACGCCGCGCGTGATCTCGAGCTCCAGCGTATCCCTTTCCCCCGTATGTGTCCGTTCGCGCGCGTAAAAGCTGACATGCAGCCGTCCCTGGACCTTATACGCGCAAATCTCAACGTTTTCCGCCCTGCCCGCCTGATGGGTCAGACAGTTCAGGCTTTCTGTGGTAACAGTGCGCAGATCGCCCAGCATGTCCACGTCCAACCCCGCAAGCATGCCGGCGCCGCATAGCGTCATGCTTGCCACCAGCGCGTATTCGCGCGCAGCGGGAAGGGTCAGATGGATCGTTTGGGAAAGGTCGG
Source organism: uncultured Oscillospiraceae bacterium (assembly GCA_964416065.1). Taxonomy (GTDB): domain Bacteria; phylum Bacillota; class Clostridia; order Christensenellales; family Aristaeellaceae; genus Limiplasma. The sequence goes on along the minus strand of CAYQCL010000037.1, from coordinate 12,483 downwards.
GTTGAGACATTAGGTCACACCTCCGCGCCATATCATACCATGAGCAAATGTTATTGTAACACATCCGTAATCATTTTGGCAAGGAAAAGCATTAAATTGCTCAACTTTCTTTCATGCTTTAGCCAACTGGAAAGTACATCGGCTCGATTCGCGCCGCGTCTTCCAAAATTCCGCGTCCGCCACAACGCGCCTGCTCATTTTTTCCAATTTTTCATCATGGTACACGTTCAGTCTCCCCTTTCGCCTATCCGGCTGTTGTCGCCACAATACCTTTCTGAAGTCGGCAAAAGGCCCGCCGGTGCCTCCGGCGGGTAAGTGAAAATTTCTTACTTTTCTCTGGAAAACGGGCAAAAAAGCAGCGCAAGCATACTCGGGATAGCAATGGTCATGGAAAATTGGAAAAAACGCGCGTCATTTCCGCACAGGAGGAGCATTGTGCCCAAATCATAAACAAGTGTTGGCAGTGCGAGCGCCAAGGCCGACACACCGCCTCGGTAAAGCGCCCAAAGGGTGACCAGAAGCAGCAGGAGGAGCTGTACGCCGATATTTTGTGTAAGCCAGCGCACGGGCCCCCAGCTCATCGGCGCATCAATCACGGCACAGGCCGCCCCTCCCAGCGCGTTCAGTGTTTTTCGGCCATAGCGCCACGTCTCCAGATCACCGGAATTGCGGACACTTTCATAGCCCTCGTTCCGCCCGCCGATGTCCCAGACGAGTCCCGTTACGCCGTTAACCGCCTCAAAAGCGATGCGCGGCTCCCTTAGCGCCGCGTTAGCCGCCATGCGCAGAATCTCGCCCACTGACCTTTGCGCGATCAGCTCTCGATCAAATGTGAACTTGATGGAGTTGTAGTTATTCAACGAGTATGTTTTCTGCCAGGCCTCATCCGACGCAAGCGATGAAAGGAACTCTGTCGTCTCCTGATCCAGGCTTTCAGCGGCCCGCTGCTTCACGTCTCCCAGAACAATCATGGGAATGCCCACGCTCTCCTCCGTTAAATTGGAAGGATAGATCACATCCAAAGCGCCGTACAGCGGTCCCTCAACCAGCGCCATCAAGCCCGCTGCCACGCAGCCGGCCAACGCCGCGTATCTCCTTGAGGGACGGAAGCACAGCAGGGCGCACAAAAAGAGCGGTATCGTCCACAGGAACGCGTTATGCCTCACGAGCGAGGTGAATGCCAGAAGCGCTCCAAAGGTGACCGCATTTCTTGGCCGCCTCAGCCATGCGCCGCGCGTATAGAGCATCTCAATCGTCTGTGCCGTTAGAAGCAGTACGCCTATCGTCATCGCACTGTCCTTTCCCAGATACATCAGCGTATTGCGGACCGGCAGCGAGGCGGCCACCAGCGTGTGCGCGCCCAGCGCGAGCCATGCGGGGACGCCCCGCTTCTGAAGCACCGCTGTAAGATAGGCCATGGCAGCGGAAAAACAGACGATCTGTGCGCAGACCGCAAAGGGGTAGCTGTCCGCGACGCGCGTGATCAGCCATATGAGCAACGTGTGAAAGAGGGGGTGCCAGTTGTTGAATTCTCCGGAATGGGCCTGTCTCCATTGATTGGAGGCGTCATAGCTGACTCCGCCCGGCCAGCAGGCGGCGAAGGCACAGCCGAAAATAACCAGCGAGATCGCCAGGGCCGCAAGGAAAACGCGCGTATCCAGACGGCCATATTCCTTTCTCACGACGGGCAAGGAAAGCCTTCTTACCCCCACACATAACGCCTTATAGATGAAAACGCTGAGGGCGGCAAAGCACGCGAGAGAAGCGGCCGTCTGAACCGGCCCCGTCAGAACTGCGCTATATGGAAGGTAGGTCACATAGGCGATATAAATCGAAAGGCAGACCGCGCACAGACGAAACCACACGCGATGCGCGCGGCTCATCCATGGGGCCTGCTCTTTAAAAATGGACTTCATAGGTAAGTCTCCCTTCGTAAAGGCGTCAATCCTTCACGAATTCATGGTAGATCGCGCGAATGGCCGGCTGAAAGTCCTGGCTGTCCACACCGACAAGGATGCTCAGCTCGCTGCTGCCCTGATCGATCATGCGGACGTTGACATGCTCGCGGCTGAGCGCCATGAACAGACGGGCGGCGGTGCCTGGATTGTGGATCATGCCGCGGCCCACGGTCGCGATGATCCCCATGTCGTCATGAATGGTCAGCGTATCCGGCTCGGTGAGCTCCACAATGCGCTGGATCACCTTTTCCTTTTTGGGCTCCAGTTCGGCCGTGGAAAGCACCACGCACATGGTGTCGATGCCGGTCGGCAGATGCTCAAAGGAAAGGCCGTTTTCCTCGATGGCCTGAAGCACACGGCGGCCAAAGCCATGCTCGCTGTTCATCATCGCCTTTTCTACGGAGATGACGCTGAAGCCGCATTTGCCCGCAATACCGGTGATGATATAGGGATTTTTCTCCTCAAGCGCGCCATGCACGATCATCGTTCCTCGCGCCGAGGGATCGTTGGTGTTGCGAATGTTGGTTGGGATTCCCGCGCGATGCACGGGGAACACACTGTCCTCATGCAGTACCGTCGCACCCATGTAGGAAAGCTCGCGCAGCTCGCGATAGGTGATGTTGCGGATCGCGTGCGCGCTGGGCACAACATGCGGATCGGCCATCAAAAAGCCGCTGACATCCGTCCAGTTCTCGTACATATCGGCATAGGCGGCACGCGCGACAATCGCGCCCGAGACATCGCTTCCGCCGCGTGAAAAGGTACGGATCCCGCCGTCCGCGCCGCTTCCATAAAAGCCCGGAATCACAGCGTTGTCCACATGAAGCAGGATTTCCGAAAGCGTCGCGTTGGTACGCTCACTGTCAAAGGCGCCGTCGGCGCAGAAGAAGATGAAGTCCTTTGGATCCAAAAAGGCAAAGCCCAGGTAATCCGCCAGCAAAAGACCGTTGAGATATTCTCCACGGCTTGCGCAGAAATCCTCGCTCGCGCCCGCGTCTATCTCCCGTTCGATTTCATCCAGATAAGCCTCGATCCCAATTTTCAGCTTCAGCTCCCGGGCGATCTCCAGAAAGCGCTTACGAATCAGCGAAAATACCGGATGAAAGTCCTGACCCTCCTGCTTGAGATGATAAGAGCGGTATAAAAGGTCAGTCACCTTTTCATCTTCGGCGTATCGCCGCCCGGGCGCGCTCGGTACCACATAGCAGCGGCGCGAATCCATTTCAATGATCTTCCTGACCTTGCGGAACTGACCCGCGTCTGAAAGCGAGCTGCCGCCAAATTTGGCCACGATCTTACCCATGGTTTCTTCCCTCCCGGCCGTAACGGAGGCTCATTGTCCTCACGAAAATATATTCTATCCGAAAGCAGGCATCAAAGTCAATCCCTCGCCATGCCAAAACAAAACCATCCCAAAAACGGGATGGTCCATCCTATGCCCGAATCGCCGGAGGTGTTACGGCAGCCGCGCGTATTCCTCCCGAAGGATACTCATTATACCCACGTCGCAAAAGCACCCGTCCGTAAAAAAAGCGTGACGCTTTACGCCCTCAAGCGAAAAGCCCGCCTTTTCATAGCAGCGGCGCGCGGGAACGTTATCCATATGCACTTCCAGTTCGAGCCTTTCGAGGCCGAGCGTTTGGAACGCAAAGTCCTCCATCAACGCAAGGGCCTCGCGGCCAACGCCCCTGCCGCGATCGTCCGCGCTTGCGATGACCATCCCAAGCTCGCCGCAGCGCAGACGCCAGTCCACGCGGAACATGTCCAGCTGGCCGATATAACGCTCATCCCCCACATCCGCGATCACAAAGTTATAGGCGTTATGGCTACTTTGCAGCATACGCGCCAGAAATTCCTCGCTGTCCACCATCGTCTGGGCGGGCCAGAACCTCGTGGACAGATATTTTGTCGTCTCCGCGTCATTGACCCATTTGCGGATGTCCTCGATGTCCTCCGCCTTATATTCGCGCAGCATCACGCGCTGCCCAAGCACTCTGGGCATGGCTTACTCCTCGTCGTCCGGCCCAAGCTCGACCGCTTCCAACTCAAGCGCGTCCGCCTCGTCCTCTTCCTCCATCTCGGCCATGCACTTTTCCAGCACGGCGTTGAACTCCGCCTCATCCTCGATCGTGGCGTAGACATCCTCGCCGCTCTCTTCATCGCGAACGATCTTCAGGATGATGGCCTCGCCTTCCTTGCAATCGTCCATGTCCTCCGTGGCCTCAAGCACGATATAATAGCTTCCCTCGTATTCCACGGTCATCAGATGTTCAAAGCTGACGTCGTTGCCGTTTTCATCCTGAAGCTGAATCAGGTTGCTATTTTCATCCATTTTTTTCCTCTTTCCGCTGGCGCTCAGAAGCCAGCCATTGTTCCAAAATAACTGCGGCCGCCAGCTTATCGACATATTGCTTGCGATTCTCACGGCGCACATTTCCGCTGATGAGCACGTTCTCCGCCGTGACGGTGGTCAAACGTTCATCCTGATAGAATACCCTCAGTCCCTGCCGCTCAAGCACGCGGCCAAAATCCCGCGCCTTTTCGGCCTGGGCCCCGAGGCTGCCATCCATATTCAGGGGCAGCCCTAAAAGCACATCCCGCGTTTCAAAGCGGTCGCAAAGAGAAAGCACATAGCGGCTGTCAGGCCCATAGCCGACACGCTTGTAAACCTCCACCGGCTGGGCAATCAGACGCAAAGGGTCGCTCACGGCTACACCGACGCGCACGTCACCCACGTCAAGCGCGATTACACGCCCTGCCATTTAACCGTCCAGCCCCTGCAGATAGACCCGCACGAGCTCCTCCATGATCTCGTCGCGCTCCAGGCGGCAGATCATGCTGCGAGCCTGACCATAGCTGGTAATGTAGGTCGGGTCTCCGGAGATCAGATAGCCCACCAACTGCGTAACGGGATCGTATCCCTTTGCCTGCAAAGCGCGATAGACCTGCAAAAGGATCGTGCTGGCGTCACTGGCCCCTTCCACGACAGGCGAAAACTTCGTCGTCCCATTCATTTCCGTCATGGTACACTCCTCCCCATGAGGTAATACATGATACATTATACACCAAATTCAAGGCTTTGCAAACCGTTTCTCCGATTATTTGTTTTCCTTTTCGGTCGCAAGACCGCGAAGGCTCCAGACGCGAAGCGCGGCCCGAGCGCACAAAAGAAGCGGTACGGAAAGCAAAATTCCGCCGATTCCTCCCGCCGTACCTCCCAGCATAACGCACAGGACAACCGCCACCGGATGGAGGCGCGTGGCGTCGCTCATCAGCTGCGGCGACAGCATGCCGCCCTCCAGCTGCTGTACCAGAATAACAACCCCAAGCGCCCAAAGCGTTCTGCCTAGGCCGCTGGGAAGCGAAAAAAGCGCTACCAGCACACCGCCCAAAACGGGCCCAAGATAAGGGATCAGCTCCAGGACGCCCATGATGGCCCCCAGCGCAAGCCATGCGGGAATGCCGCAAAACAGAAGGCCTATGGCCGTCAGTCCCCCCACGACCGCCGAGACCAGCAGCTGCCCTCGCAGGTAGCCCGCTGTCTCTCGCCGCATTTCTTTTAAGATTTGAACCGTTAGATCCCGACTTCCCACCGGCACGAGAGACAAAAGCCATTCTCCGATCCGTCTCCGGTCCCTGAGAAAGTAGAAGGCGAACACCGGCGCCAGCATCCATTTTCCAATACTCCCCGCGATACCGCTGAACCATGCCATGACGGATGGCACGGCATTTCCCAAAAGCTCCTGGCCCCTTCCCAAAAGCGAGCCTTTCAGCTGTTCGTCCAGCACCAGACCGTTCTGAGAGAGCCATTGCTGGACGTTAAGAACGAGCGTTTCCACAGAAGCATATAAAGTCGGCAGGAGCGCGGCCAATTGCTTGCCCTGCTGAATCAGCGTCGGCGTAAGCACCAAAAGCGACGCGATCAGCGCCGCGCTCAGGCTCATCATGGAAAGAGAAGCGGCCATACCGATAGAAAGCTTCCTCTCCAGCCTCCTCATGACCGGTAGCGCCGCCAAGGCCACCAGCATTCCAAAAAAAAGCTGAACCACCGCCTGCCACAGCAGCGCCCTTGCCCAGACGATCAGCGCGATCAACGCGGCCGCCGTCAGAACGCGCCATTTGGGAACGCTTACGCTCCTTTGCTGCATGCTCCCTCTCCTTTCCGTAAAAGCTATGTCTTAGGCGGCGCAAGGCATCCTATACCTCGCGCCGCCATCGGACCTTACCACATCTTAGCCATCTTAGCCAGTTTGTCCATCTGCTTCTGAGCCTGACGTTTGAACTTCTGGTTGCCCGGGACCATCATCGCACCAGCGCCCACCGCAAAGCCGATTATGCCGGCCGCCGCCGTTTTGAGTACATTCATCTGTCGCCCTCCTCTCCAAGTGTTCTGCGAAGCTGCGCCCATGTCAGGAGCTGCGACACCACAACCTCGCCTGGTCTCGTAACCCTGTCTACGCGAAAATCCACGGCATAGGCTCGCCATCCCAGCAGATGGTAGACGGGTCCGGGGCTCACCTCCAGCGCGGCCATTTTGAGCGTGTCCCCCAGGATGATCGCGTCCGTTACTTCACCCGCACTCTCTCCCGTGGTAAGGAAGGCCTGACGGAGGGTCGCGACGCTCTCCTCCGTCATTCTTCCAGGCTTTCGGCCCGCAAGCACGCACCGTGTGCCGGCGACGAGGATGCCATCGGACGGGAGCCATTTCGCACTTCCGATTCCTTTTCGAACCACCACACCCGCAAGCCGTTTGGCTGTGGGGTCGGGAACGGCGCGTTCGACATAGCCAAGCTGTGTGTCCTGCCAAATCACAGGCAGACCCACCATGCGATTGAGGCTGGTCAGCATGCCGCGTTCTCCTTTCCATAAGCGTAAGGCTATGATGCCCGTCCGCCACCGTTCCGCAGCAAACAATGCATGGCAAAAGCGGAAGTCGGACGACGGATATCCGTTTTCAGGAAGGAAGACTGGAAAGATTCTCTCCTTCCCGCGGTGAAAAAAAGCTTATCCGTGCTTTTCTGTGCCTTTTTCTATTCCCATTATTCTCCAATTTTTACTCTCGAAATTGAAAAAAGCGCCCTGGTTCCCTGATTTTGGAACAAAAAGTGGGAAGGAATGTCCCCTGCTCAATCGTCAGATGGGAGAAAGGCAAGGGGTTTCCCCTTCGCCAAAACAAAAAGGAGGTATCCCCTTATGCAAAAGACCCCTCTGTACAAAAGATGCCTCCCGGTCATCGCGCTGATTCTGGCGCTGATGCTGCCTGTGGTATCTCTGGCTGAGACTATCATGGTCGTAAAGGGCGGTGCACTCAACATGCGCAAGGCTCCCTCCCTGACCGCCGAGGTCATCAAGCAGTATCCCACCGGCACATGGATGACGGTCATTGAGACCGAGGGCGAATGGAGCAAGGTCAAGGTCAACGGCCAGGAAGGCTACGTTATGAGCAAGTATCTTTCCGATACCGCCGACAGCACCACGCTCTACGTCCGTACCAACACCGGCGTCGGCCTCAACCTGCGCGACCAGCCCAGCCTTGAGGGCAACATTATCACCAGCTATAAGCCTGGCACGGCGGTCACCCTCGTGCTTCGCGGCAACGACTGGTACAAGGTGAGCGTGGACGGCACGACCGGCTACATGGCCAGCCGTTATCTCACCGGCTCTCAGAGCACTGGCAGCAGCGGCGGCACGACTGCCACGGGTTATCCCAAGACCGGCGTGGTCTCCAACCCGGGCGCCAATCAGGTGCTGCTTCTGCGTGAGACCGCCAGCACTGACGCGCGCGTGCTTGGCTACTACCGCAACGGCACCAGCGTTCAGCTGCTTGGCGAAAGCGGCAGCTTCTACAAGGTGACGGTCAATGGTCAGAACGGCTACATGATGAAGAAATACATCAAGGTGTCCGGTTCCGCCAGCGGTTCCACCGGCAGCGCCACGCTGCCCGCGGTTCCTTTCACGGCCAAGCTTGTCAATCCCAATGGCAACCACATTGTCAACTTCCGCAGCGCCCCGGGCCTGAATACGTCTATTATCAAGGCGTATCCCGTCGGCACCGAGATCACCGTGACCGAGGTTGGTGACGTCTGGTGCAAGGCTGAGATCGACGGCGTGAGCGGCTATGTGAGCCGGTACTTCTTCCAGGCTGTCAAGTAAGCCTAAAAGGGGCTGTCCCGTCCTTTAAGACGTGGCAGCTCCTTGTTTTTATCCAAATGAGAAAGACATTCACTGAAAGTCGTCCATTGAGAAAGAAACGTCGCTTTCAAACGCTTTGCCGCCTTTTGAAGAAATTTTTTAAAAAGAATTGACAATTCAGGAGCCGTGTAGTATACTAATCAAGTCGCGTGAGCGATAAGTGCCGCGGGGTGGAGCAGTTTGGTAGCTCGTCGGGCTCATAACCCGAAGGTCGTGGGTTCAAGTCCCTCCCCCGCAACCATTTGGCGGCGTAGCTCAGCTGGCTAGAGCATTCGGTTCATACCCGGAGTGTCATTGGTTCGAGTCCAATCGCCGCTACCAGAAAGAAGAGCTTTTCTTTGATGAGAGAAGCTCTTCTTTTTTTCGATTCTTTGTTAACGATCGTATAGGGGGTTCTAAAGAAAGGGAAGATCAAAGTATGGCGACCGCGAGCATCAAAGCCGTCCTTCATGGCGATATCCAAAAGTTCTGGAACACCGTCACCTCCATTGAAAATTACGCGTGGCGCACCGATTTGAGCCGAATCGAAATTCTGAACGAATCACAGTTTATTGAATACACAAAAAGGGGCGACCCAACGTTTTTTCAATCACCCTCGTAAAGCCGTGCGAACGCTGGGAATTTGAGATGAAGAACGACAATATGAAGGGGCATTGATCCGGGGCTTTCACCCGAATGGGAGAGGAGACCGAGGTCGTCTTCACCGAAAATGTGACCGCAAAAAAGCTTTTGATGAAGCCCTTTGTAAAGCTCTATCTGAAAAAGCAACAGAGGCAATTCATATCGGATCTCGAAAGGGCCTTGCTGAAATAGGCCCACATATCTATGATTGGCAGAATCCCCTCCTGCGGTGTCGTCGGAGCGTCGCAAAGGATCCCTGTCCCAGATTATATGAGAACGGCTTTTTGACGCTTTCCGCCGTTCTTTTGTATCGCCTGTTTTCTCACAGCCCTTTACAATCTGATTTTCAGGCCTTATAATGCTGGAAGGCGCGCCGCTATCCTCTGGAAGCGGACGCGCCCGTGGTATTCCCCTCTTTCCCGGTATCGTCGGGTATCCCAGAAAGAACTCGAACGGAGGAAAACAGCATGAAAACCCTGTCTCACGGCAAACAGAGCGAGGCCATCCGTAAGATGGTTGTCGCGGGCATGCTCAGCGCGATCACCGCTGTGCTGACATTTACTCCCATTGGCATGATTCCCCTTCCGCCCCCGCTATTAAGCGCCACGACGGTGCATCTTCCCGTTATTCTGGCCGCTTTGGTCGAGGGGCAGGGAGTCGGTGTGACCGTCGGCCTGGTCTTTGGGCTTTGCAGCTTCATTCGTGCTTGGGAATCCGGCGCGGTCGGGCTGACGCTCTTCTTCCGCAACCCACTTGTAAGTATCGCGCCCAGGATGCTGGTGCCGCTGGTCGCGCTTGGCGTTTATCTGCTGTGGAAAAAGCTTGTGAAAAACAATGCCGTGACAGACAAGATCGGCACAGTCATCGCCTCGGCGGCCGGTTCGATTGCCAATACTGTGCTTTGCCTTGGGACGCTCGTCCTGATCTATGGAAAAGACCTGACCCAAATGGTCAATGAGATGATCGCGGCCGGAAACGCGGACGCGGCCTATCTCAACAACGTGGGCGCGTGGATCGTGGCCTTCGTCGGACTGCCTAACGGCATCGGCGAGGCGATTGTCGCCGCGGTGATCGTACCGGTGATCAAAGTCGCGGTCGAGGCGGTTCTGCGGCGTTCCCGCCGCGCATAATGCATGGCCCGCTGGGGGCAAAAGGAGCAGCGGAATGATCTTTACGATGGATGTGGGCAACACCAACATCAAAACCGCCCTCTTCGATGGGACGGATATGAAGCAGTATTGGCGTGTTTCCACCAGTAAAACCTACACGTCCGACGAATACGGCCTGATTTTGAACGGCCTGTTTTCCCATGCGGGGCTGGATATGCGCTCCGTTGAGGGGATCGTGATGTCAAGCGTCGTACCCACAATCAATTTCACCCTGGAGCACATGTGCAAAAACTATTTTGGACAGGCTCCCATGGTGGTGGCCCCGGGAATCCGTACCGGTATCAACCTCAAGTATGAAAATCCACGCGAGCTGGGCAGCGACCGCATCGCAAACGCCGTGGCGGCCCAGGCTGAGTACGGCGGGCCCTGCATCTTTATTGACTTCGGAACCGCCACCACCTTTGGCGCGATTGATAAGCAGGGAGCGTTCACGGGCGGCTGCATCTGCCCTGGCCTCAAGCTGACCAGCGAGGCGCTCGTCAGCGGCACGGCGAAGCTGCCTCGCTTCGAGCTGGTGCGTCCGGAACGCGTCATCAGCCGGACGACGGTCACCAATCTTCAGGCAGGCGTGATTTACGGCTTTATCGGCCAGGTGGATTATCTGGTGCAGAGGTTCCGAAAGGAGCTGGACGCGCCGGAGGCCCTCGTTGTCGCGACCGGCGGCATGGCCCGTCTGGTGGCCGAGGAGGACGGCATTATCGATAAGCTCGACGGCATTCTCACGCTGAAGGGGCTCAGACTGATTTACGAGCGGAATCGCTGAGAGAAAGGACGGACATCATGGAGAAAACCATCAAGATCGGATTCCTCGGCTGCGGCAATGTGGGCGGCGGCGTTTGGAGGCTTCTCAACGGCTTTTCCAAGGAAATTGCTCATCGCACGGGCCTGCGCTTCGACGTCAGACGGGTGCTTGTGCGCAATCTAGGCAAGCAGCGTGATATTGCCTTTCCGGAGGGTGTGCTGACGGACAGGATTGAGGATGTGATCGACGATTCGGAAATCTCCATCGTGCTGGAATTTCTGGGCGGCGAAGAGCCCGCGCATGAGTGGATCATGGCGGCGCTTAAACGCGGCAAGACTGTTGTCACGGCCAACAAGGTCGCCTTTGCCCTGCACTGGCATGAGCTGCAAAGGGCGGCCAAAGAAAGCGGCGCCGGATTATACTATGAGGCCGCGGTGTGCGGCGCAATTCCGATCATCCATACACTGGAGGAAAGTCTGCAGGCCAACCGCATCAGCTATATTTACGGCATCGTCAACGGTACCACCAACTATATCCTTACCCGCATGAGCAAGGAGGGCGCGGAGTACGCGGACGTGCTCCAGGACGCGCAGCGCCTGGGGCTGGCTGAGCCCGATCCCTCAAGCGATGTGGAGGGCCTTGACGCCGCTTATAAGCTGAGCATTCTCGCCAGCCTTGCCTTCCACGGCCGCGTTCCCTTTGAGAACGTCTACGTCGAGGGCATCACGCGGGTACAGGCCGAGGACATCCGCTGTGGGCAGGAGCTGGGCTACACGCTCAAGCTGCTTGCCATCGCCAAACGCGATGGGCTGAATGTGGAAACGCGCGTTCACCCCACCTTCATCAAAAATGATCACCCGCTCGCCAACATTTCCGGCGCGTTCAATGCCGTCTTCCTCAACGGTCACGCCTGCGGCGATATGATGTTTATGGGACGCGGCGCGGGCGATCTGCCCACAGCCAGCGCGATCGTAAGCGATTTGGTACGCGCCGCCTCCGCGCAGAGGCACAGGTATCCCACCTTCCAAAACGAGCTCTATCCCACCGTCGCTTTGAAGAACAATACGGATTGGCAATGCGCCTTCTATGTACGTATGCTGGCTGAGGATCGTCCGGGCGTTCTGAGCCGCATCGCGCAGACCTTTGCCAATCACGGCGTGAGCATCGCCGCGATGCAGCAAAAGGGTGTGGCCCTGAGCAACGGCCGCGTTACGCTGGTCTTTATCACCCACATGGCAAGTGAGAAAAACATGCAGAGGGCCATTCTAGAATTCACGCCGGATGTGGCAACGGTTGAGAGCATTCTCCGTGTGGAGAAATAACGAAGGAGAAAGCGTTGCTGTTGGGGTACCCTCCGTAAGGAAGAGGCTCCAACGGTGCTTTGCACGTCAAAAAAGAATCCTTGATTTCGTTAAAAAGCTCGGTCGTATCGTCTTTATCAGGTACGGGATTTTTCGCGCACCTTTTTTATCGTGGATTATCTACTTTGATTGCCGCTAAGCTTTTCGTTGCTCGACAAATCTCATACTATTCTTTAATTAGATAGTTTAATTATTCAATCATGTCTAGTGATGCTAGAAATAACCTGATTGGATAGGGAACGGATAGCCTCACATAAGCGATCTGCAACCTTCTCCAAAGTTGCGAAGACTTCATTGCGAATACTATGGTATTCTCAATCACACAGACCTTTATGAATACAAACATGGTAAAATGTTAATGCACCTCAAGTTTTGTTTTGAGAGTATGGCTTCTTCGTTTTTCTTCGTGATATTTACAGGCTCTGTTATGGAAAGGAGAT
>CAYQCL010000036.1:0-22688 GCA_964416065.1 uncultured Oscillospiraceae bacterium | reverse complement strand
AGAAATTCCTTGCGCCTCAAGCCCGTTTCCTCCCTACAATCAGGAAATGCACACAATCACGGTCTTCCCAACCTTTGTGTGAAACCCCCTGCAATACGATTTTTTATTATAGCGGTTTTCATAGAAAATAGCAAGTCTTTTAATGTGTACTTTCCCAAACTTTTTGCGCTAATTTTTTGCGAAAAATAGTGCGTTTCACAGACAAAGCTTTTTCACGTTTTCAAAAAAATAGCTTCGGCTGACGTCCAGCTTTTTCAGCGCCTCCTCACAGGAAATCTGTTTGCACCGCCACAGCGTCACCACCTCCGAAAAATTTTCCGGAAGCGGCTTCTTTTTTCTTCCGAATTTGACGCCGCGCGCCCTCGCTGCCGCGATTCCTTCAGCCTGGCGTGCGCGGATCATCTCGCGCTCGGTTTGGGCGACATAGCTGAGAAGCTGCAAAACGATATCCGAAATGAGCGTGCCGGTCAGGTCGCGTGAGCGGCGCGTGTCCAGAAGCGGCATATCCAAAACCACAATATCAGCCTGCTTGTCCCGTGTGATGAGCCGCCATTGCTCCATAATTTCCGAATAGTTGCGGCCCAGACGGTCGATGCTCTTGATGACGAGCGTATCCCCCGCTCTAAGCCTGCGTATGAGCCTTCGGTACTGCGGGCGCTCGAAATCCTTGCCAGAGCACTTGTCCACAAACATCCTGTTTCTGGCGATTCCCCAGTCGTCCAGCGCGATGAGCTGCCTGTCCTCGTTCTGATCCTTTGATGAGACGCGGATGTAACCGTATTTCATTGAATTCCCCCCTTAGTATAATAGAATCTATCCCTATTGTATTGCAGACGGTTTGACACGTCCTGCCACTTTGACTATAATGCAATCGCAACCTTATTTCATAAAGGAGACGGGTTAGAGATGGAGCTTTCTGCCTTACAGAACGAATTAAGAACGCTGGAGCTTTCCATGCATGCTTACGGTCATGCGATGTCGTGCCTTTCCTTCGACGCGGCGACGGTCGCCCCGCGCGGCTCTGCCGAGGCGCGCGGCATGACGCAGGCGTTTTTAAGCGAGCAGCAGTTCAAGCTGCTGGTAAACGACCGCACGCGCGAGCTGCTTTGCGGCCTCAAGGAGCGCGCGGGGGAGCTGGACGACGCGACCCGCCGCGAGGTGGAGCTGTTAAGCGAGCAGCTGGATGGGCTGAGCCGCATCCCGCCCGAGGAATATGCCGCGTATAGCCGGCTGATCAACGATTCCGCCGACAAGTGGCGTACAGCCAAGGAAAGCAACGATTACGCGCTCTTCGAGCCTTATCTTGACAGGGTTGTGGAATTTTCCCGCCGCATCGCCGCCTATCGGGATGACAAAAGGCCCGCCTATGACGTGATGCTGGACGAGTATGAAAAGGGGATGGATACGGCCACGCTCGACCCACTGTTTGACATGCTCAGGCGTGAGCTTTCCCCCGCGCTGGCCGGCGTTAGGGAGCAGCCCGCCGCGCCTGCCTTTTTAAGCGCGTTCTGCCCGATCGAAAAGCAGCGGGAATTGGCCTTTGCGCTGATGGATATGATGGGCGTCGATCGTTCGCATTGCATCCTGTCCGAAACCGAGCATCCCTTCACGACAGGCTCCAGCAAGTACGATGTGCGTATTACCACCCATTATTACCCCAACTCCTTCCTGTCCTCCATGTATAGCGTCATCCACGAAAGCGGTCACGCTCTCTACGAGCTGGGGATCGCGGACGAGTATCAATTCACCGTCCTCGCCGATGGGGCCAGCATGGGAATGCACGAGAGCCAGAGCCGCTTTTTTGAAAACCTCGTGGGACACAGCGAGGGCTTCCTGCGCTTCCTCTCCCCCACGCTGCGCAAACTCTTTCCCGAGGCGCTCGAGGGCGTAGACGACGCCCTGCTCATCCGCGGCGCGAACCGCGTGGAGCCTTCCCTGGTGCGCACGGAGGCAGACGAGGTCACCTATCCGCTGCATATCATGATTCGCTACGAGCTGGAAAAGCGGCTCATTGGGGGCTCGCTTTCTACCAAGGATCTGCCGGAGGCGTGGAACGCCATGTACAAGGACTATCTGGGCGTCGAGGTTCCCAGCGATACCCTGGGCGTCCTTCAGGACATGCATTGGTCGGAGGGCATGTTCGGCTACTTCCCCACCTATGCGCTGGGCAGCGCCTACGCCTCACAGTTCATGCACGCCATGCGCGCCGATCTGGACGTGGATGGGCTGCTTGAGAAGGGCGAGCTTCGCCCCATCGCGCAATGGCTGGGGGAGCGTGTGCATCGCTTCGGCAGGCTTTACCTGCCGAACGAGCTTTTGAAGCGCGCCACTGGCGAGGCGTTCAATCCCAGCTATTATGTCAAACACCTGCTCAGCAGGGTTTGACCGGTTTCTCCCATGTGCAAAAGGAGGCTGATATCATGACCAAGAGGATTTTCTGGATTGTACTGGACAGCGTGGGCGCGGGAGCATTGCCCGATGCCGAAAGCTATGGCGACGCGGGCGCGAACACCTTGGGACATATCATCGCTCAAAAGCGGCCCAAGCTGCCAAATATGGCCCAAATGGGTCTCGGCCTGATTCCAAACGTCGGCGGGCCCACGCCCGTGGATGGGATCGGCGCGTACGGACGTGCCATCGAGGTCTCCGCGGGCAAGGACACCACCACGGGCCACTGGGAGATGGCGGGCCTCCGGCTCGACAAGCCCTTCCCCACCTATCCCAACGGCTTCCCGCCGGAGGTGATCGAGGCTTTTGAGGAGGCCATCGGCACAAAGACGCTGGGCAACTATCCCGCCAGCGGTACGGTCATTCTGGACGAGCTGGGCGAGGAGCATATCCGAACCGGCTATCCCATCGTCTACACCTCGGCTGACAGCGTGTTCCAAATCGCCTGCCACGAGGATCTTTTCCCGCCCGAAAAGCTTTATGAGATCTGCCGCATCGCGCGCGGGATTTTGCGGGGCGAGCACGCTGTGGGCCGTGTAATCGCGCGTCCCTTCGTCGGGACGCATAAGGGCGCGTTCCAGCGCACGCCGCGCCGTCGAGACTTCTCCCTGGAGCCGACCGGCCGCACCGTGCTCAACGCGCTCAAGGATCGCGGAATTTTTACCATGGGTATCGGCAAGATCGAGGATATTTTCTGCATGGACGGCCTGTGCGAAAGCGATCACGCCGCCGGCAATCCCGCCTGTGTGGACGCGCTGATGAAGGTGATGCCCCGCGATTTCACCGGCCTGGTCTTTGTCAACCTGGTGGACTTTGACTCCGTCTACGGTCATCGTCGCGACGTCGCGGGATATGCGCAGGCGCTGGAATATTTTGACGGCCGTCTTGACGAAATCAAGGCCGCTATGCGCGAGGGCGATCTGCTCATCCTCACCGCCGACCATGGCTGCGATCCCGCCTATACCGGCACCGACCATACCCGCGAGTATATTCCCATCCTTGCGTGGCACCCGAATATGAAGGGATTGGTCGATCTGGGCACCCGCCGTACCTACGCCGATATCGCCGCCACCATCGCGGAGCTGTTCGGCGCGCCGGAGCGCTTTGGGGCTGAATCGTTTGCCAGCCTGCTATAGAATATGAAGGAGGAAATAGCGATGAACGAGGACAACAGGACCTATTTGGCAAAGATCGACGCCGCAGCCCGCGCCATTGAGGAGGCATGCGGACGCGCCGAGGTTGCCGTCATCCTGGGCAGCGGCCTGGGCGGTTATGTCGAAGCCCTGGAGAACCCAACCTTCCTTGATTATAAGGATATTCCTGATTTTCCCGTTTCCACGGCCCCCGGCCACGCGGGCCGTTGGTACGCAGGTACGTTGCATTCCAAGCGCGTCTTTATGATGCAGGGCCGCTTTCACGCCTACGAGGGCTACGACCTGCGGGAGGTCACCATGCCAATCCGCGTGATGAAGCGTCTGGGCGTCAAAACGCTGATCGTGACCAACGCGGCAGGCGGGGTGAACACGGCCTTTGCCCCGGGCGATCTGATGCTGATGACCGACTTCATCAATCTTTCCGGCAAGAACCCGCTGACCGGTCCCAATCTGGACGAGTTCGGCCCGCGTTTCCCCGATATGACCCATGCCTATGATGTCAAGCTGCAGCGGATGGCCGAGGAAATCGCCGAACGGCTGGGCATCCCGCTCAAAAAAGGTGTCTACTGCTGGATGAACGGCCCCACCTATGAATCCCCCGCCGAAATCCGCATGGCGCGTACGCTGGGGGCAGACGCGGTCGGCATGTCCACGGTGCCGGAAACCATTGTGGCCCGTCACAGCGGCATCGACGTGCTGGGCCTGAGCTGCATCACCAATATGGCCGCGGGCATCCTCGATCAGCCGCTGACCCACCAGGAGGTCATGGAGACCGGCGATCGGGTAAAGGACACCTTCCGCGCCCTGGTGGACGGCGTTATCGCCGCGCTGTAACTTTTCCGCCGCCTGGACGGCTATTTTCCTCCTTTCATGCGTATGGTATCCCAGAGGGAAATGTACGCATGGAAGGAGTTTTGCTTTGTGAAAGGATTTTTAAGACGACTTACGGTTATCGCCGCGTCGCTGCTTATGCTGTTTCAGGCGGCCATGGCCGCGCCGCTTGAAAGCGGCGTGCCGATGGAGATCGCCTCTCCAAGTGCCATGCTTCTGGAGGCGGAGACGGGCACCGTTATTTTTGAAAAGAACGCCGATGAGAAGCGTCAGGTGGCCAGCGTAACGAAGCTCATGACGCTCCTTCTTTGCTTTGAGGAGCTGGAGGCAGGGCGCCTCGCCCTGGATGACGACGTGACCGTAAGTCCCAACGCCGCCGCGCAAATCGGCAGCCAGGCGCTTTTGGACGCCAATACCGTCTATAAGCTGGGCGATCTGCTGCACGCGACGATCATCGCCAGCGCCAACGACGCGGCCTGCGCGCTGGCGGAGCACATCGCGGGCAGCGAGGAGGCCTTTGCCG
Source organism: uncultured Oscillospiraceae bacterium (assembly GCA_964416065.1). Lineage (GTDB taxonomy): Bacteria > Bacillota > Clostridia > Christensenellales > Aristaeellaceae > Limiplasma. The sequence goes on along the minus strand of CAYQCL010000036.1, from coordinate 17,732 downwards.
CCATGATGAACGAACGCGCGGCGGAGCTGGGCATGGAGAATACCCTTTATATCAATTCCACCGGTCTGCCGGACGACCGCCAATACACCACCGCGCGCGACGTGGCGGTGCTTTCCTGCGAGATATGCAGGCATCCCGACTATTTCACTCACGCCTCCGTGTGGATGGACACGCTTACCCATCCAAGCGGTCGTACGACCGACCTCACCAATACGAACCGCCTTGTACGCTTTTACGACGGCTGCGACGGCCTCAAGACCGGCAGCGCGGACGTCTCAAAATATTGTCTGAGCGCGACGGCACAGAAAAACGGCCTGCGCCTGATCGCCATCGTGCTCGGCTCAGAAAACAGCCAAAAACGCTTTGACGAGGCGCGGGCGATGCTGGACTATGGCTTTGCGGGCTACAAGCGCGTGAACATTCTGACCAAGGGCGAACGCCTTGGAAAGAAGGTTCCCGTCAAGCTGGGGATGACGGATGAGGTGGAGGCCGCCGTTGGGTCGGGGCTGAGCATGCTGCTCAAGCTCGGGCAGGAGAAGCAGCTTTCCTTGGAGGTCGAGCTTCCCGAGGAGATTCCCGCGCCGGTCAAGGCGGGCGACGCGATCGGCATCGTGCGCGTCAAGCTGGGCGACAGCGTCATTGCCAAGCTGCCCGCCGTGGCCTCCGAGGACGTCGACATTCCCGGGCTGCTGGCCGCCTTCATCCAGCTTTTGAAAAACTGGCGGTGAGAATTTCAAATAGGAAGCGGCAAAGGGGCGCGTATCCGCACACACGGCCGCTCTTTGTCTCGGCTCGAAAGCGATCTCCCCCTCTTTTGACAAATTCGCCATATTCCAGAAAATTCGGTTGAATCTGGAAGAAAAGTCATCTTCCATCCGTTTATTCAGCAGATATCCAACCACGAGGAGGCATGCGCGTTATGCAAAAGAAAGCCTGTCTGCTGCCCGTTCTCGCGCTTGCGCTGATCCTGGCGTTTCCCTGCGCGCTCGGCGAGGAAACGGAGGCGCCATATACCATTGAAAACGGCGTCCTTACGGTGACCGAGGGGATCACAGCGCTGGGAGATCCATATCTTGGGGAGGAGGAAGGCTATGAGTACGGTTTTATTCCTATAATGTGGGAAGAAGGATTTTTCTCTCAGATCGTCCTGCCCTCCACCCTCCGCAAGGTGAATGATGGTTCGTTCTCATCTACCTGTGATGTAGAAGAGCTTGTTTTTCCGGAGGGAGTGGAGGAGGTGCATACGCCGTTCTACGATTGTGACTTTCGGCGCATCGTTTTTCCCTCCACGCTGCGCGTTTTCGACGGCCTCAACAGCATTTATTCCGACGACCTCGACCAGTTGGAGGAAATCGTCGTTGCTCCCGATAATCCCTATTTCAAAAGTGTGGATGGCGTGCTGTTCACCGCCGATATGAAGACGCTTCTGTACTATCCGGCGGCCAAACAGGGGTTCCATTACGATGTGCCCGAGGGCATCCTGACCATCGGCGAACGGGCCTTTTGGGGCAATCTCTATCTTGAGTCCGTCTCGCTTCCCGTCGGACTTACGAATATCGAATGGGCCGCCTTTGCCGATTGCCACAGTCTTCTCTCCGTCTCCTTCCCGCTGACGCTGCAAAGCGTTGACAAATATGCTTTTCATTCCTGCCTGTTTCTGCAAAGGGCCGAAGTACCCCCGCAGGCCAGGGTGGACGAAACCGCGTTTGAGTATTGCCGAGCGTTGGAGGAGTCCAACGGCATATCCCAGGAAACCGATTTTGAAAGGGATGAGTATGGCGGGTATGATGTGAGAGAAAAGGACATCGAAACCGACGCTCTTCTAAGCCCCGAAAACGCCCGTGACTTTGTTTCCATCTTGGAAGAGCCGAGGAAGGGCGCTAAGGTGAGCGGCAAATTCCAGAGCGGTTCCATTGTAAAGATCGTCGGAGAGGAAAACGGGTATTATGCCGTCGACTATGTGAGGCCCGACAGCGAGGCCGTAGCCTCCGGCTATGTGCGCATGGACGAAGTGTCGCTGATCGAACCGTATCAAGGGCTGTTTCCGGTTTCCTCCGCCCGTCTTCGTCGGAAGGAAGTCCACCGCTTATACTCGCCCTACGCGCTGCCGCCCAATACAAGCTTCGCCGATTTCGGAGCCTCCTTCGGAGCCGAAACGCCCCTAACTCCTGTGGCCTTCTGTGGTCAGTGGCTGCTATGCAGTTATCCCGAACAAGACGACGCGGGATGGTGGAAGGGAAGCGCTTATTTTTCCCTGTCCGACCTCATCCTGACCCGCCCCTATACCGGCGACGAACGCACCTTTGGCATTGTCATCAACCCCGACCCCCGTGACAGACTGCATCTGCGCGCGAAACCGAGCCGCTCGGGCGAAAGCCTCGGCAAATTCTTCACCGGCACGCAGGTGGAGATTTTGGAGGAAGCGGGCGATTGGTACCGCGTGCGCGTCGGCTTTGACGAGGGGTACGTGATGCGCGACTTCATCATGATTGTTGAACAGGAGGACGCCAAGCCATGAAAAAAACGTTTCTTATTCTCTTGATAACAGGGATTCTCCTCTGCCCCTCCGCGCTGGCCCAGAGCGGCTCCTGGGGGCAGATCAACCAGCCCATCGAACGGGCCGAGGGCTGGCAGCGCTTTGTGGAGAGCAGCCCCTTCGTTCTGGGGGAAACAAGCCCCGTCTCCGGCGACGTTCCGTTCTCTGTCCGTGAGTGGGGCAATTACCCCTCCCTGGACGGCTCCACGGTCTGTGTGCCCATGGCGATGGAGCTGGCCAGGCAGCATCTGAATATGCGGGAGGAGGATCTGTTATCCTTCGTCTCCTTCTCCACTACGCATTATGCCTATGAACGCCTGATTGGCGGCACGCCGAACCCCACCGTCTCCATTCCGTCCGAAAACGCCATGATGGACGCCTCCCATCCCGTCGACCTGATCCTGGCCACCGAGCCAAGCGACGAGGAGCTTGCCATGGCCGAGGCGGCGGGCGTGGAGCTCATCACGGTTCCCTTCTGCTACGACGCCTTCGTCTTTCTCGTCAACGCAGAAAATCCCGTTGAATCGCTGACGGTTCAGCAAATTCGGGACATCTATACCGGCAGACTCCGCCTTTGGGAGGACGTGGGCGGACAGGCTGGGCTGACCATCCGTCCTTTTCAGCGTGAAAAGAACAGCGGCAGTCAGACCGCCATGGAGAACCTCGTCATGCGGGGCGTCCCGCTCAGCGGCGCGGTTGAAAATAACGTCGTCACCTCCATGGGCTCGCTGATGGATCGCATCGGCGACTACGACAACGGAATCGACAGCCTTGGCTACTCCTATCTTTATTATATCGACACGCTTTATCATTCCGGCTCGGTCAAGACGCTGAAAATCGACGGCGTCGCGCCCACGCCCGAGAACCTGCGCGGCGGCGAATACCCCTTTGCCACCTGCTATTACGCGGTTTACCGCAAGAGCGACGCCAGCGCCGCCTCCTTCGCCGAGTGGCTCATGAGCGAGGCGGGCCAGCGCTGCGTAAGGCAGGCGGGATACATTCCCTATCTTGATTTGGACGCGCAATAGGGTTTGCGCCCCGTCCGCAATCATGGTATAATCGGGTAGAAACGAAAGCAGCTGACAGGAGGATTGCCCCGTGTCCGATCATTCCCGTTATATCAGCCCCTTCTCGACCCGCTACGCGAGCGAGGAAATGCAGTTTGTCTTTTCGGAGGATAACAAATTCCGCACATGGCGCAGGCTTTGGATCGCGCTGGCCCGCGCCGAAAAAAAACTGGGCCTGCCCATCACAGACGAGCAGATTGCCGAGCTGGAAGCCCATAAGGACGACATCAACTACGAGGACGCGCAGCGGCGCGAACGCGAATGCCGTCATGACGTGATGAGCCACGTCTACGCCTACGGCCTCCAATGTCCAAACGCCAAGGGGATCATCCATCTTGGCGCGACGAGCTGCTATGTGGGCGACAACACCGACGTCATCATCATGAAGCAGGGGCTCGAAATTGTGCGCCGCAAGGTGCTCAACGTCATGAGCCTTCTGGCGGCTTTCGCGGATAAATACAAGGCGCTACCCGCGCTGGCTTATACGCATTTGCAGCCCGCGCAGCTTACCACCGTCGGCAAGCGCGCCACCCTCTGGCTCAACGAGCTGTACATGGACTTTGAGGAGCTCGAGCACCGCATCTCAACGCTGGCGCTTCTGGGCAGCAAGGGCACCACGGGCACACAGGCCAGCTTTGTGGAGCTGTTTGGCGGCGACAGCGAAAAGATCCGGCAGCTTGAGGCGGACATCGCCTCCGAAATGGGATTTGCGCGCGTCGTGCCCGTCAGCGGCCAGACGTACAGTCGCAAGATGGATTACATGGTCGTCAGCACCCTCTCCGGCATCGCGCAGACCGCCAGCAAATTCAGCTATGACATGCGCCTTCTGCAAAATTTCAAGGAGATGGAGGAGCCCTTTGAGGCGAGCCAGATCGGTTCGTCCGCCATGCCCTACAAGCGCAATCCGATGCGCTCCGAGCGCATCTCCTCCCTGAGCCGCTACGTCATGGTGGACACGCTCAACACCGCCGTAACCGCCGGCACGCAATGGTTTGAGCGCACGCTGGACGACAGCGCCAACCGCCGCATCGCCGTCAGCGAAGCGTTTTTGGGCATTGATGCCATTCTCAACATCATGATGAACATCTGTGACGGCCTTGTGGTCTACGAAAAGGTCGTGCGCGCCCGCGTGATGAACGAGCTGCCCTTTATGGCGACGGAGAATATCATGATGGACGCCGTAAAGAAGGGCGGGGACCGTCAGCAGCTTCACGAAAAGCTGCGCGTCCACAGCCAGGCCGCCGCGCGCGTGGTCAAGGAGGAGGGCGGCCGCAACGACCTGATCGACCGCATTGTTAACGATCCCGCCTTTATGGTCAGCCGCGAGGAGGTCGAGGCCATCCTCGATCCTGCCAACTTCATCGGACGCAGCAAGGAACAGGTGGAGGAATTCCTGAGCGGCGTCATCCGTCCCGTGCTGGACGCGAACCGTTCCCTGCTGGGCGAGAAGCAAGAGCTGAGCGTGTGATCGCGGATAAGCGCCATGCCAGGGATCGGCAAAGGATGGGGTGCAGGGGACTCAGACCGCAACCTCAATCGTCGTGGAGGGCACGGGTGTGCCCTCCACTCGTTTTGTATCCTTCGGGTCGTTTTGCCCCTTGGGGGCAAGGCCGCACAGCGGCCCCGCTTCCCTCTGTCAGCCCAAAGCCTTACGCCGCAGCGTTTTCAAGTGAGAGACGGGGGTTACAAAAATCCCCTCTCCAAAAATATGCAACAAAAAATCCGCTTTTAGGCAACGCTTGAAAGCGGTTTTTTGTTGGGGCTGCACGAAACCTGTTCGTTCAAAGCTGTTTTTGCAACAGGCGCTACGGCTCTTTGCGTAAATAGGGGGTTATCGACAGCGTGCATGCGCCGGGCGAGTGAAAATCGTCCGGCGCATTGACTATTGCGTTAGCATTTTAAAAGCCCGAGACGTTTTTTCTCCGTCTCGGGGTCTCGTGTTTACTTCTCCGGCTGCTTCAGCGTGATAACCACATGGCGGTTGGGCTCCTCGCCCTCGCTGTGCGTTGTCACGGCGTCGTTCTGTTGTAGGGCGCTGTGCAGGATGCGGCGCTCATAGGGATTCATCGGCTCCATGACCACCTTGCGGCCCGTTTTAATGGCACGGTTGGCCATGCGGTTCGCCAGGCGACGAAGCGCCTCCTCGCGCTTTGCTCGGTAATTCTCGGTGTCCAGCGTGACTCGGGTGTAATTCTCTTGGCCATGATTGACATACAAGCTGGTCAAATATTGCAGAGCGTCCAACGTTTCTCCGCGGCGTCCGATCAAAATTCCCAGCGTGTCGCCAAACATATCCACACGCACATTGCCTTCTTCGTCGCGACGCGCGTTTACCGTTACGTTGACGCCCATCAACCGCGTCACATCCATCAGGAAGGTCTGAGCGCGTCCCTCCGGAGATTCAGGCTCGCACGTCGCCGCCTCAACGGGCTTCTCCGCTTCGGCCTTGGGCGGCTCCGTTTTCGCGGTAGGATTTTCCACCGGTCCAGCCGACTTTTCAGTCCTTTCGGGTTTGGTCTCCTTTGCGGGTTTCTCCGCCTGCCTTCCGCCACGCTTGCGAGCGGGCTTTTTTTCAGGCTGCTTGACGGCATCGTCCAGCCCGACCGACGAAAGGACGTCGATGCTTTCCTCGGCTTCCTCCTTTACAGTTAGGCGCACCACGACGGGTTTGCCGCCTAAAAAGCCCAAAAATCCTTTGCTTCCCTCATCCAAGATGTCGATCTTGACGTCCGCAAAGGATACGCCAAGCTTTTCCAAGCCTAAGGTTATGGCCTCTTCCATGGTCTTGGCGCTTGATTCCACAGACCTCATTTCAACGATCCCTCCTCTACGGATTCCTGCTTCTCCTTGCTCTCAAAGATTTTGTTCATCACGATGCTCTGTACCCAAGCGAAGATGTTGGATACCACCCAATACAACGCGAAGATCGCGTTATAGCTGGAGCAGATCCACAGCGAGAACAGGGGGAAGAAGTACTTCATAAATTTAGCTGAGCCGGCCTGCGGGTTGTTGGGATCGGTGGACGCGGCCTGGGGCTGGGTAAGCGTGGCCAGATACTGCGTAACTGCGGCCAACACCGGCAGAATAAACCAGCCGTTGTTGTTGGCATAGATGCTTAGATTGGTAAGAATCAGGTTCAAATGGGGCATAACGGACCACAGCTTCGTCTCCTCCGCGTAAATCGGAAGCGTTTGCAGCGCGGCGAAAATGGTTTCACCGCTGATCGTATTGATATCGATCCCAAACGTCGCGAGCGCGCCCACCTTGTCCGGGTCAAGCGCGTTGAAGACCTTTACCCAAATATCATTGGGGATCATGCGCAGGTTGTTGCTGTCGGCGATGACGCCGTTAAACGGGCTGTCCGGCATCCAGATATTCTTGATCCACAGCCAGCTTTCGTTGGTCTGCACGCCGGTCGTGAGCAGTTCGATGGTCTGCCCCGCCAGCTCGGTGTTGGCGACGGTACGCATAGCCGCGAACATAACAAAAAGGATGACCATGGAGATCAGCATCGGCAGACAGCCGCTCATGGGATTGATATTCTCGCGCCGGTACAGCTCGGCGGTCTTCTGATTCAGCTTTTCCTTGTCGTTGGCGTATTTCTTTTGCAGCTTGGTAAGCTGGGGCTGCAGGTTGGTCATGCGGCGCATGCTCTTGCGGCTCTTATAATCAAGCGGCAAGATCAGCGCCTTGATGAGCACGGTGAAAATGACCATGCTCCAACCATAATTGTGGATGATGGAATTGATGCCGCTGAGAATTCCGGCCAAAAAATCATTCATCGGGGACTATTCCCTCCTTAAGATGGTGTGGGGATCTTCCGGCACAGGGTCGTAACCGCCCTTGCAAAACGGGTTGCAACGCAAAAGCCTTTTCAAAGCCAGAAAACTGCCCTTCAGCGCTCCAAAGCGTTCGATCGCCGTCAGAGCGTATTGTGAGCAGGTGGGCTGAAAGCGGCACGCAGGCGGGGTATGTGGACTGATATGCTTGCGATAAAAGCGGATCAGGGAAAGCAAAACGCGCTTCATAGCTGCCTTGTCTCCCCTGAGGGCATTCCCAGCGTTTCGAGCTTGCGAAGCAGACGGCAGACCTCACCCCTCAGCTCCGCAAAGTCGCGTTCCGCCGCCGACGGGCGCGCCACGAACACATAAAGCCCGTTGCACATCTGAGGGAGTAGCGGGCGCACACATTCGCGCAGACGACGCTTGGTACGATTACGAACCACAGCCACGCCGACCTTCTTGCTGACGGAAAAGCCGACGCGCTTCTGACTGTTTTTGACGAAAAGCAGGCTCAAATCCCTGGAGGAGGCGCGTTTTCCCCGACGGTACACATAGCTGAACTGCCTGTTGGGGCCCATTCGATGCTGCCTCTGCAAAGTCTTGCCATCGTCCTTTCCGTTCATTTTGCGTAGTATCGGAAAAGCCCGTACCCACTTCACCCGATATCAGAAATGGGGCGGGCTTTACCGAACGCACTTATGAAGCCTGTATGCCATTTTCAAGCGCTAAGCACCTTACGACCGCGACGACGGCGGGCGGCCAACACACGACGGCCGTTCTTGGTGGACATACGGGCACGGAAGCCATGCACCTTGCTGCGCTGGCGCTTTTTGGGCTGATAGGTACGGAACATTTCGGAACACTCCTTGCAGTTTCTAAGTATATGGCGTTGCGCGTAGCCTTCACAACACGCAGAGTACCACAAAACAACTATTCTAGTATAACGAACAGCCCGTCCAATGTCAAGATACCATTGCTCGTTTTCGCAGAATTTTGGCCGGGGTTTTTCTCGTTGCTTCGTCCAACGCATAGTTTTGGTTCCATCCCGCCATACTCATCACGAATTCGTTCTTACTTCCAAAAGGAGATGACCGTCATGCCGGATTCACGCATACAAAACGTTCCCTCCTTTCTTCTCTCGGGGCCGCGCCCCACAGAGCGGGAGGTTTTTGTAAAGCCACCCAGCCTCGGACATAATGAGCGTCCGATAGATATAGGAGGAAAGTCAAATGGATAAGCAACGTGTTCATACCGATCCTCAGCACTATTCCTGGCTCACCGATCAGTTTTCTCCGCCCTCCAAAATGGGCACCGGCCTGTTCAACGCCTTTTGGGTGGGCGGGCTTATCTGCGTTCTGGGGCAAGCCGTGAACGATATCGGCGTACAGCTGCTGGATATGACCGCACGCGACGCCTCCTGTCTGGCCAGCATCACGCTGGTTTTTCTCACGGCGCTGCTCACCGGCATCGGCGTGTTTGACAAGCTGGGCAAGTTTGCGGGCGCGGGTACCTTCGTGCCCATCACCGGCTTTGCCAACGCCATGGTCTCCCCCGCGCTCGAATTCCGCCGCGAGGGGCTTGTACTGGGTCTTGGCGCAAAGCTGTTCACCATCGCGGGGCCCGTTCTGGTCTACGGCGTGGGCGCTTCGGTGCTCGTGGGCATCATCTACGCGCTGTTTATTCATTAAAAGAAAGGAAGGAAAACGGCATGGCGCTCAAACGTATCGGCCTGCAAACCATCGATCTGCCGCTACGCCCCGCAATCTGCGGCAGCGCCGCCTTCGTGGGCAGGATGGAGGGCGAGGGTCCGTTGGGCGACGAATTTGACTACGTCGCTCAGGATGAGCTATACAATCAGGAGACCTTCGAGCTTGCGGAAAAGCAGCTCTATCTTGACGCGATCCGCAAGGCGATCAAAAAGGGCGGTTCCAAGCCTGAAGAGGTTCAATTTCTCCTCGGCGGCGACCTGCTCAATCAAATCATCACTGCCTCCTTCTCCGCACGCGAGCTGGGCATCCCCTTCATCGGTCTCTATGGGGCCTGTTCAACCATGGCCGAAAGTCTCGCGTTGGGGAGCATGCTGTTGGACGGCGAGCATGCTTCTCAGGTCATTTGCGCGGCCAGCAGTCATTTCTGCACAGCTGAGCGCCAGTATCGTTATCCGCTGGAATTTGGTACCCAGCGTCCCCCGACGGCCCAATGGACCGTAACCGGCGCGGGTGCGTCCCTCCTGAGCCTTTCTCCCAAAGCGCCTGTGCTGGCACATGTCGTACGCGCATGCATGGGGCGCGTGGTTGATCTGGGGATCACGGACGCGAACAATATGGGAGCGGCGATGGCGCCCGCCGCCGCGGATACCCTTCTCGCTCTCTTCAACGACACTCATACCTCCCCCAGCGACTACGATCTCATCGTCTCTGGTGACCTGGGGCAGGTCGGTCACGACCTGCTGATGCAGCTGATGCGCGAGCAGCGTATGCCCCTGCCGGACGATCGCTACAAGGACTGCGGTCTGATGATCTATGACCGTGAAAAGCAGGATGTTCACGCGGGAGGAAGTGGATGCGGATGCAGCGCCTCCGTGCTCAACGCGCATCTTCTCAAACGCCTGCGTAGTGGCGAGCTCAAGCGGATCATCTTCATGGCGACCGGCGCGCTCATGAGCCTGACGAGCAGCCAACAGGGCGAGAGCATCCCGGGCGTCGCCCACGCCGTGATTCTGGAGGCGCCGGGCACAGCCTGCTAAAGCCGACGGGGCCGTTCGTCTCTTACGTCGCGGCGGTTCAAAAAAAGCGCCCGCCCGAACAGGCCGACGCCATGGCTTTTCGATTCTCGAGGGGATCGGCGCTTCGTGCCTCTTTCCCCTGTCGTGTATCCATCAGCCTATCCTGTAAAATTCGGGAGGAATTAGGATGCTTTGGATGTATGTGAAGGCTTTTCTGGTCGGCGGGGCCATCTGCCTGATCGGCGAATTGTTCGTGCTGTGGACGAAGCTTACACCGGCGCGCATTCTCGTGTGCTATATCATCGCGGGCGTGGTACTCAGCGCTTTGGGGCTTTACGGCCCCGTCGTGGAGTTTGCGGGCGCGGGCGCGACCGTGCCTCTCACCGGCTTTGGACATTCACTGTGCCAGGGTGTGATCAGTGCCGTTCAGGAGAGCGGATGGATTGGCATATTTACCGGCGGACTGGCGGCCACATCGGGAGGTATCGCGGCGGCCATCTTCTTCGGCACATTGGTCGCGCTGATTTTTAAACCGCGCTCCAAATAACCGCTATTTGCGCTTTCTGGCAAACAGCCTGAGGATTCCGCTCAGTAGCTTTGGCGCGCGAATACAGATCATCTTGACCGACATACCTTCACCTCCATGCCTTGCTCAGCTTCAAAAGAAGCACGCCCGCGACCATCAGCCCCACGCCCAGAAGTGCCAGCCATGCCCAGCATGGGATGCATATGAACAGGAGCAGAATCCCTATGACCACCAGCGCGTATCCCGCGATCGTCAGCGGCTGACTGTTGCCGGTCGGATAGCATTTTTCCCTCGGCATGCGGCTTCACCTCGCTCACTTTGATTGTATGCGGTCAGGCGGGAAAGATGCGAGAGATTCTTCTCATCTCGCCTCGCGACAAAAGCTTTCATTTCAACAAAACAACGACAAAAAATCAAAATTGTGCAGCAGTTCCTGTCTCCTCAGCATCACGGCAACATAAGGCTTTTGTGGAGAGCAGGGCCGTGCGCTCTTGTTCAAAGGAGGCATGACCTAAATGAAAAAAAATGAAATTAAATGATATTTTTTGATAAAAAGTGATTGACAATGAATAATTAATCGTATATGATAGACCTAAAGAGCGGATGCTCAAATCTGAAAACAGAGGGGGCCTTTCAATGGTACGGAAGCTATTCTCGATTCTTCTGGTGATTTGCTGTCTTATGACGACACTACCCGCGATGGCAGAGAAGGTAACTCAGCTGGAATTCTACTTTCCTGTCGTGGTTGGCGGAGCGCTTCAGCAGCAAATGCAAGAGTTTGTTGAAGAATTCAACGCCTCACATCCCGAATATGATATTGTCATGATATACACCGGCAACATGAATGACAATATCACAAAACTACAAGCGGCCGTTCAGGCAGGAGACCCGCCTGCCTTCTATCTGGCCCCTTATAACTTTAAGGTCATGCTCAATTCATTGGGCATTGTAGACAGTATGCAGGACTTATTGGATGCTGAGGCAGACAGGGATGACTATATCAACGATTTTATTGATGTGTTTATTAGGGATAGCTATCTTGACGGCGAACTTGTGAGCATTCCCTGGGGACGCAGCAGCTGCATTTTTTACTATAACAAGGATGCCTTCCGAGAGGTTGGACTTGATCCGGACAATCCGCCTACCACGTGGGAAGAACTGACAGACGCGGCTGTCCTGCTAACGAAAAAGAACGCGGATGGTGAAATTGTTCGTTATGGCTATGGCATTTGCGAAAATGATGGAAACAGCCAATGGCCTTTAGCGATTCTGACCGCGCAAAACGGTGGAGCCATCAGCAATGATGAGGGCACTGAAACCTACTTTGACAGCGAAGCCTGCGTTGGCGCCATGGAATGGTGGGTTGCTTTGCATAATGAGTATAAGTGCGTCCCTGATTATCTGCTGAATTTCTCCGATATGCCAAATATGTTTGTTTCTGGTACGCTGGCCATGATGCAGCACACCTCCGGCAACCTGACCAACATATACAACAATGCTGATTTTGAAGTTGGCGTGGCCCTGATGCCTGGTGTAGTATCGCAGACCAGCTCAACTGGGGGACAGAACTTCTATATTTGTACCGGCCTTACTGAAAAGCAACGTCAAGGTGTTTGGGAATTTATTCGCTACTGCACAACAGCCGATGTTCAGGCTCGCTGGTCAGCCGCCTGCGGGTATGTGGCAGTAGTCAAATCAGCGTTTGAAACAGACACGATGAAAGGATATATGGCCAAAATAGACGGCATGCAGGCGACCTTGGATCAGCTCGAAACAGGAGCTGTCACCGAGATAAACACCTATGCGGCACAGACTATGTGTACATTGATGAATGACTATATCCAAGCCGCCATTCTTGGCGAAATGACTCCCCGTGAGGCGATGGAAGAATTGCAGGAGGCTGCTACAGATATTCTAAGCACCTATCGTCATTGATGCTGTTACTCCATTTTGCTCAGGTACCAGGCGTGATTCTCGCGCCTGGTACCTGTATCGACGGAGGCTAAAAATATGCGAAGCCGCTTACAATCGCGCAAAAATCATGTGAAGCATACGTTGTTTTCATATGCATTATTGGCGCCTTCTCTGGTGTTTATTATCGGTTTTACCATCTATCCGATCCTTAAAAGCTTTTATCTTGGCTTTACCGAATTTGGTTATACCAGCATGACGCCAAACTGGGTCGGATTTTCCAACTATACAAGCCTATTTTCTTCCTCGGTATTCAAAAAGGTCATGAGCAATACGCTGGTCTTTTGTTTAGAGACCGTCCTTCCGAGTATATTCATGGGCTTCTTTATGGCCATGCTTCTAAATGCAAAATTCAGAGGTTTACGCTTTGTGCGGGCTGCTTTCTTTTACCCGGTAATGATGCCAATGATAGCAGTTTCATGCATATGGAAATATATTTACATGCCGGAAAACGGAATGCTGGCTACAACGATTATGTCCTTATTTCATGTGAAAATAGGGGACTTGCTGTCATCAAAAGACACTGTCCTTCCAGCTCTGGCCTTTATGTATAATTGGAAGGAGGCCGGTTATCTGATGATTTTCTTTTTGGCCGGTCTGCAAAATTTATCCGCTGATTATTTTGAGGCCGCCATCATTGATGGCGCAGATTTTTGGAAGATGGTTGTCCATATTACCCTTCCTCTTCTCGCACCCACAATCCTATTTGTCTCAATCATAGAACTGACCAATTCGATTAAATTGGTTGACCATATTGTCATCTTAACACAAGGGAAGCCAAACAATGGAAGCAGCACGCTGCTCTACTACATCTATCAAACGGCATATACGTTCTTCCAGCAAGGAAAAGCATCTGCTCTTACAAATATTATGCTGGTACTTTTGATGCTTATTACAATGCCGCAATACCTTAAATTTGATAAGCGAATTCATTACGAAGACTAATTTAGGAGGTGGCGGTCTTGAAAATTGAAGGAAAACTTTGGACGTTCATAAGCATATTCCTTGCTCTGTTGTGGCTCATTCCCTTTGCCTGGATGACAGGTACGGCATTTACAGAACCAACGCTGAAAATGTCTATCTTGCCGACAACGCCATTTACGTTTCAAAATTTTATAGACGTATTTCAGATGGTCCCATTGGCGCGTTATTTTCTCAATACAATCATCATCGTTGTCTGCACCTTCTCTTTGCAGTTCCTGATGATCACCTTGGGAGGCTATGCTCTGGCGCGTGGTAACTTTCTGGGTGAGAAAATTGTTATGGGTATCATCATGGCACAAATCATCATTCCCAATGATGTCCTCATCGTTCCCAACTATCTGACAATCTCTCAGCTGGGGCTCATTGATACAAAACTTGCGATTATGCTTCCCTTCCTGGGCAGCGCCATGGGTCTTTTTCTGCTAAGACAGCAATTTAAGTCCATTCCATTTGCGCTTACTGAAGCGGCCGTTATTGATGGCGCGTCTATTTTCAGAATTATCTGGCAGATCTATGTGCCAAACGCAAAGACGGCTTATCTTGCCTTTGGCATGATCTCGGTAAGCTATCATTGGAATAACTTCCTATGGCCCTTAATCGTTACAAACTCTGTTGAAAATAGGCCGCTAACGGTCGGCCTGGCCGTATTTTCAAGATCCACAGAAACAGCGCTACTTTGGGGAGATATTTGCGCATGTGCATTCCTCATCTCACTTCCCCTGCTGCTTGCTTTTATCTTTTTCCAAAAGCAATTTATCAACAGCTTTGTTAGCGCTGGAATAAAATAAGCGAGGAGAATCTATGAAATTGCATTTTTTAGGCATCGGATCAGCATACAATACCTCGTGGTATAACAGCAACGCCTTTTTTTTTCAAGAAAATAGCCTTTTTCTTTTAGATTGTGGAGAAAGTACCTTCGCACGTTTAATGGAAAAAAAGCTGCTGTGCGATGTGCTGGATTCTGTCTATGTATTCATCACGCATCTGCATGCCGATCACGCGGGGAGTCTCCCCTCTCTATGTTCCTATATGGCCGGACATATGAAGAAAAAAGCTCAGATTATCTATCCCGGTAATGAAGTGGATATCTATCTGAAATTGGCCGGTATTCAGCCTGAAGATTATGAACATCAATACTTTGATCAGATCTTCCTTCCCTCATTACAGGCAAATGCGATACCAACCGAGCATATTTCAGGCTATCCCAGCTATGGCTGGCTTCTGAACGATAAAAGTGGCAAGTACTATTTTAGTGGCGATTCCAGGAATATTCCCGCAGTTATTCTTGAAAAATTGCTTGAAGGAAGAATGCAAATGGTATACCATGATGTTGAATGGAATTCAGAGGAAAAGGAAAATGCGTGTCATTTGCAATACCAAACGCTCTTGAATCTGATTCCACCGGAGTGCAGGAACCATTTTTGCTGCATGCATCTGAATTGCGACTTTCGTGATCGCGCCGCAAAGGATGGTTTCCTCTTTGCCACTATGGGCGCTTGACCGCGATAATTCACAAAGAATAGGAAGAAACGCTATGGAAAGAGGACTTCAGAAAGAAGCGGAATGCAAGGATTCAAGCAAAATTCCCCAGTTCAGGCGGGATAAAATACGCCATTCTTTAGAAAAAGAAGAGGTCATCAGCTATGAGGCGCTTTCCGAACAGTTAGGCGTTTCAGTTTCCACCATAAGACGGGATATTGAAAAGATGGCGGAAGGAAAAGAGGTGGAAGTCTTGCGGGGTGGTTTTGTACGCTTGCAGAGAAGGCGCGTTGACCCTCTTGCAAGCACAAACCATACAAATCGGGCCATTCAAAAAGAGGCGATAGCTAAACAAGCAATTGAGCTGCTTGAGGATGGTGATATTGTCTTTATTGATTCCGGAACGACCACAAGCTTGCTTGGTAAGTATCTTGAAGGAAAGCGCGTTACTGTTGTCACCACCAGCATCTCGTTTTTGAATTATTTGCCAATTGAAGGCGTAAACTGCATTCTTATTGGCGGCGAGGTGGTTAGCGAACGGGAAATGGTATGCGGCGTCAGCGCGGAAAAGCAGTTGAGCAATATGTATTTTGACAAAGCCTTTCTCAGCATTAGCGGATATACGGAAAAAGGAGTTTACGCAAACGATATCCGCGAAGCACGAAACAAGGAGCTGGTAAAGGAAAGATCCCATGAAATATACCTGCTTGCGGACACCACAAAACTGAATCGTTGGGGATTTTTAAAATTTATGGAGCCTAACGAGGGAATCCTGATAACAGAAAACGGCATATGGAACGAGGCCGTTTGTGAAGAATAGTTCGATGCTTAAATATGACAGATTTGGAAGTGTAGGGATGTTTTACGCCGATTATCACATTCATAGCTTGTATTCATTTGATTCCTTGGCGGACTTGAACGATATATGCCAATACGCCCTTTGCGCGAACCTTAAGGAGATCGCGCTGACGGATCATCTGGATCTTCATTATCCGTGCGGAAAATGGAATCAACATTATTTGCTGCATGAAAAGGAGCGCGAAATAGCTGTAAAAGAAATGCGGGATAAATATCAGGGGGCTCTGCATATCCGCTATGGTTTGGAATTAGGGCAGCCAACGCGCGATTATCGTTTTCTACAGGATTTTCTTTCGACGCGCCAATTTGACTTTATTTTAGGATCCATCCATTATACTACGGACGAACGTGAAATTCTGGCGCTTCCATTTAATGATTTGAAAACAGCAAATGAAATACTTGTTGAGTATTTTGAAAATGTATTGCAGATGCTAGAATGCGATCAATTTGATGTTATAGCCCATATCTGCCATCCGCTACGGGTTATGGAAAATGTGTTTGAAAAACCATCGCTTTTGCAATATGCCGGTTATATAGAGTCCATTTTGAAGAAGCTTATTGAAAAAGGCAAAGGGCTGGAGGTAAGCACAAAAGGCATGCGCTATTGGCTCCATTCTTTAGAACCGCAGCCCGAATTTTTAAGGATGTATTATCAATTAGGAGGAGAGCTTATTACAGTTGGAACGGATTCTCATGAGGCCGACACCGTCGGGTCCTATATTGCTGATGCCTATGAATATATAAAGCAGGCCGGATTTCGCTATATTACAACTTATATCAATCATCAGCCCATACAGCATAAAATCTGAAAAGCATCCCATAAATTATGCCGTTCCTTCCCTTTGACCTGCAAAGGGAAGGAACGGCACTTTGTTTCTTTAGCCGCGACCGGCCTTCAATTTCCTTTTCAAAAATGCGGAGATTTTTTTGCACCAATGCTGCCTTTCCAGATTGATCACCCGACATTCCGACACACGCGGCCGCTCATGACTAAACCAGACGTCCAGCAAGCGCTCGCCTACAAAACCAAATACTCGCTGATCATAAGCCGAATAATCCGATATATCCAATCGTCTTTCCAATTCAAACAGCAAATCGAACAACCAGGCAGAATACGCCTCGAATTGCGGTCTTTTCATCACAAACATATTAAAACGATGACCGTCGCTTCTTCGCATAACCTCATCCCAATTAGAGAGGTATTCAGGGCAATGCTCCGCGATAATTGTACGTGTCAGCATCAAATCGGCTTCGTGATGAAATCAATTCCGATATCTCTGCAATAATCGCAGATCTCGGCATATTCCTTTTCTCCAAATGAATCATACTTCTGAAACAGCTCATATTGGGTTTTCGTGGTTTCCCTGCTGGTATCCCAATAGGCGGGAGATTGCTTGGAGACGATGGGGTTAGTCTTGTAGGTTTGGAATTTAATTGCATCTACGCCGCTTTCTTTGGCGCGCTTGGCATAGTATTTGGCCTCTTCCAATGGGGTATGTCCATTTTGTCTGGCTGTATCATAGTAGTTAACTCCGGCTTCTGCGATGAGATAAGGCTTATTCATGTAATTTCCTCCTTAAAAAGAGAAAGGAACTGCCATTCCGGCAACCCCTTCCGATGTATCTTTATGGTTGCTTGCCGTTTGGCATTTCGCCACCTATACTCCCGGGCTGCTTGCCGTCCGGCATACCTTCACCCATGTTTCCGGGCTGTTCAGCATCCGGCGCTTCGCCGTCCATATTTCCAGGGCGCTTGCCTCCCTGCATTCCGCCGCCCATATTTCCAGGCTGATTCCCGCCCATTC
>CAYQCL010000035.1:0-23272 GCA_964416065.1 uncultured Oscillospiraceae bacterium | reverse complement strand
TTGACAGTTCCCCTCTTGACTTTCGCGTTACCGATGCTTGACGCCCGTACATTTTGCGGAAATTTTCATTTTCGTTATTTTGTATCCTTGATCATGCGGCGAATATCATCGAGAAGGCTCGCGAGGCTAGGAGACTGCTTGATGGACTCCTCCACCTTGTCAATGGAGGACATGACCGTCGTGTAATGCCTTCCTCCAAACGCGTCGCCGATTTTGGTCAGGCTCAGCCCCATCATCTCCCGCGCGAGATACATGGCGATCTGGCGCGGAACGGTGATCTCATGGTTGCGCTTAGGGCTCTTGAGATCCTCCATGGTGATACCATAGTAATTCGCCACCGCCTCCTGGATCACGTCGCAGGTAAGCACCTTGGCCTCGGTATGCTTGAACAGCTCCCTGAGCGCCTCGCTGGCCAGCTGCATGTCGATGGGCCGTCGAGTCAGGCTGGAATAGGCGGTCAGGCGGGTCAGGCTTCCCTCCAGTTCGCGGATGTTGGTATCGATCTTTTCCGCGATCAGCGCCAGAATCTCATCGCTGATGATGATCTGTTCAAATTCCGCCTTCTTGCGAAGGATGGCCAGACGCGTCTCAAAATCAGGCCGCTGGATATCGGCGACAAGCCCACCCTCAAACCGGCTGCACAGCCGCTCCTCCAGCTTTTGAATTTCCTTGGGCGGCTTATCGGAGGTCATGACGATCTGCTTGCCCGCGTCGCGCAGATGGTTGAAGGTGTGAAAGAATTCCTCCTCGGTGCCGTGCTTGCCGGCGATGAATTGGATATCATCCACCATGAGAATGTCGACGTTTCGGAACCGCTCGCGAAACTGCTGGTTCTGTCCGGTCTGCATGGCGTTTACAAGCTGATTGGTGAAGTCCTCGCTGGTGATATAGAGGATCTTCATCTCCGGATACAATTCATGCGCGTATTGGCCGATGGCGTGCATCAGATGCGTCTTTCCGAGTCCCACGCCGCCATAGACAAACAACGGGTTATACGCCTTGGCGGGCATCTCCGCCACCGCCAGCGACACCGCGTGCGCAAACCGATTGCTGGAGCCGACAACGAAGGTATCAAAGGTATACTTGGGATTGAGCATCGCCAGGGTATCGCCCGAGGTGCGCGCCCTGAGCTGATTGACTCTGGCCTCCAGCTCGCCCTGCCCCAGCACCTCGACCTTCAATGCGCGCCCCGCCGCCGTATTCACCGCATGCTGAATTTTATCCATATACCGGCTGGTGCCCATCTGCTGCATGACCGGACTTACACATTCCAGAAGCAGCGTATCCCCGATCAGGGCATAGACCTTGAGCGCGGTCTCAATCCACGTGGTATAGCTGATACGGGGCATTTCTCCCTCGAGAATTTTGCAGGCACTTCCCCACAACTCTTCGGCGTTCATCACGGCGTACTCAACCTTCCATTCGTGTATAATATGCATTCTCTGTCGGTATTGTTTTTCCACAGTCTCGCCTTTTTAGGCGAAAAAAATGTGGAAAACGCCAACGTGGAAAACTCCATGGCCTTTTCCGCATTTCGTTCTTTTATCATATCAGAAGCGGACACATTTGACAAGTCTCCCTTTTTTCCGCGGCTTTGCATAGGCCGCCGCATGTTGAAAACTTTCTTTCCTACCTGTGGTATAATCCACCCATCCTCCCCACAAAACATGGCATTTTCCTTTGATAGAAGTGAATTTATATTCATACATATTGAATTTAATTTCTTTTTTAAGAAAAAATTCCTATCTTTGATTTTCCTAGGGGGAAAAACAAGGAAAAGAGATGGAGAATGTAGAAAAAGGAATGAGCGTGGCTTTTGAAAAAGCGCGGATGGAGGGAATGAAATGGCAATCCCTGTTGGGCAGGAGGATGTCGAGCGCACGCTCAGGCCGTGGCTTGGCACGCTCTTTTTGAGCTCCAACACGCTGGCCGCTTCCGTAACGGGATTGATGGGCGCCTATGCGCCCTACCGGCAGACGCTGGAAGATCTGCGTAATGAAATGGAGACATTTCTTCTCACACGCCTCAACCGACTGACCAACGGCAGTATGACCGTCGTCAGCGACAACTATCGCAGCCGTCGTCTGGGTTCGGAGCAGCTCGCCGCCATCACGGACGATCTGATGGGTGTGGTCTTTGACAGGCTTACTCCCTTCTCCGCTAATTTTATCAAGCTCAACGATTATAGTCTTCGCGTTTATAGCATCAACGCGCTACGCGTATTGTATCAGAAATATGCCTCCTATTATACCAATGAAGAATTGGCCTTCATGGTGCATATGATCCGCACGATCTATCCGCCGTCGGCGTATTCCTTGTGGCTGAGGGACTGATTGGGCGCAGAGATTCACATTGCTTTTGTCAATTTTGGGAAGGCTGGCGAGGAAGCCCTTTTTCGCCGCCATTTTTTTCGGATCCACACATGTATTGCGTGTGCTTTGGGATGATGCTATAATAGAACCGTAAGCATTGCAAGGAGGATATAGCCTTGACCGCCAGAGAATACATCAAGCGAAACCTGAATATACCAAACGTTCTGACAATGATCCGGCTGTTCCTGGTACCGGTTTACATTGTTCTTTTTTCCCTTGGTCATAAATATGCCGCTCTTGCCACCTTTCTGCTCGCCAGCTTTACCGACCTGCTGGACGGGCGCATTGCGCGCAAATATCACCTGATTACGGATTTCGGCAAGCTGATGGATCCCTTCGCGGATAAGGTGATGGTTCTGACCGCTATGTTCAGCATGGCCATCGGCAACACCTCCATCAAGCCGGTCATTCCCTGGACGGCCGTTTTCATTCTTTTGTTCAAGGAGCTGGTTATGATCGTCGGCGGCGTTGTCCTGCTCAAGCATGGCATCGTGGTTTATTCCAGCATGATCGGCAAGGTGGCGCATTGCGTGTTTATCGTAAGCCTCGTAGCAAGCTATTTCCACGATTGGTTTGCCTTAAGCTGCGCGGGCTGGCCGCTCACGCCCGATCTGATCCTGCTGTGGATTGCCGTGTGCCTGACGCTATGCGCGCTGGTATTTTACACGATCCATTTCGTCAAGGCGGCCAGGGAAAAGGGCGTGATCTGACCCTTCCGCCGCATTCATGTTCATATGGAGGTGCACACATGAGCGAGTTTTTGGCACCCCTCAATTACAATCGCGCGCGCGATGTGCTCAGGCGCCTGAGCCTTTATACCGCCTATACGCCCGAAGGGGCGAGGGCGGCTCTTGAAGTGCTTCGGCAATGCTATCCCATGGTATTTTCCAAGCTGGAAGCCAAAACCTTTGAAAACGACGCGCTTCTTTTGGAAATGGCGGGAGCCAATATTACCGCGCCGCTCGTATTCGTCTCACATCTGGACGCGCCCGCCGTATATGAGGCTCCCATAAGTGTGCCGCTTTCTCGCGCGCATGTGGTGGCTCTTTTGGAGGCGCTGGAGGGGCTTCTGGGCGATGGCTACCGTCCCGGAGGCGACCTGCTTCTTGCGCTGAGCATGGACGGTTTAAGCGGCGGCGCGGGCGCGAGGAGCATCGCGCAGCATCTGAAGGCGCGCAGTCTCTCTCCTTGCTTCGTCCTCGATCATGGCGGGTATGCCACCATGGAGGCGTTCCGCACCTACCTGCCCAAGGGCGTGCCTCTGGCGCTCATCGGCATCACAGAAAAGGGCGAGTTGCAGGGCACGCTTTCGGCGGATCAGAGCATGCGCGAGCGGCGCGGAAGGGATCACGCGCGTTCCATGAACGCGCTTCTGTGCGCGGGAAAGCGACTTTCCCGCCACCCAAGGCGCGCGTCGCTGTGCAACGCCAGTGAGCAGATGCTGATTTCCCTAGGCCGCAGGGCCCCTTTCTTTCAGCGCTGGTTTGTGAGGAATCCCCGCGTCACCTTCCCGCTGATGCGTCTTTTGTGGCATAAGCGCTCCATTTACTGGCAATTCTTTGTTTCAGAGCGTGTGATCTACTCGCTTCGCGCCGAGGGCACCGCGGAAAGCCCCGCAAGGAGCGCCGCGCTTTCCTTCCGGCAGACGCTGATCCCCGGAAAAAAGGCCGCTGAGGCGCGCTATCCCATTCATATGCTGGCAAAGCGCTGCGACCTCGATCTGAATATCTCCGTTGAGCTGGATGCGAGCGCGCGCAGCGAGCCCAGTGGCGAGGCGTGGGACGCGCTGGAAACCGCCATCGAAATCCAATTCGAGCGCGCGGTCATCGTGCCCTGTCTGAGCCCCTTTGTGACGGACGCGCGCTTTTATTCGCCGCTTGGCGGACGCGTATACCGTTTTTCGCCCTTTCTTCTCTCGGGCGATGAGGCGCTGGAGGGGCTGTGTACCGTGACCGACGGCTCGCTGCAAACGGCGGTACAGTTTTTCCGCTCTATGCTGTCAGTATAAGGAGGCGCGGCGTGCTTTCCATCCTCTATCTCGCTTTGTTTCTGTTAGGTGGCGTCTGGATGGCCTGCTGCCTGCTACCACGCCGCAAGCCCGTTTTGCGCGTCTATCTGGGGCTGTCCCTGGGCGTTCTTCTGCTCATGTGGCTACCCGTCCTGTGGGCATATGCGGTGCGTTTCAGCTATATGGCGCACTGGCTGGCTTTGGGCACGCTCGCGCTTTTATGCGGCGCAAGCTGGCTGGCCCGCGACCGCAGGGAGGCGCTGCCCCTTGACAGGGCGGAGAGGGGCGCGCTTGTACGACTGGCCGTCATGGTCGTGCCGCTCGCCGTTTTGAGCGGCTATCTGCAATATACCCACTCCATCCGCCTTGCGGCGGACGGAACCTATCATGTCGGACAGAGCACCTATGGGGATCTGTCCCTTCACCTGGCCGTCACGACCAGCATCGTCAACGCTTCCTTCCCGCTTGAAAACAGCCTCATGCTCGGGGCTACGATGGCCTACCCTTATCTTTCGGATTCCATCGCCACAAGCATGTATATGCTGGGTTTGCCCCTGAATACCTCCATGGCCTTTACCGGTACGCTGATGATGACGTTGGTTTTTGCGGGCTATGGCCTTTTGTGCATGCAGCTGTGCCGCAGGAGAGGGGCGGCCTTTCTGGCGTTTTTCCTGCTGTTCCTCAACGGCGGCTTTGGCTTCCTCTACACGCTGGACGCGACTGTTGAGGGCTATGACGCCTCAAACGGCCGTTACCTTGTCACATCAATGTGGGACAACTTGAAAACCGTCATGCAGGGATATTATCAGACGCCCACTAACCAGCCCGATCCGCATAATCTGCGCTGGGTTAACATCATCTGCGACATGCTCATCCCGCAGCGCGGTATCCTGGGCGGCTGGACGATCCTTATGCCGACGCTCAACCTGCTTCTCCCGCCGCTGTGTCGTGGGGAAAAGCACGGCGTTCGCTCGCTTGTGCTGCTGGGCGTGTTTGCGGGCGGTCTGCCGCTCATCCACACGCACAGCTATCTGGCGCTGGTTCTCTTTTCCGCGGGCGCGTGCGTCTACTGCGTATGCGCCGCGCGCAGGGGAAGCCGCATGGAGGCCTTCCGGCCCTGGCTCCTCTACGGGATCATCGCGGCGGCGCTCTCCCTTCCACAGCTCATCGCGTTTACCTTTGTGCAAGCCACGGACAGTGACCATTTCCTCGCTATATGGTTCAACTGGGCCAACAACAGGAGCAACCGTGGCCTGATCGACACCTATCTATGGTTCTATCTCAAGAATATCGGGCTTCCCTACGTGATGATTCTGCTCTCCCTCCTGCGCCGCAGGCCCAAGGGAGCGCTTGAAACGCCCGACGAGGTGCGTCAGATTCGTCTGATCGCCTCGGGCGCGTTCCTGATCTATCTCATCGCGGAGCTGATCAAATTCCAGCCCAACGAGTACGATAACAACAAGCTCCTCTACGTTTGGTTCTTGCTCTGTCTGCCCATGGCGGCGGACTGGGCCATGGCCGCCTATGAAAAGCTACGCGGCCTGGCGGGTCGGCGTGTCATCGCGGCGCTGTTTCTCGTCTGCTGCTTTCTTTCAGCCGGATTGACCGTCGCGCGCGAATGTGTGAGCGACTATCAGGCGTACAGCGCAAGCGATATTGAGCTGGCGGAATACGTCAGGGAAAACACGCCCGAGCACAGCGTTTTTTTAACCGGCAACCAACATCTCAATCCCGTCAGCTCCCTGGCTGGACGCACCATTCTGTGCTCAAGCGATCTGTATCTGTATTTCCACGGCTTCTCGACCGCCGGACGGCTTGCGGAAATTTCCGCGTTTTATGAGGATCCTGCCGCTAACCTTGACCTTCTCAGGCGTTATCAGGTAGAATACATCTATGTCAGCGCTTATGAGCGTTCGAGCTCGCTATACGATCTGAACGAGGAGGCGCTGGAGGCGCTCTTCCCGCTGGTCTATGAGACGTCGGGCGGACAGAACCGCGTCTTTGAGGTGCCCGAGGTGTACCGGCAATGACGAGATTCCTGCGATACGCCATGGAGCACGATCGGAAAATCCGCATGCTGTTTCTGCTGGACGGCGAAATGCTGCAAAGGACGGTCAGCGTGCTTGCATTTGACGAGAAAACGGTCACGCTTCGTATCGGCTCAAGAAAGGCACCCGTTACATTACCTATTGAAGATATCCTCAGCTGCGATTACGCGCGCGGCGACCACGGCGAGGAATAAGGAGGCAATCATGTTTCAAAAGATCAAGACTTATCTGGAGGCTCACGAAAAGCAATACGAGCTTTTGCGCTACCTCATTGCGGGAGGGCTGACCTCCCTGCTCAGCCTCATTATCAAAAACGGCGGCTGCATGCTGCTCTCCGCCGACCATACCATCAACGGCGCGAACATGGCGCAAATGCAGGTAAGCAACATCGTCTCCTGGATTATCTGCGTCATCTTTGCCTTTTGGATCAACCGCTGGATGGTCTTTCGCGTCAAGGGTGAGGGGCGGCGCAATTTATGGAAGGAATTCTTTCAGTTCGCTGGCGCGCGCGTCTTAAGCCTGATTTTGATCGAGCTTGGCTTTGCCGCGCTATTGAAGCTGATGGGCGTGACCAATCTGGTCAATTCGCTCATCGTGCTTGTGTTTGTAACGGTCTTCAACTATGTCGCCAGCAAATTCTGGGTCTTTAAGAGGCCCGAAAAGGACGGGCAAGACAAATAAGCAGCACTGGAATCAGCGGTGAAAAAGCGCTGCCGCTCATGCCGCCGCTCCTTGCGCCCGCCGCGAATGCCTGGGCCAGAAGCGGGAAGTACTCGAAAACGATCTGAGCCATGCCCAGGCTCAATACCCCATGCAGCGCCCGAATTCCAATGAGCCGCATGGGGTGTATGAGCGGCTCGACAAAGAGCAGGTTTTGCAGCGCTATGCTCAACCCGCCAAAGGCGCATAGTCCGCTTAGCAATGCCAGGGGCGTCCCGTCCCATGCGCCGAGCACCGCCGCTGAGCCGCCTCCAATCTCCAATAGCGCCCACAGCACGCTGAGCCATTGCTCATGTGTCGCCGTCCAGTCAGGAAAGAGGCGCATAAGACACGCCTTTCCAACGCCGGCGATGATGGAAAAGAGCATCATCGCGCCACAGACAGCCATCAGCGCCTGCGCCGATGTGGTGATCGCCTCGGATAAAGAAACCGGTGCGCTGTCTTCTCGATTGACCTGAGGCGCATTGCGTCCCTTCCCCCTTTCTCCGCGCATCCGCTGAACGGCGATGATCAGACCCGCCGTGGTCATCGCGGAGAGCCAATGAATTCCAAGCATGACCCACATGGCCGCGCCGCGCCCTGTCCAGCCCGCCAAGGTTCCGATAAAGAACATTGGGCTCATAACGCCCGTGACCGCCAAAAGTGGAGGGAGCATCGCTTCGCTCACCTTCCCCGCGTCCCATAGACGCCGCACACGCTGCGCCGACGCGGGAGAGCCTGAAAGAAACGCAAAGAGCGTCGCGTCGGCAATCATTCGGGAATGTTCGTGATTTGAGCGAAGCGGCATCATCCGGCACAGAACCATCATCGGAAAGAGCGCGGGCATCACGCCGTGAACAAATACCCCTGCTGCTTCCGACGCCGCCTCCATCGCGTCGGAAGAGAACAGCAGAAGCGTTCCCATGCATATAGCCGCCATAAGGCCTCTCATATTTTCACCTCTTCGCGTCGGAATACAATGATTGTATGCGCTAATCAGTCCGATAAGCCCGTTTCAAACATGGAGCTTTTTCACAAAAACCGACAAAAGGTTTGGTTTTTGTGGAAAACCGCCTTTTCATATTCATCAATTTGAGGTATACTAATAAAGTCTCTGAATAAACCTGCGACTCGTAAAGGAGCATGCTTGTGACGGACTTTGTAAGCACCTGGAATAACGACCTTCTCACCGTACCCTATGCGCCGCTTGGACTGATCGCGATGCCGGGCTGTGAGGAGCTCGGTCAGAAGATCAACGAATGGCTGATGAAATGGCATGAGCATCAAGAAGCGCTGGAGGATACGCCCCTGTTTTCCCTGATGGGCGCGAACCGAAGCGACTTCCTGATCGACGCGTACTGTCCCCGCTTTGGCACCGGCGAGGGCAA
Organism: uncultured Oscillospiraceae bacterium; assembly: GCA_964416065.1. GTDB lineage: Bacteria > Bacillota > Clostridia > Christensenellales > Aristaeellaceae > Limiplasma. The sequence goes on along the minus strand of CAYQCL010000035.1, from coordinate 14,757 downwards.
GGGGATGCTCAAAAGCAGCGTTCGCGGCTATGACATCTATATTCTGAGCGATATCGGCGCTTACAACGTCACCTATAAAATGTATGGCCGCGAGGTGCCCATGTCGCCGGACGACCATTTCCAGGATCTCAAACGCATCATTGCCGCCATCGGCGGTCGCGCAAAGCGCATCAACATCATCATGCCGATGCTCTATGAGGGTCGGCAGCACCGCCGCAACAGCCGCGAAAGCCTTGACTGCGCCATGGCGCTTCAGGAGCTTGAGCAAATGGGCGTCAGCAACATCATCACCTTTGACGCGCATGATCCGCGTGTACAGAACGCGATCCCGCTGATTGGCTTTGATAGCGTGCGTCCCAGCTATCAGATTCTGAAGGCGCTTTTCCGCAAGGAGCGCGATTTACAGATCGACCGTGATCACATGATGATCGTCAGCCCCGATGAAGGCGCGCTCGACCGCAATATATTCTATAGCTCCGTCCTTGGCATTGATATGGGCATGTTCTATAAGCGCCGCGACTACACCACCGTCGTCAACGGCCGCAACCCCATCATCGCGCACGAATACCTGGGCGATTCCGTGGAGGGCAAGGACGTGTTTGTCTCCGATGACATTCTTTCCTCCGGCGAGAGCATCCTTGACCTGGCCCGAGAGCTGAAAAAGCGCAAGGCCAGCCGCATCTTCGCCTCCGCGACTTTCGCCCTTTTCACCAACGGCCTTGCCGCCTTTGACCGTGCCTACGAGGAAGGCACGCTCAGCCGCATCATCTCCACCAATCTCACCTATCGCACGCCGGAGCTTCAAGCCCGCGATTGGTTCATTGAGGCGGACATGAGCAAATACATCTCCTATATTATCGCCAGCCTCAACCACGACCGCAGTCTCAGCGGCCTGCTCAATCCCTACGACCGCATCAAGGCGCTGATCGGACGCTATCATGAGCAGCAGGCTGAAAGTGGTTTCCGGCTCGTATAATTTCATCGGAATATTACAAACGGGGTGTTGCAAAAAGCCCCTCCCCAAAAAATATGCAACAAAAAATCCGCTTTTAGACAACGCTTGAAAGCGGATTTTTTGTTGTGGCTGCACGAAAACTGTTCGTTCAAAGCCGTTTCTGCAACAGGCCCCGTCGGCCCTCCGCCCTGTGGGCCATTGGGCGAAGCCCAAAGCGACCCGAAGGATATCAACCAAAATGAGTGGAGGGCATGGCTGGTGCCCTCCACGACGATTGAGGTTGCAGTCTAAGTCCCCTGCACCTCGCACTTTGTCGATACCCTGGGGCGGCGCGATGAACGCGCCGCTCCCCATTCATCTACCGTTCCCGAAGGCAATGCTTCAACGCTTCTTCTCCCTCAACAGATCTTCCAGTCCGGCAAAGGGCTGATATACGTTTTCTCCGCCCTCCTCGGATACGTCGTTGCGCCACGCCTGCCACTCGGATGTCCCCGCGCAGCTCTCTCTGCATATGAATCGCATGGGCAGGTTGAGCATGACCAACGTCAGCGTCATATGATCCAGCGGCAGCAACTTGCCCTCATAGAGAAAACACTCGTCCTCGATCTCGTTCGCGTCCTTGCGAAACGTCTCGTCAAACGCGACGCTCACCTCAGCGTCTGCGGGGCCCAGGCACAGCGCGCAGGTCGCGTGCGCGACGGTATGAAGCTCTCCCTCGACGCGAACGGTATCATCCACCACGAAATAGGTTCCCTTGAGACGCACGGGATCGAACGCGACCGTCTCGCCGTTGACGTCCTGCTTTTCAAGCGTGACCTCCGTCTCAAAGGGAAACGGTGTCGCGGGCTGTAAAAACGCCTTTGACAGATCCAACTCCATCAGAAATCTCCCCCTTTTTTCGTTCAAAACACTATAACACCCTGCGCAGCAGCGGAACCCGCCGCAGCAGCCAGGCAATCACAAGAGCGATGATAAACACCACGATTTCCCAAAGAACGACAGCCGCGAAGGCGGGCATCGCTCCCGCCATCGGCAAAAACAGCCGCGCTTTGCTCTGGGCGATGAGCCAATCCTGCAAAAGATAGATGCCAAACGCGCAACCTCCCAGCTCGCCAAGCACGCGCCGCGCCCTCTGGGAGAACGGCGGCAGACCCTTGAGCAGCATCAGCGCACAGACCGCGCCGGCGATCGTGAAGATCGACGGCCGCATGCGGTCGTCCATGAACCAGTACTTTGCGCCCGCTGCTACACGATCAAACTCCAGACGCGTCAGGAGCACGCTTGCCGCCAGTGAAATCAGAAGGGCACCCAGCGCGCATGCCGCGCGCCTCCTTGTGGGACGATAGGCGCTTCGGATCCAATGACCCGCAAAAAACAGCCCCAGATAGCCGGTGAACAGCGGAAGGTCGAGATAGCCTGGCAACGCGGCTTCAGGCACATAATGCACAATCAGCGGCCAAAGTGCTCCAAAGCCGAAGCACAGACCGATGAAGCAGCCCAGGTCGCGACCACGCATGTTAGCCGCCATGCGCTGCAAAAACGGCAACATTGCCATCAAGCCAAGATAAAAGTAAAGATACCAGAACGAATCCGTGATTTTCTGCGTCCACACCAGTCTGAAGAATGCGCCGAAATCAACCATTCGTGGCCACAGACCGTAGTTTACCCACGCGTCATGAAGGAAATAGCCGTAAGAAAAGACCACAAGCGCCCCCAGAACGCGCAGGATGCGGCGAAGCACCCTGCGGTAGCCATCCAGCCTGTTCAGGAGGCATGCGCCAGACGCCATGACAAACAGCGGAACCGCCAGCTTGCTCAAATAATACCATAGCATGGAGAACCACCACGTCCCATGCGCCGGATCAGACATTCGAAAGACATCGCTGTTGGTGTGATTGACAATCACGAAAAACGCGGCAAGGATGCGCAACAGGTCGATCCAGGCCTCGCGCTCCTTTGTACGGCCCGTCATGCCTTTTTCCTGGCCGTTTGAAGCCAGGCGTTCATGCGCTCGATGCTGTCCTTGACCGCCTCGGGCGCGGGGCCGCCGCGAATCCTCCGCCTTCTGACGCATGTCTCTAGTGAAATGGCCTCATACACGTCCTCATCAAAGGCGGGATGCGCCTGCCGAAGCTCGTCCAGGCTCAGCTCCGTCAACGCACGGTTTTCACGCACGCATTTTCCCACCAGCATGCCGCTTACATGATGCGCATCCCTGAAGGGAACGCCCTTTGTGACGAGATAATCCGCCAGATCAGTGGCGTTGGTGAAGCCGAGGCCGGCGCTTCTATACATCTCCTCGGTGCGGAAGGTCGTGGTTCTGAGCATTTCCGTGAAGGTGCGCAGACACTTTGTCAACGTATCATAGGCGTCGAAGAAGCCTTCCTTGTCTTCCTGCAAATCCTTATTATAGGCCAGCGGCAGACCCTTCATGACGGTCAAAAGCCCCATCAGGTCACCATAGACGCGGCCCGTCTTCCCGCGCGTCAGCTCGCAGGCGTCAGGGTTCTTCTTCTGAGGCATGATGCTGGAGCCGGTCGAAAAGCCGTCGTCCATCACGGCGGTGCCAAACTCGTTGGTGCTCCAGAGGATCAGCTCCTCGCAGAAGCGGCTCAAATGCATCATGCAAATGCTCGCGGTCGAAAGAAAGGAAAGAAGAAAGTCGCGGTCGCTCACGCCGTCCAGCGCGTTATCCGTTATGCGGGAAAAGCCCAGCAGCTCGCATACCCGCTCGCGGTTGAGCGGGTAGGTCGTTGCGGCAAGCGCGCCGGAGCCCAGCGGCATCACGTCCGCCTCCTCATAGGCGTGCTCGAAGCGCACAACATCGCGCATAAACATCTGCGCGTAAGCCATCAGATGGAAGCCCAGCGTCACGGGCTGCGCCTTTTGCAAATGGGTATAGCCCGCCATGATGCTTTCCGTGTGCTTTTGGGCAAGCTCCGTAAGCAGCTCGATCAGCTTCAGAAGCAGTTCGCGCTCATGCCCGCACGCCATACGCGCGTACATACGCATGTCAAGAGCGACCTGATCGTTGCGGCTTCGGCCGGTGTGAAGCCGCTTCCCCGCCTCGCCGATACGCTCAGTCAAAAGCGCCTCGACGAACATATGCACATCCTCAGCCGTCTTGTCGATCTCAAGCGTACCCGCGCGGTACTCTTTGAGAATCTCCTCAAGCCCCGTGACGATACGCTCAGCGTCCTCCCTTGGAATGATCCCCTGCTCGCCCAGCATCGTCGCGTGGGCGATGGAGCCGGTGATATCGCATTCGATCAGCCTCTGATCAAATGAAAGGGAGGCCTGAAAATCGTCCATCAAGGTATCCGTGGGCTTTTCAAAGCGTCCATCCCAAAGCTTTGCCATATGATCCTTCCTGTTCCTCCGCGCGCAGCGCGGATTTTTTCTTATCTTTTTGCATTACAAGACGGTTACATTGCCGGCGCGTCAGCCTTCCTTTGTAGCTCGATCTCCTGTACATGCCGTCCATCGGTCTTCAGCACGGTCGCATGCCAGCCGTCGCAGTCGAAGCCGTCCCCCGCCTTGGGAACCCGCTCGGTCATTTCCATCACCCAGCCCCCGACGGTGCTGGCCTCCGTCTCGGCGGCGATGCCGAGCCTCTCAAACAGTTCCTCGGGATCGGCGGAGCCAAGCGCCCTGCATGTGTTTTCGTCAAAAAAGCGGAATGGCTCCTCCACCTCATCGTGCTCGTCCCAGATTTCCCCTACCAGCTCTTCAAGGATATCCTCCATGGTAAGAATACCGACCGTGCCGCCGTACTCATCTGCCACGACGGCCATCTGAGACTGCGTACGCTGCAAAAGTCTCAGCGTATCACTGATTTTAGCTCCTTGGGGCACATAGACGGGCTTTTTCATAATCTCGGCCATCGAGAAGTCGCCTCCCTTACGCACCCTGCCATAGAAATCCTTCTGATGAATAACGCCCACGATATGATCCAGCGTTTCTTCATACACCGGCAGCCGTGAGTAGCCAGACTGCTCAAACTGATCCGCCGTTTCCTTGACCGTGCTCTCCAACGGCACGCCGTCCACCCGCACACGCGGCGTGAGGATATCGCTGACATCGAGGTCGTGAAATTCGATCGCGCTCTTGAGCAGCTCGCTTTCATCGGCATTCATGCCGCCCTCCTGCTCGACCTCCTCCACCAAGGTCAGCAGCTCATCCTGCGTAAGCGAGCGGTCGTCCCTGACGCTGAAAACCTTCCTTAAAAATTTCTTCCATCTGGAAAACAACCAATTGACAGGCTTGAGCAACACCATCAGCGCAGCGATGACCGGCGTGACGGCCATCGCGAAGCGTTCCGGCGCTTCCTTGGCCAAGCTTTTGGGGGATATCTCGCCAAAGATCAGCACAACCACAGTAATGACGGCGGTGGAGACGCTCACGCCCGCCGAGCCGATCCAGCCCACAAACACAATGGTACCAATAGAGGCCAGCGCAATGTTGACGATGTTATTTCCAATCAATATCGTGGAAAGAAGCTCGTCATAGCGTTCGGAAAGCGCAAGCGTAGCCGCCGCTCGTTTTTTGCCGCGATCCGCCATGCTTTTCAGCCTCGTTCGATTCAAAGACGAAAACGCGGTCTCCGTAGCCGAAAAAAACGCGGACAGCATGATGAGCACGACCATTGAAAGAACCTGTAAAGGGACATCCTGCATGCCTGGGAATTCCTCCTTCTAAATAACGGCCAAAGCCGACCTATATCCGCCTTTGGCAAATACGACAAGAAGCGCGGGGCAAAACGCCGTCGCGCTTCCAGGGGTGTGAGCGGAATATTCCGCGGGGGCACAAGGCCATATCAAACGGAACATTCGGGCCGGATCGCCGTCCACGGCGATATCACACTCCTTCATACCTTATCTGTGAATGGAGCAAGTGTACCATACGTGCGGCCGAATGTCAAATCGAGATCAAAAACGAAGAAGCAAAAAGACGTTTTGGGGAAAAATTCTTTAAAAAAGCCCCAAATGTGGCAGGTCATGTAACCGTTCGCTACTATACTATCCTCAGGATCTGAAAAAGCTCCGGCGGTGCAGGAAAGGATGATGGATGATTATGAAAAAGAATTTGAAAATGGTAACGATGATCGTGGCCATGTTATTAACCCTGAGCCTTGCTTTTGGCGCGGTGGCGGAAGAGGTTGCTGATGGGATGGAGCCCATCGTCGTCAATGAAAGCACGCCGGAACCCGTCAAGAGCACGCCCGCCGCTCAGGAAAACTCCGCTGATGTTATTGCCACTCCCAAGCCCGTGGAGACCACGGAGACCGACGTGAAGACAACGACCGTGGAATCGGCTTCCGTCACCGTGAGCGAGTCCGCTTCCGTCACGGAAGCATCCGATGAGACCGTGGCGCCGACTCCCACCGCCGTCAGCGAATCTACCTCCGCTCCCGTTGAGGAAACACCTGATCCCACCGAGATTCCCGCTCAGGAGCCGATCGCCGAGGCTCCCCCGAGGTAACGGAAGATCCTGCCGCGACGGAAGCACCCGACGCGACGGAAGAGGCTGAAGCGACGGAAGCACCTAAAGCAACCGCCAAGCCCGCGCGCAGCGTTTCGATCCGCATCGTCGGCACCCGCTTTTCGATCGGCGATGTCGTAAAGCTGGAGGCGGAGCTCAGCGGCTTCGATGGAACGAGCTTTACCCTGTGCTGGGAGTATTTTAACGGCAAGGAATGGAAAGCCGCTTCCGGCCGCAATGACGAAATCACCTATTCCTTCATGCTTACCAAAGAAAACGCTTCTTACAGCTGGCGCGTCGTCGTGACCGCCGACTGATTGATCCACCCTCTTTGGGGCCGCCCGTCAATTCTTTTGACGAGGCAACTTTTTCATTTAAAGAAAAAGCGTCTGCATTGACCAGACGCTCCGAATCTGTTATCCTTCTCCCTGAACAATCCTGCGGTCTTTGAAGTAAAATTCCCTGTCCCGCTCGCCAATGGGACGCAGCACGCGGCACGGGTTGCCCACCGCCACCACATCGGAGGGCAGGGACTTGGTTACAACGCTGCCCGCGCCCACCACCGTGTTGTTTCCGATGACAACGCCAGGCAGAAGAATCGCGCCCGCGCCAATCCAGCAGTTGCGCCCGATGCGGACGGGCACGTTGTATTGAATGCCCTCTTCACGGAGCCGCGGCAGAATCGGATGCCCCGCCGTCGCGATGGTGACGTTGGGGCCGATCATGGTATGGTCTCCGACATAGACATGCGTATCATCGACCAGCGTGAGGTTGAAATTCGCGTATACCCCTTTGCCGAAATGGACGTGACGCCCGCCAAAGTTGGCATGCAGGGGCGGCTCGATATAGCACCCCTCGCCAATCTCGGCAAACATTTCCCTGAGCATCTCTTCCCTGCGTCCCATTTCCGATGGGCGCGTCTGGTTGAATGTGTAGAGCTTCTCCAGGCATTGAACCTGTTCCTCCAGAATGGAGGGATCCCCCGGGAAGTAAAGCTCGCCGCTGTGCAGCTTATCCAGTTCGCTCATGGAATCACTTCCCCCTGCCAGTCGGTTAGCTGCTCGATGCGCGTGCCCTCGCTGCCCGTGGCGGGATCGTAGGCAAACTCGTGCAACTGCTTGCAGGGGAAGCGGTCACATTGCCCGCAATGCTCTCTGTTCTTTCCCTCGCAGCAATTTTTAATAGGACAGTTTTTGCCCCAATAGGGCTTCTTGATTTTCAAGCAGCCCTCGCATTTCATGATTTCGCGGTACTTGCATTCGCTGCACAAAAGGCCGCAGCGCGACTCAATCATGGTTCCTTCCTCCTTTGACGGACGAAAACTCCGTCCGAAAGCGGAGTATAACAGAGTTTTGATTTGGTGTCAACCAAGCGATAGGGAGGCTTAAGCATGGAAAATCTGGTTCAAAGCGTCCGTGAACAGACGCGCCGCGCCCTTTGGGAGATTCGCAACGTCATCGACTGTGTGCCGGACGCGATGTGGGACAGCCTGTATTGCGAAATGCCCGTCTGGAAGCACATCTATCATACGCTTCATTCGCTCGACCGCTGGTTCATCAGCCCCGGCATCTATACCGAGCCTTCTATCCATACGGACAGGCTCAACGACCTGGATACGCTCGCACAGGGCCACCTCTCCCGCGAGGCCATCGAGAACTATCTAACGGACATCGAGGGAAAAATCACCCTCTATCTCTCCTCCCTGAACGACGCGATGCTCTATGAAAAGCCCGAAAACTGCCGTTTCACCCGCATGACGCTCATTCTGGGCCAGCACCGGCACCTGCACACGCACATGGGCATGCTCATGGGCTTTCTCATCGCCGAAACCGGCCGCTGGCCAAGGGTGCTGGGACTTGAAGGGGAATTCCCCCAGGGCGAATACGAAAAGTATTTCTGAATCTCCTCTGCCGCTCCTTACGCCGCCTCAAACTGGCTCTGGTAGAGCTTCGCGTAGAAGCCGCCCTTTTTGAGCAGCTCGTCGTGCGTACCCTGCTCGATCACGTTACCCTGATTCATGACCAGAATGACGTCCGCGTTCTGTATGGTGGACAGGCGGTGCGCCACGATGAAGCTGGTGCGGCCGGTCATGAGCTTCTCAAAGGCGCGCTGGATGCGCTGCTCGGTTCGCGTGTCGATGGAGGAGGTCGCCTCGTCCAGGATCAGCATGGGCGGCAGCGCCAGCATCACGCGGGTGATGCAGAGAAGCTGCTTCTGGCCCTGGCTCAGGCTGCCGCCGTCCTCGTTGATGACGGTATCATAGCCTTCCGGCAGACGCTTGATGAAGCTGTGGGCGTGCGTCGCCTTTGCCGCCTCGATGATTTCCTCGTCAGTCGCGTCCTCACGGCCCATTTTGATGTTGTCGCGAATGGTGCCCGCCTTCAGCCAGGTTTCCTGAAGCACCATGCCATAGGCCGCGCGAAGGCTTGAACGCGTCACATCGGCGACGCATTGACCGCTGACCTCGATTTTTCCGTCATTCACGTCGTAAAAGCGCATCAGCAAATTGATCAGCGTCGTTTTGCCGCAGCCCGTCGGACCGACGATGGCGATGCGCTGGCCGGGCTTCACAGATAGATTGAAGTGCTCAATGAGCCTGCGCTCGGGCGTATAGGAGAAGCTCACATCCGACAGCCTGACGGAGCCGTCCACATGGATCAGCTCGTTTGGCGCATCCGGCGTTTCGGCGGGCTCGTCGATCAGATCCAGCACGCGGCGGATGCACGCCAACGCGCCCTGCAGTTCCGTCACCACGCCGGAAATCTCGTTAAACGGCTTGGTGTACTGGTTGGCGTAGCTCAAAAACGCCGAAAGCTGTCCGACCGTGATTCCGCCCGTCGTCACGGCCACAATCGCGCCCGCGACACCCACGCAGGCGTATACCAGGGCGTTTACAAAGCGCGTGGACGGATTGGTCAGGGAGGAGAAGAAGATCGCCTTGAGGCTGCACTCCTCCAGTCTCTGATTTACCTCGTCAAAGCGATCCTGCACCTCGTCCTCCATCGAGAAGGCACGCACCACCTTCTGGTGCGTGACCATCTCGTCAATCAAAGCGGTCTGCTCGCCCCGCATTTTTGTCTGCTTTGCGAACATTTCAAACGTCCGCTTGGCAATAAAGGCGGCGACGACCAGGCTCAGCGGCGTAATGATCACGACCGCAGCGGCGATCACGGCGTTGACCGAGAACATGAAAAACAGCGTGCCCAAAATGGTCAGAACGCCGGTAAACAGCTGGGTAAAGCCCAAAAGCAGGCCGTCCGCGAACTGATCAACGTCCGCGATCACGCGGCTGACCAGATCGCCCGTTGGGTTCTGATCCAGGAAGGAAAGCGGCAAATGCTGGATGTGACGAAACGCGTCGGAGCGGATATCCCGAACCGTGCAGTAGGTCATGCGGTTGTTCAAAAGGCCCATCAGCCATTGCGCGGCCGCCGTCACGGCAATCAATACGCAGATTTTGACAAGGAGAGGCCACAGCGCCACAAAATCCACCTCTCCCGCGCCCAGCATCAGATCGACCGCGTTGCCGGTCAGGATGGGAACATAGAGCGTGGAGGCCACAGTGACCACGCACAGAACAAGGGAGAAAAGCAGATAACCCTTATAACGCCCCACATACCGCAGTACGCGGCGCAGCGTGTTTTTGCGGGAAGCATCCTGTTTCATCACGCCGCCTCCTTCGGATACTGCGAATAATAGATTTCCTGATAAACGGAGCAGCTTCTGAGCAGCTCGTCATGCGTGCCGCTGCCCACCAGCCGCCCGTCGTCCAGAACAAGGATTAAATCGGCGTGGCGGATGGAGCTGGCGCGCTGAGAGACGATAAAGACTGTCGCGCCGCCCTCCATGGCGCGCAGCGACTTGCGCAGCGCCGCGTCGGTGGCGTAATCCAGCGCGGACGCGCTGTCATCCAGGATCAGGATTTCGGGCTGCCTGACCAGCGCGCGGGCAATGGTCAGGCGCTGGCGCTGTCCGCCGGAGAGGTTGCGCCCACCCTGCTCGATTATCTCGTCCAGGCCATGCTCCTTTCCGCGCACGATCTCCGCCGCCTGGGCGGTCTCCAGAGCGCGCCACAGCTCGTCATCCGTCGCGTCCTGCTTTCCCCAGCGCAGGTTGTCGCGTATGGTTCCCTGGAAGAGCGCAGCGCGCTGCGGCACCACGCCGATTTTTTCGCGAAGCGCCTCGCCGCCGTACCGCCTGACGTCCACGCCGTCCACCAGCACACGACCGGAGACGGCCTCATAAAAGCGCGGAATCAGATTGACCAGCGTACTCTTGCCCGAGCCCGTGCCGCCGATAACGCCGACGGTCTGCCTCCGAAGCGCCGTAAAGCTGATATCCGAAAGCGACTCGGCCCCCGCGTTTTCATAACGCGCGCAAACATGCTCAAAGCGCACGCATTCCTCTCCGCTCTCGCCCTCTGGCTCCCCATCCACGCCCTCTTCCATGCCGACCTCAAGCGTAAGCACGCTCTCGATGCGGCCCGCGCAGGCGATGGACTTGGTGATCGTCACGATCAGATTGGCGAATTTGATCAGCTCCACCAGAATCTGCGATAGATAATTCACCAGCGCCACCACCGCGCCCTGAGACAGCGCGCCGGTGGAAACCTGAACGGCGCCGCTCCACAAAAGCGCCGCCAGCGCGCCGTTGACGAGCACATATGTCAGCGGGTTCATCAGCGCGGAAAGCCGTCCCACCTGACGCTGCATATCGCATAAAAGCCGGTTGTCACCCTCGTAAGCCTCAATCTCGCTCTCCTGCTTGCCAAAGGCGCGAAGCACCCTCACGCCGGTCAGGTTTTCGCGGGTATGCAAAAGCACCTTATCCAGCTGCCCCTGCACCTGACGGTGACGGGGCAGCGTAAGGCGCATGATGCCCACGACCACCAGCGTAAGCACCGGAATAAGCGCAAGAAAAATCAGGGCCGTCCTCGCGTCCACCGTAAAGGCCATGATCGTCGCGCCCAGCACCACGAAGGGGGAACGCAGAAGCAGCCTCAGCGTCATATTCACACCGGTCTGCACCTGATTCATGTCGGTGGTCATACGGTTGATGAGCGTGGGCGCGCCGATGCTGTCCAGCTGCGTATAGGTAAAACGCTGAATATGCTGAAACAGTGCCGACTTCAGCCTGGCCGTCGCGCCTACCGCCGCCTTGGCCGCAAAATATTGCGCGGTGACGGAGCTCAGAAAGCCGAGCAGACCCAGTCCCACCAGCAGCAGACCCATTCTGAGCACATAGCTGACATCGCGCGACTGAATGCCGTTGTCGATGATCGCCGCCATGATGAGCGGGACGAACAGCTCCAGGATCGCTTCCAGCAGCTTGAACAGCGGGCTGATAACGCATTCCTTGCGATAGGGCTTGAGAAATGGCAAAAGCGTTTTCATGGGACTCTCCTTCGTCATCTGGAATGGGAAAGCGCCTCTATTGTAGCACAGCTTTTTGCACGCGCAAGAGCAAAATTATCAAAGCACGGCTACTCCCTGCGTGTACATCATCCCCGCCGGAAGGCCGGCTCCCAGCGCCCACAGATCGTAGGCCCGCCGATCCAACCGCCAAAGCGGGCCTGACGTCTCCCCGTCCGCCGCCTTCGCGATGATGGGAATTTGGCTATGCCTCAGCCGTTCCCGCAGCTCCCCCGCATCCCGGCGTAGTCCCAGCACGCGGGCGTACTCGGGATAGGGATGCTCCTTCAACATCTTTTCGGTCATGTCCAGCAGCGCATGGCAGCACAGGCGGCTCAGCCGCGCGCGGGAATAGCGCCTCGTCTTGAGAAGGGAAAGCAGCTCCTCACGCGTGGACGCCTTCATGGCGCATGCCTTCAGCCGGTTTTCCAGCCCCTCCGAGCAATCCGGCAGAAGGCGCAGCGCGTCCGGCTCCATTTGACGCAGACAGTAGATCAGGACGCGATCCAGAGCGTCCGGCGGACAGACGGGCGCGCGTGAGAGCGGCGCGGGGCAGGCGGAGTCCGCCGCCGCAAGGTCGCCTCCGAGAAACGCACGCCGCACGGCCGTAGCGGACGGATAGCCTCCCGCCTTCAATTCGGTTTCATGATACTTTCCCTCGCGGCATACCGCCATGGGTCGGATCGAGCTTTTCAGGCGCAGAAGCGCGCGAAGATAACAGATGCCCAGGATATTGTTCGGCTTCTCCCAGGGGGCAGCCTCCCACGCGCGCGGCGTGCCAAGGCAGCCGTTGAGCGCCGCTCCCTGCGCAGCGGCGAAGCTTTCCCCCCGCGCAAGCGCCGCTTGAAGCCCCTTCGTAAAATCGGGAGTCGGGTTCTCCAGCAGCCGCGCCGCGGGCTCCAGCGCTTCCAGTTCATCCTCCGCGCCAAAGCAAAGACGCGTCACAAAGCCCAGCCGGTTCAAAATCTCTACCCCGCCCAGAGCAAAGTTCTCCGCGTCCCGCACGGCGAAGGCGCACGGCAGCTCCAGCACCAGATCAGCCCCGCCGCAAAGCGCCGTCCGCGCCCGCTCGACGGGCGGATGCATGGCGGGCATGCCTCGCTGGGTAAAGCAGCCGCTCATCACACACACGATCCGCGCGTCGGGCAGGCGGCGGCGGATCAGGGAAAGCTGGCGCGCGTGACCAAGATGGAAGGGATCATACTCGCAGATCACCCCGACAACCGGTTTTGTATCCATGCTTTTTTGGGCTTCCCCCTTCCATTTAACATAAAAAAGTTGTATACTGCTTTGGATGGAAATACATATACCCTTTGTATTTTAGCACACTAGGGAGGAAAAGAACATGTCCGCCATTGAGAAAATCAAAGCAAAAGCCAAGGCCAACGTTCAGCACATCGTCCTGCCCGAGGGCACCGAGCCCCGCACCGTGCAGGCCAGCGCGAAGATTCTGAAGGAAGGCATCGCGCGCGTGACGTTGCTTGGCAACCCTGACGAGGTAAAGAAGGTCGCCGCCGAGACCGGCACCGATCTGAGCGGCATCGCCATCATCGATCCCGCCGTCAGCGAAAAAGGCGCCGCCTACGCCGAGCTGCTCTTTGAGCTGCGCAAGGCCAAGGGTATGACGCTTGAGCAGGCCACCGAGCTTGTGACGAAGAACACGCTATACTATGGCGCCGTGATGCTCAAGGCGGGCGACGCGGACGGCATGGTCGCCGGCGCGATCAACTCCACCGGCAACGTGCTTCGTCCCGCGCTGCAGATCATCAAGACGGCCCCGGGCATCAAGGTCGTCTCCAGCTGCTTCATCATGGAGCTGCCCGATCCCAAATGGGGCGACAACGGCGTGATGATCTTCGGCGACTGCGCCGTCATCCCCAACCCGACGGCCGAGGAGCTTGCCGCGATCGCCGTCGCCAGCGCCTCCTCCGGCAAGCAGCTGGTGGATATCGACCCGCGCGTGGCCATGCTTTCCTTCTCCACCAAGGGCAGCGCCAAGCACGACAACGTGACCAAGGTGCAGGAGGCCACGAAGCTCGCGCATGAGCTCGTGCCGGAGCTTCAGCTTGACGGCGAGCTTCAGGCGGACGCGGCGCTGGTGGAAAGCGTCGGACAGCTCAAGAGCCCCGGCAGCACCGTCGCCGGTCACGCCAACGTCCTGATTTTCCCCGACCTTCAGGCCGGCAACATCGGCTATAAGCTGGTGCAGCGTCTGGGCGGTGCCGAGGCCGTCGGCCCCATCATTCAGGGCCTTGCCAAGCCGGTCAGCGACCTGAGCCGCGGCTGTTCCGTGGATGACATCGTGGGCGTTGTCGCCATCACCGCCGTAAAGGCGCAGGGCTAAGATAAGCAAGATAAGGAGAACGACCAATGAAAATTCTGATCGTAAACGCGGGTTCTTCCTCTCTGAAATACCAACTGGTGGACATGGACGGCGAAAAGCTTCTGGCTAAGGGCCTGGTCGAGCGCATTGGCATCGAGGGCAGCAAGCTGACCCAGAAGGCGAACGGACAGGAGATCGTCATCGAGCAGCCCATCGAGGATCATACCCAGGCCTGCTCCCTCATGATCCAGGCTCTGACCGATCCCGAAAAGGGCGCCGTCAAGGAAATGAGCGAGATCGGCGCGGTAGGCCATCGTGTGCTGCACGGCGGCGAGGCATTCACCGCCAGCGTGCTCATCAACGAGGAGGTCAAGGACGCGATCCGCGCCAACATTCCCCTCGGCCCCCTGCACAACCCAGCCAACCTCATGGGCATCGAAGCCTGCGAGAAGGTCATGCCCGGCACGCCCAACGTGGCCGTCTTCGACACCGCCTTCCATCAGACCATGCCGCCCAAGGCCTATCTCTATGGCGTGCCCTATGAATACTATGAGCGCCTGCACGTACGCCGTTATGGCTTCCACGGC